>CAYQYT010000005.1:0-138989 GCA_964421815.1 uncultured Eubacteriales bacterium | reverse complement strand
ACTATTCAATTTTCAAAGTTCGTGAGGGGGATAAATTCGCTTCGGAACTCAACCCCTTCACTTGTTTGAAATGGGAGAGCAAAAAATAAGGGTATTTTTGAAAAATTTTTTTGAAAAAGTTTTTAGGCATAAAAAAATCGCCTACTCCAATTAAGGAATAGGCGAAGTAATTACATTATATATAGAAGATTTTCATTTTCTGTTTTTTGGCTGATGTTACTTTACAAAGAGTATCATCAACTCCGTCCGTGTATCTGCCCTGTGCAATAAGGTCATTCTTCAGATTGATAAGTGCAGCCACAATTCTGCTGTATTCTGTATCGGTAAGATATAAGTGATAATCTCTGTTTCTCATCGTACCACCTCCTGATACTTCTATTATAAAAGCTCATTAAAATAAGGAAAGTATGCGAAAAAAAGAGCCTTCAAAAGACCCTGAATTTTCAATAACAATCGCCTTTTCAATTAGCAAGAATTTTAGCCGATTTTTTCTCCGATTAGCAGAGAAGCCATTTTGATTAGCAGAAAAGCGATTTTCTTGCTAATTTTCATTAGCAGGCATTCCACCTTGAAGGTGTTAGTCAATTTGCTAATTTCCGTTTAAGTTCTGCTAAGCACGAGAGCCTATTTTGGTGGAAGTTAAACTGTCGCAAGAAATAAGAAAAGCCGAAAACCCTTGTAAAATCAAGTGTTTCCGGCTGAATTTGTGGCACCGCTTGGGGGAATCGAACCCTCAACTAGCCCTTAGGAGGGGCTTGTTATATCCATTTAACTAAAGCGGCATTTCTAAAAAATCTATGATTATTTAATTGTCAAATTACACATTGTCATTCGCCTTGCCCCCAAAAGTGATTGTTATAACAAACTCTTAGGAGGCGGACGCTCTATCCTGCTGAGCTACAAGCGCATATACTATACAATTCGAACATATTACCATTTGCCTTTTTGCAAAGGTGTTTGTTGAAACACCCACTTAGGAGGGATTTATTCTATCCATTGAACTAAGGAGGCATATTCGGTTTTACACGAGTTGTATTATACCAAATATATATTATTTGTCAAGGCTGGGGTTAGCCCTCCCCTTGATTTTTACTCTTTTTAAAAATAATGAATTTACTGAAGAAGTAATTGAGAATTACAACTATTACAGCAAGTAAAATCTTTGCTGAAATCTGACCTGTTACGGTTATTCCCAAGACGGTCAAGGATTTTTCTCCAAAGCCGAGAATGTCGATAAAAAGCCACATCCCGCCTTCTTCAACGCCGAAACTGAAAAGTCTTGCCCCAACAAATTCCGTAAATTCTCTACCCGCAATTTTTGCACTCCAACTCTTTGAATCAAATACAAAAAGTTTATTGGTTACAAAAGCGAAAACAACTCCCGCCACCCAGGCTATTGCATTATTGATAAGATAAAGCTCTTCCCCAAATATCTTTGTAAATGCCCAGAAAGTAAAGAGATTTACAAGGGTTGTAAGAACACCGAAAATCAAATACAGAAGAATTTCTTTGTATTTGATTATAAGGTCTTTGATTTTAGTCATCCTTTCCCAAATGCTCCTTTAAAATATAAATGGGTCTGTTTTTTACCTGGAGATAGATTTTTGAGATATATTCCCCCAAAATGCCCAGGCAGAAAAGTTGCATACCGCCCAAAAACAGTACAAGCACAACTATTGTTGCGTAACCGGGAACATCAATTCCCCAAATCAGTTTTTGCAGAACAACCGCAATAAGATAGATTATTGATGCGGCGGAGGTTACAAGCCCCACTCCCGTTGCAAGTTTCAAAGGAAATGTTGAAAAGGAAATTATTCCGTCAAAGGCATATTTAAAAAGTTTTCCGTAACTCCATTTTGTTTCACCGAACTGACGTTCTTGAACGGTGTAGGGAATGTATTTTGTATTAAATCCAACCCAACTGAAAATGCCTTTTGAAAAGCGGTGATACTCCGTCATTTTCAGTATTGCATCCACCATTGTTCTTTTGAGGAGTCTAAAATCCGACGCACCGTTTACAAAATCCACATCCGCAACCTTATTTATAAGTTTATAAAAGGAATATTTCAAGCCTTTCATGGTCTTGCTTTCCTTTCGGTTTGCCTGATATGCCGCAACGCAGTCCAGGGTTTCATCCTGTTCCATTGCACAGAGCATTTCGAGAACAACCTCGGGACGTTGCTGTAAATCCGCGTCGATTATGCAGACCAAATCCCCTTTTGCGTAGGAAAGCCCCGCATAAATGGCGGCTTCCTTACCGAAGTTTCTGCTGAATGTGAGAATCTGAACAGAGGAAACGCTGTTTTCTTCATATATTTTTTTCAGTTTTTTATAGGTTCCGTCGGTGCTTCCGTCATTGACGAAAACAAATTCGTAGTCATCCGCTTTACCGCGGAAAACCTTATTCACTTCACTGAAAAAGCGTTCAACATTTGCTTCCTCATTATAGCAAGGAACAACAAGTGAAAGTTTCATACGTTTCCCCTTTCAAAATCTTTTATTATTTATTTTATCTTTTCAAACTGCTTTATTCAATTAAAATTCATTGAACATTCAGTTAAATTTAATTGTAAGAATCTTTTTGCCCGTAATCTCGAATTCTACAAAGCCGTCGGCATCCATTGAAAGTGCCTTATCGTCAAGTTCCTCAAGTGTTACGAGTTTAACCTCATTCCACTTCTTTCCGGAATATGCGGGAAGTTCAAATTCCGCTTTCTGTCTTTCAACGGGTGACTGCACTTTTTCGATAGGTGCCATACCGCCGTTAAGACGGATTGCATTTTTAATGGTTTTGTCCGAGGGGTTGAAAAGACGTACAACATAGCCCGTTCCGTCCTCGCTCTTTTTAACTGCGCTGACGTTGAGGTTTTCTTCTTTAAGTTCAAGGAACGAATGTGTAAGAGGATTCTTGCCGTGATCCGTGGGAGCAATCTGTCCAACTGTAAGATAGAGATTGAAGCGCTCGCTCTCCTGCCATACATTGCCTTCTTCCCAATCGCCCTTATGGGGCATAAAGCCGTAACGGAATGTATTTTTGCCGATACATTGTGAGCCCTTGTCCCAATCGCTGTAATTCTGCATATCCTTTGTTACGCAGATACGCAAGGGGTACGCGCGGATAAGGGAAAGAAGAAGTGTATGTTCCTCGTCATCCGCCGCTTCGTATGCTTTAAGTCCCGTGTTAAGAAGTGCAACACCGTTCTTGCCGTCGGAAAGGCTTACGAAAGAGTTCATGGGATGCTCCGTCATGGGCGGCTCGTCATAGAGTGAATAATCCGGCGCTTTAACGGGTCTTTTTACAACGTCAAACTGTCCCTGGGCGTCAGCATATTCACCGTTAATATTTGTGGGGAATGCAACCTGGAGATAGTGGTCTTCGCAACGGTTGTTTACAGTTGTTTCGATTTCAACAAATCTTGCACCCTTGCGAAGTGTAACAAGGCTTTCAATATCAACGGGAAGTTTATGTTCACTTCTTGTTTTCTCGTCAAATGCGCGTTTCTCGGGAAGTTCCCAACGCATTGCAATCTTGTAGGTTGTTTCAAACTCGCCGTTGCATACGAGAGTAACGGTTGCCTTTTCACCGAGGGTTGTGAAGATTTCGTCACATTCAGGAGCAACGTGTTGCCAGGGGTTACCGATTTCGCCGCTGTCTTTAAAGTAGCCTAAGTTTTTGAACACCTTGCCGCTTTCCTTATCAACAACATCGAATGTACCGTTGTGGTTAATGCTGACTTTCAGGTACTCATTTTCCATAACATTTGTTGTTTTAACAAGTGTTACGGGGGTTGTGGCACGTACATTGTAAAGGGGGCTGACCTTAAAGGTTTTGTAACCCATTGCGGGAATATCCTTTACCTCTGCGGCAACATAATACTGCTCGGTATGAAGAACATTAGCGGTATCGTTGGGGTTTTGAATAATCTGTGCGTTCGCTTTATTTGTGGAAATAACCTGGTATTTAACCTTGTTATCGTCCTCGTCGGTGATTTCAAAACTGTCCGCTTTCCACTCCGCAGGGATTTCAAGGCGGAGATTAACTGTTTCCGTTCTCTTAAAGGGTGCGGGATTGAACACTACAACTGCCGCATCGTCCTTACTGAATGTGCGGAGATTTATGTCACCTGCAATATCCATAAATGCACGTTCAAACACGCACATGGAAAGTTCTCTCGCCTGTCTGTAACGGGACATAACATCCTCATATACTACATCACGTCCGCAAGCGCCGATACTGTCGTGACCGTGGTTCTGGAGAAGATAGTTATAGGAAAGGTCAATGAAATTCTGGGGATAGGGCGCACCCGAGAGAGCGGCAAAAACCGCCATGGGCTCCGCATAGTTTATTATTCTTCTTTCGGTGTCAAAATTCTCCTGCTTAATATATGTTCTTGCAGAAAGAATCCAACCGCAAAGTTCGCTTACGCTACCCTTTGTATAGGGGTCACGCATTTCGCCCTTGAGAACGGGAGAATCCTCTTTGAAGTTATCAATAATACCCTGCTCCATCTCTTTGAGGGTGCTGTGGAAAACATCCGCACCGGGAAGTGCCTTGTCAAGATCTTTAACAAGTTGAACTTCTCTTTCGTCGGGACAGGAAGAATCATGGCCGATGGACCAGAAACGGTGGTTTGTTGTCCAGTCCCCGTCCTGTTCTTTCATTGCCTGTTCGGCTCTTGCCTGAATATTTTCCTTGTGGTACTCATAGAAAGGATGTGTATATTGATAGTCAAGTTTCCAATCCCTGTCAATGAATTTGAACACACCGTTGTTGTCATTCCAGAGCATATCACGGTTATTTTCATCGGACTGATTAAAATAAACGGGACGTTGAACAACGTACCAGATATTATATCGGGGTCTTTTTGCAAGACGGGAAGCATAAATCCTTGTGCCGTCGGGACTTTCCCAGAAGAACTCGGAGTTAGGGGCTTTGTACTCATTTATTCCGCGGTAGAAAGAGGCAAAATTGATGCCGAATCCGGAATAAATCTGGGGAAGTTGGGAAATCTGTCCCCAACCGAAAGGTGAATAACCCGTTTTACTGATACCGCCCATTTCACGGCCGATTTTGTGACCTAAAAGAAGGTTTCTGATAAGGGCTTCGCTACCCACGGTGAATTCGTCAGGCAAGCAGAACCAGGGACCTACCGCAATTCTGCCCTCCTGTATGTATTTAATAAGTTTTTCTTTCTTTTCGGGATAAACCTCAAGATAATCCTGAACGGGCATTGTCTGTGAATCAAGATGGAAATGCTTGTAATCGGGGTTCTTGTCCAGAATGTCAAGAAGCATATCAAGCATATAGCCCAACATATACTGTGTTCTTCTTGCAGAGAATCGCCATTCTCTGTCCCAATGGGTGTTTGATATAAAATGACATTGAATTCTATCTTTATTTTCCATATTGCTCTCCTTAACCTTTAATGATTTTCATAATCTCTTGGAAATTATCGCAGAAATGGGTGCAGACGGCTTTTGTGCCGCTTGACTCAATATTTCCCCCTGCAATACCGATTGTGGTATAACCTGCAAGACGAACGGAGCAAGCACCCGCGCCGCTGTCCTCAATACCTATAACTCTGTTTCTGTCGGCAAATGCCTCACCAAGACCCACAATGGAAGTTTCGCTGTAAAGCCAGGGATGGGGCTTGGGTGAAAGTTCACCGAGAGTACCCACACTGCCCTTGCGAAGAGGATAACCTGCGGAAATAATTGCATCGTAGAAATCCTTGGGATCACCCATGCCGAGAGTCTTGAATGCGGAAAGGATTTCGGGCCATGCTTTTTCGTAGAGACCCGAGGTAACAAGACCGATTTTTACTCCCATATCTTTAAGTTCCAAAAGGAAGTCCTTTACACCTTCCGTGGGAGTGAAGGCACCATCCTTGCCGCGACCTGCCATTATTTCTTCCATTTCCCTGTGGGTATGTTCAAAATAGAACCCCCGCGCCTTTTCAAGAGATTCCCCGGGACAGTATTTATCAATGCAATACTGAAGATGCTCGGAAACGCTGTGACCTGAAACAAAGGGAATGTCCGCATCCTCAAGTTGAAATTTGGGATTACCCAACATACTTGCGGTCGTCATTTCAATAATCCAGATCCAGAACTCCTCACTGCGAACTGTTGTTCCGTCAAGGTCCATAAGAACCGCGTTCAAGGGATACTCCGTTTTCACGGGATATACGGGGTAATAAACAGGATAGGCAATGGCGGATTTTACACAGGCAAGAGTATGGGTTCCGAAACTTACAAACTCAACCTTTTTATCACCGGTTGCAACAACAAATTCCACACCGTTCTTTCCTGCGGTGAATTTTCCGTCCTCGGTTGCGGGAAGAAGATGAAAACCGCTGTCGGCTCCCACCTCGCCAAAATCGGGAATGTATAAAGTTTTGTCAAGAAGCATATTATATTTCCTTCCAATGTGCATAATTGAAAACATTATATCACACTTAATTTATTTAGTAAATTATATTTGACAAAATAATCCAAAACTTTTTGATTTACATATAACTCATTGTGTGGTAAAATAGTTCACATATTGTGAGGTGTTGAAAATGAAAAAACATTCTGAAAAAGCCGCCGAATTATTTTTAAGCGGTTGCAACTGCAGTCAGGCGGTTTTCTGTGCATTTGCAGAGGACTGCGGAATTGATTTTGAAACGGCATTGAAACTGTCTTCCTCTTTCGGCGGAGGTATGGGAAAACTCCGTGAAACCTGCGGTGCGGTTACGGGTATGTTCATGGTGGCGGGGCTTCTTGCAGGGTATAGCGATACCTCCGACAAGCAGGCGAAGGACAACCACTACAAATTGATTCAGGAGTTGGCTTGTGAATTCAAGGAAATCTACAAAACCTACAACTGCAACGAACTTCTCCACAACATCGGCAAGGGCACATATATTTCCGCACCCAGAACTGAAGAATACTACAAAACCCGACCCTGTGTGAATTTTGTTGTTACCGCGTCTGAGATTCTGGACAGGCACTTTTTTGCAGATTGACATCTCCGAAACATTTATTTGCAAAATTCCTGCACAATAATATAATGTAGTAACAAGTGCAAAGGGTGGTTAAATGGAAAAAAGACTGAAGAAACAATACGGTCTTATTACGGCAATCTGTATGGTTGTGGGTACTGTTATAGGCAGCGGTGTGTTTTTTAAGGCACAGGCAATTCTTGAAAAAACAAATGGCGATATGCCCATGGGTATTCTCGCTTGGATTATGGGCGGCGCGGTTATGATTTTCTGCATTCTCGCTTTTTCCGTAATGGCCCACAGATACGAAAAAGTCAACGGACTTGTTGACTATGCGGAAGCAACCGTGGGAAGTCGGTATTCCTATTACGTGGGATGGTTTGTAACAACAATATATGCCCCTGCAATGACTTCCGTACTCGCCTGGCTTTCCGCAAGGTATCTTTTGACCTTTATTTGTTCGGTCAATCCGAATTTTCGGCTTACAATCCCCTTTTCCCAGGGCGGTGCCGTGACGGGTCCCGAATGTCTTTGCCTTGCGGGATTCATACTGATTCTCGCCTACGCGGTAAATGTGCTTTCTTCAAAACTTGCGGGAAAAATTCAGGTAAGTGCCACATTTATTAAACTTATTCCCCTTGTTCTTATGGCGGTTGTGGGCACGTTTTACGGCTTTACGCACAGCATGGCGGGTGAAAGTGTGTCCTTACTTTCCGCAAACTTTGCAACGGGTACGGGGGATTTCTCAACCCTTTTCGGTGGGATTGTTTCCGCCGCATTTGCTTACGAGGGTTGGATTATTGCAACAACAATTAACTCGGAACTGAAAAATTCCAAAAGGAACCTGCCCATAGCCCTCATTTCCGGTGGTATTATAATCATAGTTGTTTATGTATTCTACTACATCGGTGTTGCCGGGGGTGCCGATGTTAAAACTCTTATGGAACGCGGGGCAACGGAGGCGTTCATCCGCGTTTTCGGAAATGTGTTTGGAAACATTCTAAATCTGTTTGTTGCCATTTCCTGTATGGGTACGCTGAACGGGCTTTTGATGGGATGTATCAGAGGTATGTACTCCCTTGGTGTGCGGGATTACGGACCCTGTCCCGAATATATGAAATCCATTGACGGTAAAACACAAATGCCCTCTAATTCTTCCGTTGTGGGTCTTGTAATCGTTGCGGCATGGCTTGTATTCTTCTACGGCGCAAACCTCACTCCCGACGGTTGGTTCGGTTATTTCAATTTTGACTCCTCGGAACTTCCCATTGTTACCATTTACGCTTTCTACATTCCGATTTTCATTCAGTTTATGAAAAAAGAGAAAAACCTGAACCCTATTAAAAGGTTTATTCTCCCTCTTTTAGGACTCGGTGGCTCAATATTCATGGTTTTTTCCGCCATATACTCCCACGGTTATTTGTACTACATTGAGGGCAAAGAAAAAGGAGTGTTCTCCTGCCCCGTACTTTTCTATCTGATAATTTTTGCGGTGATTATGCTTATAGGCTGTTGCTTTGCCAACGATGGAAAAGAGAAAACTATACGGATAAGAATGGAATAGAATAAAGTTAAATAAAGTCAAAAACTTCGCCTACGAAAAGGCGAAGTTTTTTGTTATTCATAAAAGTATGCTTCCAACATTGCACATATTGTATGATACACAGGGATGGTGTATTCTTGAATTTCGGGTGTCAGGGATGAGGGCAATTTTATACAAACATCCGTTATTTCCCGAAGTTTTCCGCCCCTTTCTCCCACAATGGCAACGGTCTTGCCACCTTTAACCTTTGCGGTTTGGGCGGCATAAACAACATTTTTTGAATTGCCCGAGGTGGAAAGGCACAAAAGGGTGTCATTTTCATTCATTAAGCCGTAAACCTGTTGAGCAAAAACAAGTTCCGGGGAACAATCGTTACAAAAGGCGCTGATAAGTGCGGTTTCGCTTACAAGGGAAATTGCGGGGAGAGCCCCTTGTAACCCGTCTGCGAGTTCTTTGTGGGAGAATTTTTCTTTCTCCTTTTCAGGAAGTTCCCTTTTGAGCATAAAGCCTTTCATTAGTTCTCCCACAATATGAACGCTGTCGGCGGCACTTCCGCCGTTACCGCAAACAAGAAGTTTGCCCCCGTTTATGTAGGTGTCCTTTATACATTCAAAAGCCGACAGAACATCCTCTTTTATTACCGAAAGTGACGGGTATCTTTCAAACAAATCCGTATATATTTTTTCAACATTTTTTTTCATATTAACACAACCTTAAAACAGAACTCCCAAAGCGGCAAAGTCCCCTATGCTTTCCCCTAATTTTGCGGGCAGAATTTTGCAGGACGCGGCATTTACAAAAAGTGCTTCTCTGCCTACAACCTCTTTCACCCTTTTGTAAAAAAACTCCTCATTCCTTGCATATATACTGCCTATAATGATTGCTTCGGGATTTATAATATCAATTATAACCGAAAGTCCCCTACCTAAGTATTCGGCGCATTTTTCATAGACCTCTTTTGCAAAGGTGTCACCTTGGTACATAGCCTCGGCAACATTTTGTGCATTGAGATTTTCTATATCGGCACAAGTTTCAAAAAGAACACTTGTTTTATTTTCTTCAAGATATTTTCGGGCTGTTAATTGTGCAAGTTTTTTGATACCCCCGCCGGAGCAAAAGCCCTCGAAAGAACCCGCTTTTCCATAGCCCTCGGGTCCCTCCTCGGCAAGACGGATATGCCCCACTTCACCGGCACAGTCATTTGTTCCGCAGTACAGTTTGCCGTCAAGTATAAGCCCTGCGCCCATACCCGTGCCGAATGTGAGAAAGACAACATTGTTGTAGCCCTTTCCCCCACCGAAACGCCACTCCGCAAGTGCGCAGGCATTGGCATCGTTATGAAGAACACATCGGACACCGAAATGTTCTTCCATTATTTTAACTATGGGTACATTGTCCCAGTCGGGCAAATTGGGCGGACGGTTAATTGTACCCTTTTTGCTGTCAAGGGGTCCGCCGCAACTGATACCCACACCAATAAGTTCCCCGTATTCTACATTGTTTCTTAAAAGGAGTTCGTCCGCCTTTTGAATGATTTCATTCAGTATAACTTCCCAACCCCGAGTAACTTCCGTGGGGAATTTAATTTTATCAATTATGAAATTGTCCGTATTGTCGGACAACGCCCCTTTTCCAAGAACAACGGCGCATTTTGTTCCGCCGATATCAACACCCAAGGAATACATTTAACCACTCCGAATATTTGATAGTTTTAATATATCAAATTTTGGAAGGTGTTACAAGGGGGTATCAGGTCTTTTTACTGTGGAAAGTTTCTTCACCGATACGTCTTATGGTAACATCCGCAGTAACGGACAGTTTTATTGAGGGAAAAACCTCTCCCCAACTGTCGTTTACAATATAATACAGGTCGTTTTTCTTATTCCTCAATCTTTTTCCGTATCTTACCACATCCGCACCGTGAGGTCCTTGAAGTACGGTCAAAGTATTTTCCGCCTTTTTGCAGACAGCCTCCCCCACCGCAGTCTGAAAGGTCTCAAGAACACCCGTGTCCGTACTGAAATATTCATCCCCCTGTACACCCTCCAAATCGCAGGAGATTTTAACATGAAGGTTATAATGCAATACTCCGTTTTCCGTTGTAATTTTATACTTGCTCTTCCCCTTGTTTATATGAAAGGACGCACTTTGTCCGTTGGGCAAATCCGCACTTATTACCCCCTCCTTAATTTTGTCATTGAGAATAGCAATACCCTCGGCGGTTTCGGAGTCAATATACATTGAAAAGGTGGTGTCCCTGCCGAAAACGGCACATCCGTCCAATTGAAAATTCTCTACTTCCCCGTTTTTCTCCGTAATTACTGCCGGGATACAAAGTCCCGAGGTTTCGTCCTTCATATAGTTAATTGCATCAATTATTCGCACTTTGGGTACAAGGGATTGCCTCGAACATTCCTCAAGCATATTTTCGAGAATTTCACTTTTAATGGTATCCTCGGGAACTTTTGCTCTTATAATGCTTTCCCCCGTTGTATTCTTTGCAACGCAGAGAAGTTGGGAGGCTCTGGAATCGTAATTCCGCTCAAAGAAATCAATAATATCGCTCAAATCCCGATTTGCCGCCTTTTCCCCGATTACAATAACTCTGTTGTGGGCAAACATGGGCTCGTTGCCGCTTTTGGTTATGAGTTTTCGCAGGGCTTCCCCAACGGTTGCGCCCTCGGCGGAGTATATTTTTGTTTTTGTGTCGCTGTTGCCGTTTCCGCCGGGACTTCCGCTTTGCTCGTTGTTCAGAATTTCCACGGTTGTTTTAAAGCCGTTGTCCGTTACGTCTATTCCGATACCCTGCATTATCATCAGTTCCGAAAGTTCGGTGCCTGTTTTTTCACAGGAACAACAGGACACAATAACGCCTGCACAAAGAAGCATAAGAGCAAGGATTTTATAGAGTTTTTTCATCACTCTTTCTCCTTTTTATAAAATTTGCCGCCAACAGAACACAGGGCAGAATTATTACAGGTACAAGATAGACCCCCACAATCAAAGGGGTATAGGAAATAAAACGGAAATTCATTACATTTCCGGAAATAAAAACAAGCACCGCAGAAATAATTACACCCACCGAAACGGCGGATATTTTGGGGGAAAAACGAGGAAATGCAAAGAGGATACATTTCACCACAACCATTATATACAAAGTCATTTTCGTTACAACGCACAAAATCCATATTGCTGTTTCAAGAGCATCCAATCTTTCAAAAAGTCCGAATTTTGCAAGGGATACTGCGGAATATGTGGGAAAAAGTTGTGTATCCGCAAAATTCCCCAATGTTCCCGTAACAAAGAACAGAACAAAGGAAAATGACAGGGCGCTTAAAATCGCCCACCATATATAATGCTTTTTAACATTCCCCTCAATTTCGGGAAAGAAAATCACAATGGCTCCGATTTCCGATGCCTGAACGCAAAAGAGAATACTGTCCGAAAAGAATTTTCCCTTCCCCGACTCAAACAATGGGGTGAAATTCAAAAGGTCAATCTCCTGTGCGAGAGTCAGGCAAGTAAATAATGTTGCGGCTACCACCACAAATGTGAAAATGGTACTCGCCCTGCTGAGAGCGGGAAAACCACAAAAGGTCAAAGCAACGCAAACTGCCACAAGTCCTATTATAAAATAGGTCATTTCCGTACCCGGAAAAAGTTCCGAACTTGCAAAAAGGTCAAATCTTCCCGCAGTCATAAGCGCATCTATAAAATACACGGCTCCGTAAAACAGAGCCACCGCCTTGTATATCTTGCTGTTACCCGAAAGCATTGAGCCGTCTTTATAATCACTTTTTTTACAAAGAAAATAAATGGGGATGGCGGCAACAATACTGACCACAGCAAAAACAAGGGGTCTTAAAAGTGCTTCCGCTGTGGTAATCATTATTGTTGACGATGATATATACATAAACACCGTTCCCAGCATTGATATATACAAAAGTGCAAAAAACTGAATTGCGGAAACCTTTGAACGCATCATTCACATTTCCCCTTTCCTGATTTTTCCCGAAGTCCGTTAATATCAAAAACTTTACTGCTCATTTTCTCCATACCGATTCTGAAGAAAGAATCCCTCCAGATTGTTCTGTTGTATGGGGCTACGGGTGCCAAAAAGGGTATTCCGTAATCCGTCATTGAAGCAAGGTTTATTAAAAGTGCCGCCGCCCCTATCATAATCCCGTAAAGTCCCGAGACGCCCCCAACGAGAATAAAAACAATTCTCAAAATGGCTATGGGTTGGTACAAATCCGAGGAAACAAGGGAGCATATTGCCGTAAGTGCAACGATAATGAGCATGGGTGCGCCGATAAGTCCCGCCGTAACCGCCGCATCACCTATGACCAGAGCACCCACAATACTGACCGCGTGACCTATGGACTTTGGCATCCTCAACCCCGCCTCCCTTACGGTTTCATAGACGAAGTGTATTATCAATGCCTCAACAGTCAAGGTAAAAAGAGTGTTACTTTCCATTATGACTATATTGTACAGCATATCGTCAGGGAACATTTCCTGGTGGAACAGTCCCACCGCAACAAATGAACCGGGCAAAAATACGCTGATTAAAAAGGCAAGGAGCCTTACACCCCTCATAAAACTTGCGTAAAAGGGGCGGTTAATATAATCGTCGAGGGTTTGAAAATTTTCTATAAACAGTCGAGGCACCACAAGGGCAAATGGGGTGCCGTCCACAAGTATGCCTATTTTCCCCTCACAAACCTTTGCCGCAAGGGTATCGGGTCTTTGGGTCTGCCCCACCATTGTGAAAAGGCTTTTTCTCTTGGTATCAAAGGTCTTTCTTAAATACCCCGCCGCCAAAACAGTATCAAAATCCACGGACTCAAGCCGTTTTCGTACTTCAGCAAGGGTATCGGGATTTACCCTGTCCTTCATATAGCAAAGAAGTATTCGGGTTTTGCTTGTATCCCCCGATTCTTTCATTTCTATTTTAAAATTTGTTGTGCAAAGTCTTTTTCTCACAAGGGTTAAATTGGTTTTTATATTCTCCGTAAACCCCTCCCTTGAACCGAATTCCTGTACCTCGTTGTCGGGTTCTTCCAGGGAGCGTTCGGGCAAATCCTGCATACCCAATATTACACAGCGTTTTTCACCCTCAACAAATATGAGAAGGGTTCCTCTCAGAAGTTGGAGCATTGCTTTGTCAAGGCTTGTTTCCTTTTCCTGTTCCGTACTGTATATAATGCGGTCACAAATATAGTCAAGGGGCTTTTCTTCGGGCAGTTCCCCCTTAAATGTCAACAGGGGTTTTATTGCATTATCCGCTATTCTTTGGGCACTGCAAAGTCCGTCGCAATTTGCAAAGACAACGCACCGTCCGTCACAGTATCCTTTTTTTACAACAATATCAAAACTGCCTTTAAAAGCCTCTTTTATAAGCCTTCCGTTTTCAACTGCATTCTCCCTGACATCCCCGTAGTTTTCCTCTTTTAACTCCGACAACTCAAGAAGCGCATTATCTTTATTTTCCATAAAATCACCATTGTTATTTTTCCCTGTTTTTACTGTATATTCCAAGTAAATAAGGAAAAAACAAAAACGGTGATTATATGATATCTACAATAATAAGAACATTCATAATATACTTTGCGGTGTCCGTTTGCGTTCGTCTGATGGGAAAAAGGCAACTGGGACAACTTCAACCCGGGGAACTTGTAATTACAATTCTCATTTCCGAAATTGCGGCAATGCCCATAAGTGACAACAACATTCCCCTGTTAAACAGTTTGATTCCCCTGCTTCTGCTTGTAAGTTTTGAAATAATCAATTCCCTCATTGACAGAAAGTTTGTAAAACTCCGGTATCTTTCCGAGGGAAAGCCCATAACAATAATACGAAACGGGGAACTTTTGCAAAACGAACTCAAAGCCCTGCGATTTACAATTAACGATGTCCTGTCGGGATTACGGCAGAAGGATGTTTTTGATATAGACGAGGTTGAATATGCAATCGTTGAAACCAACGGCACTCTCTCGGTCCTTTTAAAACCCGACAACAGAAACGTAACCTTAAAAAATCTCGGTAAATCCGAAAAAGATCAGGGGTTGCCCTGTGCGGTTGTTATTGACGGCAAAATTATCGGAAGTGCTTTCAAGGACTGCTACGTTACCGAAAAAGAGGTTGAAGCCAAAATACGCAGGGAAACCGACGACATTAAAAACATTCTTTTAATGACGGTTGACAGAAATAAAAAATACAATATTATTTTAAAAAAGGAAGATTAAAATGAAAAGAATTGTTATTGCCGTTTCAATAATTATTATTTCCGTGGGTGTGGGTATTTTCTCCTTTGTTTTTGTCAAAAGTACCTGCAAAGAAACGGTGACGACAGTTGAAATGGTTGTGGAAAGTGCCATAACCGAAAACGGCGATGAGGTTAACCGCTTAACCGCTCAAATGAACCGAAAGTGGCAAAATAAAATTTTTTGTATGAATATTCTCATAGGCAGAGAATACACCTGCCAGGTGGATAAACTCCTGAATAAAATCACTTATTCCGCCGAAAAAGCCGACTACCAATCGGTAATCTCGGGATGCGAGGAATGTAAAGCGGAACTTCTGTATATAATCGAGTCAAATGAACCGAAATTAAGCACGATTTTATGATTAAAAAATATAGCGAAAAACTATTGAAAATACGGAAAAACACGTATATAATCAAACTAAAGAGTAGGTTTTATTAACCGACAAAAAGGTTGTGATTTTATGATGGTTTGGATTTGGGTTGCTCTGCTTGCGGTGTTTGTTGTAATTGAAGCCGCAACGGCTCAACTGCTGACAATCTGGTTCGCAATAGGTTCCTTTGCCGCCCTTGTTTCTTCATTTTTTACGGACAGCATTGTGGCACAGATAATAGTTTTTATTATTGTGTCGGCAATCGCTCTGGCGGTTACCCGCCCCGTAGTAAAGAAAATAACAAAGGCTAAAAAACAGCCCACAAATGCCGATATGTACATAGGCAAACAGGCTGTTGTTACAGAGGATATCAACAACCTTGAATCAACGGGTCTTGTAAAGGTGGGCGGTTCCGTTTGGACGGCAAGGTCGGAAGCGGAAGGTTGCACCATCCCCGCAGGAGAACACGTAACAGTGGTTAAAATTGAGGGCGTAAAGCTTATTGTTCGCCCGATTTTATAAAAGGAGGAAATTTTATGTTCATTACACTTTCGGCTTCGGCCTCGGTAGGCTTAATTGCGATTTTTGCGGTACTCGCATTGATTGTTTTGCTTGTTATCGCAAACATCAAAATCGTTCCACAGTCAAAGGCTTATGTTATTGAGCGTTTGGGTGCGTATTTCACAACATGGGACACGGGACTCCACGTTAAAATTCCTTTCATTGAAAAGGTTGCAAAGGTAGTTTCCCTCAAGGAGCAGGTTGTTGACTTCCCGCCCCAGCCGGTTATTACAAAAGATAACGTTACAATGCAGATCGATACGGTTGTTTTCTTCCAAATTACCGACCCCAAACTTTTCTGCTACGGCGTTGAGTACCCCATTTCCGCTATCGAAAATCTGACCGCAACAACTTTGCGTAACATTATCGGTGAGTTGGAACTTGACCATACCCTTACATCACGTGACACAATCAACGCAAAAATCCGCGGTATTCTTGATGAAGCAACTGACCCCTGGGGTATTAAGGTTAACCGTGTTGAACTTAAAAACATTCTTCCCCCTCGTGAAATCCAGGATGCCATGGAAAAACAGATGAAGGCAGAACGTGAACGCCGTGAGAGTATTCTTCGTGCAGAGGGTGAAAAGGCAAGTCAGGTCCTTGTTGCCGAAGGTAAAAAAGAAGCACAGATTCTTGAAGCGGAAGCCGATAAGCAGTCTGCAATTCTCCACGCAGAAGCCGTTAAGGAAGCAAAAATCCGCGAGGCAGAGGGTGAAGCCGATGCCATCATCGCAATCCAGAAAGCACAGGCAGAGGGTATCAGAATGATTAACGAAGCCGCTCCCTCAAAGCAGTACCTTTCTCTTAAAGGTATGGAAGCGTTTGAAAAAGCAGCGGACGGAAAATCAACAAAAATCATTGTTCCCTCGGATTTACAAAATCTTGCAGGCGTAACAGGCAGCGTTAAAGAGTTTTTAAAAGACTGATAATATTAAAATAAATTTGGGGAGCTGTAAAAAAACGAAAGTTTTTTACAGCCCCCTGTTTGTTCTTTATTTATTGACAAATCAACAATTTATGGTATTATAATGTATATCAATACTTTTGGAGGGATTCGAAATGACGAGCAGTTTAGCCACGGGCATCGGTTCAATTATTATGGCATTTATTACCATGCTCACTTCCCTGTTCGGAATTATTTCCAACAAACCAAACAATAGGCTTATTCAAGGCTTTGAGCCCAAGGAGGAAATTGAAATGAGAATTATGAGTTTTAACATTCGTTGTGCCAATGTGGGTCTTGACACCTGGAAGGACAGAATCGGTATTGTTTCACAGACAATGCTTGACAGCGAGGCGGATTCCATCGGTGTACAGGAAGCTACTCCCGAATGGATGGAAACACTTAAAGAGACAGTAGGCGAAAAATATGCTTACGTTGGTGTGGGCCGGGATGACGGTGACAACGAGGGTGAGTATTCTGCAGTTTTCTATCTCAAGGACAAATACGATGTTGAGGACAGCGGCACATTTTGGCTCTCCGAAACTCCCGACGAGGTTTCTTTCGGTTGGGATGCGGTTTGCAGAAGAGTTTGCACCTGGGCAATTCTCGTCAACAAGGAAACCGGTGCTAAATATGCACATGTTAACAGTCACTTTGATCATATCGGTGAAGAGGCAAGAAGAAACAGTGTCAACCTTATTGTTGAAAAGGCAAAGTCATTCGGTGATATTCCCGTAGTTTTCACAGCGGATATGAATGTTAAAGAGGGCAGCGAAAACTATCAACAATTTGTTGAATCCGGTGTTTTGAACGATACAAAATACCTTGCGCCCGATACAATGAACTACTGTACATACCACGACACAAAGCCTGAAAAGCACGAAAAAGATGTTATCGACTATGTTATGATAAACGACAAATTTGAGGCGGTTTCGTACAAGGTTGTTACAGAGGGCATCGACGGACGTTTCGTTTCCGACCACTACCCCGTTTACGCAGATGTTGTTATAAAATAATTCAGATATATAATAAAGACAGGGGCTGTAAAAACTTTCGTTTTTACAGCCCCTGTGTCTTATTTCTTCTTTGATTTAATGTTATACATTTTTTTGTAATACTCGGAGGCTTCGTGAACTTCGCCATCGAAAATAAGTTTTCCGTTCTTCATTACGATACCCCTTGTGCAGAATTCCTCTGCAACTGCGGTTTGGTGGGTAACAAAAAGAAGCGTTACATTATCTTTCTCAATAATTTCGTTAATTTTTTCCTGACACTTAACTCTGAAAGCGGTGTCACCCACGCTCAATGCCTCGTCAACAATAAGGATTTCCGGCTTGATATTGACATTTATTGCAAAACCCAATCGGGATTTCATACCGCTTGAATAGGTACGCACAGGTTGGTCTATATAATCCTCAAGTTCGGAGAATTCAATAATTGTACTTTCAAGCCCTTTTATCTCATTGTCGGAAAGGCCGAGAATGTGACCTTTCAGGTAGATATTTTCCCTTCCCGAAAATTCCATATCAAATCCGCTTGTAAGTTCCAAAAGGGCGCTAACTCTGCCGTTGACAGTTATTTCGCCGCTTGTGGGGAATGTAACACCGGTTATCATTTTAAGAACCGTGGATTTTCCCGCTCCGTTTTTACCGAAAAGGGCTACGGAATCCCCTCGTTTTATTTCAAAGTTTATATTATCAACTGCTTTTTTCTCTTTATAGGGTATTTTTTTCAAGAAAACTGCCATAAGCCTTTTTCTTGTACTTGAATAAAGCTTATAAATTTTTGTAACATTATTGAAACTGATTACTGTATCTTTCATTGCTGTTTCCTTTCAATTAAAGCACATCGGGTATTTCCTTGCGGAGCTTTTTATATGCCCAAATCGACATAAAGCCCAATATCACATACCAACACAGGAAATACATAAGTCTTTTAGGTTGATTGAAAAACCACACGTGATTTATAAAGCAATTTCTGTAGCCTTGGCATATAAATGTTACGGGATTGAGCATCAAGAAACTGTAAAGAATTTTGTTGTCCGCAACGTTTTCGATATTCCAGAGAATACCCGAAAGCCAGAAAACCGCAATGTTAAGGGATTTTACAAGGTTTGAAAAGTCCTTGCCGATAGCAGAAACAAGTCCTGCAAAAAGTCCCCACGCATTAAAGAACATAAACATCAAAATCGTATAAACCGGCAACTGCAACAGATAAATTGTGGGCGGATAACCGCAAACCCAAAAAAGAACAATAACAACTGCCACAAGTATTACGTGAACAATAAGATTTGAGATGCTTGTGAAAGTGGGAATTGTCATTACCGGGTATTTCATTTTTGTTACAAGATAACTGTACCGTCTTATACAGGTTGTTCCGCCTGTTATGAGATCCCCCATATAGAACCAAGAAACCATACCCGCAACAAGCCAGAGAATAAAGGGGTAGCCATCCGGACCCTTGCCGCCTCTCAAACCTATTGAAATGGCAAACCAATAAACAAAAATGGTAAAAACCGGTTTAATAACCGCCCATGCCCAGCCCAAAGCGGAGCCGTTGTAGGTCTTTTTCAAATCTGCCACGGACAGTTTCATAATTTGATGCATATTATCCTTATGTTCTTTTATATTCAATAGGATAATATCAAAATAACTTTTCATTTTTGACACCCCTTTATCAGTCGTTAACTATTGTCAGAGAATCCTCTGTTTCTTCCACAGAGAAAAACATAGGTCTTTCAAGTGTTTGGGTATTGGGACAGTGGAGGGTCAATTTCAAACTCCCTTCAAGGGTTCTAAAAATCATACCGTGACCGCCGTTATCTTCAAAAATCGGTTTTATATGGCTCCATTTTCCGAAAATCGAGCCGTTGTGGGAAGCGGCAACACATTGCAAGTAGCCGTTATTACAAGTTGACCAAATCATAATAAGCTTGCCGTTTTCTTTTTTGAAAAGGAAGGGACCGTCCGTAACATTGTGGCAATTTTCCGAGGCACTCCTTTTCAAAAACGAGCTTGCGGCAAACAGTTCAACAGGCTCACCGATGCTTCCCGAAAAATCCGACTTTAACTCCACAAAGCAAATCGTTCCGTCAAGAATTTGAGTATGTTCGTGGCAAAAAACACAATAGGGCTTGCCGTTTTCAATATAGAGGGTGCCGTCAAGACATTCCCAATCATAAGGTGTGACCGCGCCGTCGGAAACAGGAACAAACTGCCCGTCGGGGCTGTTGCTTCTTAATATGTACGTTCCTCTCAAACCATTAGGTTTTGTAAATGTTGCAAACATATAAAAATTGCCATTGTAACCGTGAACTTCAGGTGCCCAATTAGCCGCGGTATTAAATCCGTATTTTTCGGAATTAAAAACCTCAACAGGCTCCGACCAATTCTCCAAATCAGTGCTGATATAAACATCAAATCCGCCTGTTTTTATGCCGAAATTTGCCGCCCTTGTTCCGTACATATAATATTTTCCGTTATATGTAAGGACAAAGGGATCCCTGATATTTATTTCCGAGTTCTTCACTAAATCACCGATTTCAACCCAAGTTTATACTTCATAATACCATATATTTCTAAAATAAACAATAGTAAAAATCATTTACTGTTTCAATGATATATTTATAATTATTTGTAAACTTTATTCATAACCCTTGTTAAGAATCTTGAATTGTGATATATTATTGTATATATCTTTGAAAGTGAGTTTTTATGGGACTGATATTCAGAACGCTGTATGTTTATATAGCAAATCTCGGAATTCTTATTACAAGCATATTCACGGGATTTTTCAAAATCTTTTTAAAAGGCTTGCAAAAGCTTTTCAAATTTAATAAAACTTCTTTTGCATCTGCTAAAACATTCTTCAAAAGAAGCATTTCTTTTATTCTTGTTTTTTCGGTAATAGGGGCTTCTGTGTTTTTTCTGGTTTCCAATGACGGGAAAACCGATGCTTTCGCCGTTAAAATAGGTGGTGAAATCGTTGGCTATGCAGGAACGCAAAATGATGCGGATCACGCTAACACCCTGGCACTTAACTACCTGGGACTCACCTCTAACAGCAAGTTCGAAACCCAAAAAGTCAAAACTGAACCTTACAACATTAAAAGCAGCGATATTTTATCGGAAGATATTATAAAAAAACTTGCTCCCGAACGAATTTCTGTTACGGAGATTTACATTGACAAAGAACTTTTTTGTACCGTAAAAAACAGACAGGAAGCTCGCGAAATTTTTTACGCTCAACTTAAAAACGCTCAAAAGCAATACCCCGACTCCTCGGTTGCCTTTGCACAGGAAATCACATTTGCCGATGCATATTATGAAGAAAGCGACGATAGAATTTGGTCGGCAGAGCAATTGGAATTGAATCTTAAAATTCTCTCCCCTCTTGAAATCTGCCATGCCAACTGCGAGAAGACTATTAAAACCGTCGAGTATGATACAGTTGAAATACAGACCAACACCCTCTTCATAGGTGACACAAGGACTCGCAGAAACGGCACAAACGGTTCTGCTTATGCCATTGACCTTGTAACATACATCGGAGATAAAAAAGTATCTGCTGAAAAACTTATGAACGTATCCGTAAAAGCACCCGTTTCACAGATTATCGAACGAGGAATCCGTGCAGAAAGCCTTTCTTTGGGTACGTACTCCGTTTTGCAAACTACCGGATATTTCTGTTGGCCGGTTGTTGGTCTGTTTACCGTTACATCCCCCTTCGGTTACAGAAGTCTCGGTTATCACAGGGGCATTGATATTTCCGGTGCAAGTGCTTCCGGCTCCCTTGTTGTTGCAGGAGCTTCAGGTACCGTAACCCAAGCAGGTTGGAGCAACGGCGGTTACGGCAACTATGTAGTTATTGACCATGGTAACGGCGTTGAAACACTTTATGCCCATATGCTTGACAATTCCCTTATGGTGAACCCCGGTGATACTGTAACCAAGGGTCAGGCAATAGGCAGAGTCGGTAACACAGGCTATTCTTTCGGCGCCCATCTGCACTTTGAAGTAAGAATTAACGGTAACAGAATTAACCCTGCGCCGTATTTAGGACTTGAATAATGAATATTACAGTAATCGCCCTTGGCAAATTAAAGGAAAAGTATTTGAGGGATGCCATAAGTGAATATTCTAAAAGAATTTCCGCTTACGGTAAACTTGATGTTATAGAACTGAATCCCGTGCGTTTATCGGACAATCCCTCTCAAACGGAAATTGACACTGCCCTTTTAAAAGAAGCGGAGGAAATCAAAAAGAAAATCCCCAATAACAGTTACATTTTCTCCCTATGCATTGAGGGAAAGGAAAAGTCCAGCGAAGAATTTGCAAAGTCTTTTTCCGATGCCGCCATAAACGGAAAAAGCAACCTGGTATTCATTATCGGAAGTTCTTTCGGTCTTTCACCCGAAATAAAGAGCCTTTCGGATTTTAAACTTTCTTTTTCCCCTATGACATTTCCCCACCAGCTTATGAGGGTTATGCTCCTTGAACAAATTTACAGGGCTTTTCAGATTAACAATAACGGAAAATACCACAAATGAGGTTTCATTATGGCAATGTGCGAAATGTGTGAAAATTACAGATACGACGAGGATTTAGAGGAATACTTTTGCGATATTGAACTTGATGAAGATGAATATTTAAAATTCCTCACCTCATCAAATGATGCCTGTCCTTATTTCAGAGCGGATGATGAATACCGAATTGTCAGAAAACAAAATTGATTATATAAAGCGAACCTGTGCAGTCCCTCAATGAGACTGCACAGGTTTTTTGTCAAGTTTGTTTATTACAATGAAATAGAATATAAGGGAGAGGACATTTGCCGCCAACCAACCTATTGGCCAGGAACTCCATATACCCTGATAGCCCCAAATGGGAGAGAAAACAAAGGCAAGTATTACTCGCAGAATTAAATCCGTAAAGGTTGCCACCATAAACAGTTTCATTCGTCCCACACCGCGTAGAATACCGTCGCAGACCAATTTTATGCCAATAAACGAATAAAAGGGTGCTACGGTTTTCAAAAAGCGGGAGCCTGAGATTACCGCTTCTCCGCCTCTGTTCCCTTCGATGAATACTTCTATTAACTGAACATTAAACACAAGAAACAGTAAAGCAAAAATTATTCCCGTTATGACGGTCATTGTTGTTCCGTATTTCATTCCCTCTCTTATGCGGGAATATTTTTTTGCGCCGAAATTTTGGGCAGTAAAACTTGACACCGCATTACCGAATGTATAAAGGGCATTTATTGTAAATGTGTTCAGTTTCATTGCCGCTGAAAAACCTGCGACAACCGAAGAGCCATAGCCGTTTATGAGTTTTTGAATAAACACATTGCCCACAGAAACAAAACTTTGCTGAAGCACACTGGGTATGGAAATCCCCGCAATACGCTTTAACAAGTCAATTGAAAACAGAGAGGCTTTTTCTTTTACGGGTAATTTTCTCACCTGATACAAAAGTGTTATAACCGAAAGAATACCCGCAAGTCCCTGAGCAATAAAGGTTGCCCAAGCAACTCCCGACACACCCATATTAAAATCTACAACTAAAACATAGTCAAGAATCACATTGAATACGGAGGAAAAAATCAAAAAATAAAGTGAAGTTTTTGAATCTCCCAAAGAAGTAAAGATTCCGTTTGCTACATTATAAATAAACAGGAAAACAAAGCCCCCGATATATATTTCAAGATACAGCGCAGAACTATCAAAGATGTTTTGGGGTGTATCAATGGCATCCATAAGCGATGGAGTCAAAACAATGCCCGTAAGCGTCAACACCCCACCTAAAACAACGCATGAAATAAGAGATGTTGATATGGCTGTTTTGACTTTTTTGTAATCCCTTGCTCCGAAGAGTTGGGATATAACAACACTGCAACCGATATTGCACCCAATTGCCACTGCGTTAAAAATATTTGTTATAGGATATGAGGCACCAACTGCCGCCAAAGCATCCTCCCCTGCGAAACGGCCTGCAATAAGACTGTCCGCTATACTGTACATCTGCTGAAAAACAACACTTATAAAAAGCGGCATTGTAAACTGAAGCAATACCTTGCCTGTTTTTCCGCTTGTTAAATCACGAGCCATTATACGCTCCTTTCAAGAATAAACAGAAAATTCTCACAGTATGATATTATAGGATTGTTTTAGCCGTTTGTCAAAGGAAAAGAGGTGCGTAATGGAAAATATCTTAAACGCTGTCGGTTCAGTAGTTTGGGGATTACCCATGCTGATGATTTTTATTTTTACTGCATTACGTTTTTCCGTAAAAAGCGGTTTTTTTCAAATACGCGGTTTTCCGCTCATGCTTAAAGAAACAGTCGGTAAGATGTTCACAAAAACCGAAAGCAGCGGAATCTCGCAATTCAGTACTTTCTGCTCCGTCCTTGGTGCATGCATTGGTACCGGCAACATTGTTGGGGTGGCAACAGCTATTTATTCCGGTGGTCCCGGAACAGTTTTTTGGATGTGGATTTCTGCACTTCTTTCCATGATGACTGCCTATTCCGAAAATTTCCTTGGTGTTCGGTACAGAAGGAAAAACATATATGGCATTTTTGAAGGAGGCTCTTTCTCATACATAGAAAACGGCATTAAAATGAAGGGCCTTGCTAAGGCTTATGCAGTATTTACACTTTTTTCCGCAATGAGTATGGGGAATCTAACTCAAAGCAACTCGGTAGCGGAATCCCTATCCATAGGGTTCAATATTAACAAATACATAGTCGGTGCTGTAATTTCATTGCTGTGCTTAGTAATAATAAGCGGAGGTATCGGCAGAATATCAAGATTCGGTACTGTTGCGGTTCCTTTAATGACAATTTTGTACCTTATATTAAGCACGGCAGTCACAGTAAAATTCAGAAAAAACCTGCTCCCCTGCATTTCGTTGGTTTTTAAAGAGGCTTTCTCTTTAAAGGCTGTTAACGGATTTGGTTTGTTCAAAGCAATGCGCTACGGTGTGTCGAGAGGTGTTTTTTCAAATGAAGCCGGATTAGGATCCTCCACCATCCTCCACTCCGAATCAAACAATCAAAATGCCGAGACCCAGGGAATGTGGGCAATGCTTGAAGTTTTTATTGACACTGTTTTTCTTTGCACTGTAACCGCATTTGTTATTCTCACGGCTACGTTCGACTCAAAAAATCAACTTTTCGGGGCAGATTTGTCCATTACCGCATATTCAACAATCGGAGAAATCGGCAGAAAAGGAATTTCGGCTCTTACTGCCGTATTTGCTTTTACATCCCTTACAAGTTGTTCCTTTTACGGCGAAAAAAGTTTCGTCTGTTTATTCGGAAGGAAACACACAAAATTTTACAAGGTAATTTATATAATCCTTGTATTTATCGGCAGTATAAATCCACCGAAGATCATTTGGGAAGTTGCAGATATCTGCAATGGGCTTATGGCGATACCCAATTTATTTGCAATAAACTGTCTTAGCAAAGAAGTTGAATACCCCCAATAATATAAATAACACAGAAATGGGGTTGTAAAAAACTCTTGTTTTTTGAGTCGTACTCTAAAGGACAAAAAAGAGTTAATGTATCAAAAAGCTACATTAACTCTTACTTTTTTGCACTGCCACTAAAAGTGGTGAGTAAGTGCGCCTTTAACTTCAAGTGATATTCTTTCCTTCGGAAAGAGTGATATTATGCACTTTTCGGCATAGTGATATTGAAATCTTCGATTTCAGTGTTATTTTATTCGCATAAAACTGTCCGAAGGACAATATCACAATGCGTAGCATTATATAACTGCGAAGCAATATCACTCGCCGTATGGCGAATAAAACTGCGTGAGTGTCCTCTGGACACCCACGCATTACAGCCCCGATTTTTTAATATTTATCTTTTATTTTTTTGGTATTTGAATATGCGCTTGTGGTTTTGCCGTAATAGGCTTTCACTTTGTAGGTGTAGGTTTTGCCTTTTTTTGCGGATTTGTCAAGGTAGGATTTCTTTGTTCGTCCCTTAACCGTTGCAATCTTTTTATAACTTCCGTCCCCTGTTTTGCGATACACATAATATCCGCTTGCACCCTTAACAGTACCCCATTTTACAGTAACACCGCTTTTGCCGCTGCTTGCACTTGAAAGCTGTGGGTTATCAAGGTAGTATCGCGAAACCTCTGTGTAACTGCTTACATAGGAGCCGCTGTAAGCTACAACCTTATAATAGTACTTAACACCGCTTGTTACCTTTTTGTCCGTATAGGTTGAACTTTTCGCACCCTTAACAGTTGTAATTTTTTTATATGTTCCTTTTTCGGTTTTTCTGTAAACTGTATAGCCTGTGCAATTTGAAACAGGCTCCCATGTTATCTTTACACCGTCGGCGGTGCTTGAGGTGCTCTTGATTGTAACATGTGAAATCCTACGATATGTTATACCTTTTTCGTTATAAAATCCTTTAACGCTGTCGCAAACGGGTACAACGGTATATGTATATGTAGTTCCGGATTTTGCAGTTTTATCGGTATAACTGCTTACATCCTTTGTTTTGGCTATTTGTTTCCAACCGCCGGAACCGCTCTTTCTTCCGATGATATAACCGTTAGCACCGGTAACCTTTTCCCAAGTTATCTTAATACCGCTTGAAGTGTTTTCCGCCTTTTTAAGTTTGGGAATACTCAGATACATTGCACTAACGCCATCGTAGTCACAACCGCTTTCAACAGCTCCGCTATATGCTTTTACGGTATAGTAATAAGTCTGACCGCTCTTGCATGTGGTATCTTCAAATGCTGTTACACTGCCCTTAAAAACACCGATTTCACTCCATTGGGATGAGTCCGTTTTTCTGTAAAGAATATATCCGTCCGCATCGCTGACTGTTTTCCAGTTTACATTAATACCCTTTTCCGTCATTTTTGCACTCACAAGTGTGGGTGTGGATATCTTTATAAATTCAATATCAACGGTCTTCTCGGAAGAACTTTTCAGATTACCCTTTACACAGACGATACAATAGGTATATGTAGTTTTGTTTTCAACTGTTGTATCGCTGAAAACAGTATCTTCATCACATCCCACTTCTGCTATTTTTTCAAAATCGCTGTTATTGGTTTTTCTGTATATTTCGTAATACTCTACTCCGTCAATACTATCCCAGAAAAGATTTGCAGAAATCTTATCAGTATTAGCATACCATATTGTAGGTTGCTTGGGAGCAACATCTGTAAAGGAAAATCCGTTAGTTACAGCATATTCCTCTGCGGCAGTACCGCTTCTGCCCATAACTTCAAAAGTTTCATCCTTTACAAACTCAATATCATCTTCACTATAATAACCGAAAGCATAATCGCCTATACTTTTCACACTGTCGGGAACAACTACATTTTCAAGGTCAGTACAATGGAATGCAGCACCCTCAATGCACTCAATCCCGTAGGGCAAATACACATCTTCAAGAGCAATACAGTTTCCGAATGCATTTGCACCGATGGATTTTACTGTTTCGGGAATCACAACATTTGTAATATTTACGGAACCGAAAAAGCACATTTTCGGTATCTCACTTAAACCCTCGGGAAGAACAACTGCCTGAAGACTTGAAAATGCAAAGGCATTTTCTTGAAGAATGATGACAGATTTGGGAAGTTCTATGTTTTTGATTACCGTATTTTTGAAAGCAAAACTACATACGGTGTTTAAATCCTCGGGAAACTGTGTAATTTCTGCCTTTCCCTCGGGAACTTTCACAAGGGCGGTAAAATCATCCCCATATAAAACTCCGTCAAGAGAACTGTATTTTCCGCCTTCTTCACAGATAATTTCCATCAGGTCACATGAGTTTTCAAAAGCGGTTGAAGAAATATTTGTTACACTTGCGGGAATATAAACGGATTTTACATTTGAGCCATCAAAAAGAAAATCTCCCAAATCGGTAACTTTGATACCCTCAATTTCTTCGGGGATAATTATTTCCTCGGAATAGGGACAATTTTTATATGAAACCAATGCAATGCTACGTGTTTCGTTTTCGGAATCCTCGCGGATTTCATACTCAAAAAACTCCGTATAGTCGCTTAAATTGATAAAAGGAATATCGTTTTCCTTCGCATACCTTTGTGCTGCGGTGTCCGCCTTAGCGAAAAGGGTTACGCTGTCAATCTTTGCAAATTCGTCATCAAGTTCCTCATTACAGTAATAGCCAAAACCATAGTTCTCTATTTCCTTTACTGTTTCGGGTATTCTGATTTCTTTTAATGCAGTACAACCGTAAAATGCCATTGCACCCACAAATGCTACACCCTCGGGGAATTGAATATCTTTAAGGTTCGTACAACCATAGAACGCTCTTTGAGCTATACTCTCAACAGTTGAAGGGAGTTCAACGCTCTCAAGATTAGCGGCATTTGAAAAAGCCTCGGTACTGATACTGAGTATGCCTTCGTCTATAACAAGGTTTGTAAAATTATATGAAAGCCATTGGGGTGTTTCCTCAAATTCGGGCATTTCACCCCGACCCGTTACAGTGAGAGTACCTCCGTCCTCCGAAAGTTCCCAATAAAAAGACCCATCTTCAGCAGTACCGACAACACCCGATGCAAAGGGCTCTTCAACTGCAAAGCCCACTACGGAAAAGGTTGTCAGCACCATTACCACAGAGAGAATCAAGGATAAAAACTTTTTCATAAACTATTCCTCCGCATTTATGAATACATATACAGGTTAATTATACTATATATGAAAAACAAATTCAATACAAAAAAAAGAATGCCCTGCGGAAATTCCGCAGGGTTAGACACCTAATTATAAATTAAGCCTCTGCTTCTTTTTTCTTGTTGAAGCACTCGCTGCAATAAACAGGGCGATCTTCACGGGGTTTGAAGTAAACTTCTGCAACTCCGCCACATTCTGCACAGACTGTTGTGAATTTTTCACGTTCGCCTCTCATAGCCTGTTTACGAGCATCACGGCAAGCTTTACAGCTCTTGGGCTCGTTAACCAAACCTTTTTCAGCATAGAATTCTTGTTCGCCGGCTGTGAAAATAAATTCGTTGCCGCACTCTTTGCATACGAGTGTTTTGTCTTCGTACATTTTTGCTACCTCGCTTGATATATGATGTTGCCCCCCAACGGAATTGCACCGCCACCTTTGAGTTTCGGAGTAACTCCGCTACTTTTTACAACGCTCTGCTTTTTAAGCTAAGAGGACATATTTATGCAAACCGAACTAATCGGAACACACACTTTTCAATTTTTTCCTCGCCCTTTGGAGGGCATTATCAACTGACTTTTCAGACATATTCAGTCTTTGACAAATTTCATCGTAGGACATTCCGCCGGCTCTGAAAAAAATAACGGTTTTTTCCAGATCGGAAAGAGTCACCTCACAGGCATTTAACACCTCATTGAGATGCTCCACGTCCAAAATTTGTTTCAAAGGATCTTCGCCCTTATCTGTAACCTCGGGCATTTCCGAACTCATACCCATAGGAATTTCCGCCCTTGAAACACCGGCGGCGGAATTGATGCTGTTTTGCATACACTTGAACGCATAAGCCTCAAAGGGAACTCCCCTGGAAAAATCATAGGTCTGTACCGCTCTTAAAAAACCCAACATTCCCTCCTGAACAAAATCATCCGAATCGAGATAGGAGATGCTGACCCCGGCACCGCGAGTGTTGAGGAACCGAGCCGAAAGAATACTACGGGCATTTTCATCCCCCTGTTGAGAAAGTTTAACAAGTTCTTCATTACTAAAGGAAGAAACATCCTTGTAAACTTCGGAACTCAAGAAACCACCTCATACATAAACCATAATACTCTTAAATCAACTATACACTATTTTTGTTAATTTGTCAAATATTTTTTTATTTTCAATAAATTTTTTGTGTAAAATACAGAACTTTGCAAATTTCGACAAAAAAGACGGAGAACAACCGAGTGCCTCCGTCTTATTCTTCATTATTATCAAAAACATCCGTTTGTGTGGGTTGAATATACCATTTTCCATCCAATTTAATGCAGACGAAATCCTTATAAACGCTTTTATACTCACCCAAGTCCCCTTTTGACTCTATTTCAAAATCCACGTAAGCCATTTTCGAAGGGGATTTTTTATATTCGAATGAGGTTGCAAGATAATCCTTATACTCCTCCAACTCATTTTCCGATATTTCAGTTATGGCTGTTATTCTGTAGTCCAGTTTGAAATCTTCTCCGCATTTGACCGAGTAAAACTCTCTACTTTCCCGCAGGGGCTCTGTTACGGCTTCAAAGGTTTCGTCATCTGCAAAATACCAATTTTCCTTATAATACTCAATTATTTGGTCATCATAGAGGGAGTAATATAGCTGTGCATCGTCATATTGTATTGCTTTGACCATTTTGTCAACAACGGTGTCAGGTTTTGAGCCTGTAACAATTCCTGTTATAATGGCACTAACCCCAAGCACAAATGCAACCGCCGCGGTGATTATCACCGTTGTTTTAAAAGAAACCGTTTTTTTGCGTTCCTTTTTTCGTATGAATTTTTGGGGCTTTTTACGTTTTCCGTTTTTTAAGGGTGCGGAGCAGTAAGGACAGTTGACAAAGTTGTCGGGACTTTGCCTGTGACAATTATCGCAATACATACCTTACACCCTTTCTTTTACAAAAACCGTCCACTTAACAAAAAGCGGACGGCTTTGATTTATAATCGGATTATTCCTCGGAAGCAGTTTCTTCAACAGGTGCTTCTGCAACTTCTTCTGCAGGTGCTTCTGCAACCTCTTCAACAGGTGCTTCTGCAACTTCTTCAACAGGAAGAAGTGCACGGATTGAAAGGCTTACTCTCTTTCTTTCATCGTCAATTTCGGTAATTTTTGCTTCAACCTTTTCACCAATTTTAAGAACATCGGCAGGTTTTGCAACGTGCTTGTTGGCGATTTGTGAAATGTGGATAAGACCGTCAACACCGGGGATAATGTGAGCAAATGCACCAAAATCGGTGAAGTTTGCAATTTCAACTTCAGCTACGGAATCAACAGAATACTTTGATTTGAAAATTTCCCAGGGGTTGTCCTCAAGCTTTTTATAGCCGAGAGCGATCTGTTTCTTCTCAGGATTGAGGGATTTGATTGTAACTTCAACCTCGTCACCAACAGAAACAACCTCTGAAGGATCTTTAATTCTGTTCCAGGAAAGTTCAGAAACATGAATCATACCGTCAACACCGCCGATGTCAACGAATGCACCGAACTTCATAAGGGATTTAACTATACCTTTACGAACTTCGCCTTCCTGTGCTTCTGCCCAGAATTTTTCTTCTGCTGCCTTTCTTTCTTCTTTAAGTACTGCACGAATGGAGCCAACCGCTCTTCTTCTTTGCTTGTTAACTTCAATAACTTTGAACTTAACGGTTTTGTTTACGAGATCTTCAAGTTTGTCGTTACGACTTGCAGTTGCAAGGGATGCGGGAATGAAAAGACGTGCATTGTTGGAAACAACGATCACACCGCCGCGAACAACATCTGTAACAACACCTTCAAGAATTTCGTCAGTTCCTTCTGCTTCAACAACCTTATCCCAGGCTGCAATAGCATCAAACCTTTTTTTAGAAAGCATTGTAAAGCCTTCCTGGTCGTTGGTTTTCATGATGATAAGGCTAAGTTCATCGCCGACTTTGAGTTCTGCTTTGGGATCTGCATTCGGGTCATTGCTGTATTCGCTATACGGAATATAGCCTGTTTGCTTCCTGCCGATATCAACTTGTATCTCTGTGTTAGTCACGTTCAATACTGTTCCAACAACCTTCTGGTCGCTGTTCATATTGTTGAGTGACTCTTCCAAAGCTGCTGCAAAATCAAAATCCTCAGCTGCTGCAGAGTCCAGCACTTTTTCCTCCTCAATCATAGTTGTGTCTTTGACAATTTCGGACATGGTTTCAAGTACCTCCTTTATAATACCGGCGGGAGTGGATGCACCCGCAGTGAGACCGACGGATTTAAAATTGCCGAGAGTGATACCATTAAGCTCACCGGCAGTTTCCACAAGAAATGACGGGCAGTTCTTTTGGCAAACGTCAAACAGTTTTCGTGTATTGGAGCTATGACGCCCCCCAACGATAACCATTGCATCGTTCACTTTTGAAAGCTGTGCCGCTTCATCTTGTCTTTCTTCGGTCGCACTGCATATTGTATCAAATATTTTTGGATTTGTACATAGAATTTTGATTTTTTTTACACTTTTTTCCCATTCTTTTACGCTAAAAGTTGTTTGAGAAACAAAAATCAATGATTTTTCCGGCAAATCGGGTCGTTTTTTGAACAATTCTTCGAGTTTTTCCGCAGAGTTTATGACGAATGACTCACCCTTTGCGTAACTTTTTATCCCCTTAACCTCGGGATGATTTTCGTCACCCGCAATTAAAGTTACAACATCCTCCGATGAATTTTCAGTTATAATCTTATGGATTTTCTTAACAAAAGGACACGCAGCATCAATAAAATCGCACCCGATTTCTTTCACCTCATCCAGTACCTCTTTTGTAACTCCGTGAGTTCTCAAAACAAGGACTGCTCCCCGGGGAACTTGGGACACATTTTCAACAACGCTGACTCCCCTGTTCTCCAAATCCGCAATAACTTGGCTGTTATGGATTATCGGACCAAGGGTAGCAACTTTTTTACCCTCTTTAACAAGCTGTTCAATCAATTTAACGGCTCTGTCAACACCGAAGCAAAAACCCGCTTTTTTTGCCAATGTAATTTCAGTCATTAAAGCCGCTCCTTTATGACTTTAATCATGTACTCAATGGATTCTGCAAGAGTCAACTCCGTCGTATCAACAAGGACCGCATCCGCCGCCTGTTTGAGGGGTGCAATTTCCCTGTTCATATCCTGGAAATCCCTCTCTTTTATTTCTTTAAGTATTACATCGTATTCTACTTGCTGACCTTTTTCGGTAAGTTCCTTAAATCGTCTGTCCGCACGGGCTTCCGCCGACGCGGTAAGATAGATTTTAATTTTTGCATCGGGAAGTACTACGGTGCCAATATCTCTTCCGTCCATAATACAGTTGTTCTTTTTGGCAATATCCCTCTGCAAATCGAAAAGGAACTCTCTTACCTTGGGAATTGCGGAAACGTTGGATGCCGCCATGGACACCTCGTTCTGTCTTATAGCCAACGAAACATCCTCCTCCCCGAGAAACACTCTCTGTTCCCCGTCAACAAAGCGCAAGGAAACCTCAAGTCCTTCAAGTGTGGGGACAACATCTTCGGCACTTTTGGTGTTTTTGCCCATTCTCAAGGCATTAAGACCCACCGTTCTGTAAAGTGCCCCCGTGTCAACATAGATAAATCCAAGTTCCTTTGCCGCGGTTTTGGCAATGGTGCTTTTTCCTGCTCCGGCAGGGCCGTCAATGGCGATATTAACTATCATTTTTCTTCCTCCTTATATACTGTTTCCCGCAAGATTACCTGTGGAAAACGCAATTTGCAAATTAAATCCGCCGGTATATGCATCAACGTCTATTACTTCGCCTGCAAAGTAAAGTCCGTCGATTATTTTACTTTTCATTGTTTTGGGGTCAATTTCCGAAACGCTTACGCCCCCCGAGGTGATAATCGCCTCGTCAATGGGGCGAAAATCCGTAACGGTTAATCTTATATCTTTAAGTAAATCCACCAAGGCGGAACGCATCTCCTTGGTAACCTGATTTGATTTTATATTGCCGTTAAGTCCCGAAAGTTTAACAACAATGGGAATCATTTTTCTTGGCAACATAAGTGAAAGGGTATTATACAAATTTTTATTTGAACATTCAAGCAAATCTCTTTGAATACGCTTGTCCAACTGTTCATAAGAAAGGGCGGGTTTAAAATCAATATGAATCACATACCTGCCCCTTTCCATATTTTTCATATGGGAGGATGCGGACAGTATCATGGGGCCCGAAACACCGAAATGTGTAAAGAGCATTTCTCCGAAATCCTTATATACATCCTTGTATGTTTTTGTATCCTCCACTCTTATTTCCACATTGCGAAGGGAAAGACCTTGGGCATCGGTACACCAACCCTCGTGACATTCAAGGGGTACAAGGGAGGGTTTCAATTCCGTTATTGTATGCCCCACCTGTTTTGCAAGGGCATACCCGTCACCTGTCGATCCGGTTGCCGGGTAGGACATTCCGCCGGTGGCAATGAGCACATTATCCGCAAAAAACTCCCTGCCATCCTCGGTTTTACACCCCTTAACAACACCATCCTCAACAATAAGTTCCGTAACTCTGCCTGTTTTTCGCTTAACCCCGTTAACTGTTATGTATCTGTTAAGTGCATCAACAATATCAAGGGCTTTATCGGAAGCGGGGAACACCCTGTTTCCCCTCTCAATTTTCAAAGGTACTCCCATTTCTTCAAAAAAATCTATTGTATCATCCGTACCGAATCTTGAAAAAGCACCGTATAAAAACCTACCGTTTACGGGAACATTAGAAATCAGTTCATTTAGCAAGGGACAGGAATTTGTTACATTGCACCTGCCCTTTCCGGTTATTCCCACTTTTCTTGCCAATTTTTCGTTACGTTCAATAAGAGTAACTTTTAATCCTCTTTTTGCGGCGGTTCCTGCCGCCATAAGTCCCGCGGCACCGCCGCCGATTACTATTAAATCCATTTTTACTCCAATACTATAATTTTATCGGTCATTTCCTTGCCGCAACAATCAACTTGCGGCAGGGCGAGAGAAAACACATCCCTTGCAAAGCACTCCAAATCAAAAACTCTTTTGGCATTCTCTCCCAATGCAGCGATCTCCGAAGATTTTGTTACTATGGGAAGACTTGCGGTTTCCTTAGCGATTTTAAGAAGCTGTGCGCCTTTTTCGTTAAAACCCAGAACCCTAATATATGGCACATTCATTAAAACATCGCTCTTTTTAATACCCAACAAGGCACAAAGAACAATTCTCCTGAGTCTTGAATGAGTATATCTCTTTGTTTTAACTTTTTCAAGTATTTCATCTAAACCGGTACAAGTTCTTACCGCATCAAAAAACCTGTATTCAAGCCCCTCGCTCACATCCGCAAGCTCTCTGAAATCCTCCGGGGTCATTGAACGCAGTTTGTAAAGAACTGCTGTTTCAAGTTTTCGGTAACTTGCAGGAGCTTTTCCGTTTTCTGATTCCTGCATAAGAATATCATAGGATATCTCGGGTAAAAAATCTTTAAAATCCTCGCCTTTTTCAATCATTCCTCGAAGTGCGGAAGCCGAACACATATTATTGTTTACTGTGTAGCTGTCGTGTTCAACACCTTTTCTGTTAACGGGCAAAATATCAATATTCAAGCCTAATTTATTTATCGCTTTTATATACTCAATACCCAAAATGTTATTGGGTGTTGAAATAATATTCGAAAACTCTTTTCCGCACATTTTTTCCAAAGCTTTTTGCCTTGCAACAGGGAATGACAAACCCTCGTCCGTAATTTTTTCAAGAATGTTATAAAAATCATCACCTGTAATTATTTCAGCACATTTTTTGAGTTCTTTTGCATTGCCGCTTTCGGAACCGAAAGCAAGAGTTTCAATACATCCCAATGCGCCAAGGACCGAGACACCGCCCATGGCGAAACGCTCCGCGCTTGCAGTAGCAAAAGGGACAGGCAAGGACAGTACCAAATCCGCACCGCAGAGAAGCGCCGTTTTTGTTCGGGCGTACGGGGATATACAGGCACATTCCCCACGCTGAACAAAACTTTCGCCCATAACCACACAAACGGTATTATCATCATTGCGTTTCAGATAATCAATCAAATATTTATGGCCGTTGTGAAAGGGGTTGAACTCCGCAACAACACCGTAATTCAAAAAATCACCTCTTTTTGTACAGGTTTACTATTGCAAAACAATAAAATAATGGTATAATTACTTAGTAAATATTTTACACAATATTTTCGTATTTAATTTTCCGAAAAAGAAAATACATATTTTTAATGGAGGTTCATAATGAAAATTCTCGTTATTAACTGCGGTAGCTCTTCTTTAAAATATCAACTTTTTGATATGGAGGGCGAAAAAGTTCTCGCAAAAGGTATCTGTGAATCAATTGCAACAGATATGAGCCATACAAAAGGTTCCACCTTTGACGGCAGAAGTTTTGACCAATACATAGACATCCCCGACCACAAGGTTGCTTTCAACATTGTTAAGGATGCTCTTACAACCGGCGATTGCAAGGTTATTGATGACCTTTCCGAAATCGGTGCCATCGGTCACAGAGTTGTTCAGGGTGGCGACATTTTTACCGAAAGTGTACTTATTGACGACGGTGTACTCAAGGCAATCAGCGACCTCAGCACTCTTGCCCCCCTCCACAATCCCGCACACGTTGTAGGTATTGAATGTTGTAACGAAGTTTTCGGTGCCGGTGTTCCCCAGGTAGCTGTTTTTGACAACGCATTCCACAGCACAATGCCCGAAACATCATATATGTTCGCTCTTCCCTATAAATATTATGAAGAGGATCACGTTCGCCGTTACGGTGCCCACGGCACTTCCCACCGTTTTGTTGCATACAGAACTGCTGAAATCGTCGGCAAGGACTTGAAAGATATCAAACTTATCACCTGCCATCTGGGTAACGGCTGTTCAATTACCGCCATTAAGGACGGTAAGGTTCTTGACACAAGCATGGGGCTTACTCCCCTTGACGGCTTTATGATGGGTACACGTTGCGGTGCGGTTGATCCCTCTGCAATTACATACATTATGAAAAAACACAACATTTCCGCAGAGGAAATGGACAAGATTATGAACAAACAGAGCGGTGTTCTCGGTATTTCAGGTGTTCACTCCGATGACAGAGCAGTTAAATCCGCTGCTGCTGAAGGCAACAAGAGAGCAAAGTTGGCACGTGATATGCAGTGGTATCAAATCCGCAAATGCATCGGTTCCTACATTGCCGCTATGAACGGTGTTGATGTAATCGCTTTCACAGGCGGAATCGGTGAAAACTGTATCGACCTCAGAGCAGATGTTCTCAACAATCTTTCATATCTTGGTATAAAACTTGACGAAAAAGCAAACGATATTCGCGGTGAGGAAGTTGAACTTACCCTTCCCGGTTGCCCTGTAAGAGCATTTGTTGTTCCCACCAACGAGGAACTTGCAATTGCAAGGGATACAAAGGCTATCTGCGAAAAACTTTAATAAACGGTTCAATTATACAGCACCCGAAGTTCATTCGAAGAACTTCGGGTGCTTGTTTTTATGTTATATTTTAAAATGCAAGGGCGCCCCTATCATATTTACAACTTCTGTAGGGAATACCCATTTTTAGTTTTGCACCGTTTCGGGTGAGAAGATCATCCACCCTAACCAACTCAAAGCCTTGCTCCTGAAGTTCCGGAATGGCTCTTAAAACCGCCTTAACGGTTACCTCCCTTGTGTCATGCATAAGAATAACGGCACCGTCTTTTGCCTCTTTTATTATACGCTTGTAGATATAGTTCTCTTCTTCTCTGAACCAGTCGTAGGTTGAAGCGGACCAGCGCACGAAGAAACAATCAAGTTGTTTCAACTGCAAAAAATTCACATGGCCGTATGGTGCCCTAAGAAACAAAGGCTTTTCACCGGTTATATCTTGTATAACCTGTGCACCTTTATTTATATCTTTCTTAATTTCTTCCAAAGAAGACTTGTAAAAATCAATATGACTGTATGTGTGATTGCCGATAAGATGACCTTCCTCGTAGGCACGTTTTACAATCTCGGGCTTTTTTTCAGCTGTTTTACCGACTACGAAAAATGTTACTTTTGCATCATACAGTGCAAGTCCGTCCAAAAGTTCTTCAGTATAATTTGAAGGTCCGTCATCAAAGGTCAGGGCTATTGCTTTTTCTCCGACACCGCTTTCGCCTAAATTAAGACGAATCGTTCCATCGGGAATAGTTCGTGAAAGGATCGCTAAAACAAGCAAACACGGTATAATTACCAAAAGATTTTCCAACATTTTAATACTTTGTTTTTTGTGAAAACTTTTCATATATCAATCGGAGATTCTCTCCGTACTCCTAATTATTGTTACAACGGAATAATACCATATTTTCACACATTTATAAAGAGTTGTAACAAAGTTGTAAGAAATTATTTACATATAAAAAAAGGGTTGTAAAAAAACTTTCGTTTTTTTACAGCCCCGTTTGAAATCGTTTTGTTTATTTCTTGAAAAGTCCGAGAATATCAACGATATCCCCATCTTCGTCATCACTTGCGGCAGATGAATCAGCAGAAGCCGCTACGGACTTGTTTGCAAAACCGTTTGCATCCGTTCCAAAGCCTGTTGCAATAACTGTCACAACCATTTCGTCATCAAGTTTTTCATCAAATGCAACACCGAATATTATGTTTGCATCTGCATCAGCCGCATCTGCAATAATGCTTGCGGCAACATCAACATCATCAAGAGTGATATCAGCGGAAGATGTGATACTGATAATAACACCCTTTGCGCCTTGAATTGTTGTTTCAAGAAGAGGACTGGAAACTGCCGCATTAGCTGCAACCTCTGCCTTTTCCTTACCTGTTGCTCTACCCACACCCATGTGTGCGTGACCTGCATCCTTCATAACTGCGGTAACATCGGCAAAGTCCAGGTTAATAAGTCCGGGAACCTTAATGAGTTCGGAAATACTCTTAACACCCTGACGGAGAACATCGTCCGCAACATCGAATGCGTTGGCAAATGTAATTTTCTGATCGGAAACGAGTTTAAGTCTTTCGTTGGGAATTACAATAAGGCTGTCAACATGCTGTGCAAGTTCGGCAATACCTGCCTCTGCCTGCTGCATTCTTCTCTTGCCTTCAAATGCAAAAGGTTTTGTAACAATACCCACTGTAAGTATGCCGTTGCTCTTAGCAATTTCTGCAATAGCGGGAGCAGCACCTGTACCTGTACCACCGCCCATACCGGCAGTGATAAATACCATATTTGCACCGTTGAGAGCATCAACGATTGCGTCCCTGCTCTCCTCCGCAGCTTTAAGCCCCATTTCGGGACGAGCACCTGCACCGCGGCCTCCCGTAACCTTTTCACCGATTTGAATTTTATGTGTTGCTTTAGAGAATGTAAGCACCTGTTTATCTGTATTTATAGCAATAAACTCCACACCCTGCACACCGGAGCTAACCATACGGTTGATTGCGTTTCCGCCGCCACCGCCTACACCGATAACTTTTATCTGAGTAACGTCTTCAAAATCATTTGCAATTTCAAAGTTCATTTTTCTTCCTCCTATTTATACGATATGGTGAATACACACATATAACTATTATATATCTTTTAAATATTAACACACAATTTGTTCAATAGCAAGATATTTTGAAAATTTTTTATTATTTTTGTTGTTTTTTATCTTTTCCTTTTTCCGTACTGTCTTCGGAACCGGATTTGAAATAAACATACGGCTCAGTTTTCAGGTCAAGAGTTCCCTCGGAATAAGCATTTATTTCATTTTCTTTTTCTAATGCTGCCTTTCCACGAGCAAGCTTTGTTTCTATATTAGTCAACCCGCCTAAAGCAAAAACAATTCTACCGTCATATTCTATTTTCAGGTCATTTATGTTTTTAAGGTCTATTTCTGTAAGCAGTTTCAGTCCTGATTCTTTGATTGCACCTAAGAGAGTTATAAGAGCCTCGTTTTTCTTACTATCTGTAAGAATTATACATTCACCGTCTTTACACTCTTTAATTTTAACATTCTTTAATACTGCAACATTTTCTCTCAAAACTGATGCATCGTTATCAAGAACCTTGCCGGTTTCGTCAATTAAAACAAATACACCATTATTGGCAATTGCCGCAATCTCTCTCGTGGCTTCGATATTTATTATCAAAGTATCCGGCAACTCCCTTTCAAGAGTAACATTTTTTATGTACGGAAGCTGTGAGGAGAGTTTTTCGGAAAGTTCTTTTTCATTTACACGGAAAAGATTGGCTCCTAACCGGATACCGCTGTTTTCAACAACCATTTTATCCGAATAAACATTATCCCCTTTTACTGAAATTGAGTTAATTTTAAAGAACAGCGAAAAAACAAGAACCGCACCCACGCACATAACACCGACAGCAAGTAAAAAGGTCAGAACACTTTTTCTAATCTTTCTCATTCTGCTTATTTTTTTCTTTTTTATTTTTCGCATTTCGTCCCTGGAAAGTTGGGGTGACGAATTTTTTTTAGGAGGTTTAATGACCGCTTTTTTTCGAGCAGTTTTTTTGTGGCTCCTATTTTCCATTTTAGTCCGCCTTTCTTTTTATATCCGCATTAAGCATACAAAGATTGTTTTCAAAATCCTCGTAGCCCCTGTCAATAAACTTTGTGTTTTTAACGGTAGTTACACCCTCTGCACAAATACCTGCAAGAACCAAAGCGGCTCCCCCGCGCAAATCAGGTGAAATAACTTCCGCACCGTAGAGTCTTTCAACACCGTCAATTACGGCGACCCTACCCTCAGACCTTATTCTTGCTCCCATCCTTACAAGTTCCGGAATGTGCTTAAATCGACTTTCAAAAATATTTTCCACAATCACACTTGTTCCCTTTGCAACACAAGTCAGGCTGGTAAAAGGTGCCTGTGCATCCGTGGGAAAGCCCGGATAGGGTTGAGTAATTATTTTATCGATTCTATTAAGTCTTGCCGGTGCTTTAAGTCGAATTGCACGGCACCTGACATTGATATCGCAGCCGGCTTCTTCCAAAAGTGGCAAAACAGCGTTTAGATGAACGGGATTTGTGTTCTCAAGTGTAACATCTCCCCCGGTCATAGCACCCGCTATCAGATATGTAGCACAGGCGATTCTGTCGCAAATTACGGAATACTCACAAGGATTCAATTTTTCTTTGCCGTGTATTGTAATTACACTTTCACCGGCACCGATGATTTCACCGCCGCACTTATTCAAAAAACCGCACAGATCGATTATCTCCGGTTCTCTTGCGGCATTCACTATTGTTGTTGTGCCCTTTGCTTTAACAGCCGCTAAAATCGCATTTTCCGTTGCACCGACACTCGGAAAAGAAAAGGTAATTTTGTTACCCTTTAACTCCTTTGGCACAGTACATATAAGTTTACCGTAACTGTCTTCCACCGAAACACCCAACTGCTTCATTGCGTAAAGATGCAAATCAATTGGTCTTAAACCGATTTCACATCCTCCCGGATTGGAAATAACCGCAGTTTTGGCTTTTCCGAGTATTGCTCCGAGAAATATTACAGAGGACCTCATTTCTCGCATCAAGTTTTCGGGAATTTCCGTATTATTGATGGTTGAGCTGTCCACAATTATAGTGTTACCATCCCTGATAACTTTACACCCGATACTTTTCAGTATGTTAACAGTACCCAATGTATCGGACAAATCCGGACAATTATGTATAACGGATTTACCTTCCACCAAAACAGTTGCCGCAAGGATGGGTAAGACGCTGTTTTTTGAACCCTGAACGCGAAGCGTTCCGCTGATACGACGACCGCCGTTTATTACGAAAGCAGACATAGTGTCGCTCCTTTCGGATTTTATACGGGAATTACCCCACGACACATATTATGCTTCAGAAGTTTTTTTGTTAATTTTTTATAAGTCCCACAACTATGTCACATATACGCTGTGTTGCATCCGTGACCGCCATTTTCCGCGCATTGTCTCCGATTTCTTTAAGACGGGTTTTGTCGGAAAGAAGTTTGTCCATCACCTTGCCCAGTTTTTTGCCGTCAAGGTCTTTTTCTTCGATAATTACCGCCGCATTGTTATTAACAAGTGCCATAGCATTATGGAACTGGTGGTTTTCCGTAACATTCGGTGAGGGAATAAGAATCGAGGGTTTACCCAGCGCCTCAAACTCGGACAGGGATGAAGCTCCGGCACGGCATATTACAAGGTCCGCCGCAGAAAGACATCTGTCCATATCGTTGATATAGGGACGCACCTGAATATTCTTTTCGTCATCGGGATTTATACCCTTGTCACGCATTTTGTCGGGAACCCACAGTCCGTACTGACCTGTGGAAATAATGTAGTTATATTTGGATTTTCTGCCGTCTGCAATGGCATCAATTATTGCCGTATTTATTGCACGTGCACCCAAGGAACCGCCCATACAAAGCACTAAGGGTCTTTCATCAAAGCCCAATTCGGCTCTTGAAATATCTCCGTCGGCGGTGAGCAACTCACCCCTTACGGGAAGTCCCGTAATAATCGGCTCACTCTTACATTTAAGATGCTCTTTTGCCGCTTCAACGGTAAGCATTACCGCATCAACTTTTTCCGCAAGTGCTTTGTTTGTAACACCCGGATATGCGTTTTGTTCATGAATTGCAGTAGGAATACCCATTTTTGCAGCCATGCGTATAACAGGACCGCTCACATAACCGCCAAAACCTACCGCAACATCCGGCTCAAATTCCTTAATTATTTTCTTTACCGCACCCGAACTTTTAAGAAGACGTGTGACAGTTTTTATATTGGCTTTAATTTCCGACGGTGAAAATCCTCTTTTAAAACCTGAAATCTCGATTGTTTTCAAGGGATAACCCGCCGCGGGAACTATTTTTGATTCAATTCTGTCGGGAGTACCCACGAAGCAAATTTCAGCATCGGGATACCTGTTTTTTATTTCGCCTGCAACTGCAAGCGCAGGATTAACATGACCGCCCGTTCCCCCTGCCGCTATCATCACTTTCATCAAAATCACACCTTTTGTTTTTTACTTTTACCGAATGAATACAGCCTTGGTAAATCCGCCTGTCTTGAAACACTTAGCAAAAATCCCATTTCGCCCATTGTTACCAGGGTGGAAGAACCGCCGTAACTGAAGAAGGGTAAACTGATACCCGTATTGGGCAAGGTATCCGTTACAACACCCACGTTCAGGGCAACCTGCAACCCGATCTGCATAACAATACCGAAAGCAAGTAACGCACCGAAACGGTCTCTTGCTCGCATACCGATATACACCCCTCTTAAAATAAGGGCTGTAAAAAGACACAGAACAAGACAACAGCCTACAAAGCCCAACTCCTCGCCGATAATGGAGAAAATAAAATCCGTATGAGATTCTGAAACATAGAAATACTTCTGTTTGGAGTTACCCAGTCCGGAACCGAAAAAGCCACCCGAACCGAGAGCAAACAGCGAATGGTTGGTTTGCCAACGTTTATCCGTATCAGTCAAATCCTTAACAAGCCAAGAACCTATACGTTCTGCCATATAATCCTTTAAGACGGGAATTTTGTCGTAGTATTTTATAACAATAAAAAGTACAATCACCGCGGCAACAATGCCAACAACAAACCACCTTGCTCTACCCTCGCCCATCCATAGCATGGCAACACCGAAAAGCAGAATAAGGATTGCTCCCGAAAGATGACTTCCCGCAAGAACAAAAAATGAAGTCAAACCGACCATAAACACATAGAAGAAAAGGGTAACAGTTCCCTCTGTGAGAACGATTTTACCGTTTGTTATATCTGCAAGTTTAACTGCCCAACCGACCTTTGAAGGTCTTGTACTCACCATTTTTTTGTGATTTTTATCAAGTCCCGCCGCACAGAAGAGAACGATGGCAAACTTTGCTATCTCCGACGGCTGAACATCAAAAAAACCTAAATCCAACCAACGGTTTATTTCACCGCCCCTGATTTTACCGATAACAATTGTCAGCAAAACCAAGCCCCACGAAATTACCAATGCTATATTGGCAACATATTTCAACTTTTTATAGTCAATTCGGGAAAATAAATACATAATCGCAAGTCCGCCGGTCATAAATATAATTTCCCTAAAAAAGAAATGAAGACTTGTTTTCCCTTCCGTTTCATAATAGGAGTAGGCATAGCTTGAGGACAAAAGCATTACAAGACCGAATGCCATTAACCCTAACATTATGATAAAAAACGGTATATCCATTCCGTTGTTTACAAACAGACCGGAAAGCATTTTATTTTTTTTATTCATAAGCCGACTCCTTTATATAACAAAACTGTCGTTTATTTAAGATTACCGAAATAAACAAGAACAATTGCGGCAATTCCGCCTAAAAGGTTCACAAGTGAAAAGATTTTTACAATCTTAACTTCTTTCCAACCGCACATTTCAAAATGGTGATGTATGGGTGCCATTTTGAAAATCCTTTTACCGTGGGTTAACTTGAAATATCCGATTTGAATTATATCGGAACCGAACTCCGCCACATAAATAATACCTATGAGCAAAATTATCAGCGGACAGTCGATAGCATAGGAGAGGGCAACAACCATACCGCCCAAGAACATTGAACCCAAGTCCCCCATCATTACCTTTGCAGGGTGCCAGTTCCAAATAAGATAGCCCGCAAGACCTCCCGCAAGAGCCGCCGCTAAAAGACTCACTCCAAGGCAATTGCGAAGAGCACCGACAACTATAAAACACACCGCAGCGGTTAGTGTAACAGAACCGCAAAGACCGTCGATACCGTCGGTGAAGTTAACCGCATTTGTTGTGCAGTAAATTGCGGCAATACCTATTGCCCAGAAGAATATTTTTGTTTCAACCATTCCCACAAAAGGAATGAACATACTGCCCGTGGGGTCATTTATATAAAGAGTGAACAAATAACCCACCATGAGAACAATCTGAAGAACGGTTTTTTGTAATATGGTGAGTCCCATATTGCGTTTTTTGACAACTTTTATATAGTCATCAAGGAAACCGATGAATGCGAAGCCCAGTGCCATCAAAAGACCGCCCCAAACCTTGATATTCATAGATTTTGAAAGGATTTCGTTTGTTCCTATTATATCTCCGCCAAGGAGTTTATCAATTAAAACTACTATGCCGAAAGCTGCGACTGTTCCTACTATAAACAGAATTCCGCCCATAGTGGGTGTGCCCTGTTTATTCTTATGCCATTTGGGACCTATGTCAAGTATAGTCTGCCCAAATTTCAGTTTATGCAGAAAAGGAATTACCACATAGCCCAAAGCAAAACTTATTGCGAAAGATATGACTGCCGCCACAACACAAGCAATTACAATTTTCATACTTCCCACTCCTTATAAAGAGATGTAAAAATTTCTTCCATTTTCATTCCGCGACTGCCTTTAAAGAGAACCGTATCCCCTTCTTTTAGGTTGTCACGCAGATAATTCGTTAACTCCGATTTATCGGAAAAGGCCGTTGCTATTCCACCCTTTTCCGTAAATGCCCTTGCGGTGTTTACTGCTTCCGTGCCGAATGTAACAAGCAAATCACACTCGGTATCAAAAGCTTTTTCGCCCACTCTTTCGTGGGCTTCCTTACTGAAATCTCCAAGTTCAAGCATATCTCCGAGAACCGCCACGGTTCTTTTTATTTTCAAACTTTTGAGAGTTTCCAATGCGGCACACATACTGTCAAGGTTTGCATTGTAGCAATCCTCAATAAAATTCATTCCCTTTACAGAGGTTATTTTCTGCCTCATTCCCTCGGGAGAGAAGTTGCGAAGCCCTGCTACACATTCCTCCAGGGTCATTCCAAGCAAGAGCCCCACCGCTATGGCACAAAGCCCGTTATACACATTATGTACACCCTGGGAGGGTACAAAAGCGTATGCTTTTTCACCTCTGTATTTAACAGTAAACCCGCTTCCTAATGGTGTGGGATCAATATTTTCCGCCGTTATGTCACCGCCGTCAAGTCCAAAGCGAATCAAATTGAAATCATCGGCGGGAATCTTATTCAGAATATCGCTGTCACCATTTATTACAAGGGGAGAGCCGGGTTCCATACCGTCAAGAATCTCAGATTTCGCTTTTAAAATACCATTTCGGGAGCCTAAATTTTCAATATGTGCCGTTCCCACATTAGTTATAACTCCTATATCGGGACGCACTGTTTTTGAAAGCCGTGATATTTCACCAAAATGATTCATTCCCATTTCGATTACTGCCGCCTGATGCTTTTTTTCTAAACGGAAAAGGGTTTTGGGAACGCCTATTTCATTGTTTAAGTTACCCTCGGTTCTCAATGTATTGAACTTTTCGCTTAAAACCGAATAAATCATACCCTTTGTAGTGGTTTTACCCACACTTCCCGTAAGTGCAACAAAAGGAATATCAAAGCCCTGTCTATACCCTGCGGCAATACTGAGGAGGGCTTTACCGGTATCCTCAACAAGAAGCACCCTTTTGTCCTCTCCCCCATACCGGGAGCAAACTACCGCCTTTGCACCTTTTGCGAGAACGTCATCCACAAAATCGTTTGCATCAAAGCGTTCACCCTTTAGGGCTACAAAAAGAGTGTTTGAATCAATATCGCGGCTATCGGTGGAGATTTTTTCTATAAATCCCTCGAGTTCGGTTTCAACCGAACACCATTCCGCTATTTTTTTCAGTGAAATTTTTTCCATAAAATGCACCTGTTATTTGAGTATATCTGCCACTATTTCACGCTCATCATAGTGAACGCGCTCTGTTCCGATTACCTGGTAAGTTTCATGTCCCTTGCCCGCAAGAAGAATCGTGTCATCCTTTTGAGCAATGGAAATAGCTTTTTTTATTGCTTCGCTTCTGTCTGTAACTGTGATTATTTCTTTATGGCTGTCTATTCCTGCAAGAATATCTTTTATTATCTCTTCCGGGTCTTCCGTACGGGGATTATCGCTTGTTACAACAACAATATCGGAAAGTTCGGTAGCAATTTTGCCCATTTTGGGTCGTTTTGTTTTATCTCTGTCGCCGCCGCAACCGAAAAGAGTGATAACCCTGCCCTTTGTGAAACCGCGGACCGCATTGATTGCCTTTTCAAGTCCGTCGGGACTGTGGGCATAGTCTATTATAACACTAAAATCCGTATTTGTCTTTAAAAGTTCAACTCTTCCGCTGACTGATTTTGCGGAATATGCCGCCTTTATAACATCTTCAAGGGGGAATCCCAACTTGTTAACCACGGAAATTGCCGTGAGAGAATTATAAACCGAGAAACCGCCGGGAATATGAAAGACAACCCGATTTCCGTTTAAATCATACTCCACTCTGTCTGAAAACAGTTGAACATTTTCCGCTTTGTAATCGGATTTTTCTTTTATTGAATAACCCGCAGTCTGAGCGGTTATGCCATCCCGCATATACGCGGATGCCTCATCATCATTGTTGAAAATTGCCGTATCACAGTTATAGAACAATGTCTTTTTACATTTTTTATATTCTTCAAGGGTGCCGTGGTAATCAAGATGATCCTGGGTGAGATTTGTGAACGCACCCACAGTAAAATGAATACCCGCAAGGCGCATTTGGTGGAACGCCTGGGATGATGTTTCCATTACACAGTATTCAATACCATCATCGACCATGGCTTTGAAAAGAGAGTGCATATCATAGGGGTCGGGAGTTGTAAGCTCCGTGTGGAAACTCTTGTCACCCACCATATTTTTGACAGTACCGATAAGACCGCTCTGCACTCCCAATTCTTTGAGAATATCTTTTATAACAAAAGCGGAGGTTGTTTTTCCGTTGGTACCGGTGATGCCGATTATTTTCAACTTATCGGCACTGCGCAAAAAGAGATTTTTGCACATAAGGGCATAAGCCTCCCGGGAATTTTCAACAATAATCTGCTCTTTAAGACCCAGGTCCCGTGTTACAATTACGGCTTTTGCGCCTTGGGCTAAAACCTGATCTGCAATACTGTGACCGTCAAAACGGGCACCCTTGACGCAGACAAATGCACACCCCTCTTTAATATTACCGCTTTTATCGGTAACATCGGTTATTTCCCTGTCCTCATAGGAGTTGAACACTTTTATGTCTTTTAAAAGTTGTGAAAGGAGCATAATATACCTCCGAAAGTTTTTATTCTTATATATTTATTTTTCTTTTTTATTTTATTAACACAATGGGTACTGCGAGTGTGAACGAATTGCTAAATTTCGCAAATATATTAACATTCGTGGATTGTTTAGATAAATTTGATGAAATTGGGTGAATTGCGAACCGAAGTCGTACAAAGGTACGACGAGTGTGAGCAAACGCACAATTTCGCAAATATATTAAGATTTGTGGATTGTTTAGATAAATTTGATGAAATTGGGTGAATTGCGAACCGAAGTCGTACAAAGGTACGACGAGTGTGAGCAAACGCACAATTTCGCAAATATATTAAGATTTGTGGATTGTTTAGATAAATTTGATGAAATTGGGTGAATTGCGAACCGAAGCTGTACAAGGGTACTGCGAGTGTGAGCAAACGCACAATTTCGCAAATTTATCAAACAATCAGTCGTCCTGGACGCCGCTGGTGGCCTTAAAATATACTGTTATAGTTGATCCCAATTCCGCTTTGGTGCCTTTTTCAACACTTTGACGGTAGGAAATAACTTCACTGTCATGGGATGCACCGGAAATTTTGATGTTGTAGCCGGAATTTACGGCACGCTTGTTAGCATCGCTTATGCTCAATCCGGTAAGGTCCGGTACAGTTGAAGTTGTTTCAACATTTCCCGTTTGGGTGTAAAGAATAACGACACCGTCCAAAGGAATGCTCTGGTCTTTTGCAGGATACTGAGAAACAACCTTGTCGCCGTTACCCACAACTCTTGCATTAAAATTCTGCCTTGAAAGTGTCTCTTTAGCGGCAGCAACACTCATACCGTTAACATCGGGAGTTGTTGCATTAAGCTTTGCCAATTCCTCATCCGAATAAACAGGCTCAACATTCATGTATTTCAGAGTCTGTTCAATTACCACACCTGCAACAGGTGCCGCAATAGCACCGCCGCCGTGGTTATAAACCTGGGGTTCGTCAATAATTATAAGAACAGCTATCTGCGGGTCATCCGCAGGTGCACATCCTACAAAGGACGCTATATACTCGCCGTCAACGGTAAGTTTTTCGGAAGTACCCGTTTTACCTGCAACGCGATACCCGGGAATATAAGCATTTCTACCGGTACCGCCGTCAACAACCTGCTCCATCATTCCAAGTACTGTTTTAGCGGTACTCTCGGAAACCACCTGTCTTTTAACGGTGGGAGTTCTTTCGTAAACAGTATTTCCATCCTGGTCAATCTGTTTTGCAACCACATAGGGTTCCATAAGTTTTCCGCCGTTTGCAATGGCGGAAACCGCGGTAATCATCTGTATTGCACTGACCTGGAATGTTTGGCCGAACGCACTTGAAGAAAGTTGAGAAATACCCATATCTTCTTTTTTATGGTAGGTAACACCGCCTACCGGGGTGGCTTCTGCGGGCAAATCTATTCCGCTGTCCTCCGTGAAACCAAAGGCTTCAAAATATTTATAGAACTTTTCCGTTCCCAATTTCTGACCTATGGTTATATAGAAAGGGTTACAGGAATTAACAAGACCTTCGGTTACAGTCTGTACTCCGTGACCTTCACGGCGGTGACAGTGGATTGTATTGTCCGCAACTCTGATTGCGCCGGTACAATTATAGGTGGTATCGGTAGTTACAACGCCCTCCTCAAGACCCGCCGCCGCAGTAATAATTTTAAATACAGAACCGGGCTCATAGGTGTCACTTACCGCTTTGTTTCTCCACATTAAATACACCTGTTCATTATAAGCCTTGGCATATTCTTCCTTATCTTTAATTTTGCTGAGTTTCTTTAACACCGCTTTATCGGTAATAACCGCAGGATTATTCAAATCATAGTCGGGCATTGTTGCCATTGCAAGCACGGCACCGGTATTTACGTCCATAACAATGCCGTATGCCGAGGTCGCCTCATTGTCAACAACCGCTTGGGAAAGTCCTTTTTCAAGATAATGCTGGATTGTTTTATCCACTGACATAACAAGACTTGTACCCTGCTCCGCATCAAATTTTGTTTCATAATTTGTGGACATTAAATCGCTGTGCCCGTCGCGCGCCGTGATTATTCTGCCGGGAACCCCTGTCAGAACATCGTTATACATTAACTCTATACCCACTCTGCCGTCAGAGTCAATATTCGTCATTCCGATTACCGTAGAAGCAAAATTGCCGTAAGGATAATATCGCTTTGTGTCCGGATCTATGCAAACAATTGCATACAAATCGTTCTTGTTGATAAATTCCTGGATTTTTGTTTTGGCTTCATACTCAATTTTGCCTTTGATTTTTACATAGCCGTATTTTTTGTTTCCTATTTTGTCATAGATATTTTTCCATTTAAGGCTATCGTCATCAAAGATTTTTGCAAGACCCTTTGAAATAAGGGTTCTTTGCTCCTTGTCTTCTATTTTTGAAGGATTTACATACACAAGCCACGCGGATGCACTTTCCGCAAGCACTTCCATATTACTGTCGTATATCACACCTCTGTCGGCAGGTATTTCCGTATCGCTAAGCTGACCGGATTCCGCAAGAACCTTATACTCATCGGCATTAAATATTTGAAAATATGCAAGCCGTGCTATATCGGTACCAAACCCCAATAACAGTAATATGGCAACTGCTACGGCAGTCCTCTTTTTTAAATTTTTATTTACATGTGACATAATTAAAACCTACCAAAAAAAGTACAAAATGAGAGTCGAGCACACTCAACTCCCATAAATACATATTTCTATTTAAAAAATATATGCAAACAGCTGTTTTATTTTCTTTGAAAAATCGCTGTTTCCTTCAACAGTTTTGTCACCGGACACAACTATTTCGTCGCCCTCGGAAAGATCAATATAGCTTATTTGATAGCTTTCTGCTTTAACCATACCAAGCACGTTTTCTGCATAATTTTCTATTTTATCGGAGGATATTTTACTACTGAGTTCCGCATTAAGCCTTACGGCTTCGCCCTCTTGAATGTCAATCTTACTTTCTACCGAAGAAATCTGTTTATCAAGGGCATTGATTTTGGAATCCATTACAAGCAACCCCAAAAAACTTATACAAATCAAGGTAAAGCACACTATAAGTTGTTTCGCAAGTTTATTAACTTTAACAGAGGCAGCTTTCCGCTCAACGGTTTGACTCATTCCGTTCATTTCAACGGCAGTACTTATTTTGTTTTGAAGTTTAGCCGGTGCCTTTTTGACAGGCCCCTTTGTAGCAGGCTTTTGGGATCTTGAGGGTCTTTCTACAACCTGCGGTTCAAACAAAGACAAATCGTATGCCGCCGAACTTCTGTAAGTTGCCATATTTTTCCTCCTCTGTATTTTCGCTTCCAAAATATAATTATAGTTTGACTGCCGTACGTAGTTTTGCACTACGGCTTCTGTTGTTTTCGTCGATTTCCTTGCCTGTTGCTTTTACTCCGGAAGATTTAACAATGGCTTTGGGAGTTTTCCCGCAAACGCAAACAGGGAAATCCTTGGGGCAGGTGCACCCCTCTTTCAAAGTTCTAAAATAATCTTTGACTATTCTGTCCTCCAAAGAATGAAAGGTGATTACGGCTAATACACCGTCTTTGTTGAGGCACTCAAACATATCAGGTAAGGTGTTTTCTAAAACAGTTAACTCTGCATTTACCTCAATTCTGATTGCTTGAAAAGTCTTTCTTGCGGGGTGTCCGTTCCTTCTGAACTTTGCGGGGATTGCATTTGACACAATTTCAGCAAGTTGAAGGGTTGTTTCAATCGGGCATTTTTCCCTTTCACGCACAATGGCGGATGCAACGGAGTTTGCAAACTTTTCCTCTCCGTATTTGCTTATGACATTGAACAGTTCTTTTTGAGAATAGGTGTTCACAATTTCTTCTGCCGTGGTCCCCTGCTGACTCATTCTCATATCAAGGGGAGCGTCATAGTGGAAAGAAAAACCTCTTTCGGCAGTATCAAGTTGATGACTGCTGACACCTAAGTCGGCAATAATTCCGTCAACTCCATCAATATTCAAATTACGGAGGATTTGTTTTATTTCCGAATAATTATTGTGAACAACAACAACTCTTTTATCATTTTTAAACCTGTTTGTTACAGTTTCAACAGCATCGGGGTCGCGGTCAATAAGAACCATTCTCCCGTTCTCACCCAAATGCTTTAAAACCTCGGCGGAATGACCTCCGCTCCCTGCGGTGCAGTCAACGTATATTCCGTTGGGCTTTATATTCAATGCATTCACCGATTCTTCAAGGAGAACCGAAATATGTTTAAACTCCATAACCATCAGAAGTCAATGTTAAGCGACGCGGTAGGAGTAACATCGAGAATTGCCATCTCTTTCTCCCACTCTGCCGGTGACCAAAGTTCAATATGCCTTGTGTTACCCACGATACAAATATCGTTTTCTATGCCTGCAAATTCTTTAAGAGCGGAATTAAGGGTAAGTCGCCCACCTTTATCTATCTCACCATATACAACACCGGAAAGAATTTTTCTTGAAACACGTCTTGTTGTTTCGTCATGTTGGTCGCCCTTGGTGAACTGTTCATACAATTCGTTCCAACCCTCTTCGGAATACATATACAAACATTTGGTGCTTGGGTCGGGAGATTTAATAAGGTAAGCTTCAACACCCATTTTGTTGCGGAGAGATGCCGGAACTTTAAAGCGGTTCTTTTCATCAAGTGTATGATTAAACTGTCCGCAGAACACAAGCATTTCCCCTTTCAAAAAGATATTTTACCTAAATATTGAGACACTTCGACCCTTTTTAGGACACTTCGTACCACTATTATAAAAAATCCAACCCACATTGTCAATAGTTTTTCACAAAAAAATAAGCAATTCCAAGCTATTTTCCGCTTAGAATTGCTTATGTTTTATTATACTCTGTTAAAACTTTTTAATTAACTCAACAGCTCCATTTACAACGTTCTGTGCTTGAGAATCGTTTACTTTATTTTTATTATAAGTAAAGCAAATCTTTCCCGTATCGCCTTTTTCAACAAAAGTAATCATAGTTGCCGATCTCATTTTCAAGGGTTCCCCGCAAAAAAGTTCTTTAAAAACATTCAGATTCGTCCAATATTCTTGGTTCAAATTATATGAGCAAAACTCTCCTGCAACCTCATTAGCACAGCCGTATGTATGCGCAAGTTTTTCAGAACATTTATGGGGAAACTCGCCGGCACAGTACATATACTGCGAATCAGCATAACTTTCGGGAACACGCATTAAAAGAAATTCATTATAAAAAACTTTGAAAGCGCTTGTAACCGATTTGTAAATTTCTTTATGAAAACTTACTGCGTTGTTTTGAAAGTTGTCTGCGAGTTTTTTGTCTTTTTTCTTCTTAACAGCCACAAAGCCGTTAAAAGCGCCGATCTTCATTTTATCGAACTCTTCAAAGAAAACTCTTCCGTTTGCCTGAACATTCAATTTTTTGAATTTCTTTTTACCTCCGAGCACCTTTGTCAAACTCTCGTGAAATGCAAAAGCCACCAATGAAGAAACATCAATTTTTTTACTATCGGCAAAGTTTTTTATTCTGCAAAATGTTTCAGGGTCAATACTAAATGTTATTGTTTCGGATTCAGTTTTTGAGGACAAATATTTCGATTTTGCACGTTCATAATCCTCACAGGAGAAGAACTTTGATTTTTTCTGCCAATCCAATTCCAAATCGGAAGCTATTCTATCAATGACTATGGAAAAAACGTTTGAAGGCATTTGGCTTATTTCCGAAATAACCTTAAATTCCGATGGTACAACTGAAAAACTGCTGCTTTTATAAATATCCATAAACGCCCCTGCAATATACAACAGGGAGCGGACATCAGCAACAACCGTATGGGCAAAAATCCCCAAAACATTCCCGTTTATTAGAGCAAAAGAGAAAAGTTGTTTTGAAAAATCGAATCCGTTATATTCTTTTTTTTGCACATACCCCTTAATATCCCCTTGAAAAAAATCAAATCCGATTTCATTTTTCCCCTCAACAAGATAAGCTTCGCCATTTTGACAAAGTTCTATTCCGCAACACAAAAGCGGTTCTTTTAAACAGAGGGTTTTCAAAACTTTTACGCATCTGTCGGCATCCAGATTCTCCTCCGTAACCCCTAAAAAGCTTACACAATTATCAAAGTCAAAAAGGCGGTTTCTTGTTAAACCGATTTTATATTTTACCGGCATCATACATCCTCCCCGTCGGAGCAATGAGTTATTTTTTTAATAAGGGACTGCTTCAATCCCCAGAGTTTACCTGAGAAATCCACATAATATTTATGAGGATTTTCAAATCGTGTAACTTCTTCCCAAAGGGTTGAAACCTGCTCGTTACAATATGCCCGCACATCTTCAAGGGTAGGAATTTTATAAACACATTCGCCCTTACGGAACACCTCCACAAGCATTTCACGAGCAACAAAATTATCAACTGTTTTTCTTTTCCATGTGAAATCCGGATCAAAAAGCGAATATGTTTTTTCATCCTCAATACTCTCGCTGTCAAGAGTCATAACATCTGCAATGGCCTTACCGCTTTCCATATCAAAAAGACGCCAAACACGTTTTGAACAAGGTGTGGTAATTTTGTTAACATTATTACTCACCATTATTGCAGGGGCTTTTACACCATTCTTTTCCGTTTCGGAAAGCTTATACACACCGTCAAGAACCGGGGAAGAAGCGGAAGTTAATAGTTTTTCGCCCACAATAAATCCGTCTATTTTAGCACCCTGATTCAGCATATCTTTTATAAGCACTTCATCCAACGAATTAGAAACATATATATCACAATCCGGGAATCCCGCCTCATCAAGCAATCGTCTTGCACGTTTTGAAAGATATGTCATATCCCCGCTATCAATTATTATACCGGCAGGTCTTAAACCTTTCGGCACAAGAACAGTATTAAAGGCTTCAACGGCATTTTTTACACCGCTTTCCAATGTATCGTAGGTATCAACAAGGAGAACACCGTCTTCACCGTGTTCTTCAAGGTATGCCTTAAAGGCTTCAAGTTCGCTGTCGAATAACTGAACCCAGCCATGACCCATCATTGTAAAAAGAGGAATTCCGTATTTTTGGGATGCAGGATAGAGAGTCGTGGCATTGACGCCTCCCACAAAAGCCGCCCTTGCACCGTCAACTGCGGCATCAAATCCGTGAGCACGTCTTGCACCCGATTCAAAAACTTTTCTGCCCAAGGCCGCTCTTACCACTCTGTTTGCCTTTGTTGCAACAAGTGTTTCGTGGTTCACGGTGTTAAGTAAAAGGGTTTCAATAAGTTGCGCCTGAAGTGCCGGCCCCTGTACCTTAACAATCGGCTCATTGGGAAAAACAGGCGTCCCCTCGGGCATGGCATAAACATCGCAGGAAAATTTGAAATTCTTTAAATAATCAATCAATTTTTGGGAAAAGCCCATTTCCTGAAGTTTTTTCAATTCCTCATTACCGAAAGAAATATCGGAGAGTTTTTTAATCAACTGATGGAGTCCCGACATAACGGCAAATCCGCCCAAATCGGGAATATCCCTAAAAAACATATCATAGGTTACATGAACATTTTCCATATTCGCAGCGAGCAATCCCTCTGCAGTTGTAAGACAGCTGTAGTCAGCAAAAAAAACGGTATTGAAACTCATATAGTACCTCCGTTGATTACATTGTATATATTCTATCACATCGTAAGCATTATAGCAAATATTTTTTATTTAATATAGGCGAAATATACAGTTCATCATTTGGTTATATATTAACTGTTGAAAAGCAAACAATTTTGTGATATGATAGAAAAAAACTAAAAAGAGGTACCGATATGAGAGTTAGAAAACAACCTGTCGGCACCCGCAACATCTGCGGTTCCAAGGTCGAGGAAAGACGCAAAGAAATCGGAATGAAGCAAAAGGACCTATTAACCCAACTGCAGATTCGTGGTGTCGATCTTAATGCATCAGGCCTTTCAAAATTGGAGGGTCAAATACGTTCGGTTTGTGACACGGAACTTATTGCGTTATCCGAGGTTCTGGGTGTTTCCGTGAACTGGCTTTTAGGGTTAGAGTAATCAAACATTTTATTACAGTCTGTTGAAAAACAGGCTGTTTATTTTTTCCATATTTAAGCACCAAAAAACTGCAAAATATATTTGTAGAGTATGAAAATGTTGATTTTTGTCGAATTATATGTTAATATATTACAAAAATTCATTGTGTGTGGTGGTAAATATGCTGTGTAACAGGCTAAAACAGTTCCGTGAATATAATAAGCTTGACTACAAATTGTTAGCAGAAGTTCTTGGCATCACAGAGAATGAATACAAGGATTTTGAAAGCAATAAAACCACACCAACAATTGATATCATCACAAAACTTGCGGGACTTTACAAGGTTACTGTTGAAGAGTTTTACGGTTACACCCCCAGACTCTCGCTACACAGCAACGAAAATGATATAATTTTTGACGATGTTAACAAAAACATCCTGAAAATGTCAGATCTTTCCTGGGACGAAGCACAATTGATTCTTTATTACAGAACCCACAAAAACGAGGATGATGAAATAATAAAAAGAATATTGGATAAAAACAAGTAAAAGGGCTGTAAAAAAACTTTCGTTTTTTACAGCCCTTTTAAACTATATAAAAGAATTATTTATTGTTAAAACTTAACAATTTCGCCCATCATTCCGGGGGTTGCGAAAGCCGCGTTGCTTTCGTCGGTATCAATATGCATTGCAGGAGCAAAGTTGGGATGAACACGGCAAACAACGTCACCGAAAATAAGTGAACGTCCGTCGGACTCAACTTTAACACCTACTATTTCTTTATCTTCAACACCGAATTCTGCCGCAACATCGGGAGTAAGGTGAATATGTCTTTTAGCAACAATAACACCCTCTTTAAGTTCAACCTCGCCCTTGGGTCCAACAAGTTTGCAAGAACCGCTGCCTGCAATATCGCCGCTCTCTCTCACGGGAGCAACAACACCTATTGAACGTGCATCGGAAGCGGAAATTTCAACCTGGGAAGATGCTCTTGTGGGGCCCAGGATGGAAACTGCGGGGAACTGACCCTTTGCACCTACAACTGCAACTCTTTCTTCGCAAGCGAACTGACCCGGCTGTGAAAGGTCTTTCTTGGGAGTAAGTTCGTAACCCTCACCGAAAAGAGTATCAAGGTCCGCTCTTGACACGTGTACGTGACGGGCGGATGTTTCAATAAGTACCTTTGCCATAAAAATGCCTTCTTTCAAAAAATAAACATATTTAATAAAATATAACTTAATTATTATATAATACAATAAAATATTTGTCAATAAAAGTAAAATCAAATATAAAAAAGGTTGTGCAACCGTTCGATTACACAACCTTTAATTATTTGATATTAAAATCCGATTATTTGCTTGCTTCTTCAATAGCAACTGCACAAGCAACTGTCATACCAACCATGGGGTTGTTACCTGCACCGATAAGACCCATCATCTCAACATGAGCGGGAACTGATGAAGAACCTGCAAACTGAGCGTCGGAGTGCATTCTGCCCATTGTATCGGTCATACCGTAGGAAGCGGGGCCCGCTGCCATATTATCGGGATGGAGTGTACGACCTGTACCGCCGCCGGATGCAACTGAGAAATATTTGACACCGTTTTCAGTACACCATTTTTTGTAGGTACCTGCAACGGGATGCTGGAAACGGGTGGGGTTGGTTGAGTTACCGGTAATGGAAACACCAACGTTTTCAAGTCTCATAATTGCAACGCCTTCGGGAACATTGTCCGCACCGTAGCAACGAACTTTTGCTCTGTCCCCTGTTGAATAAGCAGTTTCGTTAACAACCTTAACAGTTTCCGTGTAGGGGTCAAACTCTGTCTGAACATAAGTGAAGCCGTTGATTCTTGAAATAATCATAGCGGCATCCTTGCCGAGACCGTTAAGAATAACGCGAAGGGGCTGTGTTCTAACCTTGTTTGCGTTAAGAGCGATTTTGATAGCGCCTTCAGCAGCGGCGAATGATTCGTGACCTGCAAGGAAACAGAAACACTCTGTTTCTTCGGAAAGAAGCATTTTGCCGAGGTTACCGTGGCCGAGACCAACCTTACGGTTGTCTGCAACGGAACCGGGGATGCAGAAACTCTGGAGACCTTCACCGATTGCAGCAGCGGCATCAGCAGCCTTTGTGCAACCTTTTTTGAGTGCGATAGCGCAACCTACTGTATATGCCCAAACAGCATTTTCAAAACAGATGGGCTGAGTTTCTCTGACGATTTTATCACAGTCAATGCCTTTGGCAAGAGTGATTTCCTTACATTCTTCAATGGAAGAAATGCCGTATTCTTTAAGAGTGGCGAGGATTTTTGCCTCACGTCTTTCATAGTTTTCAAATAATGCCATGTTCGTTTACCTCCTTATTCTTCACGGGGATCGATATACTTTGCGGCATCTGCAAATCTGCCGTAAGTACCCATGGCTTTATTGTAAGCCGTTGTGGGATCGTCGCCTTTTTTGATGAAGTCCGTCATTTTGCCGAGAGAAACGAACTCATAACCGATAACCTGATCATCATCATCAAGAGCCATTCTTGTAACATAACCCTCTGCCATTTCAAGATATCTTACACCCTTGAGGTTTGTACCGTACATTGTACCAACCTGTGAACGAAGACCTTTACCCAAGTCCTCAAGACCTGCACCAACCGAAAGACCATCCTCTGAGAATGCGGACTGTGAACGACCGTAAACAATCTGGAGGAAGAGTTCGCGCATTGCTGTATTGATAGCATCGCAAACAAGGTCTGTATTGAGGGCTTCAAGGATTGTTTTGCCGGGGAGGATTTCACTTGCCATTGCAGCGGAGTGAGTCATACCGGAACAACCGATTGTTTCAACAAGAGCCTCTTCGATAATGCCGTTCTTAACGTTAAGGGAAAGTTTGCAAGCGCCCTGCTGGGGTGCACACCAACCGATACCGTGTGTGAAAGCGGAAATATCTTTGATTTCGTATGCCTTTACCCATTTGCCCTCTTCGGGGATGGGTGCGGGACCGTGGTGAGGGCCTTTTTTGACCGTACACATTTTTTCAACTTCATGTGAATAATTCATGATGTCTGTTTCTCCTTTCGGATGTTAAATTTTTACCAAAAATCATTTTATTACAACTTGTCCTTTAAGTCAAGTAAAATCGCAACTGTCCCAATACAAAATAATTGTACATTTCTTGACAAATTTATCAATTTTTCATAAAGGTATTGCATTTTTCGACTGCCGTAAATATAATAATATATTGGAGATTTTTCAATATACTTAAAATTTATTGAATATATATTTATTAACTATATAATCACCGAGGTCGAGATAATGGTATTTTCAAGCCTTTTATTCATATATGCATTTTTGCCCGTTTGCCTTATTTTTTATTCACTTGCAAAGGGCATTAACGCAAAAAACATTGTTTTACTCATATTCTCTCTGATTTTTTACAGTTGGGGGGAGCCTGTCTATGTCCTGCTGCTTATATTTATGACTTTATGTGACTGGGTAGCCGCCTTGCTCATAGAAAAAACACAAGACACAAGAAAACAAAAACTCTTTTTAGTATTGGCGATAGCGGTTAATCTTGGTCTTATAGGCTATTTCAAATACGCAGGATTTTTCCTTACGAACATTCAAAACATTTTCGGAATTCCCGAGATAATACCGAAAATTGCTTTGCCCATAGGCATTTCATTCTACACTTTTCAACTCCTTTCCTATGTTGCGGATGTTTATAAAAAAGAAGTTCCCGCACAGAAAAATTTCTTTTGGTTGCTTCTTTATTCCAGCCTTTTCTATCAATGCATTGCGGGACCCATCGTCCGTTACAGTGATGTTCAAAGAGAAATAAAAGAAAGAAAAATAAATATTGCGGACATTTCAAAGGGTGTGACACGTTTCGCCGTGGGCTTGGGTAAAAAAGCGTTGATTGCAAATACTTGCGGTGCTCTTTCCGACAGCCTTTTGGTTTCCGATGCTTTAATGAACAGTTCCTTTGAAAGTGCCATTGCGGAACTTTCCTCCCGTTCGGTTCTGGGACTTTGGTTCGGTGTGCTTTTCTATATGCTCCAGATTTACCTTGATTTCTCCGCATATTCCGATATGGCAATCGGTATGGGTCTTATGGCGGGCTTCCATTTCAAAGAAAATTTCAACTACCCCTACATTGCAAAATCCGTTACGGATTTCTGGAGAAGGTGGCATATTTCATTGAGCACGTTCTTCAGGGATTACGTGTATATTCCCCTTGGGGGCAACCGCAAGGGCAAACTCAAAACCTATCGCAATCTTTTTATTGTCTGGCTTCTTACGGGTCTGTGGCACGGAGCAAGTTGGAACTTCGTTTTATGGGGTCTTTTCTTCTTCCTTTTCCTTGTTATTGAAAAACTCGGATTATTAAAAATACTTGAGAAAGTTCCTGCATTTTTCAGTCACGCGTACTTGCTCATTGTGGTATTCTTCGGCTGGATTCTTTTCCGTTTCTCCGATTTCAGATACATTCCCGTTGTTATAAAAGGGCTTTTCGGATTGAACTCCAACCCCCTATCCGATTTTGAAACAAAAACCCTCCTTGTAGGGAATATCATCTTTATAATTGTTGCACTTTTCAGCGTAACACCATTCATAAAAAGAATATCCGACGCCCTCAAAAACAGTGAGAACGGCTCCGCCCTCTCCGTTGTATATAGGATTTTGAGCATAGTGTTACCCGTTGCGGTTCTTTTCCTTTCAACCTTAACCCTTGTGGGAGACAGTTATAACCCCTTCCTTTACTTCCAATTCTGATTTTAGAGGTTTAATTAAATGATTTACGACAAACCAATTGATATAAGTTTTAGTGTTTTGCCCGCTAAATTCGGCAAGAAGCACTCAAAAAAAGAAAAACAGAATATCAACAAAACCCTCGCTTTAAAGATTGGAGCATTCTTTCTTACTCTCTACGTAGGTGCAACGGTTTCATTTATTATTCCCCTGCGCCCCACCTACTCGGAATCCGAAAAAAGAGATTTAAAAGAATTTCCGGAATTTTCATATAAGGCAGTCCTTTCGGGAAGTTACTTTGATGATATAAGCACCTGGTTTTCGGACACTTTCCCTTTCAGAGAGCAGTTAACGAAATTTAACACTTCAATTAAAAAACTTTCGGGCTTTGACTCAATCGCCATTCACGGTGATGTTGATTTAGGCGACGAAATACCCGACGCACCACTTGATGTGCCGGTTACCGACCCTCCGGAAACAACAGTTCCGCCCGAAACAACGGCACCTCCGGAAACAACGCTTCCACCTGAAAACACCGAAGCAGAGGCAGAGCCGAAACCAAACATAAAAACCCAATCCCTGGGAGCAATTCTCGTGGCGGGCAACAGTGCCTATGAATACTATAACTTTTCAAGCAAATTAGCACCGGATTTTATAAACTGCGTAAATTCAATTAAAAGTGCGGCGGGGAACAAATCAAATGTTTATTCCCTTTTGGTTCCTACAAGTATGGACATTTCCCTCCACGAATCAATAAGAAAGGACATTAACTCCTCCGATCAGAAGAAAGCCCTTGATTATTTCAACTCCTCTTGCAAAAATGTCACGGCGGTTTCCGGAATATACGAAACGGAAAAAGCTCACAAAAATGAATACACCTATTTCAGAACGGACCATCATTGGACGGCTCTGGGTGCTTACTATGCTTACGAGGAATTTGCAAAGGCAAAGGGTATCACACCCGTTCCCGTTTCCGATTATGCAACGGTTTCTTTTGACGGTTTTCTGGGTACTTTCTATTCAAGTTCGGGACAGAGTGACGCATTGGGAAAAACTCCCGACACGGTCACAGCATATCTACCCAACAACAATGTTGAATGTACCCTAACCGAATCAAGCGGGAAATCATACAGTTGGGATGTAATAAGCGATGTTACAAACTACGCTCAAAATCTTAAATATCTCACATTTATAGGCGGCGACCAAGCATTAGTCACCATTAAGAATCTTGATGTTCACGACGGCAGCAGTTGTCTTGTTATTAAGGAAAGTTACGGTAACGCATTCGTGCCGTTCCTCATTCCCCATTACGAAAATATCTATGTTATTGACCCAAGGCATTATAGCGGAACATTGAGCAGTTTCACAAGTAATAACAAAATAGACGATATTATTTTCCTTGCCAACATTTCCACCACAAGAAACAGCATATACATTGATGCAATGAAAGGCTTTATAAAATAAAAGATGAATGTAATCAACAGTTTTAAAAAGGGCTTAAAAGACGGCTTACCAATATGCATCGGCTATTTTTCCGTTTCCTTTGCATTCGGAATCTTTGCAGTTGAAAACGGACTTTCAATTTTTCAGGCGGTTATTATCTCCTTGACGAATCTTACCTCCGCAGGACAACTTGCGGCGGTGCCCATTATCGCAGGGGGCGGAACACTCATTGAACTTGCGCTGTCACAGATTGTTATAAATTCCCGCTATTCACTTATGTCCGTTTCCCTTTCCCAAAAACTTTCAAAGAAAGTTACTTTTCCACAAAAACTTTTAATCTCCTACGGCAATACGGACGAAATTTTTGCCGTATCCGTTTCCAATGACTCAGAGGTGGGCACAAAATATATGCTTGGCATTATACTTTTGCCCGTTATCGGCTGGACAGGCGGTACTCTCTGCGGTGCGGTTGCGGGAAACATTTTACCCGCCATTGTCACTGCCGCATTGGGAGTTGCGATTTACGGTATGTTTGTTGCCATTGTTGTTCCCGTTGCAAAAAAAGAAAAAATGACCGCTCTTTGTGTGCTTTTTGCCATTGCGATCAGTTGTGCATTTAAGTATATTCCCCTTTTGAAAATTGTTCCCTCGGGCTTTACGGTTATTATATGTGCCGTTGCGGCAAGCCTTTTGTTCGCCCTTATTGCCCCCATAAAGACGGAAGAAAATCCAAAGGAGGCGGAATAATGGAAAACTCCAAATTCTTTGTTTATCTGCTTGTTATGGCAGGAGTCACCTATTTGGTCAGGGCAATACCCATGGTGCTTATTAAGGAAAAAATAAAGAACAGATTTGTTCTTTCCTTTCTCCATTACATTCCCTACACGGTTTTAAGCGTAATGACAATACCCGCCATATTCTACGCAACGGACTCCCCCATTACCGCCGCCGTAGGTTTTGCGGTGGCAATTATCGCCGCACTCTTTGAAAGAAGTCTTGTACAGGTTGCGGCACTTTCCTGTCTGGGTGTGCTTGTGACGGAGTTAGTAATGAAATTTATATAAAAAATGCAAAAAGAATGGACCGCACAAAGCAGTCCGTTCTTTTTTACTCTATAACAAGTTTGTGTGTTCCCTCTCCGCCGTCAATGGTGATTTCCAATGCGCTTTCGTCGCGGAGGTTATAGGGAATTTCTTTTCCGTCAAGGGTTACCTTGTAGTCTTTTTTCTCATCGTTCATTGTGACAATAAAGGTATATTTATCGTTGTTGCCGTAGTATCTGTACTCCGTTTCAAAGGCTTTGTTGTCCTTTGAAAACTCCTGTCTTTCCACCCACACATCAAAACCCGTATTAAATGTGCCGGGCTTATAATATGCGGCAGTCCACAGATTAATTGGTGCGGAAAGTCCGCCGAAGTTGTGGAACCAACCGCCCCTGCCGGTTACAACATTGACCATTTCAAATGTATAATATGAATAGTCAACCTCTCTTTTCCAAATATCAACGGCAAGTTTTGCTATGGTGTGGGCAAAGTCCCTTTCGCCCAAATCAAGCATTGTTTTCCAGATAAACCATTGATGAGGGAACCAGACATTGCCGTTCCAATAGCCGTTCACCATAAAATAGCCCGCTGTCATATCCACGGCACTGATTCCGTAGGGTGAAAGCATCTCCTTGGAATTTTTCAGATGTCCGAGAATACGGTTCCTTTGATTTTCGTCGCAAACTCCCGCAATTATGGGATAAATACCGTCAAGACCCTTGTTAACATTTTCCCCGTCCTTTGTTTTGAAAATTCCGGTGGGTTCGTAATTTTCATCGTGGAGAACATAGGAGTAATAACCGCTTTCTTCATCCCATGAATACTTGTTAAGGGCATGGGAAACACGCTCAATATCTTTTTCGTATTCCTTTGCATCCTCTGTTTTGCCAAGAGCTAAAGCCACCATTTTGAGAATTTTTCCGCAACGGACAAGTTGGGAGGATGTAAGTGCGGGGGCGGCTTTATCACGGAGATTTTCATTCATCATTGCAACCTGGGCGGGATAGTCGTCCATACCGCTTGAAGAATAGAAATAATCGTAGGTTGTGGTGAGTCCGCTTTTGAATTTTGCGGTTGTTGAACCGCGGATTTTACCTGCAAGGAAGTCATAGTAGAGTTTTGCTCTCGGGTAAAGTTTCAACAGTTTTTCTTTATCATTATTCTGTTTTAAAAGTTCCAGATACAGATACATTTGAACGGGCACGGGAGAGCCGTGGTGCAGGAATGCATAGTCCGGGTTACTTTCCTCGCTTAAATATGTATCAAGACTGTAAAAGGCGAATTCCTTTGAAAGTTCCGTCATTCCCAAGCCGATAAATCCCGAATCCCAAGTATAAAGGCAATCCCAACGCTTGCCGGGGGTGTGGTGAATGATATTCTCCCCGTGTTTGTAAATGGGATAAACCGCATTTGTTAAAAGGGTTGAAGCAAGAATTGTATTGCTCAACTCATATTTTTTACCGCTTTTATTGTAATTGAATTTTACTGCTTTTTCCTTTTGTTTCAGGTAAATATTTTCATATTCCTCGGGGGTTAAATACTCGGTTTCATTCTTTGAAATAACCGCGTATTCCACGCATCTCTCCCCTGCTTCCACAAAGAGAGTATGAACTATCGTATTATGAAAAAATCCGTCATCGCTGTGCTTTCTTGAAAAAGTTTCCGTAAAACTTTCAAGAACATCATCAAAGGTTACATCGGAATTAGAAAGACGGGCGGTGAGGCAATCCTCCAATGCTCCCGTTTCAATTTTTCTGAATCGGGTATTGTCATTGAAGGTTCTCAATGTGTATTCCCCGTCAATATTCTTGTATTTAAGTTTTGCGGTGTAGCCGCTGTCGGTGTTTTTTTCTTCCGAAATTTTCGGCATACAGTCGTTCTGCTCTTTAAACACCGCAACCTTATTCAAATCACCTTTTTCAACAATGCAGAAGAAATCGAATTCAACGGCTCCGCCACCCTGTGACACAAGTTCCAAATCAAACTTTCCGACTTTTACTTCGCCCAAAAAAACGGGGGTAATTTTCAATTCGTCCGTTGCCTTAAATGTAACGGTTGTATTGGCGTTCAAAGTGAAAATTCCGTCTTCTTCACCGGGTATTAAATTAACACCCACCATCTGACCCTGTTCATAATGCAAATCGCTTGTGCGGTAACGAACAAGGAGAACTGCGTCCTTGTAATCCTCTTTTATATCAAGGGTATAGGAAACCCTGTCCCCTTTTTCATAGCCGAAAGGTTTAATAACTCTGTGGGGCATATGCCATTTTCCCACTCTGTCACCCAATCCGCTTTCGTTGACGAAATCACAACTTCTGAACTCGCCTTTTTTCAAGCCGTCGGGGTTTTCCCCATCCCAGGGACGTGGGGTATTATACACGTACTCCATGTAATCCGTGGCTTCCTTATAGGCAAACTTTTCCGGAGTCACAAGTCTTGTATAGTAGGGATATGGGTATTCTATTGAACTGAAATAGTTAATCAGGCAATTCTGAACAAGTTCCGAATTGTTTACAATTTCCGTTCTTACAAGGGTGCTTTCCTCATCAATTTTTGAATAGGAAACATCCGCATAAACTCTGTCCTTCCACTCCAAGTCATAGCGGTAGGAAAAGAATGAATAGTCCCCGCTTGCAAGCCAGGGATGGCATCCGCAGGGTACGGTCACGTTGGGAACTTTAATGTCAGTACCGAATATGGCGGGGGCTACGGTGAAATCGAATCTTATTCCGCTTTTAAATTTATGCTCTGCAATTCGGGAAAGACCCATATATTTTTTGCCGTAGGGACCCCAGGGTGAAAAACATTTTGAATAAACCATAAAAACAACCTTTCTGAGAATTTAATCCATACTCTTAAAACAAATAATTAACCGCCAATATGACACTTCCCAATGCAACGAGAACAACACCTGTTACACGGTTGAGAGTGACGGGACTTGCTTTATTTGCAAACCTTGCGGCAATTCTTGCCCACAGCAATGTGGATAGAACACAGCATACCAGTACAAACACATCGGGAGCGCCCCCCAACACAAAGTGACTGACGGAACCTGTAAATGCCGTAAAGGCCATAATGAAAACACTTGTTCCCACGGCGGTTTTCAATTCGTAACCCAACACCGTAACAAGAATCATAAGCATCATCATTCCGCCGCCCGCGCCCACAAAACCACAGATAAAACCGATTCCCATTCCGCAAATGACGGATTGAATAATCTTTTTCTTCTGACTGACATTGAGCATACTTTCTTTTGTGGTCATTACGGGTTTAACAATGAATTTTACACCCAAAAGCACCGTCATAAACACGGAGAAATTACCCATTACGGTATTGGAAACCTGACTGGACACCCAACTTCCCACCAAGGTGAAAAGCAGTACGTTCACCATCATTATGAGTCCGTTTTTGATATCGAGGTTCTTATTCTTGCCGTATGTGTAGGCACTTACCGCACTTGCCAATACATCACTTGCAAGGGCGATACCCACGGCGTCATAGGCTTCCATACCGAGAAATGTAATGAGCATTGGGCTGATAACTGCGGCGGCACTCATACCCGCAAAGCCCGTACCGAGACCCGCTCCTATACCTGCCGCAAAGCATACTAAAAACTTTAAAAACACTTTTTCACTTCCAAAATTTTAAATACTTTTATATTATATCATTATTTATAATTAAACACAATAGAGAAACGGAACTCCCACAAAAAAGTCGAAGTTCCGTTTCAACTATGTAAAAAGAAATATAATGTATTAAATTGAGATTAGGATATTTCGTCTTTGGCGGCGCAACCGGCACAACAACTGCAATTACCCGAACAAGCAGAACTTTTGCTTTTACCCGCACAGTTTTCCGCCTCGGGACAACCGATACATTTAACACCACGGTGCTTTGCTTTTATTACATAGCCCATAGCCCCGCCGATTATCAGCACCACAACCGCTACAACAATAATATTGTCCATCTTTGAACTCCTTTAAACCAAATTATTTCGCTACTGTCTGTTTACCTTTAAAATTATACTCTTTTTCCACCTTTTTGTTTGCCCTTGCAATAAGAGTGGCGATTATTCCCGCAAACACAAAGATTGCAACAAGTCCGGGAACAAAGCCCACACCGAAGGAACCCGTTGTAATGAGGGTACCTATCTGATACACAAGGAAGCCAACGGAAAATCCCGTAGCCATTTGCAGACATATACCGCCCCAGAACCACTTTGCGCTCTTCATTTCCGAACGCATTGCGCCGATTGCCGCAAAGCAAGGCGATGTATAAAGGTTGAACATAAGGTAAGCCAGGGCGGCAACCTTTGTAACGGCAAATACCGACGCAACCTCTGCCCCTGCACCTTCCATAAGGGCAAGTTCTTCCGTATCAATAAGATTTTCAAGTCCCACAAAGCAAACTGCCAAAGTACCCACAACATTTTCCTTTGCAATGAATCCGGTAATTGATGCCGCCGCAAGTTGCCAGGAAACAACACCCACAACGGGAACAAGAAGGTATGCAAAAGGTCCGGCAACGGATGCGAGGATTGATTGATCAGCACTTTCGGCAACCTGCAAATTCCATGTAAAGGTCTGCATAATCTGTACTGCGGTGTTGCAGAGAAGTATAATTGTTGCGGCTTTTACAATATAAGCTTTACCGCGGGAGAGCATGGAGAAAGTTGCTCTTTTGAGGCTTGGTACTTTATATTCGGGAAGTTCAATAATAAAGTATGATTTTCTGACTTTATAACCGGTAATTTTATTTATAAGAAGCGCACCGAAGAAAATAAGCAAGATACCTACAAAATACATTGTGGGACCAACCCAGGTTGCATCCCCAAAAAACGCGCCTGCAAAAAGGGCAATAACAGGAAGTTTTGCTCCGCAGGGCATAAAGGGTGTGAGCATTGCAGTTGCTCGCCTTTCTCTTTCGTTACGAATTGTTCTGCAAGCCATAACACCGGGGATTGCACAGCCCGTTCCGATAACAAAGGGAATCACGGATTTACCCGAAAGACCCACCCTTTTGAAAATCGGGTCAAGTACAACCGTCGCACGCGCCATATAACCGCAATCCTCGAGCAATGCTATGAGGAAATACATTATCATAACAAGGGGTAAAAAGCCGATTACGGCAATTACACCACCGATTATGCCATCCACAAGAAGTGCGTAAAGCAAGGGATTGGCACTTGAGAGCAATTCCCCAACATAGCCCTGACCTGTTTCAAGAATTCCCACAAGCCAATCGGCAATCCACACGCCCGGTCCCGCCTGGGAAATCCAGAAAACAAGGAACATTACAAGAGCAAAAATAGGAATACCCAACCATTTATTTGTTAGAACATTATCTATTTTATCTTGGAAGTTTTTATCCTTTGTGAAAACCTTTCGGGTTTCTACTGAGGAAACAATTCCGTTTACAAATTCAAAACGCTGTCTATCCGCCTGCTGAACTGCATTTTTATCCGTAAGATTTATACTCCCCTGTGTGTAGGGCGGGGTCTGAGTTTTACCCCTCTGCATAGCAACGTTTTTTATAAGTTCCGTAAAACCTTTTGAATCGGAGGAAGAAGCAACGGTTTCAACAACGGGACAGCCCAATTTCTTTGAAAGGGCATTCACGTCAATTTTTGTGCCCTTCTTTTTGTTAACATCGCTTTTGTTAAGGGCTATAACAACGGGAATCCCCAGTTCAAGAAGTTGTGTTGTAAAGAAAAGACTGCGGCTTAGATTGGTAGCGTCAACAATGTTTATAATAACATCGGGATTTTCCTTTTTCACAAAATCCCTTGTGATACTTTCTTCCGAGGTAAAGGGTGACATTGAATAGGCACCGGGAAGATCCACTGCAATCATTTCCTCATTGCCGTTGTAAAGACTTCTCTTAATGTGGCTCTCCTTTTTGTCAACCGTAACACCCGCCCAGTTACCCACCTTTTCATTTCTGCCGGTAATGGCATTATACATTGTGGTTTTACCGCTGTTGGGGTTACCTGCTAACGCAACTCTCACTGTAAATCCTCCTTAAATTTGACTTTGCTTTAAGTTAGCATACGCTAACTCTTTTCCAAAAAAATCGTCGGCATATTCAATCTTTTAAATTATGATTGCTTCTGCCAACTGCTTGTCAATGCTGTAACGGCCATCCTTAATAGAAATCACGCAACTGCTCCTCTTATGAGAAACAACGGTTACAGGCTCGCCGCTATAACAACCTAAAGAAAAAAGAAAAGAATTCAATTCTTCATCATCGGTCAGAATATCTTTGATGATATATTCTTTTCCCTCCTGAGCATTTCTCAAATTCATTTTTCTCGCCTCTTTTTCGTGTGAGTTAGCCTCTGCTAACTAAATGTATTCTACCACCATTTTATTCCATTGTCAACAAAAAAATTCCAATATTTTGAAATTTTTAAATTTTCAACAATTTAGACGAACCATTTAATATAAAGCAATAATTTTAGTTGAAATATGACAAATTCAAGTGTATAATAATTATGGGTATAGGCTTTTTAAGGTAATCCAATATACTTTATATTCAATGAATTGTATGAGGAGTGAGCGGATGAAATTCAAAAAAATGATATTTTCTATTCTTATTTCATCTTTTTTTGTTATATCTCTATCCGTTTGTGCAAACGCTTTATACGGCGATATCAATAATGATGATTATTTAGGAGTCGAAGATGCTGTATTAGCTCTTAAATTCACAACCGGGTTAACCGATTTAACCGAAGAAGAACAACAAAACGCAGATTTGGATTACGACGGAAAAATCACAACGGCGGATGCTCGCTTGATTCTGCGTGGTGCAGCTGATATTGATTACATTCCTGACCATTTATTTTCCCAATGGGACACTTTGATTGAACCCACCTGTACTGAAGACGGTGTACAGGTATGTCACTGCTATTATTGTGACAAGGAGATTGAACGGTCTTTAGAAAAAACAGGTCATAAAATTGTTGCTGCCACGTGCACAAAGGCGGCATATTGCTCTGTTTGTAACGAAAGTTTCGGTGAACCCGCGGAGCATACGGAAAGCGAGGGATACTGTGATATCTGCCACGCAATGCTTTTCTCCCCCGTTGCCACATATAAAAGCGAGGATATTACTTTCGGCTGTGATATGCAAACCTTAAAAAACCACTTAGGTACACCCAAGGCCACTTTGACGGACAACAACGCAAAAAAGCCGGTTAATATATTGGTGTATTACACCGACTATACGGATTTAGGCATTTTCACTTTTACGGACGGAAAACTTACTCAATTTTTTAGTAATAACACTTCCTCCGAAATTTCACAGGGCAGCACAAACTACTCACTTGAAAGCGATAATGTACCCGAAACCATCGGCGACATTTCATTAACTGTTTATAAGGAAGAATTCAACGGCAACAGAAAATACAGTTTCTGTGCCACCGTGGGAGATGCTTACAATCTTGCTCAAACCACTAAATACACCGTTAATGAACAACTTAACTTCCATTTAACTAACGGCTTGAGAGCAATGAACAAAATCCCTGTTTTAAAATACAGTTCGGATGCATCAACAGTTGCAAGGGCACATAGCACCGATATGGCAACCCGAAATTTCTTTGCCCATGAGAATCCCGACGGCAAACGGGTAGGAGCACGTCTGACCGCAGGCGGTGTTACATGGTCTGCATGTGCCGAAAATATAGTTGCAGGCTACACCGATCCGTACGGAATTGCAAATGGGTGGTATAACTCGGAAAGCCACCGAAAGAACATATTAAATAAAACTTATAAATATCTCGGCATAGGCTATGCGTACAAAGAAACTTCCGACTATAAATACTATGGCACGCAAAACTTTTATACCGACTAATGAATAATTTGTATGGGGGATGTAAAAATGTAAATTTTTTACATCCCCCATACATTCTCTACTTGATTATTCTACACTTGTATGATAAACTTATATTGTCGTTTTTTAAACAAACGAATCTTATGTTATAAGTGTGAGGAAACAAAATGGCAGAATACAGAAAAATCAATCATAATGACCGCCGCGTAAAAAGGACGAAAAAAGCACTTCGCGACGCACTTTTAACCTTACTTAATGAGAAATCAATTAACGAAATTACCGTTACTGAGCTTACCTCTCTTGCGGATGTAAACAGGGCAACCTTTTACTTCTATTACACGGACCTTATTGATATGCTCCAACAAATCCAAAACGAGGCTTACGAGGCTTTCACCGCGGTAGTTAAAAAGGCATCCGTTGAGGTTTCCACTATTGACGGTTTCACGGAATATTCAGAAAGACTCCTGACTTTCTGTCAGGAAAACGAAGAATTGGTACGTTTCATAATCAATAACGACGTAAACAGCCGCTTATACAGCTATATTAAACATCTTATGCTTGTGAATATTCCCAACACCAAGGAAGTTTTCAGCGATGATAATCCTGCAAAGTACCTTTCAAACTTTGTTATTACCGCCATGATCGGTATATGTATTGACTGGTTGGATGACGGAATGAAAGTTTCTCCCCATGATTTGGCAAAGTTGTGTGCAAATCTTTACATAAATGGTTCATACAAAACGAAACAACTTTACGCGGACATTGAAAACTAAGATATTTACATAAAAATGGGATGTAAAAAAACAAAAGTTTTTTTACATCCCATTTTTAGGGGCTTGGAAAAAATGCGTAGAATGGACAAACTGAGCGATAACAAGGCTTCAGCCTTGTTATCGGCTACCCGAAGGCGTACACAGGTACGTCGAGTGGCGAAGTTTGTTCATAGCATGAAACATTATTTTATATTTATTTTTTGGTTTTTGTTTCTTTTAACACCGTTTAAAGTTGTTTCAGAGGCAAAATAAACCTTTATATATCGGGTTTTATGCGTTCTACACTTTTTTTACAGCCCCTTTATTATTTTGTCTTGGTTATTCAACTGACTTCAAAGATTCAACCATACTGATTTTCTTCAGTTTGAAGTGCATTAGCAAATTGACGATTATTGCGAACACAACAGTCATCAGAATTGCTATAAGGAAACTTGTGGGTTTAAGATGGGTGTTAAATGTGAGCTGATCAATATCAACTACACCCACAACCGCAATATTGAGAGGAATACCCAGAACAAGACCCAAAGCGATACCTATAACTGTCAGGAAAATATTTTCACGGTAGATATAGGCAGATACCTCTCCGTTATAGAAACCGAGAACTTTCAAGGTTGCAAGTTCCCTTATACGTTCATTGACATTGATGTTGTTAAGGTTGTACAAAACAACAAGTGCCAAGGACATTGCCGCTATAATGAGCACAAGAATAACAAGGTTAAGGGTGTTAACGATGTTCTTAAAGTTATCAATAACAACCGTTGTAAACACGGAACCGTTTACACCGCGGATTTCATTTACGCTCTTTTCAAGGTATGCCCTTTCTTCCGTAGTGAAGGCATTATCAACCTTGCAGAAAAGATAGTTATAGGTAAGGGGTGAATTGAGAAGCGTACTGAAATAGTAGGGTGTCATATATACATAGTGGAATGTATAGTTATCAACAATACCCGTTACAACTACATCATACTCAACTGTTTTTGACCCCTCCATCCATGAAATCGTTAAGGTATCACCTATGTGGGTTTTTGTTTTGTCCGCAAGTTTTTTGGTAATTACGGCACCCTCATCCGTCAGGGGAACATCCTTTCCGTTAAGACCCAAATCTATAAAGTTCTGGAATCCTGCGGGATCCTCGGGCACAAGAATATCAATTTCCATATCCTTGTCACTTCTGTCGGAATATCCGGTACAAACTTTCAAATAACCGAGCATTGAACTTTCAATACCGTCAAGGGCATTTATATCGCTTACAATATTGCTGTTTTCGTAGTCCGATTCGCCATCTTTGAGAACCACCTGCAAATCATATTTTGCAATGCCGTTTTCTTTGCCGTACTGATTATCAATAACACTGCCGATGGCATTACGAAGTCCGAAGGCGGAAACAATAAGGGCTGTACAACCTGCAATACCGATAACGGTAACAATAAATCTTTTCTTGTTTCTGAAAAGGTTTCTGACGGTAACCTTTGAAGTGAAACTGAGTTTACTCCAAATTGCATCAATATTTTCAAGGAACACTCTTTTACCCGCTTTGGGAGGCTTGGGTCTCATAAGAATTGAAGGCACGCAAGCAAGTTCCTTACGGCAGGCAAGGTAAGCCGCAAGAACGGTTGTACCAATGGAAATAAGTACACCGAGTATTATATAAAGGGGCATAAACTGAATGATTGTCTGCGGCATTTCGTACATAATTCCCCACGCGTCGCATATCGCCAAAGGAATACCGATTGAGAAAATAACCGTGCCCAATATAACACCTATGGCACTCGCCACTGCGGCATAGAGTATGTACTTTCCCGTTATCATTTTGTCGGAATAACCCAAGGCTTTGAGAGTACCCAGTTGTGTTCTCTCCTCCTCAACCATTCTTGTCATTGTTGTAAGACAAACAAGGGTTGAAACTATAAAGAAGAATGTTGGGAAAATATAGGCAAGACTCACCATATTGTCCGCCGCCTGTCCGTAGCCCGTGTAACCGGGAGAATCGTGACGGGTATAAACGGACCAACCCACATTTTCCTTTATATTGTGAAGAAGGTCCTGTCCCTTTTCGTACTCCGTTTTAACGGCTCCGATTTTGGCATTGACTTCTTCCACACTTTCGTTATATTTTTTTTCTGCCTGCTCAATAATCGCTTTGATATTCTGATACTGGGTACTTGCCAAAGCAAGTTCCGCCTGGGCAGTCATATATTTAGTCTGGGCCTCTATGGAGCCGTACTGAAGTTCGTCCCCGCCCGCTTCAATCTGTGCTTTAAATTCTTCAAGTTGTCTTTCCGCATCAACAAGTTGTGCCTCTGCCGAGTCAAGTTCTTTCTTGGCGGCAGTAAGTTGAGCATCCGCGGAATCGTACTCCGCTTTCTTTGCATCGTATTCAATCTGACCTTTTTCCTTCTGATCCTTTGCAACTGCAAGTTCAGTCTGGTACTGGTCAAGAAGTTGTTCAACCTCTACAATGGCATCCGCCGCCATACCCTGTGCGGTAAGACCCGATGCTGACCGCAGAATATCCGCGAGTTCGGGATTGGTTTCCTGGAGTCTGTCGGCAATCTGGTCAAGATGCAAATCCTCCTGTGCCACATCCTGATTAGCCTGTAAGGTTTCAAGAGTTGATTGGGTACTTGTAATAAGGTTTTCCGTAACCTTTATTTCCGCTTCCGCCAAGGAAAGTTGCGTTTTTGCTTCATCCAACTTTTCCTTTGCCGCATCCGCTTCCATTCGTTTGGAGTTATATTCGGTTTTCTTGTTTGCAAGTTCAATCTTTTTATTGGAAACGGTTGTGTATTTTTCATTATACTCATTTACGGATGACATATATTCTTCATTACCCGCTTGAAGTTGGGATTGAGCGTTTTTATATTCCTCGTCCATCTTCGCTTGGGCTTCCAAAAGGAGTTTTTCACCGTCCCTCTCTAATTCATAGAGTTGGTCAAGTTGTGCTTTGCCGTCTTCAAGTTTTGCGCCCACACTTTCTTCCGCCTGTTCAATCTGTCCCTTGGCAGTTTCAAGTTTGCTTTCAAGTCCCACAAGAAGTTGAGCACGTCTTGTGGCGGCAATGGGCTCGCTTGCCTCGGCTATTTTCTGCTGCATACCGCTTACGAATTCGTCATACTCATCCGTATAAGCATCAAATTCATCGGCGCCCTCAAGAGTAACATAAGCCTCGCTGTAATAATTTATTTTGTCGGTAAAAGCGTCATTTGTAACATAAATAAAGTCACCCAACTTGCCGCTTCCGGCAGTTGTAACACCGCGCTCGTATGAAATCCAATAGGGCGTTTGAATTATACCTACAATAGTAAATGTGTTGTTTTTAAGATAATATGTAATCTCCTCGTCATCCCCAACAACCTTAATAGTACTATCGATTTTAAACTGCTCCGGTGTAGTAAGGTCACTGCAGGTAACAACGCACTCGTTTTCCGCTTCCGGATAACGTCCTTCAATAAGTTTCAGACGGTTAATATAATTGGGGTCATCAATGCCGTTTTGGAAATCCACCGCCTTGAGCAAATCCACACCCATTACTCTGACCGTAAGTTCGGAACCGTCGATATCGACAATACCATCATATTTGTCCTTATCTTCGGAATAGGTCTGGACATAACCGTCCACGAATTTTACACCCTGTACGGATTCAACACCTTCTATTGTGCGAATCTGTTCAAGGTCCTCATCGTACAGTCCCAGATAGGATTGCAACCTTATATCCATAAGGTTATATGTATCGTAATATTCATTTGCGGTTTCACGCATATCGGGACCTACCGCGTTAAGTCCGCAAAACAGTCCGCAACCCATTGCCACGATTGCTATAATCGAAACAAAACGGCTGAAGGAGCGTTTTATAGACCGCAAACTGTCTGTAACATAAGCTTTTGTCATGATTTACTTCCTCTTACCACTCGATATCTGCTACTGACATGGGGTTTTCATTGGTTTCTATTTTTACAACTCGTCCGCTTTTCATGGTAACAACTCTGTCCGCCATGGGCGTAAGTGCCTGGTTGTGAGTAATAACAATAACCGTCATACCTGTTTCACGGCTTGTGTCCTGAAGCAATTTGAGAATCTGCTTACCCGTGTTATAGTCGAGAGCACCCGTGGGCTCATCGCACAAAAGAATTTTCGGATTCTTTGCAAGGGCACGGGCGATTGAAACACGCTGTTGCTCACCACCCGAAAGTTGTGCGGGGAAGTTGTCAAGTCTTTCGCCCAAGCCCACTCTTTCAAGCACCTTTGTAGGATTGAGTGCCTTTGTACCGATTTGGGTAGCAAGTTCAACATTTTCAAGTGCCGTAAGGTTGGGAACAAGGTTATAAAACTGGAAAACAAAGCCCACGTCATAACGTCTGTACTCAATAAGGCGCTTGCTGTCGTATTCGTTAATAAGATCACCCGCTACACGGACCTTACCGTCATCGCAGTCATCCATACCGCCGAGAATATTTAGAACGGTTGTTTTACCGGCACCGCTGGCACCCACGATTATGCAGAACTCTCCCTGCTCAATATTAAAGGTAACACCGTCGGCAGCATTGATAACAACTTCGCCCATTTTATATCTTTTGTAAACGGAATCAAATTCTATAAAACTCATTTATTTCAGCCTTTCGCTCTCTTTTATTTTGATACTGAATTATTATTTTACTATATACGGAATAATAAGTCAATAAAATCCAACTTGAAAAAAATGTAAATCATGACAGCGCCTTGTATGCACTTGTCATTACCGCAGAAGCAATGGGTAATGCCGCCGAGGAACCCCAACCGCCGTTTTCCACAACTACAACTATTGCAACGGGACAGGCGGGATTTTTAGAAAATCCCACAAACCAGGAATGAGGGGCCTCGTCATCGGAAACCTCCGCAGTACCTGTTTTACCGCACATTTCAAGGCCTTGGAAACGCCAATCACCGTAGTTGTCTTCAACGGTGAAACGCATCATCTCCTTCACGAGATTTGCAACCTCCGGAGAAATGTATTCACGGGATTGTGCGGTTGTTTCCTCAATAATCTTGCCATCCGGGGTCTGAACCGAGGAAATTGCATATGGTAAAATCGCAGTTCCCTCATTGGCTATTGAGCCTACCAAGGTGAGCATGTGATAGGGATTTACAAGAGTTGTGTATTGTCCCACACCTGCCCAGGCAACGTCGCCCCTCTCGGCATCCGTCAAATCAAATCTGCTTTTTTCCGTTGTCACTTTACCGAATGAAAAACTTTCTCCAAAACCGAACTTTTTAGCGGTTGCGGAAAGGTTTTCCTTACCCAAATCGTCGCCCAATTGTGCAAAAGCACAGTTACAAGAATTTGAAAAAGCGGTTTTAAATGTCAATTTTCCGTGACGGTGAGGACAGGTAACCTTGACACCGTCAATAACAGTTTCCCCTTTGCATGTATATTCCCAACTGCTGATTTCACTTATATTCTCCACCGCACTTGCGGCAGTAACAATTTTGAAAACCGAACCGGGAGTGTATAATCCGTCAATAAGGCGGTTCATATAAATTCCGTCGTACTTGCCGTCGGCATTTTCCTCAATTTCTGCAGAGTCGGGCTTATTGCGAATATCGTAGTTACCGCTTGAAACGGAGCAAAGAAGCTCCCCCGTTTTATAGTTATAAGCGGCAACAACTCCCTTTCTGCCGTTAAGTTTGTCGTAAGCCGTTGCACAAATCTCACTGTCAAGGGTCAGTTTAACATCGTTTCCCCGTCCGTTTTTCACCAAGGAATACAGTCCTGTTATTCTGTTGTAGCCTATAAGTTGTGTTTTGTAGGCAGTCTGGACACCGGAGGAAATATACCCTTCCGTATCCCCTACAATATGGAGTGTGGAGCGTCTTATCCTTTCAGAATCGTTATACACCCTCTCGTTATTCTCCGTTTTAGCAAGTATCTCACCGTTGCGGTCGGTTATATTACCTGCGGCAATAAAACTGCCGTCTTCGGTCAGGTGTTCATTTGCCCTAAGGGTTGCCCAGTTTTCGCCGTTCACCGCAAGTTTGTAACCTAAAAATCCCAGACCTGCTACAACTACTGCCACAAGAATCAAAACAACAAATCCTCGTCTTGAGGTCATTTTCATTTTTCTCTACCTCCCGATTGAACATTTTGAAATATTTTAATATCGGGTTTAAAACTTGCATAAGTTCTTGTATCAATAGTTTTTATAAAAGCAAGCAAACAAAAACAACTTATCACACTCGAGCCGCCTTTACTTATAAACGGCAACGTAACACCTGTGAGAGGTAAAAGGTCTGTAACACCGAATATATTAAGCATGGTCTGAAAAAGCAACATCGCACTTGCCGCCGTACCGGCTATTGAATAAAAGGTGGATTTTGTTTTTCCCGAATTTACAACTGCCCAAACTGCAATTGCACCATATACAAGAGGAATCAAAAATCCCATTATCATGCCAAATTCTTCGCAGACCACACCAAATACCAAATCCTCCGCCGCGGCGAATATATTACGCAGTTCACCGTTGCCCAATCCAAGTCCGAAAAGTCCGCCGGAAGCAGTATATATAAGGGTTCTCGTCTGCTGATAACCGCCCTCGTCCATATACTCCCACACGTGAAGATAGGTGGAAAAACGGCTTGCAACGTATGGTTTGAAAACAATAATCAAGCCCGCGCCCAAGGCTGCCACTATACAAATGAGAACAAGAGTCCTGATGTCGCCGGAACGCATAAAAGCAATGACTATAAAAGTAAAGAAGAATATTAAAGCCGCACCGAAATCATACATCAGGAAAAGTTCGCCCACACAAGCGGCGGCAAATATAATGTACATTGTCAAATGCCTTATGGATTGGAGTTTTTCAAGAGTAACTGCACCTGCAAAAATGAAGGCAACCTTAACAAACTCCGAGGGTTGAAGCGATACTCCTCCCAAGGACAACCAGCTTAAAGCTCCGTTCGTTGGCTCAGCTATAACAAGAGTTATTGCCAAAAGTCCGATTGCACAAAATGCCACTCCCCAACGAAGCGTTTTTACAAGGTTCAAAAACCGCATAAACATTACAAGGGCACAATAAAGGATTACACCCAACACAATCGCAAGAAACTGTTTAAGAACCGTATCGGGATACATACTCCCCACAATTGCAAGTCCTATTGAGGAAAACATAAACCCTATCATTTCAAGTTCAAAATTGTTTATTCGCATTACAAACGACGCAAAGGCAAAATAGAGCCACTGCAACGCAATAAATCCTAAATAAACACAAACGATCTGAACACTTGCTTTGCCATCGGGAAACATATTGATAAGCATTGAAAAAATATTAAATAATCCGAGCAAAATAAGTGTAACGGCATAGGATGGACGTCCTGTACCACCACTCTTGTCCTTTATGTATTTGTAACGATATTCCTTGAGTTCATATTCAAGACCGCCCATTCCGATAATGTCGCCGTCACAGATATAGCTTTTGCCCTGAATCTTTTCTCCGTTCACCGTTACACCGGATTTTGAGAAGGTATCGAACACAACAAAGCCCTTATTTCTATAAGCAATAACTGCATGAAGACGTGAGATTGTTTCAAAAGGAAGCACAACATCGCATTTTTTGTTTCTGCCTATTGAAAGTTCTCTGTCGTATAGGGAAATTCCTTCTCCCGTTATGGTGTTGACAAGTTTTGCACGCAAAGGGTCCGTCGTTTTTTTGCAAAAAAGAGCAATCAACATCCTCACGGTGACAAAAAGCACTATACCGAGCATAAGATATCTGAGCACAGGTGCAATCGTGCTTACAAATTCCATGGTGTCACGCTCCTTCCTAACAGGTATTGTTGGCTAATTATACCATAAATATCAAGAATAATCAATGTAACCTAAGAAATCAAATGTTAAGTATTTGATAAAATTATGTTAATTTATTTAACTTACCTTTTGTTTCTTGACTTCCCGCCACATATAGTATTATTATATATACAACATTATCATGTGGAGGTTTGCAATGTCTGTTATAAAACGCTTCTACGGTAAATCGGAAGATAAAGAAGTAAGTTCTTTTACTATTGAAAATAAAAACGGAATGAAAGCACAGCTTCTTGAAAAAGGTGCCACCCTTGACAAGTTGTTTGTTAAAGATAAAAACGGAAAGTTCATTGATATTCTTGTGGGTTTTGATACACTTGAAGATCACCTTACACAAGGCGACTACCAAGGTGTTATAGTCGGTCAGTATGCAAACCGCATAAAAGACGGAAAATTCTTTATCGACGGCACGGAATTCAATGTTACGCGCAACGAAAAGGGCATTACCTCACTCCATGGGGGAGCCGAATACTCTTCGGCTTTTTGGTATGGTGAAATTTTGACTGAAAATGCGGTCAAGTTCACATATCACAGTCCCGACGGACAGGAGGGTTTCCCCGGAAATGTTGACGTCTGCGTTACATACACACTCACCGACGAGGATGATTTAATTATCGCATACAAGGCAGTTTCCGACAAAAAAACAGTTATTAACCTTACAAACCACGCTTTCTTCAACCTTAACGGGTTTGACGGCGGTGATGTGCTGAATCACATATTAACAATCAATGCCGACCGTTACACTCCCATTGATAAAAACAGTATTCCCACGGGCGAACTTCCCTCCGTCACCGGCACGCCCTTTGATTTCAGAGAGCCTAAACCTATCGGCAGAGATATTGACGATGACCACATTCAACTTAAAAACGGCATGGGCTACGATCACAACTTCTGTATTGCGGACTATGACGGCACATTGAAATTTGTCGCCTCCGCCATTGGTGATAAAAGCGGCATTAGGATGGATGTTAAAACCGATTTACCGGGAATTCAACTTTACACAGGAAACTTTCTTGACGGAACACTTACGGGAAAGGGCGGTCTCCCCATTAACCACAGAACCGCTTTCTGTTACGAAACACAGGTATTCCCCGACTCCCCCAATCACCCCGATTGGTGCAAATGCGTTTTTGACGCGGGAGAAGAGTACACAACTACAACGGTATTTTCATTTTCAGTTAACAAATAGTTCATTGACCTGAAAGGAATTATTTGCTATACTGAATGATGACAAAGTTAAATTTTTTAGAAAGGAGAGGGCTTATGAAACAAATGAAAAAAATCTTTGTAACAATGTTGTGCCTGTTGCTCAACATTGCAATTCTGTGTCCCTCCGCTTTCGCAAGAGATTTTGCTCCGGTATTTGACGCTACAAACCTCGGTGTAAAAACACAGTACAAATATGAGGAAAACGACCCCTCCTGGCTCAGGCAACTTGTTATTAAAGAGGATATGCTCTCTACAAGCGGCCTTATGAACGCGGAAATTCTCCACCCCGTTACAAGTTATCCCTATACAACGGATGCCCCCCACTTTAAAGCCCAGGTTGAAGAATACATAGAAATGTACACACTTGACGAAGATTCACAAAGAGCCGCCTACCTCTATCTTCTTGAACAGATCGGTGCTCTCAACGTTATTTCCGACCCGGATGTCAGCGACAAAACAAAGGCAGAGTGGTTGAGAAATCACGGAATTATAGTTACCGAAGAGGACGAAAACGATCCCGAGAAACTTCTTATGATCAGCGCCCTTTACGCAATGATGAAAAACGACTTTTACTACGTTTTGACGGGTAAAGAACTCACCATTCCCCGGGGTACCACTTTGGAAGAAGCCGTTGTAATATACTTGATGGCTCTTTCAGGCAACGATTCCGAATTAACCGAATTTCTCCTCAAATTTTTCGGTAACGCAACCATAGGAAATCTTGACGATTATATCTATTATACATCTTTAATGACTCTATATACACAAGGTTACGTTTCTCCCAAGGAAATCCCTACAATTCAGAGAGAAGAGGTTTACCGCCGCGTTGCTATTATGACAATTCGCAATGCCGGTATCGCCATTGACTCCGAAACCGCAACTACCGAGGAAGTCCGTCATAAATATCTTGCGGCGATGCTGGGAACACAGTATTCCGTTACTGTTGACCCCACTGCATTGAAAAAGGCCTTGAGCAAGGGCACAACCCCCTATTACATACTCCAGCGTATGGCTTATGAGGATGCAAAACTTACAATTTCTCAATCCAAATACACCTATGAGGAATGTTTCAAACTTGTACTTCAAAAGACCGACCGTTTCGATTTAAAAAACGAATTTTATTCCGATATTTACGAATACGACATTCATCTTGACAGCATAAGAAGTAATATCTCCGTAAACCCAAACCCGATCAGCAAAACGGGTGCATCGGTTTCCATTAACGGTGTTGATGTTGCAAAAGCCGCCTACGCACTTGTTGAATTGACCGGAAAAGCAAAGGAAACAATCACCATTGTTTCCCGTTATGTAGCGGGAAAAAAAGTTGAAACTACCGTTTATAAAGTAAATGTTTACCAAGGTAGCACCGCTCCCGCTGACAGCGATCTTACGGGCATAATTCCCACTCTTAATTCCGATATTATTGACAATACCCAAATCGATCAAAACGGAAATTTACAGGGTCCCGACATTAACAATGCAATCAATAACCTTAATAATGCCGCGTCACCTGTTCTTAACTCAGTTTTAACTCTTAACGAAAAGGGACAACTTGTTGACCAATACGGAAACATTGTCAAAGACTCAACCTACGAAACATTGCCCGCGGGTTACAGTTATGTTCTTAACGACGACGGTATTGTTTCCGTGGTACTTACAAATAAAAAAGCGACAGAATCCACAACTGCTGATGGTTCAGATTCGCTTGGCAAGGAAGATATTCCGAAAATTGCAGCAATAGTTTCTGCGGTTTGTATCCTGCTACTTCTTATAGGTATCGCGGTAACTGTATTTGTTTCAAAAAAGAATAAAAGTAAAATAGCCGAAAGCAAAAAAATACGAGCAAGAAAATCAAAAGAAAGACGAAAAAAAGAAAAGCGAGAAAACAAAGAAGCACGAAAGAATAAAATCTAAGCCACAATGACAGACTACTTACACGTTTAGTATTCTGTCATTGTTTTTAATAAAAACTATTTTATTTTAAAAATTGTTCATAACTTCTGCATTTGAATAGTATATAATATTTTCCATAAGATAGATTTCAGAAGGAGGAATTTATATGTCCAATGAAAAAATTCTTATCGTCGATGATGACAACAACATTTGCGAACTGTTAAGACTCTATTTAGAGAAAGACGGTTTCCATGCCGATATCGTAACAGACGGTGCGGCGGCATTAACTGCCTTTGAGGCACTCAAACCCGACCTTGTACTGCTTGATATAATGCTGCCCGGTATGGATGGATGGCAAATTTGCAGAGAAATCAGAAAATCCTCTCAAACACCCATTATCATGCTTACAGCAAAGGGCGAAACCTTTGACAAAGTTTTGGGGCTTGAACTTGGAGCTGACGACTATATAACAAAACCATTTGAAACAAAAGAGGTTATTGCACGTGTTAAGGCGGTGCTTCGCCGTTCTGCCACCCAGACTCCCTCTGCGGATTCTCTCAAAGAAGTTTCTTACGATAAACTTTCCATTAACCTTACAAATTATGAGTTGAAAGTTGACGGAAAAACAGTGGAAACTCCCCCCAAGGAACTTGAACTTATTTACCACCTTGCAAGCAACCCCAACAGAGTTTATACTCGGGACCAACTTCTTGACGAGGTATGGGGCTTTGAATACTACGGCGATTCAAGAACTGTTGACGTACATGTTAAACGCCTCAGAGAAAAGCTTGAAGGTGTTTCTGACAAATGGGAGCTTAAAACCGTTTGGGGTGTTGGCTACAAATTTGAAACAAAATAATTTGCGGTGATATAATGGCACACATACATTCAAAAAAAGGTGCATTTTTCTTTAAATATTTTTTCATTTTTTCCGCAATCGTACTTATAAGTTTTTTTATAATCGGTCTGGCGCTGATGATTTTTGTTACCGGCTTTTACAAAACTCAAAACCGAGATAACACCTCTCGCTATGCAAAAGAAATATCCACAACAATGGTAGAACTTGTGGAGTCATCCACAATTAGTCGTAATCCCGAGGGTTCAGCACTCGTTCTTTTAAATTCTCTTGAACTTATGTCGGATTGCACAGGGTACGATGTCTTTATTTGTAATAAGGACGGCTCAGTTGCCGTTTGTGCGGAAATGCTTTCCGGGTTCTCCCTTAACACCAACGCTTGCGAAAAGCATAGCGGTCTCGCCTTGTCAAAAGCGTATATTCAAAGAGCAAAGAATGGTGGCCTTTCGGAGTTTTCTACAATGGATTCCTTTTACAACAGTCTCCATTCCGTTTCCATGGAGCCCGTTTTCATAAACAAGGAATTCACCGCCATTGCAGTTGTTGCCGCCCCCGTCGAGGGAACAATGGTCAACAATTTAAGAAATGTTCTGAGAATGTTTCTGTTTGCGGCAGGTCTTGCTTTGATTCTTGTTACGATTGCAGTTTATTTCATGACGGAACGAATCGCTAAACCAATCCGCAACCTTGAAAATGCAACCCGTTGTTATTCCTCGGGGGACTTCACATACAGGGTTCCTGAACTTCATTCCCACGACGAATTAGCAGGACTTATTACAAAATTCAATTCAATGGCAACCTCCCTCGAACAACTTGAAAACTCGCGAAGAAGTTTTGTTGCCAACGTTTCACATGAATTTAAAACCCCAATGACCACCATCGGCGGTTTTATTAACGGCATTATTGACGGCACTATCCCCCCGGAAAAGCAAAACTACTATTTAGAGATTGTTTCTTCGGAAATCAACCGTTTGTCAAAAATGGTTACAATGATGCTTAACATTTCAAAAATTGAAACGGGAAACGTTGATTTGAATATTGAACAGTTCGATATTTCCGGAAAGCTTGTTTCAACCTTCCTGGGCTTCGAGCAGTTGGCTTCCCAAAAGAATATTGAAGTTGAGGGCTTTGAGGAATTACAACCTATTACCGTACACGGTGACAGTGCCATGATTGACCAAGTTGTTTACAATTTGGTGGACAATGCCGTTAAATTCACAAATGAGGGCGGTAAAATCTTAATAAACACAGCTTCTGACAAACGATTCGCGTATTTCTCTGTAACTAACAGCGGAAAAGGTATTCCCAAGAAAGATATCGGAAAAGTTTTTGAAAGGTTTTACAAAGTTGACCAATCACGTAGCACCGATGTTAAAAGTACAGGACTGGGACTCTTCCTTGTGAAAAGTATAGTTGACCTACACGGTGGAACTATAACAGTTGAAAGCGAACCCGACACATATACAAGATTTACGGTAAAATTGCCGAAATAATATTTCATATCGGAGGAATATATATGGACGATAATTTCAATTCAAATAATGTTTACGGCGGTGATACAACACCTCAAACACCCCCGACACAGCAGAATACTGCACCAACGGATAATACACCTACTGATAATTCTCCCACGGGGAATACTCAATATTCCGCTCCCTACAACGCCCCCTATAATCAGCAGGGACAGTACGGGCAAAGTCAATATACTCAAACCCATTACACTCAACAGTCCTACAATACAAATACTTCACAATACGGTACTCCCCCATATACCCAAAGGGCATACATTTCTCCTAACAAGCCCCCAAAAAAGAAGAATGCGGGCAGAAATCTCTTTGTGGCATTGATTTGTGTTTGCATTGTAATCGCCTCCGTTGCCATAGGTCTGACAGTTACTGGTAACAACGACAATACTGTTAAAACCGAGCAAAATTCAGGTAACGGTAGCGGCGACAGCAAAGGCAACGGTTCCGGTTCCGGTTCCGGTGCTGAGGCAAATGTTGAGGATTCTCCCCTTTCTTTCTCCGAATATTCAGGTGACGGTGCTATGACACCCGAACAGATTTATGATGTAGCAAAAGAAATCAATGTTGGTGTTATTGTATATTCTCAAAATCAAAAAGTGGGTGAAGGCTCCGGTATAATTGTCGGCGAGGATGACAAGAAAGCAAGCACTTACATTCTTACCGCCGCCCATGTAATTTCCGATAAGGGCGTCAGCGTACAGATTCAGTTCAGCGACGAAACGGAATTTGAAGCAGAAATTGTGGGCTACGATACAAAAACCGATATCGGTGTCCTTAAAGTCAACAAAACCGGCTTTACTGCCGCAACTTTCGGCAACTCTGATAAGCTTACTGTGGGTCAAAAGGTTTATGCTATCGGAAATCCCGGAGGAACAGTTTTCTTCGGCTCATTTACAAACGGTATCATAAGTGCCATAGACAGACCTGTGGCATCAAGCACAAGTGCTTATGACCTTCCCTGTATTCAGCATAATGCTGCTATAAATCCCGGTAACTCCGGTGGTGCACTTCTCAACGAATACGGTCAGGTTATCGGTCTTAATTCTTCAAAAATTTCTTCAACGGATTATGAAGGTATGGGCTTCGCTGTTCCCTCCAATACAATGTTGGAGATTTATAACGATATTGTAGCCAACGGCTATGTTACAAACAGACCCATGCTTGGAATTACCTATTACAGTGTTGCAAGCGACTACACCTACTCCGCAATTGCATGGAAAAACAATATTCCCTATGGTTCAATTGTTATAGCTTCCATAACAGAAACCAGCGATTTACAAAATCAAGGCATCAAAGTCGGTGATATAATCACAGCTGTAAACGGTCAATCTTTGGACACGACGGATATACTCCTTGAAGCTATAGAAAGCAGCAATGTTGGTGACACACTTACAGTCTCTGTTTGCAGACTTAACAACTCGGGTTCCGTCAGCACAAAATTTGATGCAAAAATCAAATTAGTCGAGGACAAGGGCGAAAACGCCATAGTTCAGCAAGAAGAAACAACAAATCCTTTCAGCAGTTATTTCGGCGGCGGTTTCGGCTATTAAGGATTTGCGTTAAGCAGCACTCAGTATTAACAATAGCATATTTAAAAAATTCGGCGGTTCCACCCCCACAAGGTCGGAACCGCCGAAACTTTTTCACTTAAAATCTACCTCTTACTTCTTAACTCTTAACTATTACTTCCTACTTATATTTCCCATCTGTCTATTTCTGCCCTTTGCATTGCGCCGATAATTCGCTCGGGCACATCACCGTATTCTTCTGAAAGTTTTCTCAAAAGCACTTTTGCATCCTCACGCTTTGTTTTCTCATTGGCAGGGCATTTGCTTTCTATAACGGGCAAATTAAGCCGTTCCACAGCCTGTTCCACAGCACTTTCACGAACATATACAAGGGGGCGTATCATGGTGATATCACGCCTTGAAAGGTATGTTACAGGGGCAAAACACCCGATACGGCTTTCAATGAGCAAATTCATCATAAATGTCTCCGCCGCGTCGTCAAGATGGTGTCCGAGGGCAATTTTGTTACATCCGAGTTCCTTTGCGGTATCGTGGAGAATTCCCCTACGCATTTTTGAACAGAGGGAACAGGGTGACTCCTCTTTTCTTATATTGAAAACGATTTCGTATAAATCCGTTTTTTTAATTACATACTCAACATTATTATCCTCACAGAACTTCTGAATTGAAGAAAAATCCCCGTCCTGATTATCAAAACGCATATCAAGGGTTATTGCCACGATTTCAAAATTTTCGGGATAAAATCGTTTCAAATCGCAAAGGGCTTTCAAAAGCATTACGGAGTCCTTTCCTCCCGAAACACCTACCGCAATTTTGTCCCCCGATTGAATCATTTTGTAATCGTCAACTGCCGCCCTTGTTCTGCTTAAAATCTTTCTCATGGATATGCTTATTCCTCTTTGTCTTTTCTGATTTTATTCTGACCGGAAATGTCAATATCTTCCTCTTTGGGTACGCGTTTCAAAGAAACCGCAAGAATTACCACGGACACTACCAAAGCCGCACAGAGGATTGCGATATACACCGTCTTACCGGTTCCTTTTTCTTCATTGGTTTCTTCTGTTTCGGTGCCGTCCGTATCGTCAAAAATATCGGTGTATCTTTCATTCACATCAATTTCAAGAACAAATTCGGTAGTTTCAGTCGTTGCACCTTTTTCAGTGGCATCAACATCCGTGGAGGCTTGGGTGGTCTGTGCAAAAGCGGTCATGGTGCAAACACCCGTTAAAACGCATACAATAACAATCATAGAAAGTAATTTTTTCATTTTCCGCTCACCCTTTTTATCACTTGTTTTTTTAATTCATTTATACATTTTTCAAGAATACTTCGGGGACAGGCAACATTGAGCCTTGCGAAGCCCTTGCCCCCCTCACCGAACCAATAACCCGGGTCCTGAATTATATTACATTCATTCTGCAAAAACAAATCAAGTTCCTCGTCGCTCATTCCCAAAGCGCTCATATCAAGCCACATTAAATATGTACCCCGACAGTCGCAAATTTTAATTACGGGAACATCCTTTAAAATATTCTCAACCAGCTTTATATTTTCATCAATATAGTCGTTGACCGCATCAATCCAATAATCGCATTTTGTATAGGCGGCAATGGTGGCGGGTCGGGAAACACAGTTGATACAGCTGTAACCGTCTGCCCCAAGTTGTTTCCGGAACTTTTCGCGCAATTCGTAATTGGCAATTATGATATTTGAAGTACCCAATCCCGCAAGGTTAAAAGTTTTGCTGACGGCGGTGCATATCACCGTATTTTCGGCAATGGCTTTATCAACATTGTTGATGACCGTATGCTCAACACCCTTTCTTACAAGGTCGAAATGTATTTCGTCACTTACAAGAACAACGTCATTTTTAAGGCAGATTTCTCCCACCCTTTTAAGTTCTTCCATTGTCCAGACTCTACCCACGGGATTGTGAGGGCTACACAAAAGCATAAGTTTTACATCGGGTTGTTTTGCAATTATTTCAAGTTCTTCAAAATTCATTTTGTAACTGTTGCCGTCACGAACAAGTGGATTGTCCGCCACAACTCTGCCGTTATTGATAATGGAATTTGAAAAGGGGTAATACACGGGGGATTGAATTATAACCTTGTCCCCTTTATTCGTAAAGGCGCGAATGGCGGTATTTATGGCAAAAACAACTCCGCCAACGCATACAATCCAATCGTTTTCTATTTTGAAATTGTGACGGCGGAACATAAATTCACGGACGCAGTCGCGATATTCTTCATCACTGTCCGTATAACAGAAAAAGCCTTTTTCACCGTATTCTTTGACTGCTTCTCTTACCTCCACGGGTGCCTGAAATTCCATATCCGCAACGGAAAGCGGATATGCCCCCCTTTCAATCAAGCCCTCGGGCACCGTTGTATCCCATTTATATGAGCCGCTGTTTTTTCTGTTGAAAATTTCATTAAACATCTGAAACATCTACCTTATGCATTTATGAACAAAACTGACGAGGCAAGCATAACCTGTCCCCAAAAATACGTGAGTATATTGAAAATTTTGAGGGGATAACTCTTCTTTTGTCCCCCGAAAATAATAATTCCCAAAGTAATGTCGGAAAGTAGAAAGGAAGTTGAACCGATACTTAAAAGCAATAATGCAACGATACCCAATTCTGCATCTGTTTTGTAGTAGGAATAACCAAGCATGGATGCTCTCGCCACCATGGAAGTGATGGCAAGTAAATATACTATTACGGCTACTTTGATAAAGGACGGGGAATATTTTATCTTTATAATTTCACCGGTTACCATCAAAACTGCCACAATGCCGACAATTACCGCAATTTCAATTCCGTTAAAGAGTTTATAATCCGGTGCAATGACCGGAGTTGCTTTCACAAAGGCAACAATGTAGATTATATGTCCGATTAAAAAACTTATAAACCCTGTAACAAAATAGGCATTGCTTGGCTTTGCGTGCAGGAAATAGTCCCCGATCCAACCGAAAACAAAACCCACAAGCATTGTTATTGCGTACCTTGAAAAGTTGTCCGCAATAAACATTGACAGGACGCAAATGCTCACAAACATTGTGGCACAAACCATTTTTAATACAAGGGATTTTCTGCATTTTTCGGGCCATAGAGCCTTTAGATACCAGGGCACGCAAAAAAGTTCCACCACTAAACACAAGCAAAATAATACCTTTAGAACCACAGTACCCCTCCGTAAACAATTATCGTTTTCATTGTAGCACATACCTATCAAAAAGGCAACACAAAAAGGGGCTGTAAAAAACTTTCGTTTTTTACAGCCCCGTCCGACTTTACCGATTATCAGTATTTGAAGTTTGAGTATTCGCAGTTGTTGTAGAGAGTACCGCCTACGTCAAGGGTAACAACGGTGATTTTTGCGTTTGCAGTAATATATACTGTTGCGTAGTGGCCGAGTTTTACGAACTTGCCGTCCTTTGTCATTTCGGCGGTAATTCTGTAACCCTTGTAGTTTACGGAACGGCTGTTGATTGCACTTACAACGGGAACATCGTTTTTGATTGTTTCCTCAATATCTTCCCAGAAAAGAACGGAGTTTGTAACTTGTGCAAGGAAACTTGACTGCTTGTTCATGGGTGTATCTTCGTCAGCCATAATGATTGTGATTTCATAGTTGCCGTTGGCAAGGTCTTTCTTTTCTGCCTTTACAACTTTAGAAAGGTCAGTAAGAGTGCAGTCGGGGAAACGTCTTTTTGCTTCGTCGGAGCCCTTTGCGTTAGTCTTAACCTCTGCCTCTTCTTTTGTTGTCATAAATTTATCAATGAACGGTTGAACAACACTTCCGATGCTACCAACCTTGAGGTCTTTAAGTTCCTGCCATTCGATTTTATCGTAGCCCGCAATGCCGTTTGCGGAAATCTTGTGAGCAGCTTCCTTATAGAAATTAAAGGTTTTTGCCTTGTCCCAGGATGCAGTTGTTGAAGAACCTGAACTACCGGAGCCGCCTGTTGACGCGGTGTCGCCGGTTGAAGTGCTGCCGCCCGTTGATGCGGTGTCTCCCGTTGAAGCCGTACCGCCCGTTGAAGCCGTACCGCCGGTTGAAGCGGTGTCACCCGTTGATGAGGTATCGCCTGTTGAAGCAGTGTCCTCGGTCGAACTTCCGCCCGTGCTGCCGTCGGGAGTTGTGCCGGAACTGCCGTCGGAGGTTGCAGTTCCCTGTTGGGTCTGTTCCCCTGCGGAAGTTGCCGTAATATTATTCTTAGCGAGGAATACGATTGACGCAACCGAAACCGCACTGCTTGCTATAACCGTGAAAACAAGAGCGATGCTGAGAATCACAGCTATAATCTTTAAATCTGAGCTTTTCATAAGTTTAACCTCTTTCATTTGCGCCGTTAAAATCTGAAGCGCATTTTTTCCATATCATAAGATTAAACTAATTTACAGAAAATGTCAATATGTATTTACATAAAAACAATAGCATGCCCTTGTATAAAAAAGACGGCTCCCTTTCGGGAGCCACCTCAACAATTCAATCAGTATTTAAAGTCGTAGTATCTTGCATTGAATGAAAGAGCACCGGAAGCGTCAAGTTCGCCAACAATAGCCGCATTAACGTGTGCTTTAATGTCGCCTACACCGTAGTGAGTGATGGAAACGAACTTACCGTCCTTTGTCATTTCGGCAGTAATCTTATATGCCTTATAGGTAATTGTTCCGTCAACACTCTTAACAACCTTTGAAACGGTTGCATCGTTTTTAACAGTATCCTGAACATCCTTAATATCAAGGAATTCCTTGGACATTCTTACAAGACCGTCAGCATCATTATAAGAGGGGTTAACCTGATCTTTCATAATGATTGTGATAACGTAGTTATTACCCTTTGTTGTCTTTGTAACGCTTTCGAGGTAACTCTCTGAGCAGTCGCCGGGAACCATACGGTTTTTAGCGTCGTCAGAACCTTTAGCGTTGATTTTCTCTTCAGCATCGGCTTCCTGTGTCATAAATCCCATGATAAGGTTCTTAAGAGTACCTGCAATGCTCTGACCTTTGCTGAGTTGAAGGTCGCCTTCAATAGCCTGCCAGCCCTTCTTTGTATAACCGGCAACAGCCTTCTGACAGATGTCTTTGGAAGCCTTCTGGTACATTGCAAGAGCTTCTTTGTCAATCTTACTTGTTGCAGCATTTGAGCCGCCGGAGGAACCGTTTGAAGAACCGCCGTTATTTGCGGGAGTGGATGCATTTGAACCACCGTTGCCTGCGGGAGTGGATGCATTTGAACCGCTGTTGCCTGCGGGAGTTGCTGCTGAACCGCCATTGTCCGCAGGAGTTGTTGCTGAACCACCGTTGTCTGCGGGAGTTACTGTTGAACCGCCGTTGTCTGCGGGAGTTACTGTTGAACCGCCGTTTGTAGCGCTGTTGTCACCTGTGCTTGTAGAATCGCCGCCTGCACCTGCAGTACCGGTCTGTGCGGTTTCACCTTTTGCAAGGAAAACAACGGAAGCAATGGAAACTGCGTTGCTTGTTACGATTGTGAAGAAGAGAGCTATACTGAGAATTATAGCAATAATCTTCATATCAGAATTTTTCATTGGTATGATACCCCTTTCAACTTTGTGGTACTGTATGTACAATAACACATTATTTTCAGTATCTTTAGATTACTCTAAAAAATGAAAAAAGTCAAGTGCATTTTAAAGCAAATGCACCGACTTGTTTCAAATTCGTCAAAAAGCCGAAAATGGATTATATTTTTTGTGTATTCCATATATTTCTTGCATATTCATTGATTGCTCTGTCTGCGGCAAATCTGCCTGAATACGCAATATTGAGAAGTGACATTCTGTTCCACTTTTTCTCGTCAAGATATGTTTCTCTCACTTTTTTCTGTGCTCTTTGATAATCAGCAAAATCCGCAAGAACCATAAAAGGATCATGATGAATAATCGTACCCGCAATATCGGAGAAATCCTTTCCGTCTATTCCGTTACTGTTAATAAAGTCAATAACCTTGCGGAGTTCGGGGTTGTTATTGTAATAATTCAAGGGATTGTAGCCGCTGTTACGGAGTTCGTTAACCTCGGGGGTTTTCATGCCGAAGAGGAACATATTTTCATCCCCGACGGATTCGTGGATTTCAACATTTGCACCGTCAAGAGTACCGATTGTAAGAGCACCGTTCATCATAAGTTTCATATTACCCGTACCGCTTGCTTCTTTACCTGCAAGGGAAATCTGCTCGGAAACATCCGCAGCGGGCATAAGTCTTTCGGCATTTGTAACATTGTAATCCTCAACATAGAAAACTTTAAGCCGTCCCTTTACATCCGGGTCTTTGTCAATCATTTCACCCAGAGCGAGAATGAAGCTGATAATTCTCTGTGCCACATAGTAACCGGGAGCCGCCTTTGCACCGAAAATATAGGTCTTCGGAACGAAATCCCCGTCGGGATTTTCCTTAATTGCAAGGTACTCGGAAACAATGTTAAGAGCATTGAGGTGCTGACGTTTATACTCATGGAGCCTTTTAACCTGAACATCAAAAATTGAATTTGTGTCAAGTACAACTCCCGTAGTTTTCTTAATATGTTTTGCAAATGCTTCCTTGTTGGCTTTCTTAATTTCACCGATTCTTTTGAGAACTTCCTCATCATCCTTGAAATCTGCAAGTTTTGAAAGATACTCCGCATCGTAAACGAATTTATCGCTGCCCAAAAGTTCCGTGAGATATTTTGTAAGTTCCGGGTTTGCCTGGCAGAGCCAACGTCTGTGAGCAATACCGTTTGTAACATTAGTAAACTTATCGGGAGTGAGTTTATAAAAATCGTTAAAGAGTGTATCTTTAAGAATCTGACTGTGGAGAGCGGAAACGCCGTTAACCTTATGGCTTGCGGCAACGCAAAGGTTTGCCATACGAACTGCTCCGCCGGAAATAATTGCGGTACGCTCAACATAGCCTGCATCGTGGGTGCTTTCCCAAACGTATGCACGGAAGCGGTTGTCAATTTCCTTTATAATATTGTATATACGGGGAATAAGACGTCTTACAAGTTCCTCGCTCCAACATTCGAGAGCCTCGCTCATAACCGTGTGGTTAGTGTAGGCAACGGTATTTGTAACAATTCTCCAAGCATCGTCCCAACCGTATCCGCACTCGTCAAGCAGAATTCTCATAAGTTCGGGAATCGCCATGGTGGGATGGGTGTCGTTAATATGGATTGCAACTTTTTCGGGAAGATTGTCAACGGTGCCGTATTCACGCAGATGGTGACGGACAATGTCCTGAACGGAAGCGGAAACAAGGAAATACTGCTGACGAAGTCTCAAAGATTTTCCCTCGGGATGATTATCCATGGGGTAAAGAACCTTGCTGATAACCTCCGCCATTGCCTGACGTTCCATTGAACGCATAAAAGCACCTTGGTTAAAGGATTTCATATCGAATTCGGGGGCTTTTGCACTCCAAAGGCGCAGACAGCTTATGCCCTTGCCGTCCTTACCCGCAACAAACATATCGTAGGGAACTGCCTGAATAACATTTCCGTTTTCAATTTCTACGTGGTGGTATTGGTTGTCCCAGGACTCTTTGAGTGTTCCCTCAAAACAAATGTCCACCGCACTGCTTTCACGGGGCATTAACCATACCTCGCCGCCGGGGAGCCAGTTATCCGGGAGTTCCGTCTGCCTGCCCTCAATGAGTTTCTGACGGAAAATTCCGTATTCATAAAGGATGGAATAACCCCTTGCGGAATAGCCCTGGGTTGCAAGACCGTCAAGGTAGCATGCCGCAAGACGTCCCAGACCGCCGTTACCCAAGCCCGCATCCGGCTCACATTCGTAAAGATTATCAAGCTTTATTCCGTAATCCTTTAAAACACTTTCGAATGTATTGGTAAGATTAAGGTTGAAAAGGGTGTTTTTCAAAGAACGTCCCATAAGGAATTCCATTGAAAGATAATATACACGCTTTGTCCCGTCCTCGTCGGCTTTTTTGCTCTGTTCCGCTCTGCCCTGTGCCATCATATCACGTACAATCATGGTAACTGCCTTGTAATATTGTTCATAGGTCGCATTCTCCGTAGAGATACCGAAAAAGTGGAGAAGTTTATTTTCAAGCATTTCTTTTGCTTGCTTTTTTGTAAGCTTATAATTCATACAAATCCTCCAAAAATTATTTGAAAAACAGCCGTTTTTCACTACTACATTATACATATTACACTAAAATTACGCTAAAATCAATTGTAACATAGCAAAAAAATATATAATATATATACATTATTTTTGGATTATATAACAAATGCTTTGCAAAGAAGCAAAAAGACGACTCCCGGAACAGAAAAAAGCACACTGAAAACTAAGGAAAAAACATTAACACCCAATGAAAGCGGCACAAAATAACTTACCGCCCAAACAGCACACAACGCTCCGACTCCACCGAGTGCGCTTGTAAAAAAAGCCTTAAAAAAACTGCCGCTTGATTTAAAAATTACCAATGCAGCAATCAGGAGTAAAACACCGGCAAAATATATCATTTCTCCACTTCCTTTAATCTATTCAACAGATACGCATGCTTAATTTCAAGACTGCGTAACTCCAGTATTGCAGACTCAACGAGCTCTTTTTCCGATTCCTCTGAAAACTTAAAATATGCAAGTTTAATCAAGAATCTGATTTCTTCTATATCCGCATAAAGCAATTCTTTTTCACTCATTTTTTTGATTTTAGAATAACCGCGAAGCCCGTTAATTTTTTCCACGCCCCTCTGTTTTTAATACATTTATTAATATTCAAAGAAAATTAAATTTATTACAGATTATTAAACACAATTAAAGTGCATAATTATTATAGTCGAAGAAAGCCGTACACAATCCGGTTCGGCAATGAAAAAATTTATGTTAACGAGGTGCTTATGAACAGACATTCTTTTACTTACCAACAATACTGCCCCGTGGTGGATAAAAACGTTATTATTGAGGAAATCCGATTTTTAAGCGGAAACAAGAAAATCCGCTGTCTTTACTATCACAAATGTAACTGCCATGATGCAGGCGGATGCAAAAACAAATATGTAAAAAGACGGATTGAGGCAGTTGAAAATAAAACGGAGAAATAGTATAATACTCCCGAAAAATACTACGGGAGGGAAAGATTTTGTCGGGAATATACATTCACATACCTTTTTGCAAATCCAAATGTCCATACTGTGACTTCTATTCCTACATCTGCAAAAATGATGGGGTAAAATCCTATGTACAGGCACTTATTGACGAGATTGAAACCCTTTCACGAGTGAATGAATTTGTCAAAAAACCTTTCACAGCGGACACCCTTTATCTCGGCGGGGGCACTCCCTCAGTTTTAGAGGGCGATGACCTTTACAGAATCATCACTGCCGCCAAAAAGCAATTCAACATCTCGGACAAAGGGGAAATAACCGTTGAGTGCAACCCCAACTCCCACATTGAAAGCATACTCCCCCACCTTTTAAAAGCGGGGGTTAACAGAATTTCTCTTGGACTTCAATCCGCAGTTGACAGGGAAAGAAAAGTTCTCGGCAGAACTTCGGGAAAGGACAGAGTTATTGAAGTAATCAATCTGTTAAATGAAAACGGAATAAGTAACATTTCCCTTGATGTTATGTTGGGAATCCCCCACCAGACAAGGGAAAGTTTAAAGGAAACCCTTGACTTTGTTGTAGAGAGCGGTGTTCCCCACGTAAGTGCATATATGCTGAAAATCGAAGAAGGAACTCATTTTTATAAGAATCACGAAAAATATGATTTTCCCGACGATGATTTGACGGTGGAATTTTACAACCAATGCGCCGATACTCTTGAGAACGCGGGATTTTGCCATTACGAGATTTCAAACTTTGCAAAAAAAGGTTTTGAAAGCCGTCATAACACAAAATATTGGAATTTGGAAAACTATTTAGGACTTGGCCCCGGTGCCCATTCTTACATTGACGGAAAAAGGTTCTATTTTGAAAGTGACACGGAGAAATTCATTAATGGCGAAAAGGCGATTTTTGATTCCCCGGGCGGTGACTCGGAGGAATACATAATGCTCCGATTAAGACTGAAAGATGGTTTAAGACTCTCCCGATTAAAAGAACTTTACGGAGAAACACCTTTAGAAAAGATAAATGAAAAAGCCCCGTTCCTCAAGGAACAAGGCTTAATTGATTTTGACGGAGAAAGACTTTCCCTTACAAGAAAGGGTTTTCTTCTTTCAAACGGTGTTATTTGTCAGTTAATCTGAAATCCTCCGAAAGAATTTCAAAATCCTCCACATCATCCGTTTTGATTATTTCCTTATTTTCTGTAATAAAAATGAATTCAAAGTCGTTATGTTTCTCTGCGAACTTAACGGCTTTTTCCTTTCCCATTACAAAAAGCGCCGTTGAAAAGGCATCGCACAGAGCACCATCCTCCCCTATTACCGTTACGCTCAGAAGGTCGGTTTCGGCGGGTTCCCCCGTTTTCGTATCAATAATATGGTGGTATGTTTTTCCGTCCTTCGTAAAACTTCTTTCATAGCCCCCGGAGGTTACTATGCTCACATTTCCTTTATGCTTAAAGGTACAAACGAGGGACTCGGTATCCACGGGATTTTTAACCCCCACGGTCCAACTGCCCTTTTGAGTATTTTCTCCGCAAAGGACGATATTCCCCCCAAGAGAGATTACCCCGCTAATACCCATCTCCTCGGCGATTTTCAAAAGTTCATCCCCCACATAACCCTTGGCAATTCCCCCCAGGGATATTTGGGTATTCTTCTGTTTTGTTACGGTTTTTCCCTCAAGGGAAATTCCGTGGGCACCCACATTTTCCAAAGCATTTTTTATATCTTCTTTTTTGGGAACACAGTAATTGCCGTTATCAAAACCCCAAAGTTTCAAAAGGGGCATAACCGTAATATCGAAAGCCCCCTCGGTGAGAGTGCTTGCATAAATTGATTTTTTCAGTATTGCGGCGGTATCTTCGCTGACCTGTACTTTTGTATCTCCCCCGTTAATCAGGGAAACGTCACTGCTTTGACTGTTGGCATCAAAAAGTGCCTCAAGTTCCTTTACTCTGTCGGTAAAAGCCTTTAACACTTCCTCATTCTGCCCCCCATTATTATTGGACACCCTTATGGTTATAAGGGTGTCCATAGCAGTAAATTCAGTTGCTGTTTCCTCTTTCAAACCGCAGGAACACGCAGTCAGCAAAAAGCATCCGCAAAGGAGCAGAGCCATTGCTTTTTTCATATTAACTCAAGCCCGCCTTACGCATATTTTCTTCATGCTCTGACATGGTGTTTGCATAGTAAACCTTACCGGATTCGGTGTTGTGGCAGAAATAGAAATAGTTTGTATCATCGGGATTGAGAGCCGCTTTGATTGCCGCATCACCGGGATTTGAGATTGCACCCACGGGAAGTCCTTTACACTCCTCGCTGTAAGTGTCGTAACTGTCGCGGTAGGCTATATATTTTTGAGTATCCTCGGTGGAGGATGTAAGGGTGGGTTTGATTGTATTCAGCAAATAATCCTCCGTTGAGTCGCAGTTGAGCCAGGGGAATGTACCGGAACGTCCGAGACGGTTATACAAAACGGAAGAAATGCCGGTCATTTGAGAACTTGTGGCGGCTTCTTTCTGGAGAATGGATGCCATGGTAATTACCTCATCCAAACTAATACCCTTTTCATCCGCCTGTTTTTGATAATCCTCCGTCCATCTGTTCTGGAAGTTGTCCAAAAATCTTCTTACAACACTTGATGAGTTTTCGCCAACGTAGAATTCATAGGTATCGGGATACATATAGCCCTCAAGGACTCTGAACCGTTTTTCCTTATTCGGAATTGCTTTTATGAAATCATACTCCTCGGAAAAGTCTATGTTTTGCAGAGTATTTATAAAACTTGCGGCGGTACACACGTTATTTGCCTCAAGTTTTTCGGCAATCTGGTCAATGGTCCAACCCTCGGGGAATGTAAGGGTAACTGTTTCGGAAAGGGTTATGTCGGCTTTCATTGTGGAAAGCATTTTTTCAAGTCCCATACTCGGAGTGAGGGTGTAAACCCCGGAAACATATTCTTTATGTCCGCTGCTTCCGGAAGTGGCATCAAGAAGTTTAACAAACAGTTTGCAGAAAAGTTTATTATTTATCAGGTCATTCTTTTTGAGAATATTGATAACCTCACTGTCGCTCATACCCTTGGAAACCTCAACCTCCACGGTTTTGTCCTCGGTTTTTATTGCCAGTACATCGTTAATACAGCCTATGCCGTAAATGCAGAGCACCACACTGCTCAAAACAATTATTGCAACGGCAAGAGCAAGTTTTGAAAGTTTATCGGAATTGAAAAACTTACCGAAAAATGTACCTTTGAGTTTTTTGTTTCGTGCCTCTTTTTTTGCCTTAGCCCTATTCTGTGCCTCGGTTGTGGGAGGGGTGGAAACTTTGAACTTATCAACAGCCTGTCGGGTTCTGTAATTTTTGCGAACCGTGGCTTTCTTTTCCCTCTGCGCCGCCTTGTCTATGTCTCGGGGAGGATTGGAAAAGTAAACTCCGCCCTTGTATGCGGGATTTTCGTAAGTGCTGTCGGAGTTGATGTCGATTTTAAAGTCATCCACTTTTTTCTTCCGTTTGGTTTTCAAGTCATCTTCTTCGTTCGCCTTGACAGAGGGGGATGACTTTGTTGTTTTTTCGTCTTCAAACATACTCAAAAGTTCTTCGTAATCATTCAAATTATCTTTTGACACACTTAACACTCCTTTACCTGTAAAATGTTTCTTTGGGTAACTATCATATCCACCGTTCTGTCGTATTTTCCGTGGAATAATTCGTCCTCAATATTTTCATAATAACAAATACCGATTGTAGTTCCTTTGTAATGTGAGAGATATCTGTCATAATAGCCCTTTCCGTAGCCCAGACGATAGCCGGACTTGTCAAACATAAATGCGGGAACAATGCAAATGGTCTTCTCCGTTTCCGTAAGCATTTTTGCCTTTTCGGGAATCGGTTCCAGAACACCGAAAGAGCCGGGAGCAAGTTCATCAAGAGAATTTATATAATAAAAATTCATCTCCGAGGGTCCTCCCTCGCAACGGGGAACCGCAACCTTTTTCCCGCTTTTGAGCAAGGCATTTATAAAGGCTCTTGTATCAACCTCTATATCCGTGGAAACGTAGCACAAAACGGTGTTTGCTTCCCTCACTGCCCACAAATTCAAAAGTTTATTGCATATTTTTTTATCAAATGAGTTTTTTAATGCAGAATCCATTGAATGTCTGTAATTTCTGGCATCGTCCCTCATTTTCTTTTTTACGGGTCTTATATCTATTATTTTTTCCATTGAATACCTCTGAGTACGGCTTGGGCATTTTCCTCGCCTTTGAGAAGTGTGCCCACAGCTGCTCCGAATTCCCATGCCACACCGGCGCCCCTTGCGGTAACAATACTACCGTCCGTCACAACGCCTTCCTCAAGTACATTTGCACCCACAAGTTCATCCTCAAACCCGGGGAAACAGGTGGCATTTTTGCTTTTGAGAATACCCTTTCTTCCCAGGATAAAGGGTGCGGCACAAATTGCGCCAATGATTTTGCCATTTTCAAGACAATAGTCAATGGCTTTTTGTACATCCGCCGAATTATTAAGGTTTTCCGCTCCGGGCATACCGCCGGGAAGAATTATGCCTTCAAGACTGCCGTCCAATTCAACGTCCTCGGGAAGAATATCCGCCTCAACATTTATTCCGTGAGTACCGCGGCAAAATTTTCCGCTCACTCCGACAGTTTTAACTTGAACTCCCATTCTCAAAAGAAAGTCAACGGGTGCAAGGGCCTCAATTTCCTCAAAGCCGTCTGCAAGGAAAACATAAATCATTTAAAAACCTCTTTTCATGTTGAGTAAGGTATTCCGAAAAAGCCCTTTTCGATTTTCGGCACATTTCCGAATTTATAATACATTCCGTAGGGAATGGAAACTTCGTCTGCTTTACATCTGTAAACCAATGAATCTTTTTCCGTGTTTTGAAAAACCGCTTTCAAAAGTCTTTTTTCATCACCGAACAACTCAAGCACCGTAAGTTGTTCCCGGGTTTCTTCGACCAATGCATAGCCCACATTTTTTACATATATTACTTTAACTTCTCCGCCGACGGATGAAAAAAAACTGTTAAAGGTACTCTCCCTTAAAACCCCAAGGGGAAATTCCCGTGGATTTCGGGAAATAATATCCCTGTATTCTCCATAGGAAAGACTGTCTGTTTTTTCCTCTTTCCCCATTTCAAAGTCCCTTTTATAAAGAGTTTTTGGGGAGTAGAAAAAGCCCCTTTCAAACCCCTGTTTTTTATATACCTCAAAGAGATATTCTTCTTCGGGTACAAGAAAGAGATAGTCAATACCTCTCGCCCCTGCTATTTCAAAAAGTCGGTTAAAAAGGCTTTTCATTAGCCCCCTGCCCCTGAAATCAGGGTGGGTGCAGACTGCATAAATGTAATAAGCGGAATACTCTTTCCCTGAAATGATTACATCACTTTCAAGCATATATAACGCACTGACGGGCATATCACCCCGAAAAACCGCCAACACTCTTTCGGGAGAAACGGTGTTCTTGAAAAAGAAATCAAGGCTTTCATCACCATCGTCGAAAGCGGTTTTCCACAGTTCTTTTAACTTTTCGTAATCGCTTTCAAGGGGAAAGCGCACATCAAAGGATTTTTCCATAATACTTTTTCACAAGAAATTCGGGATGATAGGAAGTTTTCGCCTTTCGGAGATTTTCCTCCCCCGCGTCATCCTCACGGTTAACATATTCAAAACCCACAAGGGATTTTTCCGTAAATATTTTGTTTATCATTGCGTATGCCGTAGGAATTTGCGGGGACGCCTTTTCAAAATGGGTGCAAAAAGTTTTGCCGTCGGGCATTTTTTCACCTAAAGCATAGGCAACGATTTCTCCATCAACCCTCAAAATTCCGCCGAAAAGTCCAAGTTGAGCAAAATTTTCAAAAGCCTTTTCTATTACAAGTAATTCTTCGTCAAGTTTCGGGTTTCTCGTTCCGTTTTTGTGCCATTGACGTGAAAACTCAAGGCACTCCTCCAGATTATTTTCACTCAATTCCTCATAGGAAAAATTGAAGTTTTTAACAAATGAATTTATGTGATTTTTCTTTGAATGATACTTTCTTCCTTTAAGTTGGGCAAGATTCTCTTTCAGGTAAACATAGTCAAAAAAATCCCGTTGCTCCCATGCCTTGAACCGCTCCCCGTAGATTTCTTTGAGAATTGCGGTCTGTTCCTCACTTAAACAGTAGAAACTCAAAGGTGCGTTTCGCTCCTTTGCGTCCTCTTCCAGAATTTTCAGAGCGGCTTTGATATCACCCTTTCCCCAAGGGAAAGCGTAACTTTTAATTCCGTTGAAGCGGGAACGCAGGAACAAAAAGCCGTCTTTCATGGCGATTCTTGTATTTTCCGCAATGCTCCAGCAAAAAATGTTGCCGAAGGTAAAATCGCATATTGGGGACGCGGAGTCGGGAATATACTCCAAAATCAAATCTTTGTGTTCAATTTTTACAGGTTCAAAGTCAAGCATAATAATTATTTCTTCAAGGTTTCAAGTAATATTTTATACACCGTATTGTTTATTTCTTCAACGGAAAGGGGCTCACCGTTTTCGGCACAGGGAACAATTTCCCAACCGCATCTGTCCGCCGCATAAAGCGCCGCTTCACGACAGGCATTAAGGAAAGCCACGTTTGCTTCGTGCACGTCCTTTTTGTTTTCATCCCCCTCGTAGCGACCGGTCATGAGACGTTGGGACACCGCCACAGGCATATCAAGGAAAATGACCTTATCGGGAGCGGGAATACCGATTTTGTTGTATTCAAAATCAAAGAGCCAATCAAGGTATTCATCCCATTGGCTTTTTCGGAGTTTTGTCATTTGATAAATTGCATTGGCGGGGGTATAGCGATCCGCAAAAATCAATTTTCCACCAAGATACTCCTCTTTCCACTTTTCCGTATATGAAGCGTATCTGTCCGCAGCATACAGAACCGAGGCTGCATAGGCATTTACATCCTCCGGATTCTTACCGAAATCCCCTGCAAGATATTTTCTTACGAGAATACTCGACTCGCTTTCATAGTCTGGAAGTTTGATTTTTTTGTACTCGATTCCGTCCTCGGCAAGTCTTTTGCAGACAAGTTCTGTCTGGGTGGTTTTTCCGCAACCGTCAAGCCCTTCCAAATCAATAAACATAAACTTTAAACAAACCTTTCAAAATGCAGATGCAAAACACATCATACCTATTCCGATTATACCCATAAATAATACTATAAAACTTACTGACTGTCAAATAAAGGAGGCATTTTGTAATAAATATGTAATAAAACGGTACTCCGACAAAAGCCGAAGCACCGTAAAATTCATTTAATCCACAAGTTTATAAATACTCTCTTTGGGAAGTACACCTACCGCCCTGTTAACAAGTTCGCCGTTTTTAAACACCAGAAGAGTCGGAATACTGTCAATGCCGAACTGTCTCGCAAGTCCGATTTCATCGTCCACGTTAACCTTGCCCACAACAATGTCGGAGCGTTCCTCGGCAATTTCGTGTATTACGGGAGCCAACATCTGACAAGGACCGCACCAAACCGCCCAAAAATCAAGGAGTACGGGTTTTTCGCTTTTTAATACCTTTTCTTCAAAATCAACACTTGTAATATTCAATTCTGCCATTTTAATCTTCCTTTCAATCCTTTGATTTATAATAGAGCATACAGTGACAGTAGCCCTCAAAATCCGGGTCCTTAATCTGCTCCCTGAACTCTTTGCAGATGCATTTGTTGTCGGGAATTCTTTCAAGGCGGCAGGGACAGTAGCCGTCCTTTGCCTTTAAGCCCTCTTTGATTCTTGCAACAACTTCTTTGTCCTCGTTGAATTTAACTGCCATTGTAACACCTCTTTTTATTTACTATTATAAACACATTTTACCAATAAATTATTAACAAATCAATAATTAACTTTACTTTTTCAAAAATAAGTGTAAAATACAATAGTAGATTTTTGACAGAGGTGTTTCTATGAGTACGGTAAAATCACAGGCATATTCAGCCGCAAAGGAGATTATTGAAATTGCAGGGCTGAAAAAGGGTCAAATACTTGTTGTGGGTTGTTCCACAAGTGAGGTTATCGGCGACAGAATCGGCACAAACTCCTCCCCTGAAACTGCAAAGGAGATTTTTGACGGAATCTATGAAGCCGTAAATGAAAAAGGTGTTTTCCTTGCGGCACAGTGCTGTGAACACCTTAACAGAGCCATTATTACGGAAGCGGATGCAGTTCCTTTCTGTGAACCCGTTAATGTTGTACCCCAACCGAAAGCGGGCGGTTCCTTTGCCACCGCCGCATACGGAACATTAAAAAATCCTGTTGCACTTGAAGAAATTAAAGCGGATGCAGGTCTTGATATAGGCTCCACCCTAATAGGTATGCATCTGAAAAAAGTTGCGGTTCCCGTCAGACTTCAGAACAACAAAATAGGCAACGCTCCTGTTACCGCCGCACGTGTACGTCCCAAATTCATAGGCGGAGAGAGAGCCTGTTATAATAAAGATTTAATGTAAGGAAATGACTATGAAACACGAAATTTTGAAACTTTTGAGCAGTAACGCTCGTTACACTACCCAACAACTTGCAATTATGCTCGGCAAGGACGAAAAAGAAATCAAAAACGAAATTGAACAACTTGAAAAAGAAGGAGTAATCCGCGGCTACAAAGCGGTTATTGACTGGGACAAACTCGACGACGCCTACGTTTCCGCCATTGTTCAGCTCACCGTTGTTCCCAAGGCGGATTTGGGCTTTGAAGAAGTTGCGGAAAAGGTTATGTCCTTTAAGGAAGTTGAATCCGTATATCTCATTTCAGGCTCATACGACCTGAACGTTGTGGTTAAGGGCAAGACCCTCCAGGATGTTGCAAGATTTGTGGCAAGGGAACTTGCGCCCATTGACTCCGTAACCTCAACCGCAACCCATTTTGTAATGCGTCGCTACAAGGAGCTTGATGTTGAGCTTTTTGACCCCGAGGAAGACAACAGGGGGCAATTCCTTTATGATTGATTATTCAAAAGTTTTGAATACTGCGGTTACAGAAATAAAACCCTCGGGAATACGAAAGTTTTTTGATATTGCCGCCACAATGGATGATGTAATATCCCTGGGTGTTGGTGAGCCGGATTTTCAAACTCCCTGGCATATCAGAAAAGCGGGCATTTCATCCCTTGAAAGAGGCAGAACAAAATACTCCGCAAACCGTGGTACAATAGAATTAAGAAATGAGATTTCCACATACCTTAAAAGACGTTACGGCTTGGAGTACAGGGCGGAAAGTGAAATTCTTGTTACTGTGGGCGGAAGTGAGGCTATTGACGGGGCAATCCGTGCCATAGTTTCCCCGGGTGACGAAGTGATAATCCCCCAACCCAGTTATGTTTGCTACGAGCCCATAACCGTCCTTGCAGGGGGAGTTCCCGTTATTATTGAAACAAAAGCAGAAAATGATTTCAAAGTTACGGCGGAGGAACTTAAAAAGGCCATTACCTCAAAAACAAAAGCCCTTATTCTCCCCTACCCGTGCAATCCCACGGGTGCGGTTATGGAGAAGGATGACCTTATAGAAATTGCTGAAGTTCTGAAGGACACTGACATTATAGTGATTTCCGACGAGATTTACTCGGAACTTACTTACTGCGATTCCCCCCATATTTCTACCGCATCCGTTCCGAATATGCGGGAAAGAACAATCACCGTTAACGGCTTTTCAAAAGCATATTCAATGACGGGTTGGCGGTTGGGATATGCATGCGGCCCCGAAGAAATTATGAAACAAATCACAAAAATACATCAGTATGCAATTATGTGCGCTCCCACCACCTCTCAATATGCTGCCATTGAAGCCCTACGCAACGGGGACGAGGAAATTGAAAAAATGCGTAACGAATATGACCGCAGACGTCGGCTCATTGTTCACGGATTCAACAAACTCGGTCTTACCTGCCGTGAGCCTAAAGGTGCATTCTACGCTTTCCCCTGTATAGAAAGCACAGGACTTTCAAGCGACGAATTCTGTGAAAAACTTCTTCAAAGCAAAAAGGTTGCCGTTGTTCCCGGAAACGCTTTCGGAAAGGGCGGAGAGGGATTTATAAGAGCCTCATACTGCTACTCCACAGAGCATATTTTAAAAGCACTTGAACGAATTGAAGAATTTATAAATGAGTTAAAATAACAACAAGCACTCTTGATGAATATTCTCAAGGGTGCTTGTTTTATAAGAGGAATTGTTTACTTGCCGAATTTATTTTTAATTCCGTTCAAAAGACTTTTCACGGAAAAATCCCTGCCGCCTGAAACACTTCTTGCTTTAATAATGGAATAGGAATCGCTTTTGCCCAAAAATGCGGAATGGGTTTCTTCAATCTTTTCAATGAGTTTTGCAAAAGTTTTGGTCTGTTCTGCCATTGACTCCGCATCAAACTTTTCCATTTCATTGCTGTCACTTACAACGCAGAGATAGTAGGGTGCCGGCACAAGACTAATCTCTGGAATACCCATGGTAAAGAAATTCTGTCCCTCTCCGAAGTGCAGGGCATTGTGTCCGCGAAGGGTCATTGTGCGAACAATCTTTCTGTCCTTAACCGCATCAATATACATTCTGTCCATATAGTCGTTACCGGTATAAACAATTTCCACCTCGGGCTGTCCCGTGTATTTATACTCTCCGTCAATTTCACGCCACTCTTTGCAACCCAAATGCTCTATTGTAAGATTTGCAACACATTTAGAGTGACCTTTTTTTCCGTCCCACAGATCCCTGTGCATTGCAAGCCAACGGGAAGCGGACTGGAAAGCGCCTGTGCTTATATCTTTGAATTTCGGAAGACGGAAATGCCCCGTTGTAAACAGGAAAATATGGGTTCTTTCAAGTTCCTTGCCCACCAGGTTTTTCATAAGTGCCAAAAGAGCAATGGCGCCGTTTTCCTCAACACAGTTAGTTCCGTCCGTATGAGTATTTATAATAACATTTTCCTTGTTATTCTTACCCGGTAAAATGCAGTAAAAACTTTCCGAGTAGGCATTCTTTTCCCTTTTAGCCTCAAGAACAAAGTGTGCTTTTTTGTGCTCCTTGGCGGCTTCAACAACCCTTTTACCGTTGGTTTCGTTAACCCAGAGCATTGGTATTTTCTGGTATTCCATAATAAACGAAAGGTACTGTCCCTGAACACAGTCATCGTGCAAACCTTTCCACACAAGAATAACTGCTTTTGCATTTGACAATTTTGAAATAATACCGTTGAAGCACTGAACAAAACTAGTTATAACGGGACCCTCGTACTTTGACTCAAGAACAACATCCTCCGGATAACTTGTTCTTTTATCAAAAGCCACCTCGCTGGGTATAAAGTTTACGTTTTCAACATCAAAAACTGCAATTTTCCCCGTTGCATTTTTTATATCGGAAAGTTTTTCAACATAGACCAATTCCTCGGTAATACCCTCGGGAGAGGTTTCGCCGGAATAGGGATATGCCGAAGAAACGGGAACATTTATTTCCTCGTTCCCATCCATAATTCCAATATAAGACCGCTTTTCTTCCCAACGGTTGAAATAAAACGGATCACTGTAAATCTTGAGCCCCATTTTTTTGATTTCGTTCTGAAGATAATTTATAAAATCGTTGTGCCCCTTGCTTCCCGTGAGCCTTGAACCGAAAGAGTTCATTTTCTCCACACCGCTGAGCAGTTCCTCCATTGAAATATCAAATTCCATATTATAACCTCGCTTTGTACAGTGTAATGCCGTCGATGTAAACACATCGGCAGCCCATTGATTTTACATTATACCACTGTATTCCCCAAACAACTTTTAACATTTTGTTAACATTTTTCTAACAAAATTATAATTTATTGGTTTCCGACAATGCGGAGCATTACTTCACGTGCCGAAAGGTACACTTTGTTCGAATCCGTCCAACTTTTCCATAGAAAAAATTACAGAGTGCCTGATAGCACTCTGTAATTTTTGGCGGAGAGCAAGGGATTCGAACCCTCGAAACGGTTTTGGCCGTTTACACGATTTCCAATCGTGCTCCTTCGACCGACTCGGACAACTCTCCATACATATACAAGGCACCTCTTTTGAAGTGCCTTGCTATTATAACCAATTGACTGGAAAAAATCAAGTCTTTATTGACATTTTTTTATTTTTTCATTGCAGGCACGTTCCTTTTATGTTATTATTGAGGCATAATTTATGATTTTCCTAAATTCTTTTGAAAAGAGGTACTTCCATGATATTCAAGCCATATCACAAAATCCTTGGCAATCTGCACGTGGGGACACTAAACCCCCGTGCTTACTTTATTCCCTATGACAATCTTGAAGACGCACTTTCCGGTGACCGCAACCGTTCATACTATCTCACAAACCTTTGCGGTGATGACTGGAGGTTTAAATTCTTTGACAGTTTTGAGGATTTGACGGATGAGTACCTTTCTGCAGAATTCGACGGCTCCTCTTTGCCGAAAGTGGAAGTACCCGGATGTATTCAACTTTATAAAAACATTCATCACGATACTCCCCTGTATTCCAATCTTCTATACCCCTTTCCCACGGATCCGCCCCATGTTCCCCAGGACAACCCCTGTTCCGTATTTATAAAGGAATTTGAGGTCAGTGAGGAAATGCTCGAAAGGGACAATATAATTACTTTCGAGGGTGTTTCTTCCTGTTTTTATCTTTTAATAAACGGTGAATTTGTGGGTTACAGTCAGGTCAGCCATTGCACAAGTGAATTTGATATTTCAAAACATTTGAAACAGGGTATCAACAGAATCACCGTAGTTGTTGTAAAATGGTGCGACGGCTCCTATCTTGAGGATCAGGACTATTTCCGCCTTTCAGGTATTTTCAGAGAGGTTTATATTCTTTCAAGAAACAAGAGCCGTTTGGAAGATGTTTTCATAAGGCAGAATTTCAATGAGGATTACTCCGCAGCAACACTTAAAATTGAATGTGAAATCAAGGGCAAATCCCCCGTACTTTACGGACTTGCATCTCCCAAAGGTGATGTTATCGCAAGCGGTGAAAGTGCAAATTCGGTTTTTGAAATTGATATTAAAGAACCTTTGATGTGGAATGATGAAACTCCCTATATTTACACCCTTTTCCTCACTGTTGAAGATGAAATTATACCTTTCCAAGTTGCACTTAAAGAGGTTAAAATTCTTAACAAGAAACTTCTTATTAACAACAAACCGGTTAAACTCCGGGGTATCAATCGTCACGACTCCACCCTCAACGGCTATGTTGTAACAGTTGACAATATGAAAGAGGATTTACTCATTTTAAAACGTGCAAATGTCAACTGCATAAGAACCTCCCACTACCCCAATGACCCAAGATTTTTGGATCTTTGCGAGGCTCTCGGTTTTTACATTGTGGATGAGGCGGACATTGAAACACACGGTATGGGATTCAACACCAATACGGATTGGGATTGGACCCGTTGGTCAATGCTCTCCACCGTTGACGAGTGGGAAGATGCTTACGTTGACAGGGCTCAAAGACTCTTTGAGAGGGACAAAAACCACGGTTGCGTTATTATGTGGTCCCTTGGTAACGAAAGCGGTTGCGGTAAAAATCACAGGGCAATGCGGAAATACATAAAATCCCGTGACGAAAAGGCAATTATTCACTACGAAAATTCCCATCTTGAATTCAAGGCAGTTCCCCGGGGTGAGTGTTTCAAAGATATTTCCGATGTGGAAAGCAGAATGTATGCAAGCGTACCCTACATTGACGAATACTGCAAAAATGAGGAACACACAAAGCCCTTTTATATGTGTGAATACGTTTGCTCCATGTCAACGGGTGATGTATATGACTATTGGGAACTTGTTGATAAATACGAAAACTTCTGCGGCGGCTGTATCTGGGAATTTTCCGACCACGCGGTGAATATGCCCGATGAAAAAGGCAACCCCCGTTACCTTTACGGCGGTGATTTCGGTGAATTCCCCAATGACGGCATTTGCTGTATTGACGGACTTGTTTTCCCCGACAGATCTCTCCGCCCCGGATACTTCGATATGAAAAAGGTATATGAGCAATTCAGGGGCTCTTACAAAAACGGTGTTCTTACGGTTAAAAATGTGAGATATTTCACGCCCCTTTCCGACTACGCTCTTAAATGGAAAGTGGAATGTGACGGCAGGAAAATTCTTTCGGGAATTGTTGGGGAATTGGACATTGCACCCCAAGGCGAAAAAAGTTTCCACCTCTTTGACGAAAAAGAACTTGAACTTTACGGGGATGCGTTCCTGACCGCCTCGGTTGTTCTCAAAAATGATACGGTTTTTGCCGAAAAGGGCTATGAAACAGGCTTCCTGCAATTTGAACTTGAAAGTAAAAACGCGGAAAAATCCACGGAGATATTCCCACTTACTTTTGAGGAAAGTCACAGATATGTGAATATTTCCTGCGGTGAAACGGAGTATATTCTTGACAAGCCCTACGGCAGAATTAACTCCATTAAGAAAAACGGAACGGAACTTTTGGAGAAACCCTCATATTTCAAAATGTGGAAAGCCCCCAACTACAACAGGGGCTCCGTTGACGCTTGGTATGCAAATCATCTCCACCATGTAAAGCAAACCACCTACGAAACAAACATAGTTTCACAAAGTAACGAGAAAATAGTCATTGAATCAAAAATCGCCCTGGGCGGTGCGGGCAATCCCCCCATTCTCAAGGGTACCGTTACTTTCACATTTAAAAATGACGGCTCCTTTGATATTTCCTTAAATGGCGACATAAGGGAAAACGCTCCCGTTCTTCCCCGACTTGGTATTGAACTTTTACTCAAAGAGGAAAACGAGGACATTACTTATTTCGGTTTGGGCGAAACGGAAACCTACCCCGATCGCTACAAAGCCGCCCGATTCGGTGAATACACCCTTACGGTTACGGAGAATTTCGTCCACTACATAAGACCCCAGGAAAACTCCTCCCACTTCAGAACAAGGCGGGTTCTTATGGGCAAAAAAGGCGGTGTGGGACTTTTCGTTACAGGGGACGAAAGCACAAAGGACTTTTCCTTTAACGCTTCCCACTACACAGCGGAGCAACTGACAAAAGTCACCCACGATTTTGACTTGAAGAAAGAACCTTACACGGTTTTCAATCTTGACGGCAGATTCAATGCCATAAGCGAGAATTCCAACCTTGACAATGAGGAAAACAACAGACTTTTCGACGAAAAGCATGTTAATTTCGGGTTTAATATTAAGCCTGTCCATATGTAAAAAAATCGGGATGTGAAAAACTTTCGTTTTTTCACATCCCGATTTTTTATATTATTCTTTTATAAAGGCTACAACCCAATAATATATGGGTATTATAAGGAACAGAAACCACGCGCTGTCCCACATATTAAAGAAAATTCCCACCGTGATATATGCTGTTGCAATAATGAACACAACGGGCAGATTCAAAAGAAATCCCCTTTTTGTTTTTGCGCCCACGGCAATACAAAGCTGGTAATACATGGGAATATACAAAAAAACTAACCAGGTGGGATGCCAGATATTAAGGAACCGACCTATAATAACATATACAATGGGGATTATGAGAAACACGGGAACTTTAAGCATTTTTGCCCGTGCCCCCGGGAATATTTCCGGTGCGTTTTTAAGCGCTTCCTTTTTTTGAGCTTTTACAACCGTTTTTTCAGATTTATTTTCCATAACAAACTCCCTATATTAAATTACAATTTGATAATACAACATCTTGACTGTTTTTACAATAATTTTTTATGAACTGTTGGGAGTATTTTATTTATTTAACAATTGTTAATAATTATGTAAATATTTGTTATCTTAATATTGATATACTGACAGTAGGTGATATTATGAAAAAGTTAAAAAAGAAAATGTCCCACAAAACTATAAACGTTATAATGGGCGCGGTAATTGCCCTTGTGGGCTTATTAGTCCTTGTTTTCCCGGATTCCTCCTTAATGAGTCTTTGCTATATTTTGGGCGGGGCAACATTGATTGGCGGTATTGTCCGTATTGTTCAATATGTTAAGGACAAAAAAGAAACACTCCCCAATCCCTTTGATTTGATTTCGGGAATTGTTCTGTCGGGAATGGCTTTTTTGCTTCTTTTACACCCGAAATTTATCATGTCCATTCTCCCCTTTTTCATCGGTGTTTCCGTTGTAGTGTATGGTATTTCATCTTTCTTTTCGGGAAAGAGCGGACTTTTCGGAAAAATCTTTTCCGCAGTTGTGGCAATTTACGGCATTACCCTTATGTTCAACCCCTTTAAAGCCGCCACAACCATTACTTCCTTGGTGGGCTTCGGTTTTCTCGTTTTCGGCATTGTGAAAATTATCGGAGAAGCGGTGTTTAACAAGCACCCGGATTTTCCCCACGACATTGACGGAGACGGATATATTGAAGTGGATTACAAAGATGTGTGATTAGAATAAATTTTTATTCCATCAATTTAATTAAAACAAAAAGGCAGTTCCGACCCCTGTTAAAAGAGGTTGGGACTGCCGTTTTTTCTTTTATCCTATTTTGAATAACCCAATTCAAAAGCCTTTATGTTCATTTCAAGGAATTTTTCGGGAACGCATTTCTTTACTGCGTCAAGCCACACTTCCTTGGGAATATCGGTGTTTTTTGCCATTGCACCTATAAGCACCACATTAACAGCCTTGGGTGAACCCGCCTCGACTGCAAGAGAAAGTGCATCAAGCTCAACAACATCGGCACCTTTATTCTTGATTTCCTCCAGAATTCCGTCGGGGTAAACACCCGCGCCGATAACAACTGTCATGGGATCCATTTTCTGTGTGTTTACAATGATTCTGCCGTCTTTTTTAAGGCAGGAAATCCAACGTGCCGCTTCCAACTGCTCGAAAGCAAGAATCAAATCCGCTTCCCCCTCGCATACCACGGGGGAATAAACCTTTTCACCGTATCTTACATATGTTACAACGGAGCCGCCACGCTGACTCATGCCGTGCACCTCGGAAACTTTAACGTCATAGCCACGTGAAAGAAGAACGCTTCCTAAAATACGGCTTGCAAGGAGGGTACCCTGTCCGCCAACACCGACAATCATAATATTTTTGGTAGTCATTTATCTGTCCCCCTTTTCTATGGCATTGAGTTTGCACATTTGGGTGCATACATCACAACCCACGCACTGAGTAAAGTCAATACGTGCCTTGCCGTTTTTCATACTTATGGCGGGGCAACCGATTTTCATACACATTTTACAGCCCACGCATTTATCTTCATTTACCTTAACGGGAGATTTTGCCTTAACATATTTCAAAAGCATACAGGGACGTCTTGAAATAATAACCGAGGGTGCGGCAACGGAAAGTTCTTCAAGAATTACATCCTCGCACTCTTTAAGGTTATACGGGTCAACGACTCTTACTCTTTCAATTCCTATTGATTTGCAGAGATTTTCAAGATTAACCGCCGTCGCGGGCTCACCTTTGATATTGTAGCCCGTAGTGGGGTTCTGCTGATGTCCCGTCATACCTGTAATGGAGTTATCAACAATAATTACCGTTGAATTTGAGCCGTTGTAAGCAATGTTTACAAGACCCGTCATACCCGAATGCATAAAGGTGGAGTCACCGATAACACAAACGGTTTTCTTTTCGCTTTCCGCTCCCCCCGCTTTGTTAAAGCCGTGGATACCCGAAACGGAAGCACCCATACAGAGTGTTGAATCAAGTGCAAAAAGCGGAGCGGCACTACCGAGAGTGTAACACCCGATATCACCGAGAGCGGTTATTTTGTTCTTTGCCAAGGTATAGAACAAACCGCGGTGGGGACAACCGGGACACATAACGGGAGGACGAACGGGAATGGGAGAATCCGCGCTGATATTTTCGGGAACCGATATGCCGAAAGCGGTGCGAATGGTATTCTGATTGTATTCACCCAGGGGTGAGAACATTTCTTTACCCACACATTCAATACCCAATGTATTCAAATGTGTTTCAATAATCGGGTCAAGTTCCTCAATAACATAGAGTTTGTCAACGTATGCGGCAAAGTCCTTAATAATCTCAACGGGTAAGGGATTAACAAGACCCAATTTGAGTACGGAAACCTTGTCACCGAAAACCTCTTTTACATACTGATAACAAGTACCCGAGCAAATTATACCCATGTCCTTGCTTGTTTTTTCAACTTTATTAAGAGACGATGTTTCCCCCAAAGCCTGAAGTTTCTTTGTTCTTTCCTCAACAAAGGGATGGCGTTTAATTGCATTTGCAGGAGCCATTATGTATTTCTGAGGATTTTTTTGGTATTCTGGAACAGGAACTTCAATTCTGTCGCAAAGTTCAACGCTGCTCTGGGAATGGGCAATTCTTGTGCACATACGAAGAAGGACGGGTGTGTCATATTCTTCGGAAATGCGGTATGCCTCTTTAACAAAGTCCTTTGCTTCCGCGGAATCCGCAGGTTCAAGCATGGGCACTTTTGCCGCAATGGCATAGTGTCTTGAATCCTGTTCATTCTGTGAGGAGTGCATTGCAGGGTCATCCGCCACAAAAATTACCATTCCGCCGCCCACACCCGTATAAGAAAGAGTGAAAAGAGGGTCTGCGGCAACATTCAAGCCCACGTGCTTCATAGCACAGGCACTTCTTGCGCCCCGAAGCGACGCACCGAAAGCAACCTCCGTTGCAACCTTTTCATTGGGCGCCCATTCGCAGTACATTTCATCATATTTTGCGGCATACTCCGTAATCTCGGTGGATGGAGTTCCGGGATAACTGGAAACGACCTTAACCCCCGCTTCATAAAGACCGCGGGCAATGGCTTCATTACCAAGCATCAATTTTTTCAAATATATCACCTTTTACTGTATATTTATTTACCGAGACTGTCGGTAATACCAACTGTCTTAGTATCGTTATAGCACTCAAACATACCGTCGGCATCTTCGGGCTTTGTTTTCTGTGTTAACAGGCTGACAATGGGTACGATAATGAGTCCGCCCACCATTGCGAAAACACCTGAGTAAAGTGAGTTTGTGAATACGAATGAAAGGAATGAACCTTCCGCAAATTTGAAGAGTCCAAGGGAAATACAGAGTTGGACAATCTCAAGTCCCACACCGTAAACAAAGGATACCGCAACTGCGGCTTTGGTTGTCTTTTTGTAATACAAGCCGTAAAGGAAGGGAGCAAGGAATGCACCTGCAAGTGCGCCCCAGGAAACACCCATCATCTGTGCAATGAAAAGACTCTTACTGCTTGCCTGTTTAATGGCAATTACTGCGGAAATTACAATGAACACAACAATGAGGGATCTCATTATGATCATCTTTTTCTTTTCCGTCATGGGCTTTTTCTTCATAGGGGCAATAAGGTCAAGGGTAACAGTTGAGCCGCTTGTGAGAACAAGGGAGGAAAGAGTTGACATTGACGCGGAAAGAACAAGCACGATAACAACCGCAATGATAATTGGAGAAAGAGTTGAAAGCATTGCGGGAATAACTGCGTCAAATCCCTCGTTTTTAACATCAATATCGTAAAGACGACCGAAACCGCCAAGGAAATAGCAACCGCCTGCAACAATAATTGCAAAGAGAGTTGAAATTACAGTACCCTTTTTAATTGAATCCTCGTTTTTGATGGCATAGAACTTGCCCACCATCTGAGGAAGTCCCCATGTACCCAGGGAAGTAAGCATAACAACAAAGAGCAGGAACAAGGGGTTGGGTCCAAGGAATGAGGAATAAGCACCCTGCCATCCTGCATCACCCGTAACCGATGCAAGTGATTTTGTTGCTTCAAGAAGTCCGCCGTTGTCATTGAGAACTGCAAGAATAACCGCAACAATACCGCCCAGCATAATAAGACCTTGAATGAAATCGTTAATGGCAGTTGCCATATAACCGCCCACAAGAACATAAATACCCGTAAGCACGGACATTACAATAACACAAACCGCATAGTCAATTCCGTTGAATGCCATGGAGAAAAGTCTTGAAAGTCCGTTGAAAAGTGAAGCGGTATAGGGAATAAGGAATACAAAGGTAATAACCGACGCGGCAATCTTCAAGCCCTTTGATTTGAATCTTGTGCCGAAGAAATCGGGCATTGTTTTGGAGCCTAAATGTTGGGTCATAATTCGGGTTCTTCTGCCCAAAATGCTCCAGGCGAGAAGTGAGCCGATAAAGGCATTGCCCAAACCTATCCAGGTTGATGCAAGACCGAAGTTCCAACCGAACTGTCCTGCGTAGCCTACGAAAATAACTGCCGAAAAATAGGATGTGCCGTAGGCAAAGGCACTGAGCCAGGGTCCCACGGAACGGGAGCCCAACACGAAGCCGTTAACATCCGTTGCGTGTTTGCGTGAACGCACACCGATACCTATCATAAGTGCAAAAAAGCACACTATGAGGGCGGTTGTAATAATCATTGTGGTACTCATTTTTTTCTCCTTGTCTCAAATGAACATCAGCGTTCATTTTGGTCTGAAATCAAATGTTCCGTGCCGTAAATTTTTCTCAAAAGGGGCTTTTCGATTTTGCCCGTGGGATTACGGGGAACATCTGCGAAAATAATCTTTCGCGGACGCTTATATCGGGGAAGGTCATAGCAGAACTCGTTAATTTCTTCCTCGGAAGACTCCATTCCGTCCTTTATCTGAATAATTGCGGCGGCGATTTCGCCCAATCTTTCATCGGGAAGTCCGATAACTGCAACGTCGCTGACTTTCGGGAATGTACGGATGAAATCCTCAATTTGTACGGGGTAGAGATTTTCTCCCCCGGTGATAATAACATCCTTTTTCCTATCTACAAGGAAAATGAATCCGTCCTCATCCTTCATTGCCATATCGCCGGTATAGAGCCAACCGTCTTTAAGGGTTTTTGCCGTTGCTTCCGGGTCATTATAGTAACACTCCATAACACCGTTGCCCTTTAAGCAAAGTTCACCCACGTCCTGTCCCTTTACCTCGTCGCCCTTTTCGTCAACGATTTTTACCTGCCAGCCGTAACCGGGAATACCGATTGCACCCACCTTGTGAACATTTTCAACACCAAGGTGAACGGCACCGGGTCCGATTGACTCGGAAAGTCCGTAGTTTGTATCGTACTGATGATTTGGAAAATATTCAAGCCAATGCTTAATAAGACTCTGGGGTACGGGTTGTGCGCCGATATGCATAAGTCTCCATTTGGAAAAGTCGTAATCATCAAGTTTCAATGTTCCTGCGTCAAGGGAATTAAGAATGTCCTGTGCCCAGGGAACTAAAAGCCAGACAATAGTGCATTTTTCCTCGCTTGCGGTTTTCAAAATCCATTGGGGCTTTGTACCTTTGAGAAGTACCGCTTTACTGCCCGCCACAAGGGAACCGAACCAATGCATTTTTGCACCCGTGTGGTACAGGGGCGGAATACAGAGGAAAACGTCATCCCTGCCCTGTGAATGATGGGCTTGCTCCGTTAATGCCGCGTGAACAAGACTTCTGTGGGCGTGGAGAATGGCCTTCGGGAAGCCCGTTGTACCCGAGGAGAAATAAATTGCCGCCTCGTCATCATCGGTAAGTTGAATCCCGGGGTCACGGGAAGAACAGTATGTAACAAGCCTGTCATAACTCTCTGCAAATGTGGGACAATCCTCACCCACATAGAAAGTATATTTGATTTTGGGAATTCTGTCCGCGATTTCCTCAACACGTCCCGTAAATTCGGGGCCGAAAACGAGAACATCGCTGTCCGAAAGATTAAGACAATACTTAATTTCATCCGCGGTGTAGCGGTAGTTAAGGGGTACCGCCAATGCTCCGGTTTTTAGAATTCCGAAATAAACGGGGAGCCATTCAAGGCAGTTCATAAGAAGAATTGCAACCTTGTCACCTTTTTTTATTCCCCTTGAAAGCAAGAGATTTGCAAAGCGGTTTGCTCTCTTGTCAAACTCGCTCCAGGTAATCTCCGTTCTGCCCGTATTTAAGGGGTTGGGCTCCATAAGGGAATACTCCCTCCAGGTCTGTCTGTTCTTTTCCTGAACTTCCGGATTTATTTCCACAAGAGCCACTTCATTTTCGTAGTTCTTCGCGTTATTTACAAGATATTCTGTAATTGGCACGGCACTCATTCCTTTATTTTCATATATTGAAATATTTTAACAAAACAGAGTATTATTGTCAACAGAATCAACCCATATATTACAAGTTTCCAAGGCTTTTGATATATTTTTCAATACCGAACTCCTCCACGGGGCTGTTGTTTTTCAAATACAGAGGATGGTGGGGGTGTCCTTTAACGGAACGCTTACCCACCGTGTACCATTTTGCTCCGTATTCATTGCCGATTTTTATCATATCTTTTACACAGGGAATAAGGTAGGGTCTTTTTTCGATAATGGTACCCCACGCCGCCCAAACGGCAGGTGTTTTCCCCTCCCCGTATGATGAGAGAACATAACGAAAAGCGTTCATATTCTCACTATGAAGGCATCTGTTAAAATCCCCGTCCATATCCTTTGGGTTTGTTGCCCTCTGGGCATAGACATTGAACATAATAAAACTGTCAAATCCGTTGAAAGCCGCCGTTCTCTCAACGGATTTCAGGGTGTTGTCCAAATCATCGGGTTTTGCGGTGGAGGGATTTATACCGATGCAAATAAGTGGATTTTCACCCCTTGTTCCCAAAATATATCGGTACTCCGTATAAGCATTGGGCACATAGAGCCACTTTTTTCTGTCATACTCAAAAGAGCCCTCGGACTCCTTTAAAAGTGCTTCCTCAAAGGGGATGATATTGAGTTCATTGGTCTCGCAAAAGGGAATGTGCATAATGTACTCCTTTTCATAAATATGGGTACTATTATACAATAATATTCGACTATTTTCAACACGGTTTCTTCTTGACTTTTTCCGCTCATATTATATAATAAAATTGTATAAAAATGGTGTATTTTGCACCGAAGGAGAAATAGATATGTATCATTCAATGAAAATTGCGGGACTTAACAGAAATCTCCCCCTCTGCCCCCTTAACGAAAAACTTCAGATCGGCGCTTTCGTTATGTTCGGTGACGCGGAACTTACGGTTGCCTGTGCTGAGGAACTTCTCAAAAAAGCCCCCGAATTCGACTACATAATTACCGCCGAGGCAAAGGGTATTCCCCTTGCCCACGAAATGTCCCGTCAAAGCGGCAAAAAATATTTTGTTGCAAGAAAGAAACCAAAACTCTATATGACGGGTGTTTTTGATGTTATTGTAAACTCAATTACCACCGAGGGCGAACAGCACCTTTACCTCGACACCGCTGAGGCGGAGCAGATGAGGGGTAAAAAAGTTATAATCGTTGACGATGTTATTTCCACGGGTGAATCTCTTAAAGCCATTGAAAAACTTCTTGAAGCAGGCGGAATTGACTGCGTTGGTAAGTTAACCGTTCTTGCAGAGGGCGATGCCGCGGACAGAGATGATATTATTTATCTTGAAAAGCTTCCCCTTTTCGACAGCGAAGGTAATGTTTTATAATGGCAGGAACACTTTATGTTGTGGGTACTCCCATCGGCAATCTGGGAGATTTCTCCCCCCGTGCCGTTGAGGTACTTTCAAATTGCGATTTTATTGCCGCTGAGGACACAAGGGTTACAATCAAACTCCTCAATCACTTTGGTATTAAAAAACCCATGGTCAGTTACTATGAACACAACCGCGCTCAACGTGGAGGTGTTATAATTGACCGACTTTTGAACGGGGAGAACTGCGTTCTTGTTTCCGACGCGGGTATGCCCGCCATTTCCGACCCGGGTGAAGATCTCACAAGGCTCTGCCATGAAAACGGAATTACCGTTTCTGCCGTCCCGGGACCATGTGCCTTTGCCACGGCTCTTGCAATTTCGGGTATGCCCTCGGGAAGATTCACCTTTGAGGGATTTCTCACAAGGGCAAAGCAGAACAGACGGGAACATCTTGAAGAACTTGTTGACGAAAAGCGTACTATGATTTTCTACGAGGCTCCCCACAAACTTGCCTCCACCCTTGCGGATATGGCAAAATATTGGGGCAACCGAAACATTGCACTTGTAAAAGAACTTACGAAAATCCACGAAAATGTTGAGCGCACCACTCTTTTTGAAGCGGCGCAAAAATACAGCGACGGCTCTGCAAAGGGCGAATACGTTATCATAATTGAGGGCAAACCACAGGACGAAAAAGAGGAAGTCACAATGGACTCGGCTTTGGAAATTGCCTTGGGTCTTGTGGAAAAGGGTATGTCGAAAAACGAAGCCGCAAAAGAGGCCGCAAAACAGACGGGACTCAAAAAAAGTGACATATACAAATCTTTACAGAACGGGTGATTAGATGCTTTGGGGTGTTCAGTGGTATTACTGGGTAATACTTTTAGTTGCAATAATTATTGCAATATTCGCTTGGATTAAAGCCTTAAAAACTTCAAAAGAACGTCGTGAAAGACTGAAAAAAGAAGCGGCAATCTGGAAAAGGGATTACGATTTGCGCGAAAACTATTCCGTTTTAACTGAGGAAAAATTAAAATCCGCCGAGGAAACGGAACTCCTTCACGGAGTTGCAATGAACATTCAGGTTATGCTTGAAAAAGCGGACAATATGACCGAGACTTTCAATGCACTCCCCAATGAAAAAAAGTATATTTACGCTCTCGAATACTTCGACGAGGACGCAAAGAAAAGTCTTTCCACCTTTTTCAAAAATAACGGGGAACCCCTTGTTTCCGTTGTTCCCTACGCTTTGAACAGTGTGGGTGCCTCAAAATATGCGGAATATTACGCAAAACTTTTTCCCATGTATGACCCGGACAGCGAAGTTTCCGTTGACTATTCGATTATTGCAAAAGTTGACGAAGAATTTTCGGGAAAATACGATTCCGACGAGTTCTGCCGCCTTTGTGCAAAATATATTTTGAAAAATAAAGAGATTTTTTTATTATAAAACAAATTTTAGAACAAATAATTTTAAGGAGACATATTTATGGCTGCAACATTTTATCTTTCCGCATTTGCCGACGAAGCGGGCGGCGGAATCAAAGAACAAATCGCCGCTCTCAAAGCCCACGGCATGACTCATATTGAGCCCCGCGGACTTGACGAGGGAAACATTTCAGTCTATTCCGTGGAACAGGCAAAAGAACTGAAAAAAATCCTTGATGACAACGGAATCGGTGTTTCCGCCATTGGTTCCCATTACGGAAAAATCGAAATCACCGACGATTTTGCTCCCCATTTTGACAATTTCAAAAACTGCGTTGAGGTTGCAAATATTCTCGGCACCGAAAGAATAAGAATGTTCAGTTTCTTCTTCACAAAGGGACAAAGCCTTGAAGAATACCGCGACGAAGTATTTGAAAGACTTGATAAAATGTGTTCCTACTCCCTTGCAAACGGTGTTTGGTGCTGTCACGAAAACGAAAAAGATATTTACGGCGACATTGATACCCGTTGCCTTGAAATATACAAAACCTTTGAGGGCAAAATCAAGGGCATTTTCGATCCCTCAAACTTCATTCAATGCGGAGTTCAGATACTTCCCGCCTATGAACTTTTAAAGGACTACATTGACTATATTCACGTTAAAGACTGTCTTTATGACGGTGGCAAGGTACGTCCCGCAGGTCTCGGCGACGGCAATATTGTTGAACTGCTTACACGCTTTGCAAAGGACAAGGACGGAAGTCACTTCCTCACCCTTGAACCCCACCTTAAAGTATTCGACGGACTCAAGGACCTGGAAACAGAGGGCGGTACTGCGGATCAACTCAAGGATGACTACACATACCCCACAAACCGCGCGGCATTCGACGCGGCGGCGGACGCACTTGACAAGTGCCTTGAAAAAGCAAAACTTACTGACATTACTATCAGAAAATTTTAAGGAGTGACAAAAATGTTCAATCACGAAAATTTAAAAGGCAGAGTAGCAGTTGTTACAGGCGGCGGCGGTGTTCTTTGCGGCGGCTTCGCAAAGGACCTTGCAAGACAGGGTGTTAAGGTTGCAGTTCTTGACCTGAGAGAAGAGTCCGCCAACGCAGTTGCAGAGGAAATCAAGGCAGAGGGCTTTGAAGCAATCGGTGTTGCCTGCAACGTTCTTGACAAGGAAAGCCTTGAAAACGCAAGAAACATTATTAACGAAAAAATCGGTACTTGCGACATTCTTATTAACGGTGCCGGCGGCAACCACCCCAACGGCAACACAACAAAAGAAAAATTCGAACTTTCCGATTTGACGGAAAAAGCAGAGGATGTAAAAACTTTCTTTGACCTTGACCCCAAGGGTATTGAATTCGTTTTCAACCTTAACTTCCTCGGCACACTTCTTACAACCCAGGTTTTCGCAAAAGATATGGTGGGCAATGAGAATGCTACAATTATTAACATTTCTTCAATGAACTCCTACAAGCCCCTTACAAAAATCCCCGCTTATTCCGCGGCAAAGGCGGCTATCTCCAACTTCACACAGTTCATGGCAGTTCATTTTTCGGAAGTGGGTCTTCGCGTTAATGCCATTGCTCCCGGTTTCTTCTCAACAAACCAGAACAAATCACTCCTTTACAACCGGGATGGCTCCCTCACTCCCAGAAGTGAAAAAATTCTTGGACACACACCCCTCGGACGTTTTGGTGTTCCCGAGGACCTTACGGGTACACTCCTTTTCCTCAGCGACGAAACCTATTCCAAATTTGTAACGGGTGTTATCATCCCCGTTGACGGCGGTTTCTCCGCGTATTCGGGTGTATAATTAAAAATAAACAGAATATAATATAACACTATCGGAACAATACACTTGATATTGTTCCGATAGTGTGTTATAATACTCTAAATGAAAGTTGGTGAAATAATGGATTACATTACAACAACACTGGCGGCTGATAATTGGAAAATAAGTGATCGCCGTGTTCGTACCCTTTGCAGAGAGGGCAAAATTCCCGGAGTTATAATTGAGGGAAAAACATATAAAATCCCCGCCAATGCCTGCAAACCCACCGACGGCAGATTGAAAAAGCAGACCGATTCATATATGTATTTGAAATGGGACAATGAAATCATCGGTTTAATTGACGAGAACTACTGTGTGCATTTTACCGTCCCGAACTTAAATGAGGTTGTGTCTCTCTATACCCACGGCAGAACGGAATGGACACACGAACAATTCACGGGTTTCCTGTCGGAAAGAGTCGTCAGTCGTGACAGACGCGATATTGAAAAAATACTGTTCCGTTGCGGTTTATCGACATACGATGTTCTCAAAATCGCGAATGTAACCCGTGGTATTCACCCAAAAGATTTGCTTTGGATTGCAAAGAACAAGAATGAAAAACTTGAAGATGTCTTGACGGATGTTTTTGAATCCGTGTTTCTTCAAAAAATTGACCTTGTGGGCGACAGCATTGACACACCCGAGGGCTATAACATAAAGCGATACGGCATTTTTAACGGGAAATACGGTATTTTCAAGCAGCGCATAAGCCCCCTTGTTACAGATGTTGAATCCGAAATTGCCGTATATAAACTTTCCCGAAAATTAGGAATTCCCTGTTGTCCTGTTTACAGATTTGATAAAAACTCCGTTTTCTCCGAGTTTTTATATGATTTCTCAAATGAGTATATAGTTCACTTTCGCAGACTGTTTGACGGAGCCAGAAGCGACAATGAATATCAAAATCTTATTGATGTTCGTCCTCAATACAAAAACGATATTATTAAAATGATTATTCTTGATTTTATCACAAGACAGGATGACCGTCATCTTTCCAATATTGCAGTTAAAGTTTCCAATAATATTGAAAGTTTCTACCCGCTGTATGACAACGGCAGAAGTCTTTTTTATGAGGACACGGAAGAAACTGTTATGGCGGCAAGTGAGAACATTGAAATGTATGCAACAAACTTTGGCTATTCAGGAACATATTACGATTATATAACCGATATTGCAAAAGACGGCGTTAAATTTAAAGAACTTGTTAACCTTGAAATTTCAGACGAAGAAATTGAGGACATATTACAGTCCTCGGGCTTTTCAGGTTATCGACTTTCGGGTTCAATAAAGTGGATTAGAAACTGTATTGAATTTTTAAAAAATCTATAATTTAAAACTTTGAGGTCGTAAAAACCTTCGTTTTTACGACCTCATTTTATTTTTGTTTATTTGCTTTTTACTGCTTCAAGGGCTTCCCTGTCGGCTATTTTCTTTTGAATTTCTTTCTCGATTTTCTTCTGTTTTCTTCTGTAAACCAAGTACCAGATAACACCGATAAGAACAAACACAAGAGCGATTACACCGATAAGTGAACCGGAACTGTCCTCAACATTGATTGTTACCATATCATAGTTAATGTAGTAGCAACCGTCAAAAGCGTTGTCGGCATAGTCCGTAAGGTTACTGTTAACAACAAACTCACGGAGTTCGTCACAGGAAGCGAAAGCATAGTCACCGATTTTTCTTGCGCTTTCGGGCATTGTTACTGTTGTAATGCCGTCACAGTCATAGAAACATTCCGCACCGATATTGTTGAATCCCTCGCTGAATGTAATTGCCGTGAGTCCGTCACAGTTGTAGAATGCTCTGTCAGCAATGTTCTTAACTGTTTCGGGAACTGCGTACTCACCTTTTTTACCTGCGGGGTAAAGGGCTATTGTCTCAAATATAAGCGAACCGTCCTCAGCGGGTTCTTCGTTTGCCACAAGTACAACACCGTCAAGGGATTGATACATTGCGTTGCCCTCTGCAACCTCAACTGATTCAAGAGAGGTGCATCCGTCAAAACTAACGGGGTCAAGTTCTGCAAGAGTTGCGGGGAGAGTGATAGTTTTAAGACTTTCGCAACCGCTGAAAGCGTATTTACCGATTTTCTCCGCACCCTTGATTTCAACGGAAGCGAGTTTCACGCAACCTGCAAAGGCATCGGAGGGAACAAGTTTAACTGTTTCGGGAACTGAAACTGAAGTTAATGAAACGCAACCCTTAAAGGCACCGGCTCCGATCGTTTCAACACCCTTTGCCATTGTCAACTTTTTGAGTTTTGCGGCATCCTTGAAAGAATTTGCACCAACATATTTAACACTTGCGGGAATTGCGACGGAAACTACCGATGAACCTGCAAAGGCATTGTTACCGATTCTTACAAGGGAATCGGGAAGAACAACTGTTTTAACTGCGGGGTTGCTAATTGCATTGTCCGCAATGGCAACAGTACCGTCCGCTACTGCAACATTGGAAATGCCGCCTTTTACCTTGTAGAGAACTTTTCCTGCATATACCGTTCCGTTGGCATTTTTGTACCAAGCGGTATTATCAAGAGCATTTCCCTTAATTTCCGTAAGTGATGCGGGGAGACTGATTGCCGCAACATTCTTTGCAAGTACAAATGCATCAGCGTCAATGACCTCTGTGCCGTCAGCAACTATAAGGGATTTTGTGTTTTTATTGCCTGCAATAACAAGGGTCTTTCCGTCCGCTGTGTAAACGGATGAGCCAACCGCTTTGTAGTTTTTGCTTTCTGAATCAACGGTGATTTTTAAAAGTGAATTACAACCGCTGAAAGCGTTGCCGCTGAATGAAACAAGGGATGCAGGAAGATTTACCGCAACGAGTTTTGCACAATCCTTAAAGGCACCGTTGCCGAGTTTTGCAACATTTTTACCGATATAAAGGTCAGAAAGGTTTTTGTTGCCGACAAAAGCATCACTGTTAATGTTTGCCACACCGTCACCCAAATTAACGCTAACAAGTCCTGCATCCTTAAATGCGGAGTTTGCTATATCGTGAAGTGACTCGGGAAGTTCTATTTCTTTCAATGCCGAACAACCCTCAAAAGCGGAAGCGGCAATATATGTAACACCTTCGTCAAATGTAACCTTTGAAAGAGCTTTGGCATTTTTAAAGGTGTTGCTGTTGATTTTTTCAACATTTGCACAAATCTTAAACTCGGTAATTGCAGAACCTTCAAAAGCATTGTTGCCGATATTTTTCAAAGCGGGTTCTTCTTCAAGGTTAACTGCGGAAATTTTTGAATCTTTGAAAGCGTATGCTCTGATTTCCTCAACCTTTTGGGGAAGTGTGAACTCCCCTGTTTTACCTGCGGGGAATGTAACAAGAGCCTTGCCCTTTTTGTTGTAAAGAACACCGTCAACAGAGGAGAACTCTTTGTTCTTCTCAACAACATTGATGGATTCGAGAACTCCGTTACCTGCAAAGGTATTTGCACCTACGTAGCCCACATTCTTGCCGAATTCGATTGATTTAATCTGTGTTCCTGCAAATGCGAAATCGCCGATATCGGAAAGAGTCTCGGGCAATTTAACTTCTGAAAGGGATGCGCAACCTGCGAATGCTTCGTAGCCGATTGTTGCAAGAGTTGTTTTGGAGAAATCCGCAACTTCCAAAGAAGAACAGCCTTTGAATGCACCGGCACTGACAACACCGATTGCATTGTCGAAATTGAATTCTTTAAGGCTTGTGCAATTCTGGAAAGCATAAAGTCCGATTTCTTCAACGTCGGGACCGAGAGTTACGGTTTCAATATAATCGCAACCGAGGAAAGCGTAGTCCTCAATGATTGAAACATTCTTAGGTACTTCGATATTCTTTTCCTGACCCTTTACTCCGTACAAAACTCTGCCAAAGCAAAGAGCACCGTCGGGTTGGGAATTTTCCCATGCGGTATCTTTGAAAGCGTCAGCCGCAACATTTTTAAGGTTTTTGTGTTCCTTGGGTTCTGTGAGAGATGTACAACCTGCGAAACATTTTTCGGGAACATCAACAACTGTTTCGGGGTATGCGATTTCCTCAAGAGCGGTACAGCCCTCGAAAGCGGACACACCCAAAGATGTGATGGATTCGGTATTTGAAACCTCTTTCAATGCGGTACAGTCCTTGAAAGCTCTGTCCTTAACGGTGCTGATATTACTGTTGAATTTAACACTTACAACAGTTGAGTTACCCTCGAAGCAACCCTCGCCCACGGTGATAACGCTCAAACCGCCCAATTTTGAGGGAAGTTTAACTTCCGTTTCGGTACCCACATATTTAATAAGTTCAACCGAGGAACCCTCATCGACCTTAATGTACTCATAGCCATCCTCGGTCTTTTTGTTGAGTTCGATTTCTTCTGCAGACATAGCAGTGGTATCTTCCCCTGCAAAAACAGAAACGGGGGCGGCGGCAATAAATACAAATACAAGAATAATTGCCATAATGCCGCACAGGGGTTTCTTAAATGCTGTCATAAAACAACGTCCCTTCAAAAATAAATTACCGTAAACTTTAAATTCTTCAAGAATTTTACAGATAATTCATTATAATATAAACGCCCTTGGTTGTCAAGTAAACTGACTGCTCCCAAGGGCGATTTCAAACTTTAAATATTAACAAATTTTAGCGCTTTTTTATGTGGAAAATGCCATTCGGCATTTTGGTGATTATCTTTGCACACGTCCCGAACCGTCGCCGCCTGCAAGCTTTTCAACCTCTTTAACACCCACACGATTAAAGTCACCCTCAACGGAGTGTTTTAGTGCGGATGCCGCAACTGCAAATTCAATGGCATCCTGTGTTGATTTGCCGTTGAGAAGCGCATAGATAAGTCCGCCGCCGAAAGAATCGCCGCCGCCCACACGGTCAACAATGTGGAGATGGTAGGATTTTGAGAAGCAGTAATTCTCACCGTCATAGAGCATACCCGCCCAATCATTGTCGCTTGCGGAAATTGAAGTTCTCAAAGTAATTGCAACTTTTTCAAAGCCGAATTTGTCCGCCAACTGCTTTGCAACGGATTTATAACCCTCGTGATTGAGTTTGCCGCCGTAGATGTCGGTGTCCTCTGCTTCAATACCGAAAACGTCCTTTGCATCCTCTTCGTTGGAAATGCAAACATCAACATACTGACAAAGGTCGGTCATTGCTTTTCTTGCTTCCTCACGGGTCCAGAGTTTTCCGCGGTAGTTAAGGTCGCAGGAAATCTTCACGCCCTTTGCCTTTGCGGCTTTACAAGCCTCACGGCAGATATCAACAAGATTTTCGCCCAAAGCGGGAGTGATACCTGTAAAATGGAACCAGTCCGCACCCTCGAAGATTTTATCCCAATCAAAATCAGAGGTACTTGCCTGCTGAATTGATGAATATTTACGGTCATAGATGCAAACCGAACCCCTCTGTGAAGCGCCTTTTTCAAGGTAGTAAATACCAACTCTTTCGCCGCCTCTTACTATTTTTGATGTATCAACACCGAAATAGCGCAGGGAGTCGATAGCCGCCTGACCGATTGCATGGTCGGGAAGTTTTGTAACAAAAACGCTGTCCATACCGTAATTTGCAAGGGAAACGGAAACATTTGCTTCACCGCCGCCGAATGTTGCCTGCATTTTATCGTTCTGGAAAAATCTGTAATAGCCCTCCGGTGCAAGACGGAGCATTATTTCACCGAATGTAACAACCTTTGACATTATTTTCTTGCCTCCTTAACAATTTCAACGGACTGACGGCAGAGTTCTGTAATCTCCGCCCAATTCTGTGAATCAATGAGTTCTGCGGTTACCATATATGAGCCGCCGCAAGCCGCAATCTGCGGTGCGGAAATATACTCTTTAAGGTTTTTAAGGGAAATGCCACCTGTGGGCATAATTTTGAACATGGGGAAAGGTGCGCTCATGGACTTGATTTTTGCAAGTCCGCCTGACTGCTCCGCGGGGAAAAACTTGAGAACCTCAAGTCCGAATTTGAGTGCGGCATGGTAATCCGTGGGAGTTGTGCAACCGGGATAAACGGGCATATTTTTCTTCTGGCAATATGCAACGATTTCAGGGTCAAAGCCCGGTGTAACAATAAACTCCGCACCTGCGGCAATGGCTTTGTCAACCTGTTCAACATAGAGAACTGTACCCGCACCCACAAGCATATCGGGGCAAGCCTTTTTCATAAGAGAAATGGCTTTGTCCGCACCCTCGGCACGGAAAGTAACTTCCGCAACGGGTACTCCACCGTCGCAAAGTGCTTTTGCAAGGGGAGCGGCATCCCTCTCGGGATTGTTAAGTTTAATAACGGGAACAACACCGATATTTGAAATTCTTGTGTTCATCTCATTCATTTTATTCTGACTCCTTTTCACAAGCCTCAAAAAGACCGTTAATATATGCGGCACCCAATGCCCTGTCGAAAAGACCGTAGCCGGGTTTGCCGGTTTCGCCCCAAATCATTCTTCCGTGGTCGGGACGTACATAGCCGTCATAGTTATTGTCCGCAAGTGCTTTGACAATTTTATACATATCAAGAGAACCGCAATCCGAAAGGTGCGCCCGCTCCTCAAAAGAGCCGTCCTCCATGATTTTAACATTTCTTATGTGCATAAAGGCGATTCTGTCCGCCTTTGCATATTTTTCAATCATTGCGGGAATGTCGTTGGCCTTTGCACAACCGAGACTACCGGTACAAAGGCAAAGACTGTTTGCGGGACTGTCCGCAATAGCGAGCATTCTGTCAAGATTTTTTTCGTTAGTGATAATTCGGGGAAGTCCGAAAATTGAATAGGGCGGGTCATCGGGGTGAATTGCCATTCTGACACCACATTCCTCTGCAACGGGAATAACTTTTTTGAGGAATCTTTCAAGGTTTTTCCAAAGACCCTCCTCCCCTATTTCGCCGTAGGCGGAAATAAGTTCACGGACTTCACTCTGGGAATAACTTGAGTCCCAACCGGGAAGATGAATGTCGTCTTTAAGGGGGTCAAGGCCTTTCATCTGCTCCCAATACATTACAAGACTTGTTGAGCCGTCCTTGGCTTCCTTATCAAGTTGAGTACGGGTCCAGTCGAAAACGGGCATAAAGTTATAGGTAATGCACTTCACTCCGTATTTTGCACATCTGCGGATGTTCTCGCAGTAAACGTCAAGAAGTTGTTCAACATTATTCCTGCCCAACTTTATGTCCTCATGAACGGGAATGGATTCAACAACATCAAAAACAAGTCCGTGTTTTTCACATTGTTCTTTCATCTCTTTCAGGGCTTCTTCGGGCCACACCTCGCCGGGTTTAACGTCATAAACCGCGGAAACGATGGAGCGCATACCGGGAATTTGAGAAATATACTGAAGTGAAACGGGATCTGTTTCTCCGTACCAACGGAATGAGAGCTTCATTTTCATTATTTTTTCCTCCGAAAAGAACACTATTCAAGCATCTGCAAATTCTATGATAAAATTATAAAATACACATTATAACCTTGTCAAGTTATTAACAAATTTGAAAAGATACTATTTTTATATATTTTAGTATTATTTTTATTAAACCGTGTAATTTTTAGGTCAGCCCTTGTACATTTCCGCCCCTCTAACCGTATTTTCAAGGAGCATTGTAATGGTCATGGGCCCCACTCCGCCGGGGACGGGTGTAATATATGATGCCTTTTCCTTAACCTCGTCAAAGCAAACATCACCGCACAACTTACCCTCGGCATTTCTGTTCATTCCCACATCAATAACAACGGCACCGTCCTTTACCATATCGGCAGTAACGAAATTTGCCACACCCACAGCCGCCACAAGAATGTCCGCACTCAAGGTTTCTTCTTTGAGATTTTGAGTTTTTGAGTGGCATATTTCAACTGTTCCGTTCTCTTTGAGGAGCAGCATTGCCATTGGCTTGCCCACTATATTGCTTCTTCCGATTATAACGCATTTTTTTCCGCCTACGGAAATGCCGTAGAATTTGAGCATTTCCATAATACCCGCAGGGGTACAGGGCAGGAATGTGAAATCACCGATCATTATATGTCCCACGTTTACAGGGTGGAAAGCATCCACATCCTTAACGGGTGAAATACAGTTCAAAACTGCTTTTTCGTCAATATGTTTTGGCAGGGGCAACTGACAGAGTATGCCGTCCACCCTGCTGTCATTATTTAATTTCTCAATAAGGAAAACAAGTTCCTCCTGTGTTGTTTCCTCGGGCAAGGCATATTCAAAGGATGTAACTCCGATTTCCTCACAGCCCTTTTTCTTGTTATTAACATAAACACGTGATGCGCTGTTGTTGCCCACGATAATAACCGCAAGTCCTACGCTTATACCCTTTTCGTTCAAGGCATTCACGCGTTTTTTCAGTTCCTCTCTTTTGGCGGCGGAAACCTCCTTACCGCTTATAAGTTTAGCCATTTTCCTTGTCCTCTCCGTTTTCTTCGGTTATATGAGTCGTTTTTTCCGACTGTTTCTGCATTTTTTCTGCTTTTATCTCTTTAAGCATTTTTGCCGCATCAGGCGAGAAATAATCCACACCCTCGATTTTAACGGGATGTTTTTTCAACCTTATAAGCATTGCAACAAGAATTACCGCACAAACCGCCACAATACAAATTGAAAGAAGTTGTGACACGCGAATTCCCGTGGAACCTATATAAAGACTGTCCGTTCTCAAGCCCTCGATAATGGCTCTGCCCGTGCCGTACCATATACCGTAGGAAAGGAAAAGTTGTCCGCTGAATTTTCTGAATTTTTTAAGCATTAAATAGAGAAGTAAAAATCCCGCCATACACCAGACAAACTCATAGAAGAAAGTGGGATGGACAAAGAGGTTGTTTTCTTCAATATAGGCGCTCACATCCCCCACATTTTCCAAGCCGAATTTGTCGGGATTGGCGGCTATGTAGGACGCGACTTTTTTACTCATCATTCCGTAATTTCCGCCCGTAAAAGTGCCGAAAGCCTCTTGATTTGCGTAGTTGCCCCATCTGCCGATGCCCTGTCCGATAAGTAAACTCATACCCACAAGGTCAAGGAGATTGAGGAAATTCAGTTTTTCCAGCCTACAGGTTATAAAGCCGCCCAATATACCGCCGATTATACCGCCGTATATGGCAAGGCCGCCGTTCCATATCCGGAAAATCTCCGCGGGATGTTGACCGTAATAACTCCATTCAAAGATTACATAATAGGCTCTTGCACCGATTATGCCCCCGAATGTTCCGTAAATGAGAACATCCACCATTTTGCTTAAATTCATTCTCCAGGTGTACGCTATTCTGCCGCCGAAAAGTGCCGCAAGAATAAAGCCGAAAGCAATAATTACCCCGTACCACCTGATTTGAATGAGTCGTTCGCCAATATTGAATTCACAGAAAACCGAGGAAACATCAAAGGAAGTTTCCATTCCCCCGAATGTTACCCGTGCAAAATCCGCAAACCATTCCACTTTTATCACTCCTAATGCTCTGTTTTATGGGTCCTGTGCTTTTTTATCAACACTTTTAACTCTTTACAACGGAAAGAGCCCCTTTGTCCTCATTAAAACATTTTTTCAATAGTTCATTTACAAAATCAAGTTTAAGATTTTTTATTACCTCAAACTCGGAGAAAAGTTCCTCATTTTCAAAATGGGAAACAATAAGCCCGTTTGCAACGGTATCAATATCCGTAAAAGCCCGTACTGTTTTTCCGTACTGCTTCTTGCGGACTGTTTCAAACTGTTCCTCTGTTATGCCCGTTTTCTTTAACTCCTGAATACAGGCATTGATTTTCCTTGCAACCTCTTGGGGATTCGCAGATTCTCCCGAGAAAATTGATGCGGCATAATTGTGCCCGTTAAAGAATTCCGTAGCAAATGCTCCGTTCACAAGTCCGCTGTCAAGAAGTTCTTTATAAAGGGGGGAAATTTGCCCCGCTATTATTTCCAAAATTAAAGATATTGCAATTTCTTCTTCAAGGGTACATGTGCCCTCAAAGAAATTTTCCTTATAGCCGAAAGCAAAAACGGGGGTTCCTACAGGGAGTTTTTCCTCCGCATAGTTTTTGACAATTTCTTTCGGTTCCTCCTCAAAGGCACGTTCAACGGTTACATTCTCATCACTTGTAAGAAGTCTGTCCGCAATTTCCAAAACTTCATCCACGGTTGTTTTGCCCGCAACCGCAAGAGCCATATTGGAAAGGTTGTAAAAGGTTTCATAGCAGGAGAAAAGCATTTCAGCGGTAATCTGTGAAATGGACTCCTTTGTGCCTGCAATGTCAATTTTTACAGGGTGTTTAACATAAAGACATTCAAGAAGATTGAAAAGGCATTCCCACTCGGGCGAATCCTTGTACATATCAATTTCCTGTCCGATTATGCCCTGTTCTTTTTGAACGGTTTCCTCGGTAAAATAGGGGTGACGCACAAAATCAAGGAGTATTTCAAAATTCTCTTTAAAATGCCCCGTGCAAGTGAACAGATAACAGGTTCTGTCAAAACTTGTATATGCATTGGCGGATGCACCTGTTTTGGCATATCTTTGAAATGCGTCAAGTTCCTCGCTTTCAAAGAGTTTGTGTTCAAGGAAATGTGCCGTACCTGCGGGAATTTCCGTGAAACTCTCTTTGTCACTTCGTTTGAAGCGTGTGTCAATGGAGCCGTATTTTGTACCGAATATTGCGTAGGTTGAAGTGTATTCGGGTTTCGGATAGACGTAGATTTTCAGGCCTGATTTGTGATCAATGCTGTAATAACCCTCGCCCAATATACTGTTTTCGATATATTTGATAACATTCTCCCTCATTCTTCAACACCGCCTTCCTCGGTACCCTCAAGCATAAATACCGTATCAAGAGTAACGCTCTGCGCCGCCTTGATAATATCTTCGCGGGTAACCTTTTTAAACTGTTCAATAAAATCCTCAGGGTGAAGAAAGTCCTTTGAACAAACCTGGGAAGTAAACCATGCGGCAACCGCCTCCGCAGAGTCGGAAACGCTTTTGAAACCGTCTTCAAGGGCTTTGACGGAAGCTTCCACATCTTCATCGGTAAAGTTACCTTTTTTAATATCTTCAAGTTGCTGAAGAATGGCACTTTTTGCCTTTTCCTCGTTGTAGCCTTCAATTCCGCTCTGCACAATCATAATCCCTTTATAACGCAACATCATTGCAGAACAGTAGTAGCAAAGGCTCATTTTTTCACGTACAACAGTAAACAGTTTTGAATGGGGGCTTCCGCCGAACAAATCCACCATAACTCTGCGTGCGGCATAGTTATCATCCTCGCTTTTCATACCCATTCTGAAGCCCATAACAAGTTTACCCTGTTTAACTTCTTCCTGTTCCTTAACGTACTTAACTTCCTCGCACTTTTCAATATAGAGGGTTTCGTTAAGTTTAACATCACGGTTTTCACAGTCAATATGCTTTTTCAGAAGTTCTTCAACATTTGTGAAACTTCCTCCGCTGACGCACATAAGAATTTTTGATTTTTTCAATACCTCTGTATAGGCTTCGTACAGACTTTCGGGAGTGATTTTTTCAATATCTTCAAGGGAGCCGTAACGGTGTATTCCGTACAGTTCGTTTTCAAACATTATTTCGTTACAGCGGTTTTTGGCATAGGTTCTTTTGTCGCTGTTTTCCGCAATAAGTCGCTCCGCCAAAAGACGCTTTTCGCTTTCCACATCCTCGGCACAGAAAACACCCTTTTCAAGTCTTGGCTCAAAAATCATTTGAAATAAAAGTTTCAAACACTCGTCTGTTATGTTATCTCCGTCAATGGAAAATCTGTCGTCTATGCAGGAAATCTCAATTTTTAAAATTTGATTTTCCCCGGATTTTGTAACAGCCGCAATGACCTCGGCACCGTAAAGTGAAGCAAGTTTTCTTTCAATGCTCGTAACATCCGGATAGGCTTTGCAAGAGCGCGTAAGTATATTGGGAACAAGGGCATAAAGGGAAGCCTTTTTCCCCAAGGGCATAACAAAACTTAAAGAAGCACACGCAGTTTTAAACCCTTCGGCACTTACCGTGCAAAGTTCCGCTCCCTCGGAAATTTTTTTATTTCGCAAGTCGTATTTCACCGTACCACTCCAATCATAATTACCCTGTATTTTACCACAATATAACAAATGTTTCCACACTTTTTTCATATTTATTTACAATCCTCAGAAATTTTTACATATTTGTATTTTTAATCAAAAATCTCCGAGTATTCACGGGTTAAAAACATTGACAAAATAAAGGTATTGTGATAATATGTATCGGTTATATTTTATAAATACATATATTACTACAATTTCGGAGGTATTCAAATGTCAGGACATTCCAAATGGAGTACCATTAAGAGAAAAAAAGAAAAAACAGACGGCGCACGAGCAAAGGTTTTTACCAAAATCGGCCGTGAAATTGCAGTTGCAGTCCGCGAAGGCGGTCCCGACCCCGCAGGTAACTCCAAACTTAAAGACGTAATTGCAAAGGCAAAAGCCAACAATGTTCCCAACGAAAATATCGAAAGAATTATAAAGAAAGCTGCCGGTGACACTTCCTCCGACAATTATGAGGAAATCATCTACGAGGGTTACGGTCCCTGCGGTATCGCAGTTGTTGTTAAGGCCCTTACGGACAACCGTAACCGTACAGCCGGTGATGTCCGCCACTATTTTGACAAATACGGCGGAAACATGGGTACATCCGGTTGCGTTATGTTTATGTTCGACTATTACGGTGTTATTATCATCGAAAAAGAAGATGTTGATGAGGATAAACTCATGGAAGACGCTATCGAATGCGGTGCAATTGACTTCATTACCGATGACGAAGAAATCTTTGAAATCCGCACCGATCCCAATGACCTTGGTGCAGTTACAAGCGACCTTGAAGCAAGGGGCTACAAATTCGTTAGCAGCGAAACTGCCTACATCCCCCAGACCTACACCCGTCTTGAGGGTGAGGACAATATGAAAAACATGAGCAAAATGCTTGAAATGTTCGACGATAACGACGATATTCAGGACGTTTGGCACAACTGGGAAAACGAGGACGAATACGAGGGTTGATTTTCCTGTTTTCTTTTAGTGTTTTCTATTGATTTTTATTATTATTTAATATATAATACTTAATACAGTATTTTCATATAACTTACGCTCAATTCGGTCATGCGACGGGTGGGTCCTGTGCGGCGGGGCACCGTGAACCATGTCAGGCGGGGAACCGAGCAGCATTAAGCGGACCGTCCTGTGCGCCACAGTCCGCCTGCTCGTCGTATGACCGAGTGGAGCGTAGGTTTTATTTTAGGGAAGTGAGAACTTTGTACAGAGCATTATACAGAAAATGGCGTCCCCAAGTATTTTCGGATGTGTCCGGTCAGAATCATATTACGGAAACTCTCCGCAATGAGATTTCCACCGGCAGGCTTTCCCATGCCTATCTTTTCACCGGTTCAAGAGGAACCGGCAAGACCACCTGTGCAAAAATTCTTGCAAAGGCAGTTAACTGCCTTAACCCACAGGACGGAAGTCCCTGTAACGAATGTAGAATATGCAAGGGTATTGACGACGGTTCAATCCTCGACGTTACGGAAATTGATGCCGCAAGTAACAACAGCGTGGATAATATCCGCGACCTGCGTGACGAAGTAAACTTCACTCCCGCGGCGGCAAAGTACAGAGTGTATATTATCGACGAGGTTCACATGCTTTCAACGGGTGCTTTCAATGCACTTCTAAAAACTCTTGAAGAACCCCCGGAACACGTTCTGTTCATCCTTGCCACCACCGAGGTCCACAAACTCCCCGCCACCATTCTTTCAAGATGTCAGCGGTTCGATTTCAGACGAATTCCTCCCGAGGACATTGCCGCAAGGCTTACGGAAGTTGCAAAGAACGAAGAACTTGAACTTTCCGATGATGCGGCTCTGCTTATTGCGAGAATTTCCGACGGTGCTTTACGTGACGCACTTTCAATTCTTGACCAATGTGCAGGTTACAATGAACCCATAACAGTCAACACCGTCAGCAATGCGGCGGGACTTTTGGGCAAGGACTATCTTTTTGAGATTTCCGATGCAATTCTCAGCCAAGACAGTACCGAGGTTCTTAATATAATCGACAGGCTCCATTCCTCTTCCTGTGATATGGAAAGGCTTATGAGCGAACTTGTTAACCATTTCAGGAACTTTATGATGGCAAAAACCACGAAAAATCCCGAAAAGTTCATTGTCTGCACTCCCGACGAGTTACAGCGTTACAAGGAAAATGCGCAGAAGTTGACCTACGGCACAATTCTTCACATAATGGAAACTCTTTGTCACGAGGCTTCCCAATTAAAATACAGTTCCCACCAAAGAGCGCGGACGGAAACCACTCTTATAAGGCTCTGTAACCCCTCTCTTTCCACGGACAACGGTGCAGTTATACGCAGACTTGATGAACTTGAAGCACAGTTAATGCTTTTAAAGGCACAGGGTGTTACGGTTACAACGGCTCCCTCAGTTCCCGTAAAAAAGGAAGAACCTGCTGAAAAGGAAGAAACCGAAGTTCCAAGGGAGATTACTCCGGCCCCTAACGAAGAGCCCGAAGCACCCGAAACAGAGGAAATTCCTTTTGAGGCTCCCCTTTTCGATGAACCGCCCGAACAAAATGAATACTTTCCCGAAACAGAAAAAAACATAGTTGAAGAAAAAGTCGAGAATGTAAATGTTCAGGAGACCGTTCCCCAAACACCCAAAAAGGTTGATACGGGCATTGTTACGGACGAGGACAACGCGGCACCATTTATGGCTTGGGAAAATGCATTGAATCAACTTGCGAAAATAAACAGACCTCTGTACCCCATACTCATAGGCTCCTCCGCTTACAGAGCGGGGAACACAATCTTTATAAAAGCAAAAAACACAGCATTTACGCAGATGTTCAAGCAAAAAATGAATGTGGATGCCATTGCTGAGGCTCTTATGCGGGCAACCGGCGAAAAACTCAAGCCCATGATTTACAACGACGGCTCTTCACCCACAGCGGATGAAACAGCTGAACCCATAGATGTATTTCTTTCAAAATTAAATAAACATAATATTGATTTTTATATTGAAGAATAAATCTTTGAAAAGGACGGTAGAATAAAATGAAAGCAAGAATTCCCAACCAGGGCGGAAACTCCCAGGCGGCAATGATGAAAAAACTCCAGGATATGCAGAACGAAATGGCGCGTATTCAGGAGGAAGTTGAAAATTCCGAATTTTCTGCAAGTGCGGGCGGCGGTGCGGTTGAAGTTACCGTAAACGGCAAGCACGAGGTTATTGCAGTTAACATTCAACCCGAGGTTGTTGACCCCGAAGACGTTGAAATTCTCTCCGATATGATTATTGCGGCAACTAACGAAGCAATTCGCAAGGCGGCGGACACTATGGAGCAGAGAATGGGCAACGCCACAAGCGGTCTCGGACTTCCCGCAGGTTTAGGCTTCTGATATGGCATACGATGTTGCGGCACTGGAAAAACTCATTGAGCAGTTTCAAAAAATGCCTTCCGTGGGCAGAAAAACCGCTCAGCGAATGGCTTTTCATGTGCTTGATTTAACGGACGATGAGGCAAAGGAATTTGCCGACGCAATAATTGACGCCCACACGAAAATCCACCGTTGTTCCCTCTGTCATAACCTTACGGAAAATGAACTTTGCCCCATTTGCGAAAGCGTGAACAGGGACAAAACCACGGTTTGCGTTGTGGAAGAACCAAAGGATGTTCTTGCAATGGAGCGCACAAGGGATTTCGGCGGTGTTTATCACGTTCTCCACGGAGTTATTTCCCCCATGAACGGAATAACTCCCGAGCAATTAACAATAAAAAGCCTTGTGGAAAGAGCCGCAAGCGGTGAAATAGGCGAGGTTATTATGGCAACCAACCCCACTATTGAGGGTGACACAACTGCAATGTACATCAGTAAACTCATTAAGCCCTTCGGAATTAAGGTTACCCGCCTTGCCTACGGAATCCCCGTAGGCGCGGACATTGAATATGCCGACGATGTCACTCTTATGAGGGCATTGGCAGGCCGGAGCGAACTGTAATACGGATTTTAAAAAAGGAGCGGTCACGGTGGCTAAACAGGAAAACAGGACAGTTGCACAGAACAAAAAAGCCTACCATGACTACTTTGTTCTTGAAACCTACGAAGCGGGAATCGAACTTTTCGGCACGGAGGTTAAATCCGTACGTGCAGGTAAAATGAATTTGAAAGATTCCTGGTGCAATGTTGTAAACGGGGAGATACTTGCAAACGGTGTCCATATTTCACCGTACGAAATGGGAAACCGATTTAACAGAGATCCCTTGCGACCCAAAAGACTTCTGATGCACAAAAAGGAAATAATGAAGTTAATGGGCGAGGTTAAGCAGGACGGTTGCGCCATCATTCCCCTGTCCGTTTATTTCAATGAACGGGGCAGGGCGAAAATGCAAATCGGTCTTTGCAAGGGTAAAAAGAATTACGATAAACGGGAAGCGGAAGCGAAAAAGTCCGCTCAGAGAGATATTGAACGTGCAATGTCTTTGAAAAACCAATAATTTTTCTCACTCACATTTATTTGTTTTTTATGCTCTAAATCAGAGCATAATAATATATGGGGATGAAAGGATTTCGACGGGGATTTTGAACCGTTATAAGCGAGCAGAGGCGTGGTACCGCTTTAAAAACCACATTTTAAAAATAACTGACAATAATAAAACAGTTTTAGCAGCTGCTTAAGTCAGCTGCCGTTCCTACCGAGAGTACCGCGGCTCGGATAGGAGCGTCATTTAGCGGTGCACGTGAATAAAGGAGAGCCCTGTACTTTATCACGGCTTAAAGGGCTACCGAGGATTAAAGCCTGTTTATCGGCGTTTTTCCAAGGGAAACTTAAAAGATGAACTACGCTCGTAGAAAGTTTCGGGAATAGATTTTCGGACGTGGGTTCGACTCCCACCATCTCCACCAAATAGTGCAAATCCGAACTCTTTATTTTTCGTAAAACACTGTTTCGG
>CAYQYT010000004.1:129874-154588 GCA_964421815.1 uncultured Eubacteriales bacterium | reverse complement strand
CGCAGTTTTATTCGCCTTTTGGCGAGTGATATTGCTTCGCAGTTATATAATGCTACGCATTGTGATATTGTCCTTCGGACAGTTTTATGCGAATAAAATAACACTGAAATCGAAGATTTCAATATCACTATGCCGAAAAGTGCATAATATCACTCTTTCCGAAGGAAAGAATATCACTTGAAGTTAAAGGCGCACTTACTCACCACTTTTAGTGGCAGTGCAAAAAAGTAAGAGTTAATGTAGTTTTTTGCTACATTAACTCTTTTTTGTCCTTTAGAGTACGACTCCAAAGAACTTTCGTTTTTTTACATCCCTTATAGCGGGAAAATTACAGATTACACGTGAATTACATAATGATAGAAATGAAAAAGCATAATTAGTTGAAAAAACTCTTGACAAGCACTGATTTTATATGTATAATACTTTTTGCATTTGCGGATGTAGCTCATCTGGTAGAGCGCCACCTTGCCAAGGTGGAGGTAGCGAGTTCGAGCCTCGTCATCCGCTCCATATACGCGCCGGTAGCTCAGTTGGATAGAGTGTCTGGCTACGAACCAGAAGGTCAGGGGTTCGAGTCCCTTCCGGCGCGCCAAAAGCAGAGTAATCACATTTGTGGTTGCTCTGTTTTTTTTGCTGTTTTCGAGATTTAAGGGACTCGAACCCCTACTCGGCGAAGCCGAACACAATCGGGTCAGCGAGCATGCGAGCGCGAAGGGCGGAGCCCTTCGAGTCCCTTCCGGCGCGCCAAAAGCAGAGTAATCACATTTGTGGTTGCTCTGTTTTTTTTGCTGTTTTCGAGATTTAAGGGACTCGAACCCCTACCGCTCGAAAATATAGTCGTCTTGTTTCGCTTCGCTTACAATACTTCTTATTTTCTCCCTTGTCGCACTCCCTGTTTCTGCACACCGGCAGCGGTCGTGCTCCAAGCAGCGAAGCCGAACACAATCGGGTCAGTGAGCATGCGAGCGCGAAGGGCGGAGCCCTTCGAGTCCCTTCCGGCGCGCCAATAAACCGATATAGACTTTTGTCTGTATCGGTTTATTTTTATGTTGTGGGGAGTGCGAGAACCCTCTGTTTATCGGGGTCCCCGCAAAGCCTTTGGATTTGTGGGGAAAGGAGAAACATATGGAGTATTCGTTACAAATTGGCTTGACAATTTGTTTGAATACGGAATATGTTTTGACGCAGTCCCCCTGCAGAGTGCCATTATAATGTATATAATCTGTAAAATATTCTTGTTAAGATTTACAACACATATTCGCTTGAATTTGTGTAAATGACGCCTAAATGACTACCACTGCTAACTTAAATCCAATTTCAAATGCCTGAGTTTCAATCAGTGAAGCGTATTCGGTGAAGCAGTCAACATACTTTTCAAACACAACCAAGTCTTCATTCTTGAGGGAAGAAGATAATGTTTCGTGATGCCGAGCAATCAGCGAAACTAATTCTTTTTCCTCATCAGTAATAACCTTATCTTCGTTCGGTCTGATATTTCCGTACCATAGTTCTTGAAGTATATTCACAAACAATCAACTCCCTTGCAGTACAAATACATACCACAATGGAGTTTTAATGTCCAGATAATTTTACTAATTCGAACAATAAAAATATCATAGCAAAAAGTTTTATCAAATTGCAGTTTTTGATAAAATTTTAAGCACTCTATATAACTTGCTTAATGACTTTCAATAACATTTGAATTACTATTTGTAATAGAATAAAATACAACAAGTTATAGGAGACGATTGTATGAAAGAAAAAAAGAAAACGCCGTTGATTATGAAAGCAGCAATCATCATAGGCGTACTGGTTATCCCTTTGCTTTATTCCTATTTTTATTTAGGAGCATTCTGGGATCCGTATGCAAGACTTGATGATGTTCCCGTGGCAGTAGTTAATCTTGACAGCGGTGCTGTTATTAACGGAGAGGAAAGAAATCTCGGTCAGGAAATCTGCGATAATCTTGAAAAGGACGGAACACTGAAATTTGTATTTACCGATAAGGCAGACGCAGAACAAGGTGTACTTGAAAATGATTATTACGCATCAATAACAATTCCTAAAGATTTTTCAAGTAACGCATCAACAGCGTCAAAGGACACTGAAAAGTTACACAGTTCAATCGTTTACACCGCAAACCAAAAAAAGAATTATCTTGCGGCACAGATACTTGAAAACGCAATGCCTACAATTAAGCAAACAGTTAATTCGAGCATTGATAAAGAAATAATTGCTACTCTTTGCGACAAGTTGGAAAGCGTACCCGATTCAATGGGCGAGCTGCAAAACGGATTCAAGCAATTATCGGACGGATCCGGAAAACTGAGTAGCGGTACTAACGAGCTTGCTGACGGAGCAGATAAATTATCCGAAGGATCAAGTGCCCTTGCTGACGGCAGTAAACAGGTGTCAGACGGTGCAGTAACACTTCTTGACGGAATTAAAACACTTGACAAAGGGGCAAATACCTTAAATACCTCAGTTCCTCAATTAGCCGATGGTGTTCAGCAGCTTACAGACGGTTCAGTTGCCCTAAGAAACGGAACAACTACTTTAAATTCAAAGGTTCCGGAGTTGTCAGGCGGTGCGGCATTGCTTAATAATGGAGCACTTCAGCTCAGCACAGGTCTTGGCACTTTAAAATCAAACAGTCCTACTCTTACTGCGGGTGCACAGCAATTAAACGCAGGTGCCACAGCTCTTAAAAGCGGAATTCAAACATATACAGATGGAGTATCGTCTGCCAATTCAGGTGCTGTTACTCTTGCCAACGGTATCGACGCATACACAACAGGTGTTGAAAGTGCAAGTGCAGGGGCAAATAATCTTTATAATGGTATTAATCAGGCAAACGAAGGATTAAATCAAATTGTTACACAGGTTCAGGCTTCATCGCAACAGTTTGAGCAAACAGCTCCCGACAGCAGTCTTGATGCCCTTTCCTCCGGTGCATCACAGGTGTATGAGGGCATCGGCACATTCAGCACAAATTATACGAATGCTTTAAACGCTTTAAAATACTATCAGACAACAGGTGATACTCAGTATCTTAATGCGGCAGTCAGCGGATTTGAACAGCTTGACAACAGCCTCTCTTCTCTTAAGTCAGGTGCTCAACAGGTTAGCGGTGGAGTTTCAAATTTGACAGAAGGTATGAAAGATGTAAAAAACAACACTTCACAACTTCTTACAGGCTTGCAGGCATTGCAATCAGGCTTTGGTAACAATACGGACAGCAGTACCTTGTTAGGAGGTGCGTATCCAAATCTGCTGGACGTACATATTCTTCTCCCGTTTCTTCGTGATACACCTTATAAAGTTCTTGCACATAGCCAATTTCGTGATCTTCAATTTCATCTGGAGGAGTGATCTTTTCAGGCTTTTTGTAGCTTTTCTTTATTAACTCCTTAAATGTACGGATATCCTCATCCACTTGAAAAACCTCTGCATCTGGATCCTTTTTTAAATTGTCACCAACCAAAGCATACAAAAACGCACGTCCAAGAAATTCTGCTCTATCACCATCTTCGTAGCATTTCAATAATTCTCGCTTTGATTCATCGTCAAGATCAGAATCGCGAATTAGAGAAACCATCGCAGAATACATGGTTGCTTCCTTCATTTGATTGACAAGTTCATCAATAATATGTTCCGAAAAGTAGTCTCCAATAGAGTTCACAATATCTGGCAATCCTGCAGCTGTTTTAATATTTGCAGGAATGCCTTTTGTCTGTTCATACCATGCTTTTGCTTGTTTTGGGTCAATATTGTATGGATTTCCACGATGATTAACTACACTCGCATGACTGATAATGGGTTCAAAGAGAGCCTGTGCGATTTTAGTCATGTTGGGGCTTGCAATACCTAATTCAATTGTCCGTGCATACGCAGCATAATTAAATGTACGCATAAATCACTCGCCTCCTTTAAACAAATTATCTTCATATCATGGGTATTTGTTACAATTTCAATTTTTCAATCGCTATCTTTTTTCGACTCAGATAACAATCGAAAAGCATATCTGCTGGAATAAGACGAATTTGAATATCCTCCAAGTCTAAGTTCGAAAGCATATTTAGTTTCGCCTTGCCTTTGTTTATAATTTCTTTTACTTCAGTCGGCATCAAAAAACAATTCTTGACTACTGCAATATGATGATCTTCCAAAAACTTTCTGTATGCCAGCTGATACATATATTGTTTCACAACATCGCCAACACCTGGATTCCCCCTAAGTGTGCGCCCCCGTTCAAGCTGAAGTATATAATATTTTGCATCAAAAATAATAAAACAATCTTGTCCATCATACTCATTGATTGTAATGAGATCGGGGATAAGAGTATCTTTTGGCTCATAAACAAAACCGTCTCCACACCATTTAGGCTTTTCCACCAAATCTATCAATTTTGTCTTTTTGTTATATCCTTCTGCCAATGGTTCTTTCATTTGAAGCTGACCTATTGGAGTACCTAACTTATTACCAAACACTGCAGCACACGCCTTTTCCCATACAGCATGAAAAGCGGTAGTGCCAAACATACTGATGCCTTGATTTTCTTCAAGCATTTTTCTGTCTTGCGAAATATAAGTGTAAAGTGTTTTCAGCAGAATCTGCCTGTGTGTATTGAATTGAACATTAAGTTCTTTCATAATTCTTTCAAGAATATATTCTTTATCACCAAAATCCTCCAAAGACTCATCACTCAAAGACACCGTTTCCATTTCAAACAGTTCTTCCAATCCCGCATCATGGAGTTGCTTGGAACATTCTGTGAGAATACATTCGTGCAAACGCTTAAAATAGTCCATCTCGTCTTCAACAGATCTATGAGTTATCAGTTCCGTATAATAAGGGCGACCGTCTTCAATAATTGCAAAACCATCATCAATAGTTCTATTCCATAAAATATCTCCCTCACCATTCACTTCAAGGATATCTTCACTGTTGTTATAAACACCGTATTCATAGTAGTCATTCAATAGATACAGGATAACCGCAAGTATATTAAAACTGCGGTTATCACCGTCTCCATTAAACAAATTTACAATTTGTTCCTCAGAATGGCTATATCGTTCAAGAACTTTCACAATCTGTTTCATTCGCGTAAGTGGTTCGTTTTCAGAAAGAATATATTTAGGATACACTTTAATCACACGATTACCGATAGTTATAACACCGACATATGTAAATACATAGTAGCAATCGTCATTTCCGGCTGTTTCATCAATCACTTGTACATCTTCGTCAACAAGGTCTGTCAGCTCTTTCTGTTCTGCAGTATTCGCAACAGTCTTCAAAATGCCGTAGGATTTTAGGCTTTTTATAAATTTCTCTATTCCCTCATCATCGTAGGAGAACATAGTACGCAGTTGGTTCTTTGTATAACGCTGCTGTTCTCTAACAAAACAAGAAATAATCTTCATATCCTAACATCCTTTCTGCAGATTGTAATAAGCCTCCTCAAAATCCTCTCCAAAAATCTGAATTCCAATTTCATCAAAACTGTCACATACAGCAGAATACTTGGTAGTATCTTCGCAACCAGAGAACAACTTATGTTTATGCTGTTTTGCTGCATCTTCATAGAGATACATAATAACCTTGCTCTTGAATACCTCGATAAAACGAGTTGCATCTCTGATGGTATCGTCCTCTTCGCTTACGGTTTTCAGCACACGCTTGGAGATGAAGAAAGGTCCCATCAGCTTATCTTCATTAACTTTGTATTCTTTTGCAAGTTTTTCGTTAATTGCACGTCTAAGTACATTCCATTCAATTTCCTGTGTAACAGAATTACCTACAGCCACTCTACCTTTGATTTTGTCTTGGTTTTCGTTGATACCAAGATATTCGAAGTTCCAGCGACGCTTAAACGCAGTATCCATAGGAAATACTCCTTGGTCAGCACTATTCATAGTTGCCCAAATAAACATATTGTTTGGAATCTTGATTTTCTTGCACTTATCGGCATCGCATTTAAGTTCTCTTGCAAGATACTTCCTAATATCCTCAGATGTCTGAATTTCATATTCACTCACACCATCATCATCGCGGTCGAGCAACTGAAACACATCCCCAAAAACAGCAGCAACCTTGGCTCTATTAATTTCCTCAATGATAAGGATATGCGGCTGCGGATCCATTGAGCGGGCACTCTTCATTGCTTCAACATATACACGCATAAACGGTCCAGGTACAAACTCATATCGAATTGTTGTACCATCAGACACTGGCTTATATGTTCCAACAAACTGAGAATATGTATAATCAGGATGGAAAGTAACACGCTCATAAGAGCCTGTTGTATCCTTCAGACACTCTTCGCAATCCCTTTTCAGATTGAAACTCTTACCGGTTCCAGGGGCACCAAAGACAATGCGATTTCTCTCATATTCAGTTTCTAATTCTGTATTATAAATCAACGGCATATTAACCTCCTGCAATGCCATCAAATACGTCAAGTATTTCTTAACAGCACTTCTCTGAGTATTATTTTTTCTTTCTGATGCTTCCAACATCACTATACAGTCTTTTACTTCGGCAACAGCATCTGTAAAGAATATGCTATGTCCTTCGTGAGATGGCAGAGGAGTATTTGAAATGTTGCTCACGTATTGATTAATAGAATTTACAGTGTAAGGCTGTCCGGCATCCGAATCACCTTCCGGTTTCACTTGAGTTTCCATCCAGGTACGGAAATTTCGTTTGTTGCGTTCTTCCGGATCGTCAAACTCAATTTCATCCACTTCATCAATAATTTCTTCACTACCGTAATAGTATCTTTCATACAGGAACATCAAATTTTCTTCATCCGTTAAAGGATAGCACGAAGTCAATTTTCCTTCTGTTTTTGTCGGAAGTTGTTCACCAGAAGCAAAATTACGATGCCATGTACCAGGCTTCATATTTGCCATTGCAGATGTAGCATCATAAAAGTAATTGCCAATATCGTCTACAAACGCAATTAAACTTTCGCCATCCATAGCCACCATTACCGTGCTTGCATCTGTTTTATAGAAGCGAATAAGTTCTCCTGCCTTTCGTGATGCCACATTCTCTGCATAACCGAATTTTTCTTTCAATGTCTCTGAAATAGCCCCTTTATCAAGGCTTTCACCCGCAACATAATCCTCTAGTGATCCTATGTCTCTCCAACCAATGCCTACTACTGATTTCTGATTCCATTCCGCAGCATAATTCTTTGTATCATCAGAAGTACCAATTCTTACGAATTGAATAATGTCACCACCGAAGCGTTCATTCAGTACATCTTTAAATTCGCTATAATACCAATCCGCATAGTTTTCGATCATAGCTAACTGACCACTTCGAGTAAAATATCTGTCACTCGGCTTTATTTTCAATGCATAAAGAATATGTCTCTGCCAATCAGAAGAATGATAAGAACTTAATTTATCTGGGCAGACCATAGATAAATATTTATGGAACCATCCCCAATTACAATAAGGTTCTCCGACTTTTGACATAAGTTCTGTATCCAACGCCTCGTAATCCGCTATAGTATTGAGAGTTGCACCTTGAACAATTTCTGCAGCCATTACCAATGCATCTCGAATGCCACGACCAAGTTCTAACGCTTCGTCCTCTGTAAGTACTTGTGGCTTTTGAGGACTACCTGTTGTCCATTCTCCGGTTTTCTGTTTTTGAAACAAACCAAATTTATATGCAGAACCTCCGGAAATACTACCGAAATGATTTCTACAATCCTTATTCATCTCAAGCCAACAACACAAAGCTTCTTGATTATCTCCTTGTGTGTAAAACAAATAATCCAAAAGATCATCATCCGGCAATGCAGCTAAAATCTCTGGAGAAAATCTTGTGTTAAAATCACTTAAGACCTTTTCGATTTCTTCCTTCTTGTCAGGAATTTCGAATCCAACTTCAGAAACATATGATTGAAGGTATTTAGCGGCTTTCTCATATTCATTTTCCGCATCAACTTCTTGCACAACTTCATCTGTACTTGTTGTTAAATATGGTCTATTGTCGTACATAGAAATGTAATCATAAATTCTATTTTTATGAATTACTGCGATATAAATTCCCAATTTATTAACTATTCGATCAAAAGGAAGAGACGGCGCATAATTGTTTGGAATAATAATCTGGTTTCCTGGGCCATTTCTTTGTCCATTTTTAGTGCCAGAAATTTTTTCAATTGTTTCTTCTCCACATTCAAGACTAAAAATATAATCTTGATATTTTTCAACAGAACTATTAAGTCCAAAACAATAGTACTTAAAACCATGTTCTAATGCATAGCGCCATGCAACGCCTCTTTCATATGCACCACTATCTCTTGTATCAAAGTAATTCTTTGTATTATCCTGTTTGTGTACCAACGGATAAACAAATATCACAATCTTTTCTCCTGTTTCCAATGGCAGAACAAAGCCTCTATTCTTTGTACCATCAATGTATTGTTTTAAGGCTTCATCACAGCCCATATATTCATTTAAAGCTTCCACAGCTTGTGGTGTTGTATATGCCATGATGCGCTCCTCCTTTCATTACTTTATGATACCGAATACTGACAAGGTATCAACAACTGCTTCTGCACAACACTTTGCAAACAATGGTGGAACTGCATTTCCAATCATTTTATACAATTCCATATTACTGCCCTCAAAAACATAATCATCAGCAAATGTCTGTAATCTCGCAGCTTCTCTAACTGTTATAGTTCGTTGTTGAGTTGAATCCGGATGAATATGGCGTAAACCATCCTTATAAAGGTGAGCAGGAATAAGATTACTTGGTTCATCCCAACGGATTACATGATATTTATGAACATTTGAATTTTTTCCAGTCATTTCAGTATAGAGTCTTTTTAATGCTTCAGTTGAAATATACTGATTACGCCCAGTCTCTATATCTTCTGCTAACAGTTTAAAAATTCCGATATCCCTATCACTTTGCCATCTTGCTACATGATTTGGCACATCACTCTCTGGAAGAGTATGTCTTGTTCTAGCACCATTTACCTTCATATCCTCCTGCACTGGATAAAGTTTCGGAAGATCGCCTATTGCATCAAATGCAGTTTTTTTCTTATCTACTTGATGTTTTAATAAAGCCTCTTCATAAAAATAACGAACCGCATCTTCACTCTTATCTCCAAAAATCTCTTTACAAACACCAAAAATTATAATTCTTTTTCGATTTTGCGGCACTCCATAGTTTGTAAAATCTATAACTGCTTTCCCTAAATCAGGAAACAACAGATATCCTGCCTCATCAAAACTTTCCTGAATAATATTTATTATCGGCCTATCTCCAGGTTTAGCGCTCAATATTCCTGGTACATTTTCAAAAATAAACGCTTTAGGTTTGTATCTTTTAAGAACCTTTATATAACTTTCAAACAAATAATTTCGATAATCATTTTTCATGCCGAATTCATCTCGAACTCGTCCAGCAATAGAATAAGCTTGACATGGTGGACCGCCAATCACCATATCTATTCCACCTGCGGCGTTAATAAGTTGGTCTAAGCCTACTGAACTGCCATACTCTTTGTCTTCGACCCACCCATTAAATAACTCATCCGTTCTCTGTATATCAAAGCGTAAAACTCGCTCTTCTGCATCTGAATACTTCCATTTTTTTCGCAATCTATTTTCAATGTTCTTGCATGGTACCTTCTCCCACTCTACAGCAGCAATTGTCTCAAATGCCCCCGACTGTTCGAATCCATCCATCAAGCCACCACAACCTGCAAATAAATCTATGGAACGAATTTTAGATTTCTTCATTTTCCTTCTCCTGTATAATATTCATTATTGCCTCACCAAGAGCTTGTCCTAACAAAGGAGGAACTGCATTACCAACCTGTCTGCTCTGTTGTGTTTTTGTCCCAGTAAAAATAAAATCATCTGGGAAAGACTGTATTCTAGCACTTTCACGTACAGTTGGAACTCTATTATATTCATAATGAAATAAATTTCGGTGGCCAGTATCAACAGTTCTTGCTGGAGTATTACCATTCAAACGAGTCCAAGCCATATGGAATTTCCTACTTTCTCCCCAACCTGGTGGAAGATCCTTATAGTTCCCACCTTCTGGGACTAGAGCAATAGTGTCTTTGACCATTTGTGTATGGTTCGTTCCTAAATGATTGTGCAAAACAGAACACTTTCCTCTCATTAACCTTTGATATTCAGTTAATGGCTCCTGTTCGTATTCAGCTACATCTTCTCCGATACCATTTTCCAATGAAGGTAAATCACTCATAGCATCTCTGCAGGTACGATAGTTTTCAGGCGTAAATGTTGGATTCGGAAATTTAGGAAGTCCAATATCTTCTCTAATCCCCATAAAAATCAATCGTTTTCTATTTTGTGGAACACCATAATCTGCTGCACAAAGAATCTTGCAATCAATATTATATCCCATCGATTTAAATCTGCGGAGTATCTCATCTTTTATTTGACCTTCATATAAAGTAGCCATTCCAGGAACATTTTCAATAATAAAAGCTTTTGGTTTGTACTGTTTTACAATTTCAATAACAGCCAAATATAGTTTATTTCTTTCATCATCAAAATTTCTCGGTCCTGTTAACGAGAACCCCTGACACGGTGGTCCAGCAATAACTACATCAATTTTTCTTTCACCAGCTATACGTTTAATTTCATCGAAAGTCTCTTGCTTTGATAAATCTGCATTAATAGCAATTGCCCCATTATGGTTTTTAGCAAAAGTATTTAAAGCAGCTTGATCATTGTCTACTCCTACAAGTATGTCAAATCCTGCATCCATAAAGCCTTTCGACAAGCCGCCACATCCGGCGAATAAATCTATTGCATTCATTTTTAAATTCTCCTTTAGTTATCTTTTTTAAATTCACAAATATCAGATATATCACAATCTAATTTACAGCATATTTTCATAAGAACTTCCATACTGACTAACTGATTTTTACTAAGTTTAGCCAATGTGTTTGTACCAATACCTGTTAATGTTCGTAAATCACTTTTATTTGGCATTCCTTTATCTATCATCAATTTCCACAATTTATTATAGTTTACTTCCATTTCGTCCTCCTGTTTATAAGGTTCCTTTCATAAGATCGTAATACTCGTAACACATCATCATTATAAAGGTTGCAATAAAATTTATCAACGGAGAAATAAAATATTTCTCCATCTATATTTCCCCGTAATAATGTGATATAATTTTTTTATCTTATTCGAGGAGGGTTTATATGTCAATATTTGTTGATAATTTAGAATCACTTGTTATGACAAACGCTGCGTCAAGTGATGAAATCATAATAATAAGCGGTTACTTTTCAATTGATATCATTGAAAATATAGCTAAGTATGGAATTCCAACAACTTTTTATTATGGTATGTATTTAAGAAACGGAATATCTCCATCTTATTACAGCGCATTCCAAAGGTTAGAAGCTACATATCCTAATTTAAAAATAAATATACCTATCGCTTACCATGTTCATACAAAATGTTATATTTTCAAAAAAGCAGGCATTACAACTAGTGCTTTAATAGGTTCAGCTAACGCATCAAGTTCTGCCTTGGCAACAACCACTAATAGTGAATTACTGGCCCCCATTGATTCCGTATCAGATAAAGAATTTCTTAATAATTACGCAAAAGAAATAGATACTGCTTCAATTCATTTTGATAATCCACTGATTATTCCTTATACAAAAACAAAAGCATTATCACCTTCCGCTAAACGTTCAAAAAAGACACCAAACAGTTGGAATAAGTATACAGGAAATCCTTTTTCAGCCATAATTCCTTTATACTATATGCATAATGGAAAACCTACCGTCCAAAATGTGGATGGACTTAATTGGGGCAATGGTCCTCATGCGTCAACGAGTTCCGATATGGAATCAGTACTACCAATCAGAAAATTCCATATTGAAAATTATCCGCTGCTTATACCATTCAATGGTACAGTTGGTTCTGGTTCAGGTGGAAAAGTCCAACGTATGCAAAATCCAATTAATATGACTTGGGATGATGGTACAAAGATGACTATGATTTTTCAACAAGGTGGCGTAGAAATTCCATCGAAATCAAAACGTAACCCAGGAGATGCTTATCGTCAATACCCTAAAGCTTTAACCTCAAATTCGGGAGGTATAGAGCTTGGAGTATACATCAGAAAACGTCTTGGTCTACCACCTGATGCAACTGTTACTTACGATCATCTACGTAAATATGGTCGAGATTATGTAACTCTTACATTAACCAATGATGGAAATTATGAGCTTGATTTTCATGTATAAATAGACAGTAGTCCTATTAACTCAGCACCACAAAAAGCAGTTTCATCACTCCACCCTACTTTCACCCCAGACTATAGAACTACTGCCAAAACCAATAAAATAGGGATTCCGAGATTTTCCTAAACAGGACTTTCGCACGGAATCCCTTTATTTCAGTACTTTTCAGCCTATTATTTCTCTTTTCTTGACAGCAAACAGACCGTCTCCACGTGACTCGTTCTCGGGAACATATCCACGGGGGTTACTTCTTTTACTTCGTAGCCCAGGGGGAGAAGTCTTGCGCAGTCACGGGCTAAGGTGGCGGGGTCGCAGGAGACATAGACTATTTTCTTTGGGCTGATTTGCGCCACGGTTTTAAGGAGTTCCTCGGCGCATCCCTTTCTTGGGGGGTCCAGGATGACCGTGTCGGGTTTAATTCCCTCCGCTTTCAGTTTTTCGGCGGCGACACTTGCGTCACCGCATATAAATTCGGCATTTTCTATTCCGTTTAATTTTGCATTCTCTTTTGCGTCCTCAATGGCTTCGGGGATGATTTCCACTCCCACTAATTTTTTTACTTCCCTTGCCATGGAAAGACCGATTGTTCCCGTGCCGCAGTAAAGGTCAAGGATTGTTTGGTCGGGAGTGGGGGCGGCATATTCGGCGGCTTTTTTATAAAGCAACTCCGCGCCGTCCCTGTTAACCTGGTAAAAGGATAGGGGGGACAGTTTTATTTTCACACCGCAGAGAATGTCCGTAATATATCCGTCACCGCAAAGTGTGGTACAAGTATCTCCCAACACAACATTTGTTGCGTCCCTGTTAATATTTACAACAAGGGTTTTAAAGCCTTTAACGTTCTGCAACTTTTCAATAAGTTCATCGCAGTACGGCAAATTGGAGCCGTTAATTACGGCGCATACCATTATTTCCCCCGTTGCAAAGGCTTTTCTTAAATAAATATGACGTAAAAGTCCCTTGTTTATATTTTCGTTATAAACCGTTACGTTGTTTTTCTCGATCCAATTTCTGAATATTTCAATAATTTTCGTGAAATCTTCGGGCTGTAAAAGACAGTCGCCGCCGTCAATAACCCTGTGGCTTTTTTTTGCATAAAAGCCGATATTTAAAATCCCGTTTTCACGTCTTACGGGGTACTGGGCTTTGTTGCGATAGCGGGTGGTGTTGGGGGAGGGAATTATGGGCTTGAATCGGGGGGAGATACCCCCGATTCTTTCAAAGGCATCCCTTACCTTTTGAGCCTTGTATTTTAGTTCATCCTCATATTTTATGTGACCGAATGAACAGCCCCCGCAAGTTTTAAAAGCCGCACATTCCGGCTCAATCCGACTTTTTGAGGGTTTGATGATTTTTGTTACCTTGCCCACGGCATAATTCTTTTTCGCCTTAATAATATGGCAGAGGATTTCGTCACCCACGGCGGTATTTTCAACAAAAATCGCCTGGCCGTCAAATTTTCCCACACCGCCTCCCTCGGAGGTGTAGCCGGTTATTTTTAAATTGAATTCATCGTTTTTGTTAACCATTGCTTTTTATTTCCTCAACCGCTTTTTTGTATTCTTCGTAGGTTAAAAATGTATTCAAAATTTGCACAAGTGCATTGGAAGTGAGCCTTTCGGGTAAATCCAGATGCTTTAAAAGTTTTTTACGCAGAGCATCGCTATTCTGCTTGCCGGAAAATCCGTCCTCGTATAAATCAAACTTCGTAATTTCCCGACGGCTTGTTTCTTTCGTTTCCTCGCACAGCACTCCCGCTTTTTCGAGAGCCTGAATTATTACCTGTACCTTTACTCCCTCAACACCCAATTTGCCCTCCTTGGAGGGTTCGGCTTTTCGTTTTTCCTTGCCTAAAATGTCGGGAATATATGCGTGTTTTATTTGCTCTTCGGGAACGATTCCTTTTATAAAGGAGCGGATTTTAAACCCCGCGGAGTCGCTGTCCGTAAGTATTAAAAGTCCCTTTGTCCCGGCGAGTTTTCTTATTAACTTCTGCTTTTCCTTATTATTAAAAATGCCGAAACCGTCCGTTTCTATAATAACTGCATCAAGAATGGAATTAAGTTTTATTTTGTCATAACGTCCCTCTACGATTACAACCCTGTCAATTTTTATCATCAGATTCTCAACAACCTTAATATAAGTTCTTCAAGTACGGTTTTACCGTCCTCGTTTGTGGATTTCAATCGACGGTCCGTATCGGAAAGTATGGCTAAAGCGGATTTTAACTGGGTAATTGTGTAACCTGCGCCGTCACGGGCGGCATTGTCAAGGATAAAAGATCTTCCTTTATAAGAACCGGGGAACAGGTCTGAAAGGACGGTGTAGGAAATGCCCTTTTCCTTTGCGGCTTTAACCCGGTACATATCAACAAATGCTTTGGAAAGTACACCGAGAATCATAACGGGTTCTTCCCGCAGTTTGAAAAGGTTTGAAAGGGTTTCAAATGCTCCGTCCGCATCGCCCTTTGCAATCATCCTTGAAAGGTTGAATATTTTCGCCTCAACGCTGACAATTACCGTTTCGTCAATGTGCTTTCTTGCGATTTCTCCCGAGCCTACAAAGGCGCAAACCTTGTTGAGTTCATTCTGCAGGGTGCTCATATCTTCACCCACAAGGTTTATCATATAACCTGCGGTGTCCCGTGAAAGAGAACAGTCCTTTTTCGCGGCGGAAGTAACAAGGAGTTTTTCCAAGGCGGAACGGCTGCGTTTGTCAATCTTTGCACAGACTCCGATTTCGTCAACAGTCTTAATTATTTTTTGCCATTTACCCGTTTTTTCGTCAACTTCAAGAGTGTCCATCCAAAAAACAAGAATGGAAGTTTCGGGGATGTCGGCAATGATTGTGTGGAGTTCTTCGTCAAGTTTGCTTCTGTCGCTCACATAGGTGTTCAAGGGGAAATCTTTAACAAGGGTGCAGGTGTAGTTATCCATCATGGGAAAGGAGGCGGTACAATCGTAAATTTCATTAAGATTTGTATCTTTTCCGTCAAGTTTCTTCAGGTTGAAATCCGCAAAATCCTTGCTGACCGCTTTAGAACAAATTTGATTTGCATAAAACTGCTTTAAATATCCCTCATTGCCGTAAAGGAGATAAACATTGCTGAATTCACCGCTTTTTATTTGTTTTTTCAAGTCTTCCTCATTAAAAAGTGCCATTTGCCTTCTCCTTTACAGTAATATTTTTATGTCGCCGTTTTCGGCGGTGGAATAATATTTTTTACATTGGCTTTTTAGTGCCGAGAGATTTTTATTTGAGATAATTTCACTGTCGCTGCTTACTATTAAAGTTTCAACATTTTCGGGGAGACTTTCGGGAATATTCTCCGAAAGCACAAGCAGATCGGGTGCGCCGTATTTTTCGAACAGTAAATTGATATCCGAATTTTTCCCGTAGCAAATTGCCGCGGTCTTTTTACGTCCCTTTATTATAATACAACTTACATGGTATGTGTCAACGGTTTGGAGGATTATTTCACCGTTAAAATTATGGGTATGGGAGTTTGATATAACAGTATTTTTCGGCAGATCCGAATCACTTTCCCTTAAATTGCCATTTGCGTATTCCGTTACAACTGAAATTTCGGGAGAATATGCCGTTAAATATTTGGTGAGTTCATTTGTTGTGTTATCTGCTTTGCCGATATAAAGAAAATCAAACTTTTCACATTTTGCAACGGGTAAATAGTTATAGAACTCGACTTCACCGTCGGCTCCGCAATTTATATATGCATATTCAAGACCATTGCGCAGGCTTATATTTATGCCGTTTTTCACATTTATAACCGTCAGACTTGCAGGGAGCAGGGTTGTGCAAGGCAATGCAACGCAAAGGCAGAGTGCCACCGCACTGATTATTACGGGAATTTTCAGAAATAGCATATTGTGTTTCTTTTTGAACAGTAAAAATCCCGCAAGAAAAATAATTGAAGTCACCGCAAGTCCCAAAATGAAATATTCCTTGTGTACGGGCAGTGTGCAGAAAGTGAATTTTTCCAATGCATTTGCGGTTTTTGTGACAAAGTCCGAAAACAATATTGATATTTTGAAAATGAAAATAGAAATAAGATGGGGAATATTTTTGGGGAAAAACGAGATTGCCGTGGCAACAACACCCGTGATCAAACTCCAGAAAGCAGGTTTGACACATATAAGGTTTGTCAACGGTGATACGGTACTGAACACACCGAAAAAGTATGCCGATACGGGTAGTGTAAAAAGTCCTGCGAATACGGTGGAAAACAATGTGCTTAAAAAGTATTCCGTAAACTTTTGCAGACTGCGGTTTTTTATTCTGTTAAGTTTGGGACGTATTGTTTTAAACAGTGAAAGGGAGGTAAGTACACCCAATGTCGCAAAAACAGACAGGAGAAAACTGACTGAGGTTATTATGTAAGGGTTGTTCAAAATCAACAGAACTACCGCAAAGCCCGAGGAGTTCAAGGAGTCGGGTTCTTCTTTGAAAAAGGGAGCGGCAAGAAGAACTGACATCATAATCGAGGCTCTTACAACCGATGGAGTGAAACCGGAAATAATACACAGTCCGCAAAGGAATATGATGCAAAAGATGTTCCGCAGTTTTTCTTTTAACCTGAAAAGAGTTAATAACCCAATTATATAGGCGCACCAGGTACTTGTGTGCAGTCCCGAAACCGCAAGAAGATGGGAGATACCCGTTGCACGAAAATCATTTTTTATATCGCTGTCAAGATGGGATTTGTCTCCGAAAAGCATACCCAAAAGAAACCCTGCGTGGTATTCCGACATATAGTCATTTATTTGACAGGTAATGATTTCTTTTAAACGCAGGCAGTAATAAAAGGGGGTTCTTTCACTTTCCCAGAGTACGTTAATATTTTCAACGGAGGTTTCAAGTATCACTCCGTCGGCAATGGAACTTGAATCGGGTTTGTTATATTCATTTCTGACAACAGTCAGTTTTGCATTGGGGAGGGATATATAGTCATACAGTTTACAATCCAAGTTGTTATCAGAACTTATAAAAACTTGGATTTTTGCCCTTTGCTCGTTATTTCCGATTCTGTCGGTTTTTAAAATAAACTTAATTCCGTATGGGGTTTCTTCGGGTATGGATACTATTTTGCCCGAAACATCCGTAACTGTGTTATCAAGTTTTTCGGCGGGCACAATTTTGGTGAAGTGGTACAACCCGAAAGAAATACAACTTACAACTACCGATAAACAAATTGTGGGAATAATAATTTTACTGCGTAGATTAAGGGGTTTTATACAATACAAAATAAAGACCGACACTGTACCCAAGAGCAGAAAGATAAGCGATTTAATTCCCGCTGAAACGAGAATAATACTGCTTAACCCAATAGCTGTACCTGAAACAAGCATCGGTCTTTTCATTTTATTTTCCTCTCAATAAGAACAAAGAAATATTATGGTTTGGCACAATTAACCTGCGGGCCAGGTGAATTCTCTGCCGGACATAAGATGAAAATGGATATGCTTAACGGTCTGACCGGCAGAGTCCCCGCAGTTGTTAACAACTCGGAAGCCATCCGTCATACCCAAATCTTTTGAAAGTTTTGCAATAACCTCGAAAATATGGGCAAAAACTGCGCTGTTTTCTTCCGTGACATCTGCCGCGGAGGTTATGTGCTTTTTGGGGATTACGAGGATATGGGTGGGTGCCTGGGGCTCAAGGTCATTGAAGGCGACAACAGTATCGTCCTCATAAACTTTTGTTGAGGGGATTTCACCGTTGGCGATTTTACAAAAAATGCAGTCCATAAAAACACTTCCTTATTTTATAAATGTTTTAACAATTTCTTCTGCGGCTTTAAGGGCATCGGGAATTTTTGTGATGTCCTTACCGCCCGCCATAGCGGAATCGGGCTTTCCGCCGCCGGAACCGCCGGCAACTTTAGCGACCTCTCTTACTATATTTCCTGCGTGAGCGCCCTTTGCAACAGCGGATTTTCCGCAATAGCAACCAAAGGAGCAAGTGCCTTTTTCCTTTTGCTCCGCCGCAAGAATAGCGATTATATCATCGCCCTTTTCCTTTGCGGAATCAAGCATTGAGCGGAGTTCTTTTGCATCCGCTTCACCCAAGGATGCGGTAATAAGTTTAACACCGTTAATTTCAACGAATTTGTCGAAAAGTTCCCCGGCCTTTGCCTTTGAAATTTCTGCTTTAAGATCGTTGAGTTCTTTTTCTTTCTCTTTAAGTTCCGCGGCAACTGACGTAGCCTTTGTACAAAGGTCGTGAACATTTGCGAGTTTGAGTGCTGAAGCGGTGTCGTGAATGAGTTTCTCCTGTTTTTCAAGGTGGGAGAGAACACCCAAGCCCGTTACACCCTCGATTCTTCTTACACCTGCGGCAACGGAAGACTCGGAAATGATGCGGAAAAGACCGATATTACCGGTATTGGAAACATGTGTACCGCCGCAAAGTTCCGTGGAGAAGTCCCCGGCAGAAACAACACGTACCGTATCCCCGTATTTTTCACCGAAAAGAGCCATTGCGCCCTTTTTCTTTGCGTCGTCAATATTCATAACTTCTGTAACAACGGGGTCCGCATTTAAAATTATTTCGTTTACCCTGTTTTCAATTTTAACCATTTCTTCCGGTGTGAGAGCGGAGAAATGTGAAAAGTCGAAACGTACTGCGTTTTCATTAACAAGCTGACCCGCCTGTTCAACGTGTGTGCCCAAAGCTTCTCTGAGAGCCGCTTGAAGAAGGTGGGCGGCAGTATGGTTTCTCATAATTGCCTGACGGCGAACTTTGTCAACCTGACCGAAAACCTTATCCCCAACATTAATGGAGTCGCCCTCGGTGAGAGTACCGTGATGAAGAATTACGCCCTCTGCGGTTTTCGTGGTATTTGTAACTGTGAATACGGAGCCGTTAACAGTAATAGTACCCGTATCTCCAACCTGTCCGCCGCTTTCTGCATAAAATGCGGATTTGTCAAGAACGATTACCGCGTCCGTGTCAACTCCGATAAAATCAACCTTTTCGCCGTTTGCGGCAATGGCAAGAACCTTGCCGGTCTGTTCCGTTGTGCCGTAGCCGGTGAACTCCGTTGCACCACATTCCTTAAAGGAGATGTCGGAACTTTTCCAGCCCTCTGTGCCTGCAACCTTGCGGGAGGCTTTTGCCAGAGCTTTTGCATCCGCAAGATATTTTTCAAATTCCTCGTCATTGACGGTTAAGCCGTTTTCTTGGGCGATTTCACGTGTCAGGTCAATGGGGAAACCGTAGGTGTCCTGAAGTTTGAAAGCGTCCGCACCCGAAAGCACCTTGCCCTCGGTTTTCTTAATCATGTCGTTGAGAAGTTCAAGGCCGCTGTCAATGGTTTTATAGAAACTGTTTTCTTCCATTGAAATAACTTTGATAATATAATCCTGCTTTTCGCGAAGACCGGGATATGCGTTCTCATTTTCTTTGATAACGGTTTCACAAACTTCCGCAAGGAAGGGTCTGTCGATACCGAGGAGCCTGCCGTGACGTGCGGCTCTTCTGAGAAGTCTTCTGAGAACATAGCCCCTGCCCACATTGGAGGGGATTACACCGTCGCCGATCATAAAGGTTGTTGAACGGATATGGTCGGTGATAACACGAAGTGAGATATCGCTCTTTTCGTTTTCGTGGTATTTTACCCCCGCAATTTCCATTATGTGCTTCATAATGTTCTGTACGGTGTCAACCTCAAAAATGTTGTTAACATCCTGGGCAATACAGGCAAGTCTTTCAAGTCCCATACCTGTGTCGATATTGGGGTTTGCAAGGGGGGTGTAGTTGTTTTTGCCGTCGTTTTCAAACTGTGTAAAAACAAGGTTCCAGAATTCTACATAGCGGTCACATTCGCAACCAACCTTGCAGTCGGGACTGCCGCAGCCGTATTTTTCGCCGCGGTCGTAGTAAAGTTCCGAACAGGGACCGCATGGACCTTGACCGTGTTCCCAGAAGTTGTCCTCCTTGCCAAAACGCACCATGTGGTCGGGCTTTACACCCACATCCTTTGTCCAGATATCGTAAGCCTCGTCATCTTCAAGATACACGCTGCAATAGATTTTTTCGGGATCCATTTTCATAACCTGTGTACAGAATTCCCAAGCCCACGGAATTACTTCCTTTTTAAAATAGTCACCGAATGAGAAGTTACCGAGCATTTCAAAATATGTGCCGTGACGGGCGGTAATGCCCACTCTTTCAATATCGGGAGTACGAATACATTTCTGACAGGTGGTAACTCTCTTTCTGGGGGGAGTTTCCTCGCCTGTAAAGTATTTTTTCATGGGTGTCATACCTGCGTTAATAAGAAGAATACTCTTATCGCCCTGGGGTACAAGGGGGAAACTTGGGAGTCTTAAATGACCTTTTGACTCGAAAAAATCCAGGTATTTTTCTCTTAATTCGTTAAGTCCTGTCCATTCCATTTTTTATTTCACTCCGTTCAAAAATATACAAAATAAAAAGCACGTTTACACCAACACGGGACGGCTCTTGCCGCGGTACCACCCGAATTGTGCAAAACGCACCACTCTTGCGACGGTTAACGCCCGTCAACGTACTGTTTTCAGTAAGGCTCATCAAGCAGCAAATTTATAACCGACAGAGGACTTGCACCAACCGTCCACTCTCTTAATGCCGTGAGAATAAATCATCTTGAATCTCAGCCGAATACATATATACCAATTATATTATAGCAAAATGCGTGCAAAGTCAAGTTTTTTCGGAAAGTTTGCAATTTGACTCGGGGCGGGCGGGGAGTGTGTATAAAACTTTAACAGAACTATTGAAAAAAACGGTTAATAATGGTATAATTTCCACAAATTCAAAAGTTGAGGAGCGTAATGTTTATGTTCAAAAAGTGTCTTGCAATTACAATGTCAATTGTACTTATTGCTTGCTCTTTAGGGGTTTGTGCATTTGCGGTTTCTGCGGAGCCGCCGTATTCCGATTATCCGGTTATTCTTGTGCCCGGTTACAGCGGTTCGGAATTGGATGTTGTAAACGAGGACGGTTCAAGGGAACGTGTCTGGCATTTTGACAACAAGGAACTTGTAAGAATTATTGTTGACGAGGTTGTTGCCAACGTCAAAGCCGGAAAAACCTCCGACGAGGATGCAAAAACCCTTTCGGAAACCATACTCGGCGGAGCAAATGCCCTTATTGGCGGAATGGCTTGCAATCCCGACGGTACAAGTAAATACAATGTTCAGCTTGCCTATGTTACCCCCGAGGAAACTAATATGGCATATATTCACGAAAACGGACTTAATGACGAGGTTATCGGCGAGGTTGACCTTTTCAATGAAATCGCGGCGGCGGTGGGCGAAGAAAACTGCTTCTTCTTTGAAAAGGATTGGCGTATGGGTGCAATCGAATGTGCAAGACAACTTGACAGTTATATTCAGTCAGTAAAAGATTTCAGCGGCAAAGACAAGGTTAACCTTATAGCCGTTTCCCACGGCGGTCAGGTTACCGCAACTTATCTTTCCCTTTACGGCTATAAGCAGGATGTGGATAATGCGGTTATGACCGTGCCCGCCTGTTCGGGTGCTGCCCTGGCTTATGATATTATGAATCAGAGCCTTGTTATTGATGAGTATAATATTGTATATTTCCTTGAACACGGATTTGTCAGCGAGGAAGATTATACCTGGCTTGTTGAGGCACAGTCCCTGGGCTTCCTTGATGCAGTTGCAAATGAAATTGCAGGGGGAATTATTCCCTTTATAAACACTTTTACAAGTATTTGGGATTTTATTCCCGAGGAATACTATGAGGAAATGAAAGGGAAACTTCTCGACCCCGTTGAAAATGCGGGAATTATCGCAAACAGTGACAGAATGCATTATGAAATTATGCCCAATTATCACGAAAGCCTTACAAAGTGTATTGAAGAATACGGTATGAATATTTCCATAATTGCCGGTTACGGTATTCCCGCCGTTACGGGCTTGCAGGAAAGCTCCGACGGAATTATTACAACAAACGATGCTACGGGCGCTACCTGTGCCCCATACGGTAAGCGTTTTGCGGACGGTTACACAGGGGTTAAAACAGTTTGTTCAAATCCCGCTCACGACCACATTTCGCCCTCATTTGAGGTTGACGCTACATCGGCTTGGCTCCCTGAAAACACATGGTTTGTGGAAGAACTTTTCCATGGTATGACCTTCCACGATGATTATTCAAGACAGTTGGCTCTTGAACTTCTTTTAACGGACAATATTACTGATGTTCACACAAGAAGCGAATATCCCCAGTTCCACGCTTCCACAAATCCCTGCAACACAATTTATGCGGAGTTTGACAGTGAGCATCAAGGTTATGTTTGCGGTGACGACAAATTTATTACGGTGACCAATATTTCTCAGAAATATCCTGTTAAAATAACTTCCCTGACCTTTGCGGGTAAAGAATTTACTGCCCACTCCTTGGGAATAAATGCTCTTGCACCCGGGGAATCCGTAAAAATTCAGGTTACGGGAAAACTTCCCCAGGTAAGCAATCAAAATATGCAGGTGGAAATTAACTGCTATTGTGAGGGCAGAGTGGCAACTCCCTACTGTGAACGTACATTTAACTTTAAGATTATGAACGGTACGTCGGTAGTGTATGATGAGGCAAATCCCCTTGTTGATGCGGATTATGTTACAGGCTTTGAAAGTGCCGTAAGCGATGAAACCGTTGATATTCTTAACACTTGGTTTGTCGGCGGCTTCGTGGCATATTTCTACAATATGTTTATGGCTATAATGGAGCAACTGGGTATCGCGAGATTTTTATAAGAAATTTAAGAATTTTAGTTTGAATTGTAACGAAAAAAAGATTGACATATTCGGTTTGAGGTGTTATAATCCTTAAATGTCGCGGAGTGTCCGCGGATAATATTTCCTTGCTCTTAAATATGTAAATAAGAGTCGGAGTCCATAAGGAGGTGCAAACGATGTCAAACAGTTACGAGACAGTTGTTGTCTATTCACTCGCTAAAGGTGAAGAAGCTGCAAAAGAACTTGCTGCAAAATTCCAGACAATGATTTCAGAGAACGGTACACTTGACAGCGTTGATGAATGGGGTAAGCGTAAGCTTGCATACCTTATCAACGATGAAGAAAACGGCTATTACGTTCTTTACAACTACACTTGCGAAGCTGATTTCCCGGCAGAGCTTAGCCGTGTTCTCAAGATCACTGACGGTGTTCTTCGTTCCATGGTTATTAAAAAATAAGAGGTGTGAAAGATGCTTAATTGTGCAGTTATAATGGGTCGTCTTACGGCTGACCCCGAACTTCGCCAGACTCCCTCCGGCGTTCCTGTAACAAGATTTACTGTTGCGGTTGACAGAGGTTATGTAAAAGCAGGCGAAGAAAGAAAAGCAGATTTTATCAATGTTGTAGCTTGGAGACAAACCGCTGAATTTGTTTCGAGATATTTTCAAAAAGGCTCAATGATTGCCGTTCAAGGTTCAATTCAGACCGGATCCTATGAAAAAGACGGTGTTAAACGCTCCACATTTGAAATTATTGCAGATAATGTTAGTTTCTGCGGTTCAAAGAGTGAGTCAGGTACAACCGGAACCCCCAGAACAACTACTGCTACTGTAGCTGCGCCATCTTTCTCCAACGGCAGTGCTGACGATTTCGCAGCAATGGCTGACGATGATGACTTGCCGTTCTGATTCTAATAGGAGGTAAATTTACAATGGCATACGATAAAAACGATCGCCGTCCCAACAAAAGAGGCCGCAAAAAAGTTTGCGCTTTCTGTGTTGAGAAGGTTGAAACAATTGATTACAAAGATACAGCAAAGCTTAGCAGATACACATCTGACAGAGCAAAAATTCTTCCCCGCCGTGTAACCGGTACTTGCGCTTATCATCAGAGAGAGCTTACTACCGCTATCAAGAGAGCAAGACAGATTGCCCTCCTTCCCTACACAGCAGACTAATTTTTTGCGAATAGTCCGCCACCTTTGCGATTTACTCACCCCAACTCGCGTACCTTTGTACGCTTCGGGGTTCATAAATCACAAATCTGACGAACTCTACACAAAAAATTCACACAGGAACTCGGTTGAAACGGGTTCCTGTTTTTTGTTTTTGAGAATATGAAATGCTATTGCGAATAGTCCGCCACCTTTGCGATTTACTCACCCGAAACTCGCGTACCCTTGTACGCTTCGGGGTTCGCAAATCACAAATCTGACGAACTCTACACAAAAAATTCACACAGGAACTCAATTTATTTTGGGTTCCTGTTTTTTGTTTTTGAGAATATGAAATGCTCTTGCGAATAGTCCGCCACCTTTGCGATTTACTCACCCCAACTCGCGTACCTTTGTACGCTTCGGGGTTCATAAATCACAAATCTGACGAACTCTGCACAAAAAATTCACACAGGAACTCAATTTATTTTGGGTTCCTGTTTTTTGTTTTT
>CAYQYT010000004.1:0-129774 GCA_964421815.1 uncultured Eubacteriales bacterium | reverse complement strand
CACAAAAAATTCACACAGGAACTCAATTTATTTTGGGTTCCTGTTTTTTGTTTTTGAGAATATGAAATGCTCTTGCGAATAGTCCGCCACCTTTGCGATTTACTCACCCCAACTCGCGTACCTTTGTACGCTTCGGGGTTCATAAATCACAAATCTGACGAACTCTACACAAAAAATTCACACAGGAACTCAATTTGTTTTGGGTTCCTGTTTTTTTCTGTTATGTTTTTGTAGTAAGGTGGGTGCCTTATTTATTAACAAAATAAAAGCCTTAAAAATTAATTGTTAAAATATAATTACAATTATATAAAACTTATTGTATAAGCCGGGAACTTGTGGTATTATTTAGTCGTAATAAAACGGATAATTAAGATAAGTAATCGGAAATATAATTAAAATATAATTTAGATATAATTAAAGGTTTGATATATATGAAAAAAATAAGACAGTCCATAATGACTGTTATGTTTCTGTGTGCTGTTCACTCGATTTTGTCTGTTGTTTATAACTATACGTACTTTTCTCCGCAATTTAAGTTTGAAGATCGCTTTCAGGGGATTGTTTACTGGATTGTACTTATCGGGTCATTTCTTGCAGGGCCGTTCCTTTACTATGTTGTGGGACGCGTATGCAAGGGAAAGGGCAGCAGGAAAGGTATTATCTGTACGCTTTTCACTATAAACGGGGTTGTTACTCTGTTGGGAATTGCATCATTCTTTTCCCCAACCCTTTTGGGAATATATCGTCTTGTAAATGCCCCGTCATACCTGTATTTTTCTCTGTTTGCCGATACGATTATGTACATTGCAGTTCCCGCAATGGTGGTATCCTCTCTGTTTCCCGCATTCTTTTTCAGAATCGGTTATCTTAACAAGCCGAGGACGAACAATGGAATTAAAATGGAAGATATAGAAATAAAAGATGAAAAAGAGCTGTAAAAACGAAAGTTTTTACAACTCTTTTTAAATTGTGTTATCATAGAAAGCTTCTTTGAACCACACGTCCTGAATTTCAAATTCTTTTTGATTGAGGTAATTGAGAATTCCTCCGTCACTTTGGAAGTCGAATTTCAGTTTGTATGAATACAAAAACTGCTTTTTATAGCCGCCGAAATTTTTGTTCTGGGCATTTGTTCCGTACTTTCCGTCACCCAAAAGGGGATGCCCCAAATATGAAAAATGGGCTCTTATTTGGTGGGTTCGTCCTGTTAACAGTTCAACTTCTAAAAGGGAAAGTCCGTTTTTATAGCCGAGAACCCTATATTTTGTGGAAATGTACTTTGTTCTGTAATTTCCCTTATCGCTGACATACACTTTGTTTTGCTTTTCGTTTTTCTCAAGATACCCCTCAATTACTCCGCTTTCCTCTTTTAGTTTGCCGATAACAACGCAGAGATAAAGTTTGTGCATTTCACGGTTTTTCAGTTTTTCGTTAAGAATACGCAATGACTCCGCATTTTTTGCACCGATTATAATTCCGCTTGTGTTACGGTCAATTCTGTTTACGAGGGCGGGGGCGAAAGAATTTTCTTCCTCGGGTTTGTACTCGCCCTTTTCGTAAAGATAACGTTTAATTCTTGTAATGGCGGTGTCCGTGTAGTTGTTTTCGTCCGGATGGGACAGGAGTCCGGTAGGCTTATCTATGAGAATTATGTTTTCGTCCTCATACACGATTTTAAGGCTTTTTCCCGCGTTTATAAAATCGTATTTGGGTTTAACCTGTTCAAAAAACTCGTCGTTAATGTACATTGAAACAACATCGTTTTCCTGAAGTCTGTAAGATATTTCCGCCCTCTTACCGTTAATTTTAATACGTTTACTTCTTATGTACTTATACATAAGTGACTGTGGAAGGAGGGGGACGGATTTTGCAATGTACTTGTCAAGCCTTTGACCTGAATCATTTTTATTTATTGTAAATTCTTTCACTTTTATTTCAACTCCGCGGCGATTTTTTCAAGCTTTTTAAAGCGTCTGCTGACCGCAGAGCGTGAAAGCTCCGGCGTCATCATCTTTCCCAACTCGTCCAGAGAAATATCGGGATTTTCAAGTCTTAGTGAGCAAAGTCGGGCTAAATCATCCGTCATATCGGATAGTTTGATTTTTGAAAGTACCTGTTCAATAAGCGTGACCTGTTTCAAACCCGCCTCAATGGAACGGCTCATATTTGCCGATTCAAAATTTGAACGGCGGTTGATTTGATTTTTTATATCTTTCATTGCCCGGGTTTTCATAACCTCTAAAAAAGCGTTGTTTGCCCCCATTATACCGATATAGTCCTCTATTGACTCCGCTTCTTTGGTATATACTACATAGCTGTTGCTACGAGTGATTTTTTTGCATTTCAATCCCAAATCTCTGATGATTTGCATTAAATCCTCACAGAGTTTTGCTTTTGTTACGCTGAATTCTATGTGGTAATCTTTCTGGGGGTCTGTGACGCTTCCGCAAACAAGGAAAGCACCTCTTAAAAATGCCTTTGAACAACAATCCTCGTTGGACTGTTCAAGATTTGAAAGGTTTACCCTTAAAGTGATTTCTTTTCCCGAATAGCCGAAAAATTCTAAAATTTTCAGTCTGTCGGCTCTTTTAGGAATAGTGATTTTATAGTTGCCGGCTTTTGAACAGGTAAGCTCCGGTGTAACACCTGTAAGGTCCCGTATGCTTGTGCAATAGTGCTCGGCAACAGCCTTAATTTCCGTCATAAGAGAGATTTCGGAAATACCGAAAGACCTGCCGAAAATTAGCATACCGAAAGCCTCCGCCTTTGTGCAACAGGCGGAGGGAATGAGTTCGGTTAATTCTGTTTTAACGTCAGAAGAAAATGACATAACTACCTCAATATAATGACTTCCGGTTTCAATATTACACCGGTTTCTTTTTTTACGGTCTCCTGTGTGAGAGTTATAAGACTCAAAATGTCTTTTGCGGTGGCACCGTTTTTGTTAATAAGAAATCCTGCGTGTTTTTCGCTTATTTGTGCACCGCCCAAGGTTTTGCCCTTGAAACCGCACTGTTCAATCAGCGCTCCCGCAAAATAGCCCTCGGGTCTTTTAAAGGTACTGCCGGCACTTGGGTATTCAAGGGGTTGCTTATCTTTTCTTCGGGAGAGAAAATCCGTCATAGCATTTTTGATTTCCTCTTTCGGTGTTTTTTTCAATTTGAATTTTGCAGACACAACGATGCAACCGTTCTCTTTGAAAACGGAGTGACGGTATGAAAGTTCTGCTTCCTCCGCGGCCATTGTTTTTAATTCCAAATCGGGGGTGAGATAGGTTATTTCAGTAAGTACATCCTTAACCTCTCCGCCGTATGCCCCCGCGTTCATAAATACCGCACCGCCGCAGGTACCGGGGATTCCGTATGCAAATTCAAGTCCCGAAAGAGAGTTTTCCAAGGCGAATTTGCAGAGGGTGACAACTTTTGTACCCGCCGAACAGGAAATAACATCCTCTTCCTCAAGGGAAAGTTTTGTCATTTCATCACCGATTTTGACAATGACCTTGTCAATGCCCTCGTCAAGAACAAGTACATTTGTGCCGTTGCCGAGAATGGCAAAGGGTATGTTCTCTTTTTTTATTTCTTTGAGAATATCTCTCAACTGATTTTCATTTTTCGGCTCAATCAAAAGGGGACAAGGGCCGCCCACCTTAAATGAAATGTGATTGGAAAGTCTTTCGTTTTTTAATGCCTTACAGCCCAATGCCGTTGAAAAATCATATAGTTTGTTTATAATTTCAGCGTTAATTTCAATCACCGTCAATCGTCAAGTAATGCCGCACCGATAATTCCCGCATCGTTGCCTAAAGCCGCGGGAACAATTGCCGTCTGTTTATCCGCATAAACGCTGTAACGTTCGCTTTTTATAATCTCGCGGATGGGTTTGAGAATTTTCTCACCCTGGCCGCTGATTCCTCCGCCTACGCAAACGGTTTCGGGTTGGAGAGCGTTAATAATGTTTGCGATACCCACCGCAACATAGTAGAGATATCTGTCGATAACTGCTTTTGCAACTTCGTCGCCCATGTCCGATGCTTCAAAAATTGATCTGCCGTCAACCTGGTTGAGATCTCCGTTGCAGGTTTTCCAAAGAAGGCTGTCCCTGTTGCCCTCCATTGCCTCAACTGCCTGGGAAACAAGAGCGGTTGCGGAAGCATATTTTTCCCAGCAACCCTTTCTGCCGCAGTTACAGGGAATACCGTCAACATTTATAACCATGTGACCCATTTCACCGCCGCAGAAGTTACTGCCACGATGGATTTTTCCGTCAATAATGATTCCGCTTCCCACGCCCGTACCGAGAGTTACCGCAACAAAGTCTTTAACACCGTTTCCGCAACCTGCCACAGCCTCACCGAGAGCGGCGGCATTTGCATCGTTTTCAAGGTAAACCGGCTTTCCGAATAAATCTTCAAGCATTTTTTTTGCGGGAACGTTGTGAAATTTAAGGTTGTTGGAAAATTCAATGGCCCCCGTATCCTTGTTAACAGAACCGGGAGTGCCGATACCGATTGAGGAAACTTCCCCATAGGAGATACCCGCATCTGCAACAGCCATATCTGCGGCTTCCTTTATGGAAGCAAAAATTTCCTCTGCGGGACGGGGTGCGCGGGTTTTAACCTTGCCCCTGCCGATAATTTTATAATTTTCATCAATAACGCCTGTGGCAATATTTGTGCCCCCAAGGTCAACACCGATTCTGTACATATATATCTTCTCCTTTATGTTTATTTATTATGCTTTCAATGAGGATTTAAAAAACTCAATCCCATGCGTCAACTTCCTTTTGGGGTGCGTCAAAATCCTCCATACCAAGTTGTTGCATAAGTTCCCTTGCCGCATTGTAGCCGATTTTTTTCTGTCTGTTGTTCATGGCGGCAATTTCAATGATAATTGCAAGATTTCGTCCCGGTTTAACGGGAACGGTTGTTGATGGAACTTTTATTCCGAGAATTGTTATGTATTCGTCCTCAAGTCCGAGACGGTCGTAAGCCTTTTGACTGTCCCAGGGCTCAAGTTGAATTACCATATCTATTTTTTCCGTCAGTTTAACGGCACCTATACCGAAAATGTTACGGGCATTTATTATGCCCACTCCTCGCAGTTCCATAAAGTGACGGATGTTATCGGGAGCGGAGCCTACAAGGGTTTTTGAGGATACTCTTTTAATTTCCACCGCATCGTCCGCAATAAGACGGTGTCCGCGCTTTATAAGTTCAACGGCGGTTTCACTTTTACCCACACCGCTGTCGCCTAAAATGAGAATACCCTCACCGTAAACCTCAACCATAACGCCGTGGCGGGTTATACGTTCCGCAAGTTCCGTTCCTAAATATGAAATAATTGTTGCGGTAATCTGGGAGGTGATTTCGGCAGTTCTCAAAAGGGGAACTTCGTATTTTTGGGCGAGTTCCAACATAACATCGGGGTAATCAATGTTACGGGTGATTATTGCCGCAGGGGGCTTGAGAGAAAAGAAAAGGTCAAGACGTTTTCTTTTTGTTTCCTCGTCAAGTTCCTCAAGATAACTCATCTCCGCAAGTCCGATAAACTCAATTCTTTCCGGGTCAAAGTATTTTTCGTACCCTGCAAAGAGAAGTCCCGGTCTGTTAACGTCCTGGGAGCGTATAACAAGCTCCGAGTCGGGTTTGTCGGGCATATATATGACTTCAAAAGAATGGGTTTTGATAACCTTTCTGAGAGGGACGGAATATTTACCGCTCAAGATTATTCCTCCTATTTTAGAATTATTACAGAAATATTATATAATAAAAAATCCCGTATGCCAATAGGAAATAGAAAAATAAATTATTTGGTTATTTCGTGATTTTTTATGATTTAAAAAAACACTTGCAATATTCGGGGTTTCGTGATATCATATCTCACGTATGAAAGGCATTGACGGAGACAGTAGCTCCTTTGCGGATAAAAGCGAGTCGGGGACGGTGTGAGCCCGACAGGATGCGAGGATGTCGAATATCACTCCCGAGCCGAGTGCTGAAATGAGTAAGCTCCTCCGGTGGTTCACCGTTACAGAACGGCGTATGACGGTACGTTTAATATAGGTGGTTGCAAAGTAAGTCTTTGTCCTGTATTACGGGGCGGGGCTTTTTTATTTTTCAAAATATCAATTTTACATATTGGAGGTAAAGTCAATGTATGATCCTATTTCCCCCAACGTGAATTTCGTTGAGCAGGAAAAGAAGATTGAGGAGTTCTGGAGAGAACACAAAATCTTTGAAAAGAGCATTGAGGACAGAAAAAACGGAACACCCTACGTTTTCTATGACGGTCCCCCCACGGCAAACGGAAAACCCCATATCGGTCACGTGCTTACACGTGTTATTAAAGATATGATTCCCCGTTACCGCACAATGAAGGGCTGTATGGTTCCGAGAAAAGCGGGTTGGGATACCCACGGTCTTCCCGTTGAACTTGAAGTTGAAAAAATGTTGGGTCTTGACGGCAAGGAGCAGATTGAAGAATACGGTCTTGAACCCTTTATTGCACATTGCAAGGACAGTGTCTGGAAGTACAAAGGTATGTGGGAGGATTTCTCACGTACTGTTGGTTTCTGGGCGGATATGGACGACCCTTACGTAACATATCACAATGACTTTATTGAGTCGGAGTGGTGGGCACTCAAAAAGATTTATGAAAAAAATCTTCTCTACAAGGGCTTTAAAATCGTTCCCTATTGCCCCCGTTGCGGAACACCCCTTTCCTCCCACGAAGTTGCACAGGGCTATAAACTTGTTAAAGAACGTTCCGCAGTTGTTCGCTTTAAAGTTGCGGGTGAGGACGCATATTTCCTTGCCTGGACCACAACTCCCTGGACCCTTCCCTCAAACGTTGCTCTTTGCGTAAACCCCGATGATGTTTATGTAAAGGTTAAAGCCGCGGACGGCTACACCTACTATATGGCAGAAGCACTTCTTGACAAAGTTCTCGGAAAACTTGCAACGGAGGATACTCCCGCTTACGAAATCCTTGAGAGTTACAAGGGTATTGACCTTGAGGGCAAGGAATACGAACCCCTCTTTGATTATGTTAAGCCCCTTTGTGATAAACAGAATAAAAAAGGCTTTTTCATTACCGCCGACAGTTATGTTACAATGACCGACGGTACCGGTATTGTTCACATTGCTCCCGCATTCGGTGAGGATGACGCAAAGGTGGGCAGAAGATATGACCTTCCCTTTGTTCAACTTGTTGACGGCAAGGGCGAACTGACCGAACCCACTCCCTACGCGGGAACTTTCGTTAAGGATGCGGACAAATTCGTTCTTATTGATCTTGAAAAAGCGGGACTTCTTTTTGATGCTCCCAAGTTTGAGCATGAATATCCCCATTGTTGGAGATGTAACACACCCCTTATTTACTATGCAAGAGAATCCTGGTTTATTAAAATGACCGAGGTTAAGGATGACCTTATCAGAAACAACAATACAATTAACTGGATTCCCGAGAGCATCGGTAAAGGTCGTTTCGGCGACTGGCTCCAGAATGTTCAGGACTGGGGTATTTCCCGTAACAGATATTGGGGTACACCCCTTAACATTTGGGAATGTGAATGTGGTTGCCGTCACTCCGTGGGTTCAATCGAAGAACTCAAATCAATGAGCGACAACTGTCCCGAGGAAATCGAACTCCACAGACCTTTCATTGACGCGGTTACAATCAAATGCCCCGATTGCGGCAAGGAAATGCACCGTGTTCCCGAGGTTATTGACTGCTGGTTTGACAGCGGTGCAATGCCCTTTGCACAGCACCACTATCCCTTTGAAAACAAGGAACTTTTTGAAGCACAGTTCCCCGCGGATTTCATTTCAGAGGCAGTTGACCAGACCCGCGGATGGTTCTATTCACTTCTTGCTATTTCAACCCTCATTTTCAACAAAGCACCCTATAAGAATGTTATCGTTCTCGGTCACGTTCAGGATGAAAACGGTCAGAAAATGAGTAAATCCAAGGGCAACGCAGTTGATCCATTTGACGCACTTGAAAGTTACGGCGCAGACGCAATCCGTTGGTATTTCTACACAAACTCCGCTCCCTGGCTTCCTAACAGATTCCACGGAAAAGCGGTTGTTGAGGGTCAGCGTAAATTTATGAGTACCCTTTGGAATACCTATTCTTTCTATGTGCTCTATGCAAATATCGACAAGTTCGACCCCACAAAATACAACCTTGAGGATTGCAAACTTTCCGTAATGGATAAGTGGCTCCTTTCAAAACTCAATTCAATGGTTAAAGCGGTTGACAGTAACCTTGCGGACTACCGTATTCCCGAGGCGGCAAAGGCGCTCCAGGAATTCACCGACGAAATGAGTAACTGGTATGTTCGCCGCGGCAGAGAGCGTTATTGGGTACAGGGCATTACAGAGGACAAGGTTGCCGCTTATATGACCCTTTATACAGCCCTTGTAACTACCGCAAAAACGGCGGCTCCCATGATTCCCTTTATGGCGGAGTCAATTTACAGAAACCTTGTTTGCAATGTTGACAAATCCGCTCCCGAGAGTGTGCATCTTTGTGAGTTCCCCGTTGTTCGTGAGGATCTCATTGATGCAGAACTTGAAAAGAATATGGACGAAGTTGTTAGCATTGTGGTACTTGGCAGAGCCGCAAGAAACGGTTCCAATATCAAAAACCGCCAACCCCTTAACACCATGTATGTTCAGTCCGATAAAAAGGTGGAGGGCTATTTTACCGACATTATCCGTGATGAACTTAATGTTAAGAACGTTGATTTCGTGGACGATGCTTCGGGCTTTGTTTCCTACATTTTCAAACCCCAACTTAAAACCCTCGGACCCAAATACGGCAAGCAGTTGGGAGAAATCAGAGAGGCTCTTTCAACTCTCGATTCCTCCGCAAAGGCAACCCTTGATGCAGAGGGCAAGTTGATTCTTAACCTTGCAAGCGGTGATGTTGAACTGGCTCCCGAAGATATTCTCCTTGAAACAAAGCAGAAAGAGGGCGTGTTCACAGTTTCCGATAGAGGCGTTACGGTTGCACTTGATACGGAACTTACTCCCGAACTTATTGAAGAAGGTTTTGTAAAAGAACTTATCAGTAAAATTCAGACCATGAGAAAAGATTCCGACTTCAATGTTACGGACAGAATAAATGTTACTATCACGGGTAATGACAAACTTCTCGGAATTGCAAAGAATAACGAAGAAACAATTTCTACGGTTGTTCTTTCCGATTCCATCAGCGGCGGCGAAGCAGGTGCCAACGCTAAAGAATGGGATATCAACGGCGAGAAGGTAGTTATTTCCGTGGCTAAAGTTTAATCAGATATCAATTTAGAATAAGACAGTAAGAACTTCGGTTTTTACTGTCTTGTTTTTGTTCAAAAATGTATGAATAATTAAGGAGTTGAAAAGATAGAATAAGAAAAAAGGAGTTGTTTTATATGTGCGGAATTATCGGCAAGGTGGGAACAAACAATGTTTTTCCCCAACTTTTAAAGGGACTTGAAAATCTTGAGTATCGGGGCTATGATTCCGCAGGTGTGGCGGGAATTGCGGGTGGTGAAATATGCCGTTACAGAAAAGAGGGGAGAATTTCAAATCTCCGAAAGGATGTTGAAAAAGATAATCCCGAAAGCAGTATCGGTATCGGTCATACCCGATGGGCAACCCACGGCAGTCCCACAGAGGAAAATGCCCACCCCCACATTGATAAATCGGGAAAGTTTGCCCTTGTTCACAACGGCATTATTGAAAACGCAGAGGAACTGAAAAATACATTTTTACGGGGTGTTGATTTTGAGTCCCAAACGGACACGGAAGTTGCCGTTCAACTTATAGGGAAATTCTATAAAGAAAATGTAATTTCTGCCCTTAGCGAAGCCTGTAAGGAATTGACGGGAAGTTTCGCTTTCGGTATTCTTTGCAGGGATTTTCCCGATACTCTTTTTGCCGTGGGAAAAAACAGTCCCCTTGTGGCAGTAAAAGGGGAAACAGGTTGTTATATTGCCTCGGACCTGTGCGCCGTTGAGGAAGAACCGAAGGAGGTTTACCGCCTTTTAGACGGAGAAATCTGCGCTTTGACGGAAAGGGGTATGACCTTTTACAATCCCTCGGGGGAACTTATTGATAAATTCCCCGAAAATGCGGATTACGATTCCTCCCGCCTTGAAAAAGGGGATTTTGAGCATTATATGCTAAAGGAAATATACGAACAGCCCACAGCCGTTAAAGATACGGTGAATTCCTTTGTAAAAGAGGGTAATATTCACTTTCCCAATGTTTCAATACAGGAGGAGTTCATTAAAAACTCCCTTGAAAAAATCGTGATTGTTGCTTGCGGCTCCGCCTACCACGCGGGGCTTTGCGGAAGAAATGTAATAGAAAATCTCTGTAAAATTCCCTGTTCCGTTGAAATTGCCTCGGAATTCAGATATTCCGAACCCCTTATTTCCGAAAAAACTCTCTGTGTTTTTATCAGTCAAAGCGGTGAAACTGCGGATACTCTGGCGGCACTTCGCATTGCCAAAAAATACGGAGCGAAAAATATATCGGTTGTAAATGTAAAAGGGAGCGCCATAGCGGTGGAAAGCGAAAATGTCATATATACCGCGGCGGGACGTGAGGTGGCGGTTGCAACAACAAAGGCATACAGCGCACAACTTGTTTCCCTTTACGCTCTGGCTGTTTTTGTGGGCAGAATAAGGGGGACGGTTGCCGAAGAAAAATGCCGGAAACTTGTTGGGGAACTTGTCCTTTTACCCCAAAAAATCGAGAGAACTCTCAACTCTACCGCCGACAGAATGAAGGAACTTTCCGCAAAGATATATAGGGAAAAAAACATCTTTTTTATCGGTAGGCTTACGGATTATGCCATTGCCGCCGAGGGCTCCTTGAAAATGAAAGAAATCAGTTACCTTAACTCCCAGGCATATCCGGCGGGGGAACTGAAGCACGGCACAATTTCCCTCATAGAAAACGGTACTCCCGTAGTTGCAATAGCGGGGAAAAACAAGGTGTTTTCAAAAACTGTCAGTAATATCTGCGAGGTGCAGGCAAGGGGGGCGCGGGTGATTCTTATAACCGACGAAAGCGAAAAGGACTGTGCCTTTAATGTGGGGGATACGGTTTTAGTACCCGAAACCCAAAGGGAATTCCAGGGTTCCCTTTTCGTGTTGCCCCTGCAACTTTTAAGTTACTACACCGCAAAACTTTTGGGCTGCGATATTGATAAACCGAAAAACCTTGCAAAAAGCGTAACCGTGGAATAAAGTCTTACAAAATCTTAATTTGATTTATTTTCCGTTGTATGTTATTCTTGTTACAGGTGATAAGTATGGCGGTTAAAATTCTTGTGACAGAGGACGATGTTTTCCTCAGAGACGGGCTTTGTGAAATGCTCTGTAAAGAGGGCTATGAAGCCGTGGGATCGGGAACAATAAAACAGGCAAAGTCGGAATTTTTACGGAATAATTTTGATTTGATTATACTTGACGTTATGCTCCCCGACGGCAACGGATTTGATATGTGTTCCTTTATTCGCTCCCAAAATGAAAATGTACCCATTTTGTTTTTGACCGCCTGTGACGACGAAGTGCAGGTGGTACGGGGGCTTGACGCGGGTGCGGACGATTACGTGACGAAGCCCTTTAAGTTATTGGAACTTCTGTCAAGAATACGCGCCCTTTTAAGAAGAAGCAAATCCACTCTTTATAAAACAGAAAATATTGTAATAGATATGAACACGATGACGGTGAAAAAGGACGGAGTCAATGTTTTTCTGACACCCACGGAGTTCCAGATTCTTTCGGCACTTGTGAGGAATAACGGAGTTATTGTAACAAGGGCGGTTTTACTTCAAAATATCTGGGATGAGGGAGGCTCATTTATTGATGACAACACCCTCTCCGTACATATAAGCAGACTACGTGAAAAAATCGGCGGTGAGCATATCGTTACCGTTCGCGGTATCGGTTACAGATGGGAGAATTCAAAATGAGTACCCTTGAAATTTTCCTGATTATTTTAAGTGCCGTTCTCACCGTTGCCGTTCTTGTTCTGATTGCTTTAATTTTCAGAAACAAAAGACGTGTTAAACTCCTTACAAAGAGCATAGAAAAATATCTTGAAAAGGGCGAACTTACGAAATTCAGTACAAATGACGACGGTTTTGCCCCGCTTCAAAACTCCGTTTGCGATTTGCAAAACGCTCTGGAACTTCAAAAGCACAACACGGAGTACGAAACGAAAAAGAATACGGACTTTATTGCGGATGTTTCCCACCAACTGAAAACACCCATTGCGGGACTCAGGCTCTATCTTGAAATGGACATGGCTCAAAACCCTACGGAGCATACGGAAAAAGAACTTCAGCTTGTTGAAAAAACCGAGGAACTTGTGGCAAAACTTCTGCACCTTGAAAAAATCAGGAACGATGCATACACTATGGATTTTCAGTACTATGAAATAGGCGAAATCCTGAAAAGTATTGTTTTTGATATGAATCACATTTTTCCCGAAAAAGATATATACGTTTCGGGCGAAAGCCTTATGAGGTGCGACAGGGAATGGCTTACGGAGGCTTTGGGAAATGTTATTAAAAATGCCTGCGAGCATACGGGGGATGACGGCAAAATCAAAATAACCGTTGAAAAAAGTGAAAAATCCACTACCGTTACCGTTTCCGACAACGGCGGAGGTATCGACAAAGAGGACGAGGGAAAACTTTTTCGTCGCTTTTACAGGGCGAAGAACTCAAAACCCCAAAGCGCGGGTATAGGACTTGCAATTACAAAGGCCATTGTGGAGAAGCACCACGGAACAATAAGCGCGGTGAATAACGGAGTGGGGCTTGATATTGTAATGTGCTTTCCGAGAATTGACGGAGGAATTGCCATCTGAGGTAAGAGTGAAGAAGTAAGAAGTATATTTTGAAATCAAAAACATAAATGTTCCGGCGGTTCTTTGCTTTCCGTATAGGGAGGTGTGAGCCGTCGGGATTTTTTTGAATTACGGCATTTTTTCTTTATTTTTCTTACGAAATCTTAAGGTAAAAGTCACGAAAAAGTAAGTTTGGTGTTATATAATACAATTGCAAAAGAGTAATAATTGATTTTCGGAAAGGATGTGCTTTTTTTGAAAATAATCGAATGTAAAAATCTCAGGAAAGAATATATGAGCGGGGAGAACACCGTTGTGGCAGTTAACGATGTTTCCCTAGAGTTTGAAAAAGGGGAGTTTTGCGCCATTACGGGACCCTCGGGTTCGGGTAAATCAACATTTCTCCATTGCCTGAGCAGTCTTGAAAACGCAACCTCGGGGGAGGTTATTTACAACGAGGAAAGCCTTAATAAGTACAATGATAATCAACTTTCCATATTAAGACGCCGCCGTTTCGGTTTCGTTTTCCAGGCGTATAACCTTGTGGAAGAGTTGACCGGTTACGAGAATATTCTTCTCCCCATTATGCTTGATAAAAAGAAGCCCGATGAAGAATATCTGAAAAAGATTATTGACATTCTCGGTATTGAGGACAGACTTTCCCATTTGCCCTCGGCACTGTCGGGCGGTCAGCAACAGAGAATTGCCATTGCAAGGGCTTTAGCAAACAAACCTTCAATCCTTTTTGCGGATGAACCCACGGGAAATCTTGACGGCAAAAGCGGCCGCGAGGTGCTTTCCCTCCTTAAATACGTCAGTAAGGAATTGGGGGTAACTCTTATTCTTGTTACACACGATTTGCATGTTGCCGAGCAGGCGGACAGGGTTATCAGAATCGAAGACGGCGCTGTTGTTTCCGACAGTAAATTCAATCAATAAATGTATAGGTGGGTCCTGACTCGCCCGCAGGATAACGATAATTTGGGGGTACGGTCAAGGCCGTACCCTACAGCAACAGATTTCAGGAGTTATTATGAAAAAATTAACCTTTAATTCCCTTGCTTTCGGCAACCTGAAGCATAGGAAAAAACAATATACTTTGCTGATTATCGGCATCATTCTTTCAATGGTGTTTTCATCGGGATTTGTGTTCTTCGTTTCAAGTGCTGTTACTTCTGCAATTGAAACACACAGATTTCTTTACGGTGAACAAAGTTATATTTGTACTAATGTAATAACTAATGAAGATATAGAGAATGTATTGAATGAAACTTATCCGAAGCATGGTTACGGACATATTTTAGGTTCAATTACTTCTGTTGCCGGTGACCTTGAAAGCGGTACGGCAGTCGGATGGTTGGAAGAGGATGCAGAAGAACTTTATTATCAAAGCCTTATTGAAGGCGAAATGCCTGAAAAAGAAAATGAAATTGCCATAGAAAAGGATGCGCTTTTAAATCTTGGCATTGAATATAAATTAGGCGAAAAAATAACAGTCGATTTATATGTTCAGAACGGTTCGGAAATCAAAGAAAAACCCATAAAAAAAGAATATGTTCTTGTGGGAATACTTAACGACAAAAAGGCAAATATTTCAGATTCGCTTTATAGTTTGTGTGAAGATATTCCTGCAGCCTTTGTTGCAGACGGAACAAAAGTTGAAGTCGGCGGTAAAGAGACATTACATTGTTGGCTCTTAGAGGGTAAAGACTCAGATATGGGGCCATATATTCAGGTCGTTAATAAATACAGGACGCCGGGAAATGACAGTTTCGGTTTGCATCTTACAGGCGGCTATGAATATACCTATACAATAGCCGAAATGTTTGGCGTTGAAGCACCGTATCTGTTGTTGCTTGTTTTTGTTGCAGTTCTTGCCGTGGTTGCCAATATCGGTATAGTTAATGCATTTTCAACAAATTTAAAAGAACGCAAAAAGCAAATCGGACTTTTAAGAAGTGTGGGTGCAACAAAAAGACAGATTATAAAAATTTATGGCAGAGAAACCTTTGTTTTATGCCTTGTTTGTACTCCGTTAAGTATTCTGCTTTCTGTGGGTGCGGTAAGTCTTAGTGTGCATTTAATGGGCGAGGGCTTTATATTTAAACCAAGCTGGTGGGTTCTCCCGATAAGTGCGATATTCAGCATGATAACAGTTTTTATTTCTTCGCTTATTCCGCTTTTGTCGGCTTCGAGAATTTCTCCCATGCAGGCAATAAGAAACATTCAGATAAACAGAAAGATTAAAACTAAAAAAATAACAACTCAAAAAGATTTTGATGTTTCAAGGCTTTTAGCCTCAAGAAACATTAAGCTTTATAAGAGCAAACAGGTTCTAACAAGTATCATTCTTGCTATTGCGGTGTTTGGCTCAATTTTCGGATTTTCCATAGTTGGCGGTATGGAAAATGATAACGGAAAAAAGGATTATGATTTTGAGGCGTTTTCCCTTATGGAATATTCCGAAAGAAAACTTGCCAACTATGCAAGTCATTACGGCTTTTCTGAAAACGATAAACAGGATTTGTTGCTTAATTCTTATGTGGAAAGTGTAAGCGGAAACAAAATTACAAACGGTTATATTGAAGTTGATGAACTTACGGATTATTTAAAGGTTTGCGGTTACTCTAACGGGGTGTATGAGAAGGTTTTTGAGAATGTAAAAATCAACAAGAAAAACTATAAGGATTATGAAAAATTGCCCATAGAAAATCTTGCAGTTAAAGAAAAGGCAGATATTAACTCCGCTATTTTTCCGTTGGAATTTTTAGGACTGGATGATGAGAATACAGAAAGCCTTTCACGGACGGTTACAGTTGGCAGAGTTGATAAAGATAAATTGGATTCAGGCGAAGAGGTTGTTTTGATATTGCCTGAATACATGGAGTTATATACAAGTTATGATGATGTGTATTGTGATAGTTCATATCTTGATGTGAACACGGAGCATATTGAAGAATATGCAGAAAATACAGAGCTTCTTTGCATTGCTGAACCGGGCAAAGAATTCAAGGTAGGTCAAAAAATAAAAATAGGTTGGGTTGGAACAGATAGTGAGGACGAGCCTGTTGATTATAAGCACGAAAGTGCGGAACCCACTGTTAAAGCTGGCGAATTTGAACATACAAAAATTGAAAAAGAGGTTACTGTCGGAGCAATTATTTACAGCAATACCTACAGTGGAACTTTAATCTTTGGCATAACTTCAGGACAAAAACCTTATGTTGCGACAACTGTTGAAGGATTGAATAACTTTACAAAGGATGCTCCTTATTGCGGTTTCGGAGTAAACCTCAACACTGAATGTACTGAAGAAATTAATGCTGAAATAGTAAATATATTAGATAGAATAACATTGGGACATTCATCAGGTTCCTACAATTCTGTTTATGAAAATGAAAAAAGTGCAAAATTAACCGCAGATACACTTACGATTATAATTGCTTCAGTTGCTGTTCTTTTGTTCACTTTAAGCGGTAGCCTTATTAACAATGCACTTACTGCACGTATCAGAGAAAGTAAAAAGGAAATCGGTACGTTAAGAGCGGTCGGCGCATCTGTTAAAGATATTTCAAGTTCATATATAAGGCAGTTGCTGTCAGTTCTCGGTTTGGGAACTGCTTTGGGTGTGGGTGCATTTGCACTTTTCTATGGTATTTATTGCCTTGTATTCATAAGCATGGGCGATAATCCCGATGACTTTGTTCTGACGTTTTGGGAAACAATTGTTGCTATTGTAGCTCTGTTTGTTTGCTGTATCACAAATGTTCATTTCAAGGTTAAAAAAGAAATGAAGAACAGTATTGTTGAAAATATAAGAGAGTTATAAAAATCAAACGCAAAGTGCAGGTGATTTTATGAAAAAGAAAAAACTGACATATAATTCTCTTGCATTAAGTAGTTTAAAAAATCGCAAAAAGAGTTATTCTCTTATGATTATTGGCATAGTTTTAGCGATGATTTTTTCTTCAGGTATTCCGTTTTTTGTTTCTTGTATGCAATCTTCAACAAAAGAAATTCATTACAGAAAACAAGGTAAGCAAAAAGTTATCGTTACAGATGCACAAAATTACGAACTAAATAAAGCCGTAGCAGACGGTTCTATTATTGGTCAAATCGGTTACGCGCACGTGCTTTCTTACGCCTGGAGCGAGAGTGAAGATTTTTCTGACGGTACAATGGTTGGTTGGCTCGACGATAGAGCAACAGAACTTTATTACCCTGTTGTTCTGGAGGGCAGAATGCCGGAGAAAGAAAATGAAATTGCTATTGAAAAAAGCGCTCTTCAACGAATGAGACTTGACACAAAAATCGGTGAAGAAATAACACTGAAAACTCTGATCTGTAATAGCGATGAATTTTTAAAAGGAGAAAAAGAAGTCACATATAAACTCGTTGGTATTCTTCATGATAAAAAATCTAACATAGAACTTTTTTCTGATAATGCCATAGAAAAAGTCGGAAAAATCCCTGCTGCATTTGTGGTAAAAAATTCAAAGGTTGAGGTTGGCGGTAAAGAAGCATTAGTTGCATTTTTTAACGATTACTGGACCGGCGACACTTACCTTTCTGAAATTTCCGATGAAAATCATATTGATACAAGGGATGTTTACTCAAGGTCTGTAACCAGCAGTTACTCAATGGTTATAAATAATGTCGGAACAGCAATATTCTTCTCCGTTTTACTTGCATTTATATCTTGTTTTGGGATTGTTAATGTATTTAATTCTAACTTAAAAGAACGGAAAAAACAGATTGGTATGCTAAAGGCAGTTGGTGCTACAAGAAAACAATTAATTGCTATATTTGGTCGTGAGGCACTTATAATCTGTCTTTTCACCGCACCTTTAAGCGTTGCTGTGTCTTACGGTGCAGTTAAACTCTTTGCAAAAATTATGGGTGAGAATTTTATATTTAAACCGGATTTTACTGTTCTTATTTTGGGTGTGGTTTTTGGCGTTGCTTGTGTTATGCTTTCGGCAATTATTCCGCTTTTAAATATTTCAAGACTTTCGCCAATGCAGGCTATAAGAAATATTGAAATGATGCGAAAAATGAAGAACAAAAAAATCAAATCACAAACATCATTTATTGTTTCAAGACACCTTGCAAAAAGAAAACTCATTTTTTCTAAAGGTAAGAACATTGCTATAAGTTCAATAATTGCTTGCTCTGTTATAGTTTCGTGTTTGTCTATTTCTTTCCTTGGTACAGTAATTGGTTACTCATACGATTATCATGACATTGACTACGAAGTTCGTCATTACGGTGGTATCGGATCAACTAACAGTTTTATTAATTATTTGAATTATCAAAGCAATGAATTTCAATTAACCGAAAACTCAAAACACGAAGTTCTCGAAATACCGCAGGTTGCGGACGTTTACGGTGAAAAGACTGTTAATTTAAATGTTGTATTTCAAGATGAAATTCCTGAATATCTTGAGGTGTGTGAATACTTTGGCGGATTTACCACTAGTTCACGTTTTTTGGATGCAGATGAAGTTTCTTACTATGAAGCACCGTCAACAAGTGGAGAAAATTATACAGAAACTGAGTTTTCTGAAATAACCGAAGAGAATCTGAAAGAGTATATGCAATTTGCGGTAAACCCTGATTATACTTACACAAAAAAGGTTGCAGGCTTTGAAGATGAAGAACTTATTAATGTTGAAGTTACAGCACAAAGTCCCGAACTTTTTTTTACTGATGAAATAACGAAAGAAAATTTAATTGACGGTGAAATAAATATTGATAAATTAAATTCGGGCGAAGAAATTATTATTTACGCACCAAGGAAAATTGGTTTCTGTTATGATTCTGGTGGTACTGCACTATATAATTTATCCGAAGAGGCAGAAAAAGATGTTGATATTGAAAAAACTATAAACCAAGAGTTGAAAGTCGTGGCAGAAAGTCCGTTTAAGGTTGGCGACACATTAAAACTTTCGCTTCTTTGTGATGATGGTAGCGGCAAAGTAACAAGAGAAGACAAAGAAGTTAAAATTGGTGCTATTGTTGGTGAAAAAAGTTTATCCGGCAGATTTGGAATTTTCACAACACTTGAAGGGCTTGACACATTCACCACAAAATTCAATTACGACACTTTTGATATTGAATTAAAAGAAGAATGCACCATGGAAGTTGATGAAATTATACAAGCAGAGTTATCAGCAATATTCCCGGGTAAAGATATTCTTTCTATTTTTGCTCTTCACGAAGCTGAAAAGCAAGAAAAAAGAGTCGGAATCATTTCTGTTTCTTCACTCATTCTTGTTTTCCTTTGTGTTTCAATTTCACTTATAAATAACTCTATAAGTGCACAAATCCGCGACGGTAAAAGAACTTTGGGAACGCTACGTGCTGTTGGTGCTTCTGAAAAAGAACTTGTTTCATCATACATCGCTCAAATAACAAATATTCTGCTTTTGGGATTTGGTGAAGGAAGTATAATCTACCTTTGTTCTTATACCTTCATAGGTCGGATACTTACGGGAGACTATTTACCCATAACCGTCTGGCCGATACTATTGATGTTTATTGTGTTAAGTTTGGCTTGTTATATCAATCTAAAAATAAAAATCAAAACAATAACTAAAAACAGTATAGTAGAAAACATACGAGAATTATAAAAACAAATGCAAAGTGCAGGTGATTTTATGAAAAAGAAAAAACTGACATATAATTCCCTTGCTTTGGGAAACCTGAAGCACAGGAAGAAAAGATATATCCTGATGGTTTTGGGCATAGTTCTGTCCATGGTGTTTTCTTCAAGCATTATCTATTTTGCGTACAGCGTTTACAGTACGTCCACGGAGCAAAAAAAGGTTGAATGCGGTCTTTATGACCAATTCGGCAGCGGAGCCAATGAAGAGGCTTTTGCAAAAGCGCAACTGGCGGGGGCTGTGGAAGATGTTGCTTACGGCTCAACCCTTGGTTTTGTTTTCACCGATGAAAACGACAGGTTAAGCGGTACACCCATTGCAAAGTTGAGTGAACAAGCAAAAGAAAAAGTATATCCCGTTTTGGTTGACGGCGAATATCCCGAGAAAAAGGGGGAGATTGCCATTGAGCAAACAACCCTTTTACAGTTGGGCATTACCGCAAAAGTCGGTGACACAATCACACTTAAATTCCAGGTGCAAAACGGTTTTAATCTGTTGCCCGAAATAAAAGAAAAATCCTTTGTTTTAAGCGGTATTTTAAAGGATAAACGGGCAAATATTCTCTACGATATTGAAAACAAAGAGTATCTTCCCTCCGCCTTTGTCAGCGAGAAAGAAACCGTGGATTTGGGCGGCAAGGAAAACAGAATTGCCTATTTTGATATGAATAAAAGTGACAACAAAATGGCGGAAATCGGTATGGATTGGAGCGCCTTAGCGGGAAAACTCGTATATGTAAGCGGCGGTATCGGGGACATTATTTCCGAAAATTCTAACTCCATGATGGCTGTTTGGGTGGTTGTAGCAATACTGCTCCTTGCTTCTTCAATAGGAATTATAAACACATTTACAACAAATCTTAAGGAACGTAAAAAACAAATCGGTATGTACAGAGCCGTGGGCGCAACAAAAAGGCAAATCCGCAAACTTTTCGGCAGGGAAGCGCTTATTTTAAGTATTATTTCCACACCGGTAAGCCTTTTGATTTCCTACGGGGCTGTAAAACTTGTATTGGGCAGAGTTTTTGACAACGCATACTTTAAACCGAATTTATGGGTGCTTTTAGCTTGCGGTATTTTCGGTGTTCTCTGTGTTATGGGCGCGTCTTTCATACCCCTGCTTTCCGCGTCAAAAATTTCCCCCATGCAGGCAATAAGAAATATTGACGCCACAAGAAAACTGAAAAACAAAAAGGTTAAAAGTCAAAAACAGTTTGAAACATCAAAACTTATTGCAAAGAGAAATCTTGTTATTTCCAAAGGGAAGTTGATTGTTGTCAGCGTTTTCCTTGTGATTACCATAGTTTTTTCCTCCTATGCGGTGTCGTATCTTGAATATGCAAAGGATGATTTTATAACCGAAGACTACGATTATGATTTGTATTTGTCCACGTGGGGTATCTACTACGCGGTAAATTACCCGAAAAGCAACACCGGTTTTACGGAAAATCACAAGCAGGCGATTCTGTTGAATAAGAATATAGGCGCCGCTTACGGATATAAAACGGCAAGTGTGAATATTTTAGCGGATGAATTGTCCCCGTACCGTGCAATCGCTTCCGGGAATTTTAGTGCCACAGACGAAAATGAAATTGCGAACCTTGACGAAACAAATTACAGAAAGGTTTTAGGGACGGACAATCGGGATTATTCCGATGTTAAAAATGCCGCCGGTTACAGCGGGGAATTTATAGCCGGTGAGATTGTCGCTCTGGACGAGGAACTGTTTGAGAAAGAGGATTTACTCAAGGATTTAGATATTGATATGGGGAAACTCAACCGCGGCGAACAGGTAATTTTAAAAGCACCGGAAAAAGTGTATTTAACCCGTGTTACTTTCGATTACGGGCAGTATCTTACCACATACAGTCAACGCAGTCATATAGATAACGCCACGGAGGAAACCGTGGAAATTATTGCCGAAGCGGACAGGGACTTTAATGTGGGGGATAAACTGGATTTAAGCGTTCTTTACAGCGAGGTTTCAAACCCGAACTATGACTTGACGGGGGAAGGTTATGTGGAAAAAGACGGCTTGAAAGCCCATAACAATACCGTGGAGGTTGCCGCGGTTGTTGACGGAGTTTATCAGTTCGACTCCGCCTCAAACATTTCCCTGATTACAACGGTTGAGGGTCTGGAGCATCTTTTCCCCGGAGCAAAGTACAAAAGGCTGTTCTTTGATCTGAAAGGTGAGTGCGATGACGAAATCGACGCTCAGATCGGAGAGTTGGGAAACAGTATTGTAAAACTTGTTGACAACTCAAATTTCAGTTCAAATTATGAAAGCAGAAAGGAAACACAGGAAACTATCCGCAATGTTACATTGCTCATATATGCTCTCGTAATACTGCTTTTCACAATTTGCGGAAGTATAATAAACAACACAATAGCCTCAAATATCAAAGAGGACAAAAAGAAAATAGGAACTCTGCGCGCGGTCGGTGCAAACAAGGGGGTAATTGCAAAAACCTATGTTCTTCAACTTCTTTCAATGTTCAAATGGGGATTCGGAATCGGCTTCGGCATATTCTTCCTGTCCTACGGAATTCTGGAACTTACCAATGATACTTTGGGACTTGCAAATGTTCTTGTGTTCAATCCCTGGGTTATAATCCTTTTCAGTATTATTCTGTTTGCAATTTGTTCCCTGAGCGTATATACTAAAATAAAAAGAGAAATCAAAAACAGTATAGTTGAAAACATAAGAGAACTGTAAAAGGGGATTGTGTTATGAAAAGATTTATAGTTTTTATTCTATGTATTCTTTTGTGTTCGGTCACTTGCTTTGCAGGAGAAAAGACAGACAAGAAAACCGAGAAAACTACAGAGAAAGTTACCGAGGAAACTACCGAAAAAGAGGAAATTGCCGAAATTATTCCCGAGGACAACTCCCAACCACGACTTATGGTGACGGGTTATGTTGTGGAAAATGATTATCTGACTCCCGAAAAGGACGGAAAAATAACCGTTACCCTTAAAAATATGCACTCAAAAAAAGCGGTAAAGAATATTAAACTGTCCGTTGGGGACGAAACCGACGAGATCCGTCCCCACGGAATGGGTACAAAATACGTTTCCGCAATCGGTGCGGAGAAAACATTTCAATGGGAAATTGATGTTAAAGTCATTCATTCGGCAACGGTGGGTGAGCACAGACTGAACTTTGTCTGTGAATACGAGGACTCCTACGGGGGCGGTTATTCCTCCAACGATATTTTGCGGGTTGAGGTACGTCAGCCGGCGGAACTTACCTTTGACGGAGCGAAACTTCCCGTAAAGGTGGTGCAGGACGACACGGTCAGCGTCAATGTAAACCTTATGAACACGGGAAAGGCGGCGCTTTACAACTGCAAGGTGGATTTTGACATTGAGGGTCTTGAGTCCGGGGGCAGCAGTTTTGCAGGGGAAATCCCCGTGGGCGAAAGCGCAAGTGCCTCTGCAAATTTACAGGTTGACAGTAAGAAAACAGGCGAGGTCAAGGGTACAATAAAAATTACCTATGAGGATTTTTTCGGAAATGAGTACGAACAGACTCAAGAGGTGAAAACCGTAATCGAGAAAAAGGTGATAAAAGCCCAAAAAGTTGAGGAAGAGGAGAAACCGCAGAATCCTCTTTGGTGGCTTTTCCTCGCAGGCGGTTTTGTTGCGGGGGGCGGTCTCGGATTCGGAATACCCTATGCAATCAATGCCAAAAAGCAGAGGGATGAGGACGAGAAACGTCTGTAATTAGGCATATAACACAAAATGACGGCAATTCCTTTGGTGGAGTTGCCGTTTTTTATTTTTAGTTTGTGTTTGGGGAGATTTGTTATTATAATTAGATATATATGTATGTATATCAAGGAGAAGATACTATGTTGGAAATCAAAAATAAAAAATTCTACCTTAACGGCGAGGAATTTCATATTTATTCCGGTGCAATGCACTATTTCAGAATTCCCGAGGAATATTGGCTTGACAGACTTCTGAAATTGAAAGCGGCGGGGCTTAACACCGTTGAAACATACGTGCCTTGGAATTATCACGAACCGCGGAAAAATCAGTTCAATTTTGATGGTATGTTCAATATTGAGAAATTCATTAAAACCGCACAGGATTTGGGTCTTTATGTTATAGTCCGCCCGGGTCCGTATATTTGTGCGGAATGGGATTTCGGCGGACTTCCCGCCTGGCTTCTCAAAGACAAAAATATCCGCTTGCGTTGTTGGGACAAGACCTATATTAAGGCGGTTGAGGATTTTTACAGGGTCCTTATTCCGAAACTTGTTCCCTATCAACTTTCAAAGGGCGGAAGTCTTATTGCAATGCAGGTGGAAAACGAGTACGGCTCATTCGGCAGAGATAAGAAATACATGTATTGGCTCCGTGATTTAATCAGGGAACTTGGTATTGATATACAACTTTTCACCTCCGACGGAGAAACAAAATATTTCTTCTCCGGCGGCGGTATTCCCGAGGAGTTAATGGTTGCAAACTTCGGCACATATAACGAAAGTCGTTTTGACGATTTGAAACTTCTCCAACCCGACAAACCACTCATGTGCGGGGAGCATTGGTGCGGTTGGTTTGACAGATGGGGCACAAATCACCACAGGGACGATCCCGAGGAAACTCTGGGCAAAAGCCTTGACGGATTCTTTAAAGAGGATGCAAATTTCAATTTGTATATGTTCCACGGGGGAACGAATTTCGGTTTTTCGTCCGGTGCCAATTACTACGATTGCTACTGCCCCACCACCACAAGTTACGATTACGGCGCACCCCTGACGGAAAACGGTGCATACACGGAGAAATATTTTATACTCCGCGACAGAATGGAAAAGAAATTGGGGAAAGAACTTCCCCCGCTTCCCGAGGATTCGAAAACAAAGGCATACGGCAAGGTTCTTTTAACGGAATTTGCGGATTTAAAGGATGTTTATAAGAAAATTTCGACCCACAAGAAATCCGTAAGCCCCGAATATATGGAGCATTACGGACAGAACAGCGGTTTTATTCTTTACAGTACAACCCTCAAAGGATTTTATGACGACACGGAACTTAACGCTTTCGGTGTTCACGATATTGCCTATATCTACATAAACGGGGAACTCAAACATATTTATGACAGAACAAAACTGAAGGGTAAAGCACTTTTTGATGAAAGTTTCTCCGTGCCCGTAAAGGCATTCAACGGTGAAATCAAGGTCGATATTCTTGTTCAGGCATTGGGCAGAGTCAACTACGGAAGACGACTTTATGACAGAAAAGGTCTTGAGGAAGTTTATTTGGGCGGTCAGGCGATTGTTGACTGGGACGTTTACTGTATGGAACTTGACAAAGCCCCCGATATTACGTACAAGAAAAGCCACAGGGATTTCCCCTGCTTTATGAAAGGTACTTTCAAGGCGGAGGAAAAAGCGGATACCTTTGTTGATATGCGTGGTTTTACCAATGCGGTAGTCTATGTGAACGGTTTTAATTTAGGAAGATTTTTAAAGAGGGGTCCCCAATACACCCTGTATCTTCCCGCACCCATTCTCAAAGAGGAAAATGAAATTGTTGTTTTTGAACTTGAGGGGTGCAAGAAAAATGAGATTAAATTAACGGATAAGGCTCTTTTAAAATAATTTCCTGTTGCTTTTCGAGAGGCCTTATGGTAATATTAAATTGAGATTTTGTGAGGTGAATTATAATGTTTAAATTTTTTTGTTCTAAAAAAGGATTCACTTTTGTTGAGCTCATGGCGGTTGTTACCATTCTCGGGATTTTGACTGCTTTGGCAGTACCGCTGTTTATATCAGGTTTGAATAATCAAAAAAGAAAAGATTGCCAAAATCAGTGCATTGTTATGGAAACTGTGGTTAAACAGGCTATGTACGGTATGATTGATAACGGTGCAAGGCAGGAAGTATATGAAAAGGACGGAGTAGTTGTAAAAGAAGAAATAGATATTGCCGGTTGGGGTGACGGTCCTGATAAAATACAGTATGATCCCGGAAGTGGTATCGAAAACAATGATCATACCAGAACAAAACTCAATATCGACTCAAAGTATGACTATAAATATTGCACCATTTTTAATAAAACATTGACCTTGGGAAAAATACGCGGCGGCTATTGGGCCGACGGATCCTTTGAATCATACAAGGTAGGTGCCACTCCTAAAAATCACCGTTACTTAAAAAAGAAATCATTGGAAAATGCGTTGCTTTACAAATACTTAAGCAATTCAGAACTGCCTATTTGCCCATTCGATGATCCGGATTCTCCCAAATACCATTATGTTATATTCGGAGACGGTTCGGTATTTTGCACTTGTCCGGAATGTAATAAATAAATACGAATAACTTGTTTTACGGAGTGTTTTATGAAATTAAACGAAAATTATATTTTGAAAGAAATTGCCGGTATGCCGGTTGTAGTTCCCGTGGGGGAAGCCGTTAACAAAATAAGGGGAATGATTACCCTAAACGGCCCGGCGGAAGTTATATGGAAAGCCCTCGAAGACGGAAAGGATTATGAAAAAATCGTTGCCGAAATCAAGGCAGAGTATGATGCGGATGATTCTGTTATAAGAGCGGATTTGGATGCATTCCTTGAAAAATTGAAAAATCACGGAATTTTGGAGTGAAATTTTGAAAATTAAAGTAGCAGATTTGGTTGTAGAGATGGATGTCCAAAGCGATTTTCTTGTTTCGCGGCTTGGACAGTATTATTGCAACGAAAATGAAAAAACCGATATTACCATTGATGTTTCCCAACAGTTTTATAAGGACCGTTCCAATGAGAATCCGCAAATGACTTTGGGGGAATGTGAATGTCTTTGGAGCGGCGGTTACTTCTATGAACAGCTCACTCGGTTCGGAGGAATAATGCTTCATGCATCCTGTGTTGAGTATGAGGGAAAGGCATATTTGTTTTCTGCCCGTTCCGGTACGGGAAAATCCACCCATACACATTTATGGCTAAAGTATATGCCGGGTTCCCGAATTATAAATGACGATAAGCCTGCAATAAGGTGTATTGACGGAGTTTATTATGCTTACGGTACTCCTTGGAGCGGGAAAACGGATGAAAGCGTCAACACAGGTGTTCCGATTGCAGGTATTGCCTTCCTTTCAAGAGGAGAAAACAATATAAACAGAATTTCGGGAATAAAGGCTTTGAAGTTGTTTATGGAGCAAACTGTAAGACCACGCGATAAAAATCTTATGGAAGATATGCTGGTTGTTTTGAACAATGTTCTAACCGATATCCCCATTTATGAATTGTACTGTGATATGTCCGAAGATGCGGTCAAAACAGCATACCTCGGAATGAACGCGGTCCAACCTTAATTGCACAATGCAATATATAGTGTATTCAGGTGATAAAAATGTCGAAAAAGAATAAAAAACGTAAAAAGAGCAAAAAAGTATTGATTACATTGCTTTGCTTTTTGCTTGTTCTGTGCATCGGTCTTTTTGCGGTGGGATTCAATTATTATCAGAGTCTTAAAAATGCTACGCCTCAGGTGGAAGATACTCTTACGTACGATTTTGATGATGAAACACAACCCACGGCATTGGAGGATGATCCCGAGTTTGATAAGATTTTTGAGGGCGATGCTACTCAGTTCAAGGAAGCACTTCGCCAATGGGCAACCAACGGCGGAGATGTTATGTACAGCAAGGATGTTATAAATGTTCTTTGCGTGGGTGTGGATACCCGAAACAAGAATACCATTTCCGGTCTTTCCGACTCAATGATTATTGTTTCCATAAATCAAAAATTGGGAACAATCACCTTGACTTCCGTAATGCGTGACAGTTTTGCTTATCTGGAATCACCCGATGGAGTGGGAAGTTTTAATAAAATCAACTCCGCATTTCCTTTCTACGGAATTGACAACCTTGTTAACACCATACAAAATCATTTTAAAATAAGAATTGACGGCTACGCAATGATAAACTTCGCTTTCTTTAAAGCGGTTATTGACGAACTGGGTGGGGTTACCGTTCCCGTTCAGCAATATGAAGCCGATTATATAAACAAGGGTTACGGATTCAGTATTTCCGCAGGTGACGCGGTTACTTTAAAGGGTGACGAGGCACTCGCATTCTGCCGCAGCAGGCATTGCGACTCCGACGGTGATGTGAGCCGTACAAGAAGACAGCGTCAGGTTTTGATTGGTCTTCTTCAAAAAGCGGCAACCGTTCAAACTTCGAAAATTCCCGATTATATCAAAACATTTTTGCCCTATCTTGAAACAAGCTATGAGGAATCGGAGATTATTTCCCTTGCTACAAAAGCCGTTGTGGGCGGTTGGGCAAAATTCGATGTTAAGCAGATTGTAATGCCCGACGAAAATTCCAGAAAGGCTCATTCCGGGGATGTTTGGTACTGGGCGGTGGATTACCCCCTTGCCGCACAAACCCTTCAAAAGGAAATATACGGGGAGTCAAATATCACTCTTGAAGAGGGTAGAATATCCCCCCTTGATATGAACTGATTTGGCATAAAAATGTGAACACAAAAAATGAGGCTGTAAAAAACGAAAGTTTTTTACAGCCTCTGTGTTTTTTAAGGGGTTAGGAAAAAATGCGTAGAATGGACAAACTGAGCGCCGACAAAGAGAACTTTGTCGGCGGTTACCCGAAGCCGTATAAAAATACGGCGAGCGGCGAAGTTTGTTCATAGCATAAAACAATATTCTTTATTTGTTTTTCGGGCTTTATTACTCTTAATAACAGTTAAGTTGTTCGGAGGAAATATAGACCCAATATATTAAAGTGTTTTATGCGATCTACACATTTTTAACAACCCCTTTGTATCAATATTCGGGGATTTCGATTGTTACCTCTCTGCCCAACTCTGAAGAACGGGCGATACCGTCGATGATTGCCTGGTTGTAAATAATCTGGCTTGTGGGAACGGGGGAGGGAAGATTGAACTCAATGGCATCAATAAAGGAACGAATCTTTTTATCGAAGTTATCTTCCTTGTTTTCGCACTCGGGTATAACCGTTTCAACACATTCCCCTGCAATGTTGTGGTAAATGGTCATGGGGCCGCCGATTGAGCCGTTCCAACACTCTGTTGAGGGAATTCTCAAACCGCCCTCTGTACCCATAATGATTGTGTCACCGGGAGTGTCGCAATGCATTGCCCAAGCTATGCGGAAGTCAAGAACAATATCGTTTTCAAGGCGAATATATGCCGCCGCAAAATCATCAACACCGAACACCTCGGTATATTCGGGCTTCTGGAGATATTCGGGCTTTTTGCCGAAAATACCCGCTTTAAAGCCTGTAACAGTCAAGGGCTTGGGATAGCCGATTGCATTGAGTACCATATCAAGTGAATAGCATCCGATGTCACCGAGAGCACCCAATCCTGCGGTATCTTCCTGAATAAATGACGTGCCGAAAGGAGTGGGGATACCCATTCTTCTGCCGCCACCGGTCTGAATGTAGTAGATTTTGCCGAGGACACCGCTCTCGCAAATCTTTTTAACCATTTTCATATTCTCGTCAAAACGGGGTTGGAAGCCGATGGAAAGAATCTTTCCGCTCTTTTTCTCCGCCTTGCAGATTTCAACTGCTTCGTCAAGAGTTACGCACATGGGCTTTTCCAAAAGCACATGGACACCATGTTCAAGGGCATAAATTGCACATGGAGCGTGCTGACGGTTGTATGTACAAATTGAAACTGCGTCAAGGTCCTTTTCGTTGTCGATAAGTTCTTTGTCGCTTAAATAGTAGTTACCCTCAACACCGTTCTGCTTTGCAAATGCTTCAGCCTTGCCGGGAACGATGTCCGCAAAGGCAACCACCTCAACATCGTCACATTTTAAATAACTTTTTAAATGAGCCTCGGCAATCCAACCGCAACCGATGATTCCCACCTTGATTTTCTTGCCGTCATAGACTTTTTTCTCTGTTTGCTTTTCTTTAAAAGCGTCAAGAATGTTTGACATAATATACCTCCGTTCCGCTTTTGCGGTTCTTCCATATAAGATTAACATATTCTGCTGATTCTTTCAATAATTCAAATTCATTTTGTTAATTTTTTTGCTTCCGAAATCTGCACAAAATATAAATGTGCATTGTGGTTAAATTGCCTAAAATTATTATGTATAATAAAAATAATTATGAAATTTGCTTAAATGTTAACATTTTGTTCATATTTGCTCAACACCGAAACAACAAGGGGGAGTTACTATATATATGCCAATACGATACGCAGGAAGTAAGAAACTTCTCGTTCAAGAAAAGACCATCGCCCAAAGTGCGGTGGTCTTTTCTTGTGCATTTATTATGAAAGAATTTTATAAAAATGTAATATTTATATTATTGCTTTTTCGGGCAGGCTATTGTATTATGAATACAGTAGATATTTGAGGTGTTTTTATGGTTATCTATCCCGAATCCTTCAGCGTTAAGCCGGACACGGAAGCCACCGTGGCATTCAGGAATCTTTTTAATACATCCGCCCAGACCGCTGTGAACAAAAATCTTACTCTGCCCAAGGGTAAGTATGTTTTTTTGAGCAAAAATGCTGAAGAAAGAGAACTTTTTATATCAAATACCATTGCTGAGGACGAGTATCGGGAGGGCGAAAAGCCCAATGTAAGAAAAATCGGATTTGCCATTGAAAACGTAAAAAATATGGAAATAGACTGCAATGATTCCGTATTCATAATTGACGGAAATATGACGAATGTTTTTATTAGCAACTGTGAAAACATAGTCCTTAAAAATCTGACCATAGTAACCGTTAAACCCAATGTGCATAAATTGACTGTTGTAAAAGCCTCTCCTTTTTATGTTACCTATGAAATTGACAAATCAAGCGATTTTACTGAGGAAAACGGCGAACTTTTCTGGTACGGAACGGATTACAAAATGAACTTTACGGAGTTCAAAAACAACTGTTTATGGTTCCCCACCGCAAAGCCCGAAAACTATTTCCACTTTAATCGCAGTCCGTCCCACCCCTTACACGGAGCATCAAACATCCGCAGGGTATCTGACAGAACCTTTAATGTAAGATATTTACTTCCGAAAAATTTTGTTGAGGGGCAGGTGTTCTATGCCTTTCCATGCATACGCGATCAGGTGGGAATATTCATAAATTCATCAAAAAAAATAACCCTTGAAAATGTTAAACAGCATTATAATCCCGCCCTGGCACTTGTTGCACAGGATTCTGAGGGAATAACTCTTGAAAATCTTGATTTCTCTCCCCCTAAGGACAGTGATGTGGAATTTTGTTCCCGTGCGGATTTTTTGCAATTCAGTATGTGCAGGGGCAGAATCGCCGTAAAAAATTGCAATTTTGACTCTGCGGGGGACGATGCTTGCAACGTTCACGGATTCCACTTTAAAATTGTCGAATGTAACAATGACAAACTGACGGTTAAATTTCCCCACCCCCAAAGTTACGGCTTTGAATGTATAAGGGAGGGGGATGTCATAGCCTTTATTGACCCGAAAACACTCGTTGAAGTCGGCAGAACAAAGGTCCTTAAAGCGAAACTCCGTGACAACTACTATTACGATATTATAACTGCCACATACGAGGCACCATTGGGTGTGGGCGGTGTTATTGAAAATGTCTCCGCCAATCCCGACTTCGAATTCAGCGGTAACACAATTAACCGTGTTGTTACAAGGGGCGTTCTTGCCACAACTCGCGGAAAAATTCGCATTGAAAACAATAAATTCTTAAACACGGGTATGAGCGGTGTGCTGATTTCCGACGACGCGTGCAGTTGGTATGAAAGCGGCTGCGTTTGTGACGCGGTAATCCGCGGAAATGCTTTTATGAACTGTGAGGGTGATGTGATTCTCATAAAGCCCGAGGTTAAAAAATACAACGGCCCCGTTCACAGAAATATTTTAATTGAAAACAATTTGTTCGTTCTCAATGACAATCACGCGGTGAATGTTTCCTGCAGTTCGGATATTGTTATGCGTGGAAACACCTACGCAGGAAACCCCAAAAACAGCAAGTGGGTTATTGCGGACAGGGTGGATAATTTTGTGACGGACGAGCCCCGAAAAAACTGAACTTGTATGTACGTTTACGTGCATAAGGGGTTAGGAAAAAATCCGTCCCGAAAAGGACGGATTTTTCTGTTTAATAAAGTTTATTTTGCCTTGAATGATTGACAGCAAGTCGCGTCAACGGTCTTTGCATCACAATTACAAGCACCGACTTCAATAACGTTCTTTGTGCAGTAGTCCGCATCTTTACAATGGTATGCACAAGTGGAAACCGTGCAACCGATACTGTTGTTTTTCTGTTCGTTCATAATTTGCAACCTCCTTTGCAATATTTATTATGTGCGTATTTTTGCGTTTTAATCAGAGGTATTTATATGAAAAAAGAAAATGTTATTAAAAGTTGTTATTCCCTTTTGCGAAAATCAACACCCCTGGATTTCGATTGCGGAAAAATATGTAAGGGCAAATGCTGTTGGGGCGATGAAAAGACGGGTATGCTCCTTTTCCCCGGGGAAGAAAATCTTATTGACCCGAATATTAAGGTTATGGAAAATGAACAGGGGGAAAGAATTGCGGTTTGCAATGGAGTATGTGACAGAAATAAAAGACCTCTGTCATGCAGAATATATCCGCTGTTTCCTTTGGTTATTGAAAAAGACGGCAAGGACGAAATCTCCGTTATTTTTGATTTGAGGGCGGACTGCCCTTTAAGGAACGGGGAATACGGATTCAACAGGGCATATATAAAATACGTAAAAAGAGTGGGAAAATTCTTACTTCTTAACGAGGAAACAGGGGAGTTTTACAGGGAACTTTCCGCCATGGAGGAAGAATTTTTGAATTTTTCTTTAAAATTAAAATAAATACTCGAAAAAGTGTTGACAAAGGAATTGTACTCTGTTATATTATAGACATAAATAGTAATCGTTACTATTTATATAACAGAAAGGAGTCGGAAATATGCGCAGTTCACGTCAAAGGGACGCGGTTCTCAATGTTTTGAAATCTTACTGCGACCATCCGACCGCCGATGTTATATACAGCCGAGTGAAAGAGGAAATTCCCAACATCAGTCTGGGAACAGTTTACAGAAATCTCGGTCAACTTCAGGACGAGGGTCTTGTTACCGTTGTGGAAACCGGAGACAAAAAGGTCCACTATGACGGCAATTTGGAAAATCACATTCATTTTGTGTGCAGAAAATGCGGTGTTATAACTGACATTTTTTGTAAAAATGAAGTGCCCAAGGTGTTCGAAAATTCAGGATATCTTGTGGAGTCCCAAAAAACAGTTTATTACGGCATCTGCAAGGATTGTCGGGATAATATATAATTTAGTTTTTAATTTATTTTAAAAGGAGTCTTTTATTATGAAAAAATGGAAATGTTTAGTTTGCGGTCAGATCGTTGAAGGCGAAAATCCCCCCGAAGCATGCCCCCTTTGCAAAGCACCCGCAGAAAAATTCGTTGAAGTTAAGGACGAAGAAATGACTTGGGCTGCAGAGCACGTTGTTGGTGTTGCTAAAGGCGTTAGCCAGGAAATCCTTGACGGTCTTCGTGCAAACTTCCAGGGCGAATGTACAGAGGTTGGTATGTATCTTGCAATGGCAAGAGTTGCTCACAGAGAGGGTTATCCCGAAATCGGTCTCTACTGGGAAAAAGCTGCTTATGAAGAAGCAGAGCATGCAGCAAAATTTGCTGAACTTCTCGGTGAAATGGTAACCGATTCCACAAAGAAAAACCTTGAAATGAGAGTTGAAGCAGAAAACGGCGCAACACTCGGCAAATTTGAACTTGCTAAAATGGCAAAAGAGCAGAACCTTGACGCTATCCACGACACAGTTCACGAAATGGCTCGTGACGAAGCAAGACACGGCAAAGCATTCAAAGGTCTTCTTGAGAGATATTTTGGTTAATAGATAACTATAAAAATTCACCCGCTTACCGTAAGGTAGGCGGGTGTGATTTTTTATACAAATATATGGAATTAGAATTTGTCAACATCTTCAACATCAAGTGTGAAGACAATTGCGCCACCAACGGGGATTTCGTTTGCGAAATCATCCTCGCGGAGCCCTGTGCCGAAGCCTGTGGTTGTTGATGTAACAGATGTTCTTTTCTTAGAGTGGGTTTTGATTATTTCCTTTGCTTTGGTTACTGTATCATCCTCAGCACCGATAAGGAAAGTTGTGTTTCCTACCATAAGAAAACCACCTGTTGTTGATAATTTTGTAACAGTATAACCTTCGCGTGTAAGTGCAGAGGAAACAACTGCACTATCATCATTATTAACTATTGCAATTAAAAGTTTCATTTTAAATAATCCTTTCAGTATTATAATTTGGGTAAAATCATACTAAGACTTTTTTTATCAAGCTTATTAACATCAGGAATCTCATAACGGTTATCGTTAGCATCCTTAATAAGCACTCTGCCGTCATAAAGTGGCTTGATAGCAGTGATATGGTTTCTGATTTCAAAGGTGCAAATGCCCTTATCCGTTTCTGCAGTCCACATCCAGATTTTGAATTTTTCACTCATTTTAATGAATCTGGTAATTCGTGGAATCATATAATATTCTGTTAAGCAATTCTGTACAACCTTTTTTGATTTAGGCATAAGGTCATCAATATTGCGGATTACAGCGATTTCGTTTCCGTCTTTATCTAACAATGCGATGTACTTTGTAAGACCTGTTATGGGAAACATTCTGTGTAATTCAAGTTCTGTGAATTTTTCTCCTGTGTAAAATTCGGCATCAACAAAAATCTTGTCATTTTCTGTGAATTTAACTTCAGGACCTTCAATATATCGGGGCATTTAATCACCTCACTCAAAATTTTCTTCAGCTTTGCGTTTTTGTAACTGTTCACCCATTGACTGAATTTCAACAAGCTTATAGTACTTGCCTTTCATTTTCAAAAGTTCTTCGGGTGTGCCACATTCAATTATTTCACCCTTATCAACAACAACGATTTTATTTGCTTTTCGAAGAGTTGAAAGCCGGTGGGCAATCATAAGAGTTGTTCTGCCGCTTATGAGTCGCTCAATAGCGCCCTGAATAAGGTGCTCTGTTTCGGAGTCAACCGCAGCAGTAGCCTCGTCAAAAATAAGGATGCTGGGGTTTTTGAGAACTGCTCGTGCAATAGATACACGCTGACGCTCACCACCTGAAAGACCTACGCCACGTTCACCAAGCATTGTGTCATAAGCATCAGGGAGTTTGGATATAAAGCCGTGTGCATTTGCAACTTCTGCCGCGTGGATAACTTGTTCCACATGAACACGACCGCTACCGAATGCAATATTATTGAAAATTGTATCACGGAACATAAGTGGTTCTTGCTGAACATAACCGATGGAGTCACGATAATATTTCATATCAATATTTTTTACATTAACTCCATCAACAAGTATTTCACCATCATAATCATCATAATATCGCATCAGGAGATTTATGAGTGTTGATTTACCTGAACCGGTAGTACCAACAATACCCACAATGTCGCCGGGCTCAATTGTGAGATTGATGTTTGAAAGAACTTTTTTGGAACGGTCAAAGGCAAAGTTAACATTTTTAAACTCAATTTTGCCCTCCATTCTTTCTAATGTGTTACCCTTACCGAAATTGTTTTCGGGTTCGGCATCAACAATATCAAGAATTTTTTCTGCAGATGCAAGGGTGTTCTGGTATGAGTCACTCATATTTGCAAAAAAGTTAATTGGTGTGTAGAACATACTTGCGTATGAAACAAATGAAACAAGCAGACCAAGTGAAATTTCACTGTTACCTGTTATAACCATCTGTCCACCCAAAAACCAAACAACAATTGAGCCGCAGGTTACAAGGAATGTGATTACTGAAGGGAACACGGCAGCGGGAACTGCAACCTTTTTGTCTTCCTTGTACCACTCATCACAATATCGTTCAAATTTCTTGATTGTCTGACTTTCGTTGGTGAAGGCTTTAATAACACGCACACCGGGAATGGAATTTGCAAGTACTGTGGAAATAGATGCACTCCTTCTCCACAATCTCATATATTTAGGACCAATAATTTTACCGAAAAGTCTGCCTGCAGCAACCACAATGGGTACGGGTATAAGTGAGAAAAGTGCAAGTTTCCAACTCATACTGAACATTATTATAACAAGTCCCACAAGGGTGAAGGCCTGTACAACTGCCTCCTGTGTGATTTTCATAATAAATGTCTGAATGACACCTGCATCGGAGTTTACTCTGTTGATAACAGAGCCGGTGGATATTTTATCATAAAATCCTAAAGGCAGATATTGTGCTTTTTCATATATATCCTTTTTAAGATTTAATGTTATTCTGTCACCAGCAAGTCTGAGCTTGTAGGAACGCAGACCATTCATTACATATTGAAGTATGTATATTCCCAAAAGGGAAACTAATACTGTAACCAGTTTTGCAGAGTTTTTTGAGGGAATAACATCATCAACCATTATTTTGGTTATGTATGGTGGTGCAAGGGATAGTGCGGTTGCTGCCACCGAAAGGAGCATACAAACGAAAAGAGATTTCTTTTCAGGTATTACATACCTTGCGAATTTAGAAACAATTTTACCCTTACCTGCACAGTTGATACACTCTGCCTCAGGATTTGGTAATTTTCTTCCGCATTTCGGGCAGAAGCACCTTTGCTTGTGATAGACTGATTTTACAGTTTCGGCTTCATACTCAAAATCTGCTCCATCGTTTACAGCGTTTATGAAAACAGCGGCGGCATCTGCAACCTCTGCTGCGGCGTATGAAAAACGCAGAATAGAACGTTTCTTACCTGTTTTAAGTGTTACTCTGAAAACCGCGTTACCATATAATCGCTTGACTTCAGCAACTTCAATATCCGAATAATTAAGCTGATAAAATTTGCTTTCAAAACAATCATCAAAGGCTATCAGTTTATCTTTGGTGAATATCATCAAAGATTCTGCATAACGCCCATTGAGATTAAGGTCACCCACTACCGCAAATAATACATCATATTCACCTGCGTGTTCCTGCATAAGGGAGTTGTATTTTTCGGGAATGGGCTTGTTTGTTGTCATTTTCATTTTTGTAATCACCCCACATCAAAAATGAATTGTATTGTGCAACTTCATTATATCAAACAATATTGAATTGTAAATATTTTTAATGAATATAAATATTGTCAAATTAATGTTTTTAATAAATATTTCAGTGAATAATTATCATAAAAATTGACAGAATATGATGGAAAATTGTCAAGAATTTCGGACAGATAAAAGAGTGAAAAGTTTAGATATTGTTGTGGAAGATTTAGAAAAATAATTTTAATTAAATGTTTCGTAAAATTTTAATTTATCCTATTTACAATATAATTATATAATGGTGTACTGAAGGTGACAAAAATAAAAGAAGATATACTATGTTCATTGAATGAATTTTTCTCATAACTTTTTTTAATTTTTGTGCTTGTTTTGTGCTGAAATACTCAAAACCCTTGATAGATAAGGAGTTTTATGTGGCGAAGCAAGACACGGTAAAGCATTCAAAGGTCTTCTTGAGAGATATTTCGGTTAATTATTGTTGAAAACAGTTGAAAAGTATGCTATCATTTGGGTAGCATACTTTTTGTTTTGGAGGGGTTTATATGAAACAAGAGTTAAGACAAATGCTTAATCCCGCTGAAACCGTTTTGTACGAGGGGAAACCCAACAAGAAATGCTTTATTTTTGAAACTGTATTTAATCCCCTGTTACCCATTGCGATAGTATGGGGATGTATTGACTTCGGTTTGCTTACAGGAGAGGTTTTCCGCGGTATAAATGACGGCGATTTCTTTATGCTTCCTTTTATGCTTCTTCATTTGTTTCCCGTCTGGTTGTATTTAGCCCGTGTTATTTTTTCTGTTAAAAGGTACAACAATACGGAGTATGTTATTACCGATATGGCTATATATGTTTCCGGCGGTGTGTTTTCCCGCAACATCACTACAAAATCTTTTGCCGAAATGTCAAACATTACGCTGCACAGAGGTATATTTGACCGAATCTTCGGCGTGGGCGACGTAATAGCCACAACCGGACAAACCGATAAAAACGGAAATGATGTTTCTGTAAGTCTGGACAACATTTCCGATTATATGCAGATATATCATTTAGTGAAAAAATTGCAGATGGATATATACAGCGATGTTATGTATCCAAATGCAAAACGCCCCGAGGATAATATGGGATACAATACGAAATATAAACCGTAAATTTATTTTTTAAACAATTATTACATAAATTGTACAAACAGGTTGAAAATACCTTTGTAATTATGATTGACAGGAGGTGTGTTTATGAATTACGAATGCCCTTGCGGTTATGTTTACGACCCTGAAATGGGTGACCCGGATAGCGGTATCGCTCCCGGCACAGCATGGGAAGATATTCCGGACGATTGGGTTTGTCCCGTGTGCGGTCTCGGAAAGGACGCTTTCAGCGAGGTTTGATTTTTGCGGGGTCAGCGAATTTTCGTTGGCCCCGGATTCAGGAGGAAATATTATGGATATAAGCGCATTGTTTAACTTGTCATACGGTCTTTACACTATAACGACCTGGGACAAGGGAAGGGCGACGGGTTGTACGGCGAATTCCGCCATGCAGATTACTTCCGAGCCCCCCACGGTTCTCGTTTCCCTGAACCGACAGAATCATACCAACGAGTGCATAAAAGATACGGGTATTTTTGCCGTGAATATTCTGGGCGAGAATACGGAGCCGTCAATCATAGGCTCTTTCGGCTTCAGAAGTGGCAGGGACTGTGATAAATTTGAGGGTATCGAACACCTCGTCAAAGGCTATCTCCCCGTTTTGCCCCAGGCAATGAGTTACATTACCTGCAAGGTAATTAACACAATGGAGACCTCCACCCACACAATATTTTTAGGCGAGGTCACGGATGCGGGAAATCTTAAAAAAGACAACCCAATGACCTATAAATATTATAGGGATAATATTAAATAAAAGAAGTACATAAAAGGTGCAACCGTTTTTGCGGCTGCACCTTTTTTAATCAAGTAAATCTATAAACATATTCTTTTTCAGTTCTTCCCGGGGAAGAAAGGGTGCCAAGTCCTCCAAGGGCGGACTTACAATTCTTCCGTCGGGCAATTTTTTTGCACTGCTTTTGGGCTCCCATGCTTGATTTGTGTCCGTGAATATTTCGCAGAAAAGGGGACCGCTCTCCGAAAGAACTTTGCCAACAACGGCTTTCATTTCTTCATTGCTTTTGGCGGAGAAATATTTATAGCCGAAAGCCGTTGCAATTTTTTCAAAATCGGGGAAGGATAAATCCTTGGATTCGGGACCTATGCCAACCTTGGTGTGTTCGCTGAAAAGATTGCTTTGGGTCAATCGTATTGAATGGTAGCCTTTGTTATTTATCAAGAATATTTTAATGGGTAAATTGTTTGTAATGATTGTCTGAAGTTCTTGCAGATTCATCATTATACTGCCGTCCCCCTCAAGACAAATTGTGGGGGATTTTTTTGCGCTCATACAAAGTCCGATTGCCGCGGGCAAACCGTAGCCCATACTTGCCACCGCGCTGTTTATTATGAAACGGCTTCCCTTCTGAATGTTGTAGCATTGGCTTCCCACAACGCAACAAGCACCGTTTGAAACTGCCGTCAGGCTGTTTTCGGGAAGGCGGGAACTTAAATAATCAATGAACGCATATACATTTGCAGTTTCTCCGTTTTCCTCATAGCGACAGGGGAGAACAACGGGATAATCTTTTTTCCTTTTTCGGCACACTTCAAGCCATTGGGGGTTGGTATTTATGGGCTTTTTAAGAGAAGTGTTTATTTGCTCAAGAAAATCCTTTGCGTCCGCCCAAATGGGCATATCAACATGGATTGTGTGTTTTTTCATTTCGGCTCGGTCAATATCAACCATTATAACCTTGGCTTCCCTTGCCCAAGTTTTGAAATTATAGCCAACCTGTCTTATGGAAATGCGTGTGCCCACGGCCAAAACCAAGTCCGCGTTCTGCACCGCCCAGTTCCCCGGTCTGTCGCCCATATTTCCGCCCCGTCCGCAGTAAAGAGGGTGTTCGGTTTCCAAAAGGTCAACAGAGTTCCAATAGGTTACAACGGGGATGTTAAGTTTTTCTACAACTTCTCTGAAAGTGTCATACCCGCCGGAAAGCCGTATTCCGTTTCCTGCATACAGAACAGGTCTTTCGGCATTTTTAATTTCATTTATGACCCGAGAAATTACGGAACTGTCAATCCGAGGTGGCAGTGATTCATCATCTTCAAGAGGGTTATATGCTCTTAAATTGTCCGTTTCAATCTGCGTTCCCTGGAAGTTAACAGGAATATCAATCCAAGCGGGGCCGGGTCTTCCGCTTGTGGCAAGGTGCCAGGCTTTTTCAAGGGCATAGCGTATATCTTCGGGGTTTTCAATCATTACCGCATATTTTGTCATTGGCTCCACGGATTTGACTATGTCATATTCCTGGTCGCCCACTGCACGTAATGGCATACCCTCCGTAAACTGCATTGCATATCTTGCGGTGGTATCATAGCGTACCTGTCCGCTGATTATAAGCATGGGAATTGAGTCAAGCCAACCGCCCAGAACTCCCGTAAGAGCATTGGTTCCGCCGGGTCCGGTAGTAACGCACACGGCAGCAATTTTGTTGTTAAGACGGGCGTAACTTTCTGCGGCTATGGCACAGGCCTGTTCGTGATGGTTGTAGGTTACGGTAAGCCCGTCTTTATGACCCAATGCATCGTTTAAATGCATGGCTCCGCCGCCCACCACACTGAAGCAGTCGGTTACACCTTTATTTACAAGAAATTCCGCTACATAGTCCGCAAGTCTTATTTTCATAAAAGAAAACTTTCCATCCTATTCTTCAAAATTCAATCTTTCTTCCTCAATAACAAGGGGACGGTTCATAAGTCGGGTATTCATATTCATTATGTATTCTCCCAAAAAACCCAGGAAGAAAAGTTGGAGGGAACACAAGAAACTCAGAATTATAATAGTGGGTGCAGTACCTCCGGGGAACCAATCCCAACGAATAAGTTTCAAAACAAGATAAACGATACCAACGATAAAACTCAATATGGCCGCAGAGAAACCTACAAAGGTTGCAATTCTGAGCCCTGCTTTTGTGTATGATGTGAAACTCAACATTGCCGCGTCGTAAAGAGTGAAGAAATTGTTATGGGTCTTGCCCGCGGCACGTTTTTGTTGGGTGTATTCAATGTCTTTTCTTTGGAACCCGAGTTCCGCAACAATACCCCGAATGAAGGGGGTGGGATCTTTCAAATCCCTCAAAACCTGTACAAAACTCTTATCATACAGGGCAAATCCCGTGAAATGCTCAATCTGTTCCACCGATGACATTTTTTTAATGAGTTTATAATAGCAGGTTCTGAAAAACCGCATTATTTTGTTTTCCTTGCTGGCACTTTTTATTCCGCAAACAATTTTATATCCGTTTTCCCATTCTTTAACAAATTTCGGTATCATTTCCACAGGGTCCTGAAAATCCGCACAAATGGGTATCACGCAATCCCCGCTTGACTGCAAAATTGCATAATAAGGGGAATTGAACTGTCCGAAGTTTTTTGCATTGAAAATTGCTTTGATTTTTTTGTTCTGCCGGCAAAGTTCCCGAACAAGAGGACGGGTATTATCCGTTGAACAGTTGTCGATTACAAGGATTTCGTAATCATATTCAGAAAGGGAATTGAGTATCTCGTTTTCAACTGCTTTGCAAATACCTACGATGTTGTCCTGTTCGTTATAGCAGGGAATGACTATGCCTATTTTCTTCACTTTAATACCTCTTTCATACAAGGTTGTTTTTTATATAATCCACGGTTTTTTCTATGCCGTTTTCAAATTCCGTTTCGGGAATGAAGCCCGTGTCATGGGTGAGATTTTTAATATCGGCACACAGATACATGGGTTGGTGGGGGTAATATTCCAATGCACCGAAGTTGCATTTTGCGGTCGTTCCGGTGGCCTTTGCCATTTTCAAAATATAGTTTTTTAAAGAATCGGATTTTCCGCTTCCGATAACATAGATTTCATTGTTCTTTCCCTTTTCTGCAACTGAAAAAACTGCCTTTGCCGCGTCACCGCTGTAAATATAGTCCCATTGCTGCTCGGCAGGGGTAAAATCACAATCTTTGTTTTGGAGCATTTTTATGAGAGTGCTCATAACCATTGTGTAGGGTGCGTCGCAAGGGCCGTAAACGGAAATAACCCTGCACCAATTATGCAGAAGCCCCAATTCTTCGCAAAGTTTTCGGCTTTCTTTTCCTGCACGGAGTTTTGCTTTTCCGTAGGCAGAAACAGGGTTTTCGGGTGAATCGGCGGAGAGTTTTTTACCCTTTTCAAGCACTCCGTTTTCTCCCTGACTGCCAACACCCACAAATTTTTTGCATCCGCATTTATAGGCGAATCTTACGGCATCAAGGGTGTATTCAACATTCTTTTCCTGGGTTGCCGAGTCATTTCGGCTTTCACCGTATGTTCCGTTCCAAGCCAAATGAAAAAATACATCATATTTTTCTTTCGGTGTATTGAATTTTCCTATATCTTCCAGAGCACATAGTTGGATTTTTACAAGGGAGTGGGAGGGAATGTTTTGAATTCTGCCGTTCTTTCTTACAAGTACGAGGACTTCAATATTTCGGGAAACAAGCTCATTTATGAGGGCGTTTCCCAATACTCCCGTTCCGCCGGTTACAATGGCTCTCTTGATTTTGTCCATATTATTTTACTGCCTCTATTATGGTTTTTGCCATATATTCCAGCATTTCTTCTGTCATACCGGGATATACTCCGATCCAGAAAGAGTTGTTCATAACCCTGTCGGTAACGGAAAGGTCACCCACAACTCTGTAACCCTCGCCGGACTTTCTCATTTCATCAAACACGGGTTGTCTTATAATATTGCCGGAAAAGAGCATACGGGTCTGTATTCCTTTTTCCTCACAGTATTGAACTACTTTATTCTTGGAAACTCCGTCCCTGCAAGTGATCATAAATCCGAACCAGGAGGGGTCGCTGTTTTCAGCGGCTTTAGGAAGAATGAGTTTATCTTCAACACATTTCAGCATATTTTTCAAAGCGTTGAAATTTTCTTTTCTTTTTTCAACAAATGAAGGGAATTTTTCCAACTGGGCACATCCGATTGATGCCTGCATTTCCGTGGCTTTCAGATTGAAGCCGAAATGACTGTAAACATACTTGTGGTCATATCCCGCGGGAAGTTCCCCGTACTGTCCCTGAAATCTGTGACCGCAAAGGTTGTCCATACCCGACGGACAGGAACAATCCCTGCCCCAATCACGCATTGAACGGACTATTTTATGTAAAAGGGGATTGCTTGTGTAAACTGCACCGCCCTCGCCCATTGTCATGTGGTGGGGTGGGTAAAAACTTGAGGTTCCTATATCGCCCACGGTGCCCGTAAATGCGGTTTTACCGTCCAATGTATAGGTGCTGCCCAAAGCGTCGCAGTTGTCCTCTATGAGCCAAAGGTCATTTTTATCACAAAAATCCTTAACGGCTTTAAGGTCAAAGGGGTTGCCCAGGGTGTGAGCAATCATAACCGCTTTTGTTTTCTCGCTTAAAGCGGAGTTGAGTTGTGTAACATCAATATTATATTGAGGAATTGTTATATCAACAAATACGGGAACGGCTCCGTACTGGATTATGGGTGTGATTGTTGTGGGAAAACCTGCGGCAACGGTGATTATTTCGTCCCCGCGTTTTATGGCGCGTTCCTTTAAAAGAGGGGAAGTGAGTGCCCAAAATGCAAGGAGATTTGCAGATGACCCGGAGTTAACAAGGGAGACATATTTGATTCCAAGATATTCCCCCAACTTTTTTTCAAACTCATCACAATACCGTCCCGATGTAAGCCAGAAATCAAGGGCTGACTCTGTGAGATTTTTCACCTCGCGGGAATCAAACACTCTGCCCGCATAGGAGATTCTGTCCCCCTGTTTATATGCCGGCTTTTGCATAAAATTATCGTAATATTCCTCAACCAAGGAGAGTATTTTTTCCCTTGCTTGCTCTTTTGTAAGGTTTTCTAACATTTTTATTCCTCTGTTTCAAAAAATTCTTCAATTTGCTTTGTCATAATTTCCGAGATGCAGCCTTCTGAACGGTAAACCTTTGTCCACTCAACAGTTTTTTCGACTGCCTTTTCCACATTCCAAACAGGTTTCCAACCAAAAACAGATTTGATTTTGTCCGTATTAAGTCTTAAAAATGTTGCTTCGTGGGGAGCGTTTTCTTCGCAGACATTAATCCACTTTAAGTCCTCGCCCCAATTTGAGCAAAATATTGTTGCCAGATCCCCCGTGGTGCGGCAGTCACATTCGTCGGGACCCACGTTGTAGCAACCTTGTAAATCATTGTTGATATATTGCTTTCCCGCTATGGTCAAATATACCGAAAGAGGCTCCAGAACGTGCTGAAAAGGACGTGTTGAATAGGGGTTGCGGATTATGATATCTTCCTTTTTCATTGCCGCACGAACACAGTCGGGTATGAGTCTGTCGTTAGCAAAATCGCCGCCGCCGATAACATTGCCGGCTCTTGCGGTGGATACGGCTATTCCCATACTGTTGAGAAATGATTTTTTGTAGCTGTTGGTGACCAATTCGGAACAGGATTTACTGTTAGAATACGGGTCAAAGCCGTCAAGGGGCATATCTTCGGTAAAAGGGATGTCCGTGTCCCGATTTTCATACACTTTGTCAGTTGTCACATTTAAAAATGAGCGGACACATTGGGTATTTCGAATACATTCGCAAACATTAACTGTACCCATAACATTCGTTTCGTATGTATATTGCGGGATTTTGTAACTGTCACGAACAATGGGTTGGGCGGCAAGGTGGAAAACAATATCAGGCTTTTCTTTTTCAAATACCGAAAGAAGCATGTTGTAATCACGGATGTCGCCTATATATGATTTTATTAAATTGTCAATACCCGAAAGTTCATAAAGGGAGGGCGTTGTCGGCGGAGTGAGGGCATAACCCACAACGTCCGCTCCAAAATAGGTTAAAAGTTTGCAAAGCCAAGTGCCTTTAAAGCCTGTGTGACCTGTTACAAGAACTTTTTTCCCTTTATAAAAATCATTTTTCATATTACCAAACCTTCCAAGGTGCTTTGCCGGAATTCCATAAATTGTCCAGCTCGATTTTTTCACGCAGAGTATCAACGGGCTTCCAGAATCCCGTGTGCATATATGCGTTTAACTGACCGTCTTTTGCAAGATTTTCAATGGGCTCCTTTTCAAAGGAGGTGCTGTCCCCGTCAATATAGTCAAGTACGGCGGGTTCAAGCACCATGAATCCCGCGTTTACAAGGCTTCCGTCCATATCGTTCTTTTCGCGGAAAGAGGTTATATTATTATTTTCATCAATATCAAGACAACCGAAACGCTGACCGATTGATACGGATGTAAGGGTTGCAATTTGACCTTTATCTTTATGGAATTTAACAAGTTCGGGGATGTTGACATCCGCAACACCGTCACCGTATGTAAGCATAAAGGTTTCGTTACCGATAAAATCCCTTACTCTTTTTACACGTCCTCCGGTCATTGTATCAAGTCCCGTATCCACAACGGTGACTTTCCAGGGTTCCGCATACTCGGAATGTATTGTTAATTGATTCGATTTTGTAAAATCAAAGGTGACATCGGAGTGGTGCAGAAAATAGTTTGCAAAATACTCCTTGATGGCATACTGCTTGTAGCCCGCACAGATTATAAATTCATTAAAGCCGTAATGGGAATAGGATTTCATAATGTGCCAAAGAATCGGAAAACCTCCGATTTCAACCAAGGGTTTGGGTTTGTTTTGGCTTTCTTCGCTGATTCGGGTTCCGTAACCGCCTGCAAGAATAACAACTTTCATTATTTCACATCCCAACATTATTGTTTTAATAATTATATCATATATAATTCACAAAATAAAGATGTGTAATCAATTTATATGCAGAAATGAATATTCCGACTTTTATGCAGGCTTTTGTTGACATACATAAGTCCTCAATGGTATAATTTATTAATTAAAAGTGCTGCAAAAAAGGATGTGTGTGACTTCGGTTGCGGTATGATTATTGAAGGTTTTTAAGGCTCAAAGGAAGGGAAGAGAATGTTAAAAAAAGGTTCCAAGATAAATCCTGTTTGGTTTATTGCTCCGATGATTACTGTTGTTTGGATGCTTGTAATGTACTATATTGAGGAGATTTTTCCATTTGGGGACGATACGTTGGTTTTGTACGACTTGCTTCATGCAGGGGTTCCTTTAATATATCGTGTGCACGACGCATGGCACAGCGGCAATCTTGCAGAATTATTTTACGGCTTTACTGCAACCGGTGGCGGAGCATGGAATGTGGCATTAAGTCTTTTGCAGCCGCGATATGTTTTTGCAATGTTTTGGGAGAGAGAATACATAGCTCAAGCTGTTGACGTGTTTTTGATTTTTGAGTTTGCGTGTATCTCCCTTGCATCTTCCTACTCTTTTTCAAAACTTTTCCCTAAACTCAAGGGGCAGTGGGTTGTGCTCGTTTCCCTTATGTACACTTTCAGCGGATTCAATTTGCTGTGTTACACAAATATAGATTGGTTGGACATTGTTTTGTGCTATCCCCTGGTGATGCTGTTCGCACGCAATATGCTGGGGGGAAAGAGTAAGATTCCCTTTTTTATTGTTCTGACTTATTTGTTGAACGTTTATACATATACCTCCTTCTTTGTTGTGATGTCTTTGGTGATTTTCGGCGGGTTGTATATTTTTATTATTGAAGAAAAAGAAAATCGGAAATCAGCAATTTTCAATTTGGGTGTGGGCACGGGTGCCTCCATTTTGGCATCCTTATATACAATATTCACTTATGTGTGGGGAATACTGTCTTCGTCACGTTTTGGTGAGGGTTCTTATATTCTTGACACCGGTGCAGGTGAAAAGCAAGAACTGAACGGTTTTATAGGAATATTAAATGTTGAGAACCACATAGATATGGTATCTGTTTTTATGTTCTTGGGAATGTCCGTTGCCATGGCATCCCTTGTGGTTTTGTGGGTGCATTTTAAGAAATACAAGAACAGCCGAAAATATACAGTATTCTTCACAGCGACGGTTATTTTGTTTGTTCTCCAGGTGGCTTTTCAATCGGTTATGTTGATATGGCTTTTTGGTTCATATCAAAAATTCCCTTTCAGAAACGGCTATATGGTTGCTTTTTTCTGTTGTTGTATAGTGGCATATTATTTCAGTAATTTTGCAGATTTAGAGGGTATAAAAAGTAAGCACCGTCTAATTGAATTGTTGAGTTTCATACCTGTTTTTTTTGCAGTGATTCCGCTGATTTCTTACGGAGATGTTTTTATATTCTCTATAAAAGAAGGTTTCAATGTTTTAAGCAGTCTTGTTGAATTACAAGCCGGTTGTTTTCGGTACCCCTTCACTTGCTGGACATTGACTACTATAGCAGCTTTTTTGCTTATTAAAATAATCAGTTTTAAAAAACTCAGGAAAGTTTTAACAATTGCTTTAGCGGTTATTATTTTGGGTTTGAATTCATTTTTTGTTATGGCACAAAACAGCAACATAAAACACGAGAACTTATATGCAAACGAGGAAAGTTTATATAATGACACGGAGGGTACTGCTCTCCTGAACCGTGTGAACAATCCGGATGGGGTATTGATATTAAACTATCCCATTATTGCCGGAAGGTCTGCGGTATCGGGCTGGTTACATACATTGTCCGAGCAGCATTATTCCGCTTTCTATGACTTGGGATTCACCTGGAGTTTTACGACTCTTTATGATACAGGCGGAACACAGTTTTCCAAGGCTTTATTAGGAATTACGGAATCCGTTTCACAAAATGAACTTAACGGGGAACTATATACGGAGTATGACGAAACCGAAACCAAAATAAAACTTTACAAAAATAATTACACTCTGCCCGCCGCTTTGGCATTTAACGAAAGTGTAAAAAATCTGGATGCCGACAACTACGACAATGTTTTCGAGTACCAAAATGCCATTTATAATTCATTGGGAGAAAAAGGTAATTTATTTAACAGAGTTCAGTATAAGGATATAAAGGAAAAGGTTGAAAAAGGGGACTTTTATGTTACCAAAGAGAACGAGGACGACTCATCGAAAGGTCTGTACACAGAAGAAAAAGAAATAAAAACGGTTACATATACTTTCGATGTGTCCGAAAAAAGTGTTCTTTATCTGCACAATATTGATGGCGATGAATCCGTTTATTTTAACGAGTTAAAAATTAACGGAAAAAAATTCCATGTTTATGCCGCTGACTTGGGTTCGGAAAAAGAATATAATACTAGCTATCCCGTTTCCAATAATAACGGTGTTCTTGAACTGGGTGTTTTTGAAAACGAAACCGTAAAGGTTAGTATCACATACGGTGTGGAATCTCCCACGGTTGATGCTACGGCACTCTATTTAATGGAACTTGACAAGTTAAGTGAACTGAATGACAAATTTAGTGATAATCAATATTCCCAAGAGAACGAAGTAATAAAACTCAACTTTAATGCTAAAGAGGGCGATGTGATTTTTGTTCCCGTGGTTTACGATGAGCAATGGGAATGTACCGTAAACGGAGAAAGCGTTGAGCCGATATGTATCCTGGGCAACTTTATGGGCGTTGAAGCCCGGGACGGACAGAATGATGTGGTTATGAAGTTCATTCCGAATAAGGCTTATATAAGCCTTATTGCTTTAGTTGTGGGAATTATTTTGGGAATCGCCGTTCTTATTGCCGAAAAGCGTAAAAAGACTCCCGTTGTTCTTCAAACATTGGCTTCAGTAGCATTTAAAATAATCTTTGCAGGATTTATGCTTGTAATATACGTGGTGCCTGTTTGTTGGTCAACGGTGAGGGAAATTATCGCTTTGTTTAAATAACAGAGGTTATTATGAGTAAAGAAAGTAATTTTGTTCCCCAATGGATTTTAGACAGCACAACCGCTCCCCACGAAGTTAACAGGGATGTTGACAAAATCGTGAGCGGCTATGTTGCCGGATTTATGAAAAGGGGATTTTCTCAAAATCAAATAGGCTCCCTTATGGTGCGGGCTTTCGCGCTTCCTCTTGAAGAAGTGTTGGAGCGGATTGACTGCGTTCTTTCCTGCGGTGAAAAGGGCGAGGAAGAAAGTGCAAAAAAACTTTGCGTTTTTGCGGCATCCAAGGGTTTTCTGTTTTCCGATGACAACAGCGATCCCTGTGAAATTATTGGCGTTTTAAAGAGAAAATACGGTAAAAAAGCGGCTTTTGAAACCCTATTGGAGTTCCCCGATATTTTGAGTGTTTGGAAAAATGCCAATGTGCGTGACAGGGAAGAATACCACGGGGAGAAACTGCGAGCAGAGGAAATACTCCGTGAGGTTGCCTGTGTTTTCCCCGAAATATGAAAGTTTTTAACTCTCGGTGCAAGGCTTTTGTGAGGTGGGTAATCCCTGCAAGGTGCTCCGCGAAATAAACGACCGTGACAAAGAATTCTATTTTAAGGACAGAAAGATTGATTACGGCAATCTGTAAAATATAAAAAGAAAAGGTGAGTTCCCATTTCGTGAACTTGCCTTTTCTTTTTAGGTTTATTCGATTGTTTCAATATCATAAGGTGTTGTCTGATATACGAAATAGTTGAGCCAGTTTGAATACAGAAGATTTGCGTGGGAGCGCCATGTATTGACGGGGGATTTTGTAATATCGTTATCGGGAAAATAATGTTTCGGCATTTCAATATCAAGACCCGCATCCTTATCACGCAGATACTCGTTTTTCAAAGTGTCCGTGTCATATTCCGAATGGCCCGTAACAAAAATCTGTTTTCCGTTTTCCGTTGAAACTATATACACTCCGGCTTCTTCGGAAGAAGCGAGTATTTTAAGTTCGGGTACTTTCTCGATTTCCTCTCTCTTAACCGTTGTGTAACGGGAGTGGGGGACGGGGAAAACATCGTCAAATCCTCTCAAAAGAATGGATTTTTTGTAATCGGCGGTGTGATTGAAAATGCCCGAGAGTTTTTTCTCTAAGGGGTATTTCTTTATGCCGTAATGGTAGTACAGCCCCGCCTGAGCGCCCCAACAAATGTGGAATGTGCTTGTAACGTGGGTTTTGCTCCATTCCATTATTTCACAGAGTTCTTCCCAATAACTGACCTCCTCAAACTCCATTTTTTCAACGGGTGCGCCCGTTATTATGAGTCCGTCGAATTTTTGGTGCTTTATATCTTCAAAGGTTTTATAAAATGCAAGCAAATATTCCTTTGGAGTGTGCTTGGGCACATGGGATTTTGTGTGAATAAGTTCAAATTCAACCTGCAGGGGAGAGTTTCCCAAAAGCCGTGAAAGTTGGGTTTCCGTTTCTGTCTTTTTGGGCATGAGGTTTAACACCAGAATTTTCAAGGGTCGTATATCTTGGGTAATGGCTCGGCTGTCGGTCATTACAAAGATATTCTCTTTTTCAAGAATTTCAACTGCCGGCAGTTCGCTTTGTAATTTTATGGGCATTCCTCATACCTCCTTTTTCTGTTTTTTATAAGATTATTCGCCTAAAGCCTGTTTGATGTCTGCAATAAGATCCTCGGAATTTTCAAGACCGCAGGAAAGTCTTACAAGATTTGCTGTGATACCTGCCGCAATAAGTTCCTCGTCGTTCATCTGGCGGTGGGTTGCGCTTGCGGGGTGCAAACAACAACTTCTTGCATCCGCAACATGAGTTTCAATAGCAATGAGTTTGAGTTTTTTCATAAATTCCTCAGCCGCTTTTCTTCCGCCTTTAACACCGAAAGAAACAACACCGCAGGAACCGTTGGGAAGATACTTTTCTGCAAGTGCGTGGTACTTATCGCCCTCAAGTCCGGGGTAGATAACCCATTCAATTTTGTCGCTTGCTTCAAGGAATTTTGCAACTGCAAGACCGTTTTCACAATGACGTTTCATACGTACATGAAGGCTTTCAAGTCCCAGATTGAGATAGAAAGCGTTCTGGGGGGATTGGATTGAGCCGAAATCCCTCATAAGTTGTGCGGTTGCCTTTGTAATAAATGCTCCCTCTTTGCCGAATCTCTCCGCATAGGTTATGCCGTGATAACTGTCATCGGGAGTGCAAAGTCCGGGGAATTTATCCGCGTGAGCCATCCAGTCGAAATTACCGGAATCAACAATACAACCGCCCACTGCGGCGCCGTGACCATCCATGTATTTTGTTGTGGAGTGGGTAACGATATCTGCGCCCCATTCAAAAGGACGGCAACCTACGGGAGTTGCAAAGGTGTTGTCAATAATAAGGGGAACACCGTGAGCATGTGCGGCTTTTGCGAATTTTTCAATATCAAGAACCGTAAGGGCGGGATTTGCGATTGTCTCACCGAAAACCGCCTTTGTATTGGGGCGGAATGCGGCATTGAGTTCCTCCTCGGTACAGTCGGGTGAAACGAATGTGAAATCAATACCCATTTTCTTCATTGTAACTGCGAAAAGGTTATAGGTTCCGCCGTAGATTGTGGAGGAAGAAACAACGTGGTCGCCGCAGTTTGCAATATTGAAAACCGCATAGAATGATGCCGCCTGACCGGAGGAGGTAAGCATTGCGGCTGTACCGCCCTCAAGTTCGCAGATTTTTGCGGCTACGGTGTCATTGGTGGGATTTTGAAGTCGGGTATAGAAATAACCGCTTGCTTCAAGGTCGAAAAGCTTACCCATATCCTCGCTTGTTGCGTATTTAAAGGTGGTGCTTTGAATAATCGGAATCTGACGGGGTTCGCCGTTGCCGGGAGTGTAGCCACCCTGTACACATTTTGTTTCTATTTTGTAGTCACTCATTTTTATCATCCTTTCGAGTGTAATATTCTAAATTAGTCCGTAAGGAATATGCACCAATAGAAAGTGTGACCGTCCTTGGTGTATGCTCCCACACCGAATTTTTTGAATTGACTGTTGCAGAGTGCTTTTTTGCTCTGCTGAATTTTTACAAGTTCGTCAAAGGTTTCCTTATAACCGAAAGAGGCGGGAATAATTATCTTGTCCGCAAAGGTGTAGCTGATTCCTTTTTCGTTAAGAAGTTTGTAGTAATATGAGCCGTCTTCTCGCGCCAGAGCGGTGCCGGTTTTTGTGGCGTACTCCTCCGCCGCTTCCTTGGCGACATTGCACAGATCGTTGGAAAGTTTAAGTGTTCCGCTACCCTCGGTAACACGCAACTTGTTAACCTGATTAAGGAATAGGTCGGCATTTTCGTTGAATTCGTAGCCCTCCATTTGCCGCTTTAACTCCTGCCCTGCAGCAGTTCTCAAAATTATACGTGCATCTTTTGATGTGATATCCTTATCATAGTCCATGTCGGCGGCTTCAAAATCCATACCAACAAGCTCGGTATCATAAATTCCCACGGCTACAGAAAGTGCGATAATTGCATCCTGCGTTGTTACATAGGAATCGTTGTTTATATCGCCGTAATACCGCTTGATTTCTACGGCACCGTAGGGAATAACGGTCAAAACTATGACTGCGGCTATAACAACTGCAATTGTAAGAATTTTAAGATGTTTTTTCATAGAAGCACCTTTCTCAAAAGCATAAATACCTATTTTAGTGTAATGATAACTTATTATACTATATGTAAAAAGAAAAAGCAACGAATAATTTGTGAATTAACCGTTGCTTTTTCCGAGGTTCTCGCCTTTCAAAAAAAATTTGATTTATTCTCCGGTAAGATTACATTCTTTTATGCCGTTTTTGTTTACCGTAAAGCCCTTGGCTTCAAAGGGAGCAAAAACAATTTCAAAATCATTTCCGTTCAATGAAATCCGTGTTTTTTCCGTTTTTTCGGAACTGTTGAAAAGACGCATCAACCTGTTGCCGCTTTTCTTTTTTTTGTAACATGAAAGAAGAATTTTTTTGTTTGTTATTAAAATTTCCTCTTTCTTCTTTTCTCCTTCTCCGGAGGGGAAAAACGAAAGAGCGAATGGGGGTTGATTGAAAATCTCTGCTTCCGTGTCAATTTGCTCGAAATCAGGAGTTATTCTGTATGAAAAATCCCGTTCTCCCATATCTATGCGGTTGTTGAATCTGTCGTTGTGGGTTATAGGTCGGTTGTCAATGGGATGGGCGGAGTAAACAGGTGTTCTCATCAATGTGATGTTAAGAATGTTATCTTTCGCACTACCGCCGTAGGTGCCGTTGTTTATAACGGCAAAAGAACCTTCTGCGTCTTTAAGAGCACACCATTTTTGGTAAGTAACTTCTTTTTCATCTTTTAAAAGTGTTTCTCTTCCGTAAGCCGACTGACCGATAAATTCGGGATTTTGTAAATCCGTTACAAAGGAGAGTTTGTAAAGGGTGTTCACATCATTTGCAAAAATTTTCAGGTCAATATCAATGTAGGAATCTTTTTTCGGCAGAGTGTAGATGACTACGGCAAAGGAATTTCGATTTTTGAAAGTTGCCTGAATTTTTGTTCGGACATGGCCGTTTTCAATGATGCGGACATTGTCATATACGGCATCGTGACATCCCGAAAAATCATTGGCTTCTTCTTTTGAAAGCGGAGTGAATTCACCGATTTTGTCATAAAAACCGTCAACAGTCATTCCCCAGGGATCTTCGTTGTCCGAATAAACGTGGATTTTACCGCTGTTTTCTTTTAGCAGATTTTTACCGTTGACTTGATATTTGTCAATCATACCCGTTGTTTTGTTAATGAGAACGGAAATTATGCCGTTTTCAAAAACAAAGTGGGTGGGTGTCTCTTTAATGGGTTGTATGGGACGCTCGGAGAGGGGATGTATTTCTAATTCGCAGTCAAAACGGTTAATACTCATGGGCATAAGCTCCCCACGGAAACAAATTCGCTTTCTCCAATCAAGATTTAAACTGCTTGATTCTTTTTCGTTCTGGCAGGGGAGGTAATTACCGTTTTCGTCACGGATTTTAACAAGGGTGACCTGATTTTCGTTCCAATTTTGGTCGGCAAGTTGGAATTCCACCTGTATTTCTCTTGTGACGGGATAGGGGTGGGGGTTGAAAACAAAAACCGGAATTTCTCCGTCAACAGCTTTTTTCTGACCTCGGCAAAGGCTGAAAAAGGCTTTGGTTGTAAGGCGGTTCGCAATTTCTCTGCCGTAGCCTGAAAGACGAAGAATTTCCTCCTCTCCCTCTTTAATCATTGTGCCGGGAAGAATGTCGTGGAATTGGCAGAAAAGCAGGGCTTTTTCTGCGGATTTCATCTCTTTTTCGTCATAGTCAATACCGCTTAAAGCGAGGATTTTTTCACAGGTTATAAGTTCGTTTTCAAGGGCTCTGTAATTTTGCTTGATCTTTGTCATGGTGGTATAGCAACCTACCATACAGTGCACAAGGGATTTTGAATAAGAATTAAGGCTTTTTGTATCAATTTCCGAAAAGTAGTTTTCACAGTAGGAATGTTCAAGGGCTATTTCCGGATGCTCTTTAATATAACTGTCTATGCTTTTAAGGTCGGTTTCGGAAGGCCCGCCCCCGTGGTTTCCCACACCCCAGAGCAGTAAATTTGCGCCGTCACGGGCGGAGTTCAGGAAAGTGTCGATTCTTTCGGCTATTTTACCCCTTGCGGAATTGTAGCCGCCCCAAAGAGCGTGGCACAGGATTTTACTACCGTCATAACCCTCCCATATAAAATCGCGCTCATTTTCCGCAACGCTTCCGGGTCGCATATATATGTATGAGTCATAGCCTGTTTTTTTAAGAATTTGGACAAGCCCCCGAGTGTGACCGAAAGGGTCAAAGTTTATGGCTGTGGTAGGGGTTACCCCGAATTTTTCTTTGAAATAGGCATTACCTGTTTCGATCTGACGGAGGAAACCTTCGGCGGAGGGCATTGTGCAATCGGGCTGAAGATACCATCCGCCCATAATCCGCCATTTGCCCTGTTTCACAAGTTCCTGTATCCTGGCGAAAAGTCGAGGTTCGTTTTCCTCAACCCATTCATAAAGTACGGCTTCGTTGTGGTTGAAAATAAAACCGTCATATTTTTCGCAAAAATCAGCGGCAACACGAAAAGTTGAAACCGCCTCCGCAATACCTTCGCTGCGGGTCCAAAGCCACACGGGATCAAGATGGGCATTGCACAACAGATGTATTTTTTTCATTCCGTTTCCTCCCCGGATTTGTCATATATCGGCATTATAACAAAGAGAGGAAGAATGTTCAAGAGGTACGCGTTACGTAAATAAGTTTGTATTGATCGTTTCATTTGTTCTAAACTTGACAAGTATTGTCGAAAAAGTTATAATTAGACGATATTTCTATGGTATTGAGGAGTGGAATTATGCAAGGACTGATTTTGGCCGCGGGAATGGGTAAAAGATTGAAAGAATTAACCCAAAATAATACAAAATGTATGGTAGAAGTTAACGGGGTCAGTTTAATTGAAAGAATGCTCCGTCAATTAGATTCACTATCCTTGTCACGTATTGTTGTGGTAGTGGGTTATGAGGGGAAAAAACTTATTGATTATATCTCAACTCTCGGCATAAAAACCCAAATCACATTTATAGAAAATCCTATATATGACAAAACTAATAATATATATTCGTTAGCTCTTGCAAAAGAATGTTTATTAGAAGAGGATACACTTATTTTGGAGTCCGATTTGATTTTTGAAGACGGTGTTTTACACTCAATATTAGAGGATCCGAGAGAAACTTTGGCTCTTGTGGATAAATACGAAAGTTGGATGGACGGCACATGTTTAAAAATCAATGACGATGACAGCATTGAAGCATTTGTGCCGGGTAAAAAGTTTGTTTTTGAAGATATTCCCTATTATTACAAAACCGTTAATATTTATAAATTCAGCAAGCATTTTTCTCAAACACACTATGTGCCGTTCCTTGACGCGTATTCGAAAGCGTTAGGAAATAACGAATACTACGAGCAAGTGTTGAGAGTTATCACCATGCTTGACGACCCCGAGATTAAAGCAAAACGCCTGGAGGGTCAATTATGGTATGAAATTGACGATGTTCAGGATTTGGATATTGCATCTTCTATGTTTGCCGCAAATGAGGAAGATAAACTCAAAGCAATGGAATCACGCTACGGCGGTTATTGGAGATATCCGAAAGTAGTGGACTTCTGCTATCTTGTAAATCCCTATTTTCCTCCCCAAAAGTTGATTGCAGAAATGAAAGCAAGTTTTGAAAAGTTGCTTACACAGTATCCGTCAGGTATGCGGGTGAACAGCCTTTTGGCTGCTAAAAACTTCGGCATTGCACAGGAACAAATTCTTGTGGGTAACGGTGCGGCAGAGTTGATTCAATCCCTCATGAGAAATATTGACGGGAAAGTCGGTTTTGTTCGCCCCACATTTGAGGAGTATCCCAATAGGTATAATAAAGATAGCAGTGTTATTTTCACACCGAGTAATGAAAATTTTGCCTATACTGCGGATGATTTGATGAACTTTTTCAAGGACAACGCAGTGGAGACCATCGTTTTAATTAACCCGGACAACCCAACCGGCAATTATATAGCAAAAAAAGATGTTCTCCGCCTTGTAGCGTGGTGCGGTGAGCAAAAAATAAGGCTAATTTTGGATGAATCATTTGTTGATTTTGCGGACGAAACGGATTCAACTTTCCTTGACAAAGAATTATTAAGTAATAATCCCCATTTAGTTGTGGTGAAGTCCATATCAAAATCTTACGGTGTACCCGGCATTAGATTGGGTATTCTCGCAAGCGGTAACAGGGATTTAATTGCTCATTTGAAAAAAGAAGTTGCCATTTGGAACATAAATTCCTATGGGGAGTTCTATTTACAAATTGCGGAGAAATATTCCAAGGATTATCAAGTGGCGCTACGAAAAATTAGGGCAACAAGAAAAACTTTTGTTGAGGGATTAAACACTATTCCCCAGTTAAGAGTTATTCCATCCCAGGCGAATTACGTGACTGCTGAGGTGAAAGGCGGGATGACCGCCCGCAGTTTAACCAAAAAACTTTTGTGTAAACACAATCTTCTCATTAAAGATTTGAGTGCAAAAATCAAGTATGAAAACAGGCAATTCATCCGCCTTGCTGTGCGTGATGACAACGACAATCAAAAACTCATTGAAGCATTAAAGGAAGAGTTAAAATGAAAATAACCGTTATTGGCGGAGGAAATATCGGAACATTGATGGCGGCGGAAATGGCTAACGGCGGTCATTGTGTTACTATGTACACCTCCAACCCTCAACATTGGCAAAATAAAATTGATGTTTACGATGCCGACGAAAACTTTGTGCTGTCGGGCGAACTTTCGCAAGTTACAAACGATATGGAAAAAGCCCTGGAAGATGCCGAAATGATCTGGATAACGGTTCCCGCACAGGCATTCAATAATTTAAGTGAAAAAATGTTGCCCTATGTGAAAGCCGGACAGATAATCGGTATTGTACCCGGAAGCGGCGGGGCGGAATTTGCATTTTACCCCATGATACAAAAAGGTTGTATTCTTTTCGGATTACAGCGTGTTCACAGCATTGCACGTTTAAAGGAATACGGCAAATCCGTTTATATGTTGGGCAGAAAACCGGAATTGCAGTTGGGCTCAATACCAACAAGTGAAACCCCACGTATTTCAGAGATTGTTTCGGGGTTACTCAATATGCCCTGCATCTCTCTGCCCAATTATCTTTGTGTTACTCTTACCCCCTCTAATCCGATTCTTCACACCACAAGGTTATATTCAATGTTTAAAGACTATGAACAGGGCGTCACATATCCGCGGAACTTTTTGTTTTATGAGGAGTGGAATGATGACAGTTCCTCGATGCTTTTCACTTGTGACGGGGAACTGCAAAAACTTTGTGAAGTTATACCCATGGAGTTAAATGATGTTAAATCGTTGAAGTTGCACTATGAAAGCGAAACCGTACAAGCATTGACTGCAAAAATTCAGAGTATAAAGGCATTTAAAGGGCTCACATCACCCATGAAACAAGTTGAGAGCGGTGAATGGATACCCGATTTTGAATCCCGCTATTTTACTGCGGATTTTTCTTTCGGACTCAAAATTATATTGGATTTGTGCGACCTTTTCGGGGTTGATGCGCAGGGAATACAACAGGTATGGGATTGGTATATATCAACCTCCCCCATCTCTCAGGAGAACTATTTTAAATTGGCACTGTCCAAGGATGAGTTAATGGCTCTGTATGCGTAAAAATAGATTTTTAATTCTTATAGCATTGCTTTATCCCTTAATTAACCTTATGTTTTTTAAGGGATTCAACTTTGAAACCCGTGACATTTTACTTATGTTAGTTGTAGGTGTGGGTGAGGAACTTTTTTTCAGAGGATTTTTGCTAAAACTGTTTTTTGAAAAGCTGGGTGAAAAGTGGATATACATTACAAGCGGAATTTTCGCCATTTGTCATGGGGTTAATCTGTTCCATGAAAGTCCAGTTTTTGTTGTTTTACAGATAATCAGCGCATTTGTTGTGGGGTTACTTTACAGTCACATCACCTTACAGTTTAAAAGTGTGTTACCGTGCATAATTCTTCATTCAATAACAAATGTTACATATCTTTTTACTGCACAAAGTATGACGCCGATAAAAACAGCCTTGTTAATTATAAGCAATGTTTTAATTGTGATTTATTTATTACGCTTAAAAAAACATCAACAGGAGAGAGAAAATGAAATTTTACATTGATCCGGGAACGGGAAGTATGCTTTTCACCATTTTGCTCAGTATGATTGGTGCGGGTATATATTCTATCAGAATCCTTGTTATGAAACTCAAAAATGGTCTTTTGGGTAAAAAAGAAACTGAAAATGATGAAGTAATACCCTTTGCAATATATTCCGATGACAAGCGTTATTGGAATATTTTTGAGCCCATTTGCCGAAAAATGAATGAACGGGGCAAAGAGGTTGTATATTTAACAGGTTCCGAAGATGATCCTGTTTTTAATTGCAATCTTGAAAATGTTAAGGCAAAATGTATAGGTAAAGGTAACAAATCCTTTGCTTATCTAAATAACTTAAAGGCAACAATTTTGCTTTCGACCACCCCCGGTTTGGACGTTTATCAATGGAAACGCTCAAAAGATGTAAAGTACTATGTACATATTCTTCACAGTGCAGGTGAAGTAGTTATGTACAGAATGTTTGGTATTGACTATTATGATGCTGTTTTGGTGTCGGGGGATTATCAACGTGACGATATTCGTGCCCTTGAAGATTTGAGAAACCTGCCTGAAAAAGAAGTGGTTAAGGTGGGGCTTCCCTTTATGGACGAGATGGCAAAACGCCTTGAAAACGACACCCCCGTACCAGACCACGAGAGAACGGTTTTGTTGGCTCCGTCCTGGGGACAAAGTTCAATTTTTAATGTTTACGGACATAAGGTAATAGACCTTTTGATTGAAACGGGGTATAAAATTATTATTCGACCCCATCCACAGTCATTTACCTCGGAAAAGGAAATGATTGATGAACTTATGGCTAAATACCCTGAAACCAACAAACTCAAATGGAACAGGGATAATGACAACTATAATGTTTTGAGAAATGCCGATATTATGGTTTCGGATTTTTCGGGTGTTATTTATGATTTTGCGTTGATTTATGATAAGCCGGTTATATACACTAACCCCAATGCAGATTTGAGTCTTTATGATGCCTGGTGGCTCAACAAACCCCTTTGGAAAACAACCGCTTTACCCCGTATCGGTTGCGAGCTTAACGAGGAAAATATTGAAAACCTTAAACAATTGATTGACACTTGCATAGAAGATACAAAATATGCAGATGGCAGAAAAGCTGTTAAGGCGGAAACATGGGCTCACTATGGCGAGGGTGCCGAAAGAGTGGCTGAATACTTAATTCAGAAATATGACGAAGTAGATGGAAAGGAGAATTGATATGGACTTTTTTGAAATTTTAAACACGCTGTTGATAGGTCCTATCAAACTCATTTTTGAATTCGTTTTTTCCCTTGTAAATGACAGAATCAATAATCCCGGTGTATCAATTGTTTGCTTGAGTCTTGCCATAAATTTCTTGGTTCTGCCTTTGTATATGCGTGCGGATGTTATGCAGAAGAAGGCAAGGGATAAAGAGAAAAAACTCCATAACGGTATTGCACATATCAAAAAGACTTTCTCCGGCGACGAGAAAATGATGATTTTGCAAACTTATTACAGACAGAACGATTATTCTCCCTTCTCCGCTTTGCAAGGCTCCGTTTCCTTGCTGTTGCAAATTCCGTTTTTTATGGCGGCAGTACAGGTACTGTCAAATATTCCGGCACTTGAAGGTGCATCAATAGGTCCCATTGCAGATTTGAGTAAACCCGACGGACTGCTTGTGATAGGCGGCTTAACACTTAATTTGCTACCTATTTTAATGACGGTAATCAATTTTATTTCAAGCGCAATTTTCTCAAAGGATTACCCCATTAAAACAAAAATTCAGTTATACGGATTGGCCATATTCTTCCTTGTATTCCTGTATAAATATCCGTCAGGATTAGTATTCTATTGGCTTTTAAACAATGTTTTCTCGTTTATTAAAACATTGTTCTACAAACTCCCCAACCCAAAGAAAGTCTTGAAAATTCTCGCTTCGGTTGTGGGCTTGGGTTTATTGGTGTTTACATTCGCCAAGGTGTTAGAATTAAACAGAATTAAATATACGATATTTTTCATTGCAGTAGGAATTGGACTTCAAATTCCTTTAATCTGGCCCGTAATCAGCAAAAAATTCCATTTGTCGGAAAAAACATACACTCCCAATAAGAGTTTGTTCATTTTAGGAACATTGCTTCTTACTGTTTTGATGGGCGTGCTTATTCCGTCATCGGTTATTGCATCATCACCCCAGGAGTTTGTGGATGTCAACGCGTATTACAGTCCCATCTGGTTTATTGTTAGTTCAGTCTGCTTGGCAGGCGGAATGTTCTTAATCTGGATGAGAATGTTCTATTGGCTTGCAAATGACACCGGTAAACATATTTTTGAAAGGGTAATGCTTGTTCTGTGCGGTGTGGCAATAGTGAACTATATGTTCTTCGGCACGGATTTCGGAACACTCACCATGTCCCTGACATACGAAGAAATGTTCAAGGTTACACTAAAAGAAAATCTGATAAACATTGCTGTTATGGCTTTAATAGCTGTTTTGCTGTACTTCATTGCAAAGTTCAAAGCTGTAAGATATGTGTTGCTCACTTGTACAATTGCTTTCGGTGTAATGTCCGCTACAAATATTGTAAAAATACGACAATCCGTCAACACCTTGTTACAGGCGAATTTAGGTGATGAGGGCGAACCCTATTTTGAACTCAGCAAAGACGGACAGAACGTTGTTGTAGTAATGTTGGACCGTGCTATCGGCCCCTATGTGCCCTTTATAATGGAACAGGAACCCGAGTTGAAGAAGCAGTTCGAGGGATTTACCTATTACAGTAACACAGTTTCATTCGGCGGTTATACGAATTATGCCACTCCCTCATTGCTTGGAGGATATGAGTACACACCGGTTGAACTGAATAAGAGGGATACCGAAAGTTTAATGTCGAAACATAATGAGGCGCACATGGTTATGCCCATGTTGTTCTCTAAAAACGGCTTCAGTGTTACAATTTCGGACCCCATATACCTGAATTATCAATGGACATCGGATTTATCATTTTTTGATGATTACCCCGGTATCAGAGGTATGACAACCGGCGGAAAATTCACAAATGACGAACAGATACTGTCCAAATTCCAAAACAATAACAGAAATTTCTTCTGTTACAGCATTATGAAGTCATCACCGTTGTTCTTGCAGAATGTTGTTTATAATAAGGGCGATTACAATCAGGCTGTTGTAACCAATGACGCGGATGCATTTATTAAACAGACCGTGTATAATACAAAACAGTCGTATGGCTACAAGCCCTCTTTCCTTGAAAACTATAATGTTTTGGAAAATCTTCCTGAAATCACAACCGTAAAAAACGGGGACGAGGATACATTTTTGTTCTTTGCAAATGATGTTACCCACGAACCCATGTTGTTGCAGTTGCCCGACTATACACCTCAAAAGGATGTTGACAATACCGGTTTCGATTTGGCTGAAACAACTGTTTACAAAACCGCTGACGGCAAAACCTTAAAGATGAAAACCGAAAACCAGGTTCAGCATTATCACGCAAATGTGGCAGCCCTGAAGAAAATGGGCGAGTGGTTGGATTATCTCAGAGAAAATGATGTTTATGATAACACACGTATTATTATAGTGTCCGACCACGGCAGGAACTTGTCCCAGATTGATGAGTTGAAGTTGGATAGCGGTGAAGACCTGATGTCATATATGAGTCTTTTGTTGGTAAAGGATTTCAATTCAAATGAATTCAAAACCTCCAATGAGTTTATGACAATTGCGGATGTTCCTCTTTTGGCTACGGAGGGTATTATAGAAAAACCTGTAAATCCCTTTACAAATAAAGCCATGAATAATGAGGAAAAGTTCAGTCACAGACAATATGTGGCAGATATAACGGGTACTAAATATTGGAAAACAAGTATAAATAACGGTAATACGTTCTTGCCGAGTAAATGGCTTTCTGTCAGCGATGATGCAACTGACAAATCAAATTGGAAAGTTCATGAGGAAGGCGTTTTGAAAGAACATTCCGCTGAGTAATCAATAAGTATCTGAATGAATTTTAAGTGAAAAGTTGTTGGTGGTTCCCTCCCGTTAAGAAAGGGTGAACTGCCAACAACTTTTTTGTTGGATATTGTGTTTGGCTTCGCTACTTGGAGCACGACCGCTGCCGGTGGCAGAAACAGGGAGTGCGACAAGGGAGAAAATAAGTAGTATTGTGAGCGAAAGCGAAACAAGACGACTATATTTTCGAGCAGACAGGAGTTCGAGTCTCTCCGTATTTCAATGAGTAAAAAAATACTGTAATCCGTTTAAGGATTACAGTATTTTTGGCGCAGAAGGAGAGACTCGAACTCTCGCGCCGGTTTCCCGACCTACGCCCTTAGCAGGGGCGCCTCGTCACCAACTTGAGTACTTCTGCATCGGTAACTGAAAAACAGTTATTAAATTGTCCTCCGAAGAGGTGGCGCAGAGAGTGGGATTCGAACCCACGGTACGTTGCCGTACGACGGTTTTCAAGACCGTTCCGTTATAACCACTTCGGTATCTCTGCATTTGTTAGCCTTGATATATTATCATACAAAAGAGAAATTGTCAACAGTTTTTGATTTAAAAAAGAAAAAGATTTTTGGAAAAGTTTTAATAAATGCTTGACATTTTGGAAATGTAATAGTATAATAACCTACGTCTTAGCGGGATAGTGTAACGGTAGCACGACAGACTCTGACTCTGTTTGTTGGGGTTCGAATCCCTATCCCGCTGCCAACAAAAAAGTCTCCTTTGTCTATCTGACAAAGGAGACTTTTTTGAGTGATGCGTTCCTTGCGGAATGTGATGCGCACTGCATGCGTGATGCAGACTTCGTCTGTGATGCACGCCTTCGGCGCGTGTGTGGAACGCATCGCATCACTTATCACAGCGCAGCAGCATCACTTATCACTAATTTGCAAATAAACCGAATTTGTGATATAATTACAAAAAGGTGAGGTGTATGTTATGTCCGAATCCAAACTCAGAGATCTTTCCATGGAATTCTCCGTTGATATTATTGAATTGGTGAAATATTTGAAATCCGTTAAAGAATCTATCATTTCTAATCAAATCGGAAGAAGCGGCACAAGTATCGGCGCCAATATTCACGAAGCAAATTATGCACAGGGTAAAAAAGATTTTGTTTCAAAACTTGAAATCGCCTTAAAGGAAGCCAGCGAAACAGGTTATTGGCTTGAACTCTTGTATAGAACTAAATATATTGATGAGCGAACTTTCAAAAAACTTTCAGCCAAGTGTACATCTTTAAGAGCGATGCTGATAGCCTCCTGCCGAACTGCAAAGGAGAATGCGAAATGATTTGTTATCTGATTCGTCATGGCAAGGATGACGAATCTGTACGCGGTGGTTGGAGCGATTCTCCTCTGACGGCGGAAGGTGTGAACCAGGTTGAAAAACTGTCAACAAAAATACTGTCGGCAAATATCGAGGTCAGTATGATATACTCCAGTGATCTGCCACGAGCAATGCAAACTTCCGAGATATTGGCTTCTGCGCTATCTGTTCGTATTACGAAAATGCCGGAATTTAGAGAAACCAATAATGGCGTTCTCGCAGGTATGAACAATCAAATTGCAGAAGAACAGTATCCCGGAATGTATTGGAGTTCATTGGACTGGGAGGAATCCTATCCGGATGGAGAAAGCCCACATCAGTTTTATAACAGAGTTTCAAATGCGTGGCGTAGTTTTCGAAATTCAGTACAATACGCAGATCACAATGTTATTCTTGTAACGCATAGCGGCGTTATCAATGTAATTCAATGTATCGAGAATGGAATTGCATACTCAAACAAGTCAACCCCTTTTCCCGTTGGCAACGCAGACATGATAGCTATTGAATTATAGCAGTACTTTTGGTTGTTTTAATCCCACAAATACGCCTTTTGGTCGCTTTTTTTTAGAATTATATAGGGATTCGAACAAGGAGGGATCAAACGGAGTTTGCGGTACTATCAGCCCGACTTGTATTTTACCGGAGGTGAAATGAATGGGAAAAATAGATGATTTTGAGCAAAAACTTATCACTCAAGGCATGACGGATGAGGATTTTGTTGAATACGAAAAACTGCTGAGGAGAGTCCGAGGGGATTTTTTAAAACGCCAACACTGTTATACAACGGCTATTCGGCTACCCGTTTGTTATGCCGGACAGGCATTGAAACTCATACAGTACGGATTGGAAAAATTTGAGGGCGGTTGGTTTTCTGCATACACATCCTATTTATATATGGGGCATATATACGAATGCATAAGCGATTATCAAAAAGCCTTTGAATCCTATGTGTCGGCAAAAGAAACTCTCGGCTCGGGCCACCCCGAATATGTTGCGGAACTGTCAAAAGACCTTATGTGGATGAAACTCCATTCGGATCGTTTCAGGTATTCGGCGGAATTGGAGGAGTATCTCTCCGACTATGAAAAGACCAACGATTTTTCAAAGGCGTTTGTGAATACCGAATTTAAGGTCGCTGTTGCCAAAACGGTGATCTTTATGCATAACGGAGACGTCGATGAAGCAAAGAGGTATCACCGAAAAGCCAAAGAAATGTGCAAACCCGACTATACGGGGAAGTTATATAACACTCTGCTCAAACATAATTACCGTGAATCACTGAACGCGACACCGGAAGCGATTGCTTTTGTGCAACAACTTAGGTTGTAAAAAACAAAATTATCAGTTAGATAAATCCCAATTTGTCGAACAGAGCGGCCGCACGGCTTTTTGTTTATTGCGGGAAGTGTGTTGTGTATCTGAAAATTAGCAACGACTCTACTCGGAGCCGTTGTTTTTTATTAAAGAAAAAACTGTTAATAAAATTAACGGGAGTTCATAAACTATTTACAAAAAACTTTTCAAAAACGGTTGACAAATGCTAATGGCAGGAGTATATTATTAACAGAGTTAGCACTCGGGTGTAAAGAGTGCTAACGGGTGCTAAAATGAATCGGGGTGAGAATGTGGCGGAATTTACCGGGCGCAAACAGCAAATCCTTGGGATTATAGTTGAGCGTTTTATTGCTACGGGTGAACCGGTTGGCTCAAAAGCGATATGTGCCGAAATGGGAAATGCGGTTTCCTCGGCTACCATTCGTAACGATATGGCGGATTTGGTTGAAATGGGACTTCTTGAACAACCCCACACTTCCGCAGGCCGCGTTCCCTCACAACTCGGTTACAGGTACTATGTTGACAATTTAATGACGGCATACGAATTAGGTATAGAGGAACAGGAACGCATCAAAATATGGTTGCAGTCCTTCTCCGGTGAGCCCGACAAACTTCTTGAAAAAGCCGGCAGTATTCTTGCTGAACTTACGGATTGTGTTGCGGTTTCTTCTTCACCTGCGGATGCGGACGCAAAAATCAAAAGAATCGAACTTGTGCCTTTGAGCAGTCACACGGCTATGATTGTTCTTCTTGCAACATCGGGTATTCTCAAAAGCACCGTTGTCAGAAGTGATGCTCAAATAAATGTTGACATTGCCGAGGTTTTCTACAATATCAGTCAAAACTATTTTATAGGAAAACCGGTCAGTGATATCAGTTTAATGTTTATACAGACTCTTGTGGCGTCCCTTGGGGACAGAGTTTTTATAATGTCACCGTTCCTGTGTGCAATAGCCGATCTTTGCGAAGCGGTTAAAACTACGGAACTGCATTTAAAAGGACAGTCCAACATACTCAATCACGAGGAACTTTCCGAGGACGCTTTCAGACTTATGGATTTTCTTCACAGAGGAACTCCTCTTGAAAATATGCTTAATTCCCACAAAAAACAGTTGAATGTGGCAATCGGTACGGAAAATCTTTACAGAGAACTGAAAAATTCTTCAACAATTTTCTCCAAGTATTCCGTTGGGGAAAAGGACAGCGGCTCAATCGGTATAATCGGTCCCACAAGAATTGATTATGCAAGACTGATACCCAGTATAAAATATTTAGCATCGGTTATCGGAAATCTCCTTTCCGAAACTTTGGATGAATAGGAGGCAGAAAAATGGCGAATGAAGAAAAGATAACGACGGAAGCCGAGGAAACGGCGGAAGTTAAAAAGGAAGCGAAAAAGGAAAAGAAAACGAAGAAAAATTCGGAAGTTGAAGCCCTCAAATCCGAAACGGAAAAACTCTCAACGGAACTTGCGGCTCTCAAGGATTCCCATCTCAGAACTCTTGCGGAGTATGATAATTATCGCAAGCGTTCCCAGAGGGAAAAGGAAGCCACCTACGGTGATGCAAAAGCAAACACCTTAAAGTTGATTCTTCCGGCGATTGATAATTTGGAGAGAGCATTGGAAAACACAAGCGATGATGTTGAGGTTTACAGAAAAGGTGTGGAAATGACGGTCACACAACTTAGGGAAATCCTCAAAAATATGGAGGTTGAGTCCTTCGGTCAGGTTGGGGACGAATTTGACCCCAACATTCACAGCGCGGTTATGACCGTTGAAAGTGACGAACTTCCCGAAAACTGCGTTGCGGCGGTTTTTGAAAAAGGTTATAAAATGGGTGACAGAATTTTGCGGTTTGCAACTGTTCAAGTCACTAACTGAATAAACAAACAATTTACTTATTAAATATATTCGGAGGTAATTAAAATGGCAAAAACAATTGGTATTGACTTAGGTACAACAAACTCCTGCGTAGCAGTTATCGAAGGCGGCGAGCCCGTAGTTATTGCTAACGTTGAGGGCAACAGAACTACTCCCTCTGTTGTAGGTTTCTCAAAATCCGGTGAAAGACTTGTGGGTCAGGTTGCAAAACGTCAGGCAGTTCAGAATCCTGACAGAACAATCTCATCTATCAAAAGACACATGGGTTCCGATTACAAAGTTACAATTGACGACAAGACCTACACACCCCAGCAGATTTCCGCTATGATTCTTTCAAAACTTAAAGCCGACGCGGAAAGTTATCTCGGTGACAAGGTTACAGAGGCAGTTATTACGGTTCCCGCATATTTCACTGACTCACAGCGTCAGGCAACAAAGGATGCAGGTAAAATCGCGGGTCTTGAAGTAAAGAGAATTATTAACGAGCCCACAGCAGCCGCTCTCGCTTACGGTATCGACAAGGAAAATGACCAGAAAGTTATGGTTTACGACCTTGGCGGCGGTACATTCGACGTTTCCATTATTGAAATGGGCGACGGTGTTCAGGAAGTTCTTGCAACCGCAGGTAACAACCGTCTCGGCGGCGACGACTTCGACCAGAGAATCATTGATTGGCTTGTTGCCGAATTCAAGAAAGAAACGGGCACAGACCTTTCAAATGACAAGATGGCTATGCAGAGACTTAAAGAAGCCGCAGAAAAAGCAAAAATTGAACTTTCCGGCGTTACTTCTTCCGCAATCAATCTTCCTTTCATTACAATGACTGAAGCGGGCGGTCCTCTCCACCTTGACACTACTCTTACAAGAGCAAAATTCAACGAACTTACAGCCGACCTTGTTGAAGCAACTATGGGCCCCGTTCGTCAGGCTATTTCCGACTCCGGACTTTCCGTTTCCGAAATTGACAAGGTTCTTATGGTGGGCGGTTCTTCAAGAATTCCCGCTGTTCAGGATGCAGTTAAGTCCTACACGGGTAAAGAGCCTTTCAAGGGCATCAACCCCGATGAATGTGTTGCAATAGGTGCCGCTCTCCAGGCGGGCGTTCTCGGCGGCGACGTTGAAGGACTTCTTCTCCTTGACGTTACACCCCTTTCACTTGGTATTGAAACCCTCGGCGGTGTTTGCACAAAAATCATTGAAAGAAATACCACAATCCCCACCAAAAAGAGCCAGGTATTCTCAACTGCCGCTGATAACCAGACATCAGTTGAAATCCACGTTCTTCAGGGTGAGAGAGAATTTGCAAGAGATAACAAAACTCTCGGTATGTTCCACCTTGACGGTATTCTTCCCGCACGTCGCGGTACTCCCCAGATCGAAGTAACATTCGACATTGACGCAAACGGTATTGTTCACGTTTCCGCAAAGGACCTTGGCACAGGCAAGGAACAGTCAATTTCCATCACCGCTTCTTCCAATATGAGCAAGGATGATATTGACCGTGCAGTTAAGGAAGCAGAACAGTTTGCAGAGGAAGACAAGAAACGTAAAGAGGCTGTTGATGTTCGCAACGGTGCCGACCAGATGGTATTTGAGTGTGAAAAACTCATTTCCGAAAACGGCGACAAATTCGACGAGGCGGACAAGAACGATATCAACGCAAAGATAGAGGATCTTAAGGAAGCTCTCAAGGGCGAAGATATTGAACTTATTAAGTCAAAACAGGAAACTCTCCAGGCAAAATTCTACGAGATTTCCGAGAAACTTTACAAAGCGGCAGGCGGCGCTCAAGGTTTTGACCCCAACAATATGGGTGCGGGCTTTGATCCCAATGCAGCAGGCGCACAGGGTGGCGACAACTACACGGAAGCACCCTTCACCGATGTTGACTGATTTATGATTTATTGTCAAAGACGGTTCTCAAAAAGGGGCCGTCTTTGATTGGTGAATTCCTAAAGAAAGGAATCAATTATGGCAGATAAAAGAGATTACTATGAGGTGTTGGGAGTTCAGAAAACTGCCACACCCGACGAGATAAAAAAGGCATACCGTCAACTTGCCAAAAAATACCACCCCGACCTTAATCCCAACGACAAGGAAGCGGAGGCAAAGTTCAAAGAGGCCAACGAGGCTTACGAAATTCTTTCGGATGCGGATAAAAAGGAAAAATACGATCGTTTCGGTTTTGCAGGCGTTGACCCCAACTACGGCGCGGGTCAGGGCGGCGGATTCGGTGGTTTCGGTGGATTTGACGGAGGAATGGAGTTCGATTTGGGAGACCTTTTCGGTTCATTCTTCGGCGGATTCGGCGGCGGAAATTCCCGTTCCAATCCCAACGCACCCCGTCGGGGAAGCGATATTCAGACCAACATATACATTACATTTGAAGAAGCCGCAAAGGGTTGCAAGAAAACTGTTGATTTTCAACGTATTGAAGTCTGTGACGAATGTGCGGGCTCCGGTGCGGCAAAGGGTTCATCACCCCAGACCTGTCCCGACTGTAACGGTAAGGGTCAAGTCAATGCTCAACAGAGAACGCCTTTCGGCACTATAAGTACATCAAAACCCTGTCAACGCTGCGGAGGTAAAGGTACGTTCAACCCCAATCCCTGCCAGAGATGCAAGGGCGCGGGAAGAATCAGAAGAACCGTTAAACAGGAAATCACCATTCCTGCGGGTATTGATGACGGACAGATTTTCACCGTCCGTAATCAGGGTAACAGAGGTGTAAACGGCGGCCCCTCCGGTGATTTGAGAGTGGGTGTCGTTGTTAAACCCCATCCCTTCTTTGAACGTGACGGCTATAATGTCTGGTACGATGTTAAAGTAAGTTTTGTTCAGGCGGCTCTCGGTGACAAACTCCGTGTTCCCACCCTTGACGGACAGGTTGAATATGAACTCCCCGCAGGCACACAGCCCGGTGACATATTTAAACTCAAAGGTCGCGGTATTCAGGTGCTTAACTCCACAAGACGGGGAGACCAACTTATAAGAGTTTCCGTGGATGTTCCCAAAAACCTTAATGAAAAGCAGAAAGAAGCACTTCTCAACTTCAATAAGGTTATGGGCGCAAAGGATGTTGAGCCGGAGGAAAAACGCGGCTTGTTCGGCGGCAAGAAAAAGAAATAAGTTACAATACGGGACTGTAAAAAACGAAAGTTTCTTACAGCCCCGTTAAACATATTTGATGAATATACAAAAGGATAATATTATGGATAATAATACAAATAAATATGTGATTGATTTTAAAGATGTAAAAGGTATATATGATATGTTCGAAATCATTTCAACGGCTATGGATTTCCCTGATTATTTTGGCAATAACTGGGATGCATTTTTGGATTGCATAACTGATATCAACGGAGTACCATTGTATATTGAAATACATAACTTAAATGTACTTGAGGAAAGACTTTCTAAAGAATCAGAATATCTTATTGACAGTTTAAAAAGGCTTAAGCACTACGGTAACGATAAATATTACGATATTACAGTTATAAAAATAAATAATGGCGAAAATGAATATTATATAGAATGAGTGCGAAGGGTTAATACATTCACTATTTATGCAGCGATTTCAAAATCATACAAATATACCACTTTTTTCCTGACCCCTTAGAATAGGGCTGTAAAAAAACTTTCGTTTTTTTACAGCCCCTTGTCATAATATTACACTATAAATTTTATGCTATTTTGTAGAGTGCGGAAGTATCGGCGGTTAAGTTATCAACATACCAAGTGGAGTTGATTTTTACAACATTTATTTCCTGTACGGCAACTGTTTTTTCATTTGCTTTGATTGTTACCGTTACGGTTTTTGCCTCCGTTATATCGTCCGTGCCGATTTTATAACTTTCAAGTTTTTTGCCGTAATCCGAGGTGCTGTCCTTGTAAATTGACAAATCTTCAAGGTCCTTTACAGCGGTTGCTTCGTAGGTGAATTTGTAATCCTCACCGAAAGTTTTTTCGTAGGCACCGGTCATTTTAACACTTGTCTGAACACCCGTGTTGGAGTCAAATTCATCCTCTGTACCCGTAAGACTTTCGCCGTAGGTTCTAACGTTGGATTCAAGGGCGGTGAACATAATTTCGTCGGTCATATATTTATCACCGAAAACATTTTCACGAACCTTGATAAGTTCATTGAAATAGTCGGTGAAAACTGCATCGTAATTGTCCCAACCCGTGTATTTCTCCATAAGGGCAACATAGTAATCATACATTGTTTCAGTTACCTGACCCGAAAGTGTGCCGTCATCCTTGAGAGTTTTTTCACCTTTGAAAGAATCGTTATTGTAGCCTTTTAGGCTGTCCCTATCATCGCCGGGTTTGTAGTCATACTCTGCATAAATTACGGGGTACATATAGTATTCTCTTATGAAATCACCGTATTTGTAGTTTTTGCTGACGATTGTGTTCTTATATGCATTGTAGCCGTCACCGGTTTCAACAATGCTCTGTGCGAAAGCAACGGCGGTTTTTTCGGGACTGAAACCGTTGTATCTGTTCTTATAGGTTGTAACGGTGACCGTTGCAAGAATTCCTGCAATAAGGAAGAAAACCACAGCGGCATATACTTTTAAATTCAAACCTTTTTTCATTGTAATGCCACCTCCTTAATTCTCCGCAGACACGGAGTCTGCAAGGGCTTTTTCTTCACGGCGTTTCATAAGTTCTTTTGTAATATTCTCTTTCTTTTCACCAACCATATCGTAGAAGAAAATGGGTACTGCCTGAAGAACAACGAAAACAGCGGGAATGATTGTGTAAATCATAAGGATTTTGTTGAGCGTTGCGTCGCTCTGTTGTGCATAGGCAACGTTTGCATTTGTTGATGCAAGGTAACCGGACCAGGTGTAAAGAAGCCAGGGACCAAGAGCCTTTGTAAAAGCGGAAGCAATCTTTGAGAAAAGACCGTAGCCTGCGTAGGCAAGACCCTCCTGACGTTTGCCTGTTTTGTACTCGATTTCGTCAACGCAGTCCGCAATCATAATATTGGGTGTAACATTTGTGTTACCGTGTTGAAGACCGCAGAAGAAGTTGAGAATAAGGAAAGGAATAATAAGTCCGTCATTGAATCCGATTCCCTTTGAAACAAGGAAGAGGATTGCAAGGGAAGATGCTCCGTATAAGCAGAAAAGGATGTATGTTTTCTTTGTTGAGAACTTTTTGAGTACGATATTAACAAGAAGTGTACCTACGGCAGTACCGATACCCATGGGAAGAAGAAGTCCCAACTTCAAATCCTTTGAACCCAAAAGATAAATTGCTATGTAAAGGGAAACCGTTCCATATACACCGCGACCGAAACCGCAGAGTTTTGTAAGGGAAACCATAAGGAGATTCTTGTGGGTGAAAACAACCTTAACCGCGTCTTTCAGGGAAACCTTTTCCTGTGTGAAAGGAACGCGTTCCTTGTTGTTCGTAAAGAAAATCATAACGAAAAGGATAAGTCCCAATGCACAAACAGCGGTTGAAATTATAAGGTCAAGACCTTGGGCTTCCGCATTTTTGAACTGTTGCTGCCCCATAACCGCTTTCATTACAAGACCCACAACAAGAATAACAACCATACCGCCGGACTGACCAACGGAACGCAGGAAAGAGGCTATTGAAATAGCACTTGAACGCTCCGAGGGATTGGGTGAGCAGAGGGAACCGAAGCAGTTTGCCGGACTTTCAACCGCACAGCAAAAGGCGGTATAAAGGGAATAGATAATAAACATCCAGGCGATTGCAAGGTTCTGATTGTCAGTATTGGGTGCAATGAAAACAAACATTGAAATCAACGCAAGAGGAACAACACCGAAACCGATCCAAGGTTTAACCTTGCCCAGTTTTGTACGGGTGTTATCCACAAGGTAGCCGATAACAAGTTCACAGACCGCGCCCACGATACCCGCTACAAGGAATACGACGGAAAGGGCATTTGCCATTGTGTCCGGGTCGAATCCCTTACCTTTAAAGGCAAAGTCCGCAAAGAATGTTGCGGTGTAGTCGGGCATCCATCCCGTAAGCAAAGCCACACCGAAAAGTCCTATACCGAATGTGGCAATTTCGGACTTCTTCATATATTTTTTCATAGTTTTGTCTGACATTTTATTACTCCTTTTCCACAGAATAATATTATTATACTATTTTTACTTATTTTTTACAACTGTTTTTATCTTTTTGTTGAATTTGGTCATTTTTACAGGATTTCAAATATTTATTTCAAAATCCTGTTTTAAAAACATTGCATTTATGATATGATTATTCCATTCTCGGAAAGAGGTGTTCTTTATGAAAATTATGATTGCATCGGACATTCACGGTTCTTTGAAATACTGCCGTGAATTGACGGAAAAATATAAAGAGGAAAAATGCGAAAAATTGGTGCTTTTGGGGGATGTGCTTTACCACGGTCCCCGCAACGATTTGCCCGAGGAATACAATCCCAAGGGAGTTATTTCACTCCTCAATGATATGGCGGATGAAATACTTTGCGTCAGAGGCAACTGCGAGGCAGAGGTGGATGAAATGGTGCTTTCTTTCCCCGTTCTTGCGGAATATGCTTTCTTTTACAACGGCGGCAGAATGTTTTTCCTTACCCACGGGCATAAAATGAATCCCCAAAATCTGCCCAAAATTAAAAAGGGAGATGTGCTTTTTAACGGCCACACCCATGTGAGCAAAATAGAAGTTCTTGAAAACGGAATTATCTACGCAAACCCCGGCTCCGTTTCCATTCCCAAGGAGAATACTCCCCGGGGATATATGATTGTTGAGGATAAATGCATTACCCACAAGGCGTTGAGCGGAGAGGTAATTGAAGTTTTTGACCTGTAAACATCGTTGAATTATAATATTGACATAAAAAAAGTGACAAGCCGCCTTAATGGCGGCTTGTCGCTTTTGGCTTTATGAAACAATTTATATTCAACCGTTGAAGTCCGTTTCGGCGATAAATATGGGCGAAACAGATGTTCAAGGTAAATAACGGGGAAGAGAGATTATTGAATCTCTTTGAGAATACCGTTAAGCTGAATAATCTTAACAAGTTTCTTAAAGGAAAAGCCTTTCTCTTCTTCGATTTCGTTAATGAGAATATCTCTCTCATTGATAAGTGTGTGTCTGATTTCTGTGTAGGTTATCATAATCAGCTCTCCTTTCCTTTAACTTACAACACCATTATAGCCATTTTTTTAAAAAAGTCAAGTTATTTTAACCAAATGAACTTACGCTTCTTTGTGCAATATGCACAAGGTATAGTGGTCTAAAAATAAAATGTTGTTAGCCAAAAGATATTAAGAATGTCAGTTGATTTTGGTGAACTTTCACAATGTGCAGTGCGATTTTTAACGCATTATGACGAAATAACGAGAGAAATGTTAAGGGGGCTGAAAAAAGTTTGTGAAAGTTTTTTGCCCGTTTAATTGCTTTTGTGGTGAAAAAACAACTTGAAACAGCGATTAACAAAAAAACGGTTCCCCATTCATTAAAAGATAGGGGGAACCGTAAAAATTTTTTCAAAATACACTAAAACAATATCCTACTCGCTGTAAAAGGAATTTCATTGGGGCAATTTGCACATTACTTTTCCTCGTGGTATTCCTGTTCGGTATTAACATTCCAGATTTGAGATTTGTCGGTATTTCCGTTTTTGATACAATCCACCGCTTCCATTGCGGTGAGCATGGAGTGATCCATATTGTTATAACGGTGCATACCGTTTCTGCCGATGCAGTAGAGGTTTTCGATTTTGTCAAGGTATTCACGCACCTTGCCGAAGTCTTTGTATGTGCCGAAGTAGGCGGGGTATGCCTTTTTAACCTTGATTCTTGTGGCATCAAGAATATCTTCCTTGTCAATTACACCGATTTTCTGAAGTTCGTCACAGGCAAAGTCAATAAACTCCTTGTCGGACATATTCCAGAGATCGTCACCCTCGTTGCAGAAGTATTCAAGTCCCACCCAAACGGTGTTTTCCGGGTCTTTTACCATATAGGGCGACCAGTTGTTGAAAATCTGCAATCTGCCGATTTTTACATCCCTCTCCTGAATATAAATCCAGCAGTCCGGAACGATTCCACCGAGAGTTTTGTGGTCGGTTTTGTTCTCTAATTTAAGTTTATTTACAAGAAGTCCCACGGTTATGAAATCGCGGTAGGGGAGTTCTTTTGCAATATTACTGATGTTTTCGGGGACACAGTCACCCATGCCTGTTACAAGGTCTTTTACGGGCATTGTGGAAATAAAATAATCCGCCTTGTATTGCTTGATTTCACCATCGTGTTCAACACCTATACGGGAGATTTTGCCACATTCGGTTTCAAGGGTGACTACCCGATGATTTTTAAGGATTTTTCCGCCATTTTTTTCTATTTCCTCTGCGAGAGTTTCCCAGAGTTGACCGGGGCCTTTTTTGGGGTAGTAGAACTGCTCGATTAAAGAGGTTTCCACCTTGTCATCCTTTTTGAACGGCTTCGTGAGAACGTTTAATACCGCTTTTGTAAGGGAGAGTCCTTTAACCCTTTGGGCACCCCAATCCGCAGAGATTTTTGAGGGGTTTATTCCCCAGAGTTTTTCCGTGTAATCCTCGAAAAACATTTCATAGAGGGGTCTTCCGAAGCGGTTGATATAAAAGTTCTCAAGGGAGTCCTCCTCCTTTTTGAAAAGGCAGGAATAAACATACCCGAAACCCGCTTTCATGGTTCGGGAAAATCCCATGTTTATAAAGGTTTCCGGTTTCAATGAAATGGGGTAGTCAAAGAATTTCCTCAAATAATAAATCCTTGAAACCCGGTTTCGTATAAGGAGAACCCTGTCCTCTTTTTCCGGGTCGGGACCCTCTTCCGAAAGGTCTTTTTCCGTGCCCGTTTTTATATCGTCAAAGGAGGGTTTTCCCTGTAAGGGCATAAGTTCTTGCCAAAGGTCATTGACCCTGTCGATTTTTGAGAAAAATCTGTGACCGCCGATGTCCATTCGGTTGCCATTGTACTGTGCGGTACGGGAAATTCCGCCGATGAAATCGCTCTCTTCAAAAATTATGGGGAGAATATCCGTGTTTTTTAATAGTTCGTATGCAGCGGTAAGTCCCGCGGGACCCGCACCGATTATTATTGCGGTTTTGGGAGTATTTGTTTCCATGGAAACACCACCTTTATAGTAGTTCTCTGCTGTATAATCCGTTGGTCTTTTTGCCTTCGGGATTTCTGTTGTTAAAATAAGCATCAAAGATTTTTTTACATTCTTTTTTTGATTCAACAGTGAAAAAGAATGTTACAAAATCAAGGTTTCGGAGGTTTTTGTCACCGATGTAAAGGGGCACGCTGTTGTGCAAAACCCCGTATTTTTTGTTGTGGCACAAAAAGGGAAAATCAACGCCCTTTCTGTCCGTTAAAACCGTGTTCCCCGTACAGTTAAGGCATCCGTTTTCACTCTTTTGGGGACAGGCTCTCATTAACATAATTGGCAAATAGCCGTAAATATATGCACCCTTGGGGATTTGTGACCCTATGTTTTTTACAGCTTTTTCGGAAAGTTCAAAGGACAGGGTTATATCGGAAAGTCCCATATCTTCGTACGCTTTGGCGGAAAGGGAGTTTGTTATATTCAGTCCGTGGGAGCCGTGTATTCTGAATCCCGCTTTTTTGAGAAGATAAATTCCGCCGATATTTCCCGTTACACCTCTTACGATACCCAATTTTTTCACTTGTGAGAGTTTTTTCAGAATTGCGCTCTCATCCTCGGGGTAAATAAGGGCGGGAAGTTCCGCCGCGATTTTCACGGGCAAACATTCGATTTCTTCCGAATTTTCAAGGATTTCGTCAATGGGAAGAATGAGTAAATCCGCTTTTTCAAAGTCCTCGCTGTATTGGGAAAAATGTTCAAGGCGTACTCTTGTTTTCGACTTTTCGGTAAATTCCCCCCGGGGAATTTTTGGGGGCTGTGCATCATATATTTCGTAGGTCTTTTCTCCCAATTTATTTTCAAGTACATTTGCGCCCTCCCGCCGTAATGCATTGATAGCGGAGGCGGGGAGAGTGAGTCCCCGGGGATTATCAAATTCAAAAAAATCAAGATAAAAGGAAGTATCACCCAATTTTGAAAGATTTCTGAAAGCAATTTCTTGGGAAAGGGGTGCGGTGCGGGGCTCCCGGGGGATTTCTCCCGTTACCTTTGCCGTTATACCCTTTGATGAAAGGAAAAGGGTGGCGGGTTTGTCTTTTTCCAAAATGAGTTTTGCATCCGCTTTATTGGGGCGGATTTCGTTTTTGTATGAATTTTCAAGTTCTTTCAGTACACCGCTTGCGGAGGTCACATCCTCTTTCAAACGGTAGCCGAACATTGAAACATCACGTTTTCCCTGTAAATAGCCGTCTGTAAAGCCGTTTCTCGAAAAAACCGAGCGGAGTGTGATTTTGTCATAAAATCCCTTTTCCATTGCCTTTTTCAGGCTGCTTACGGCGGCGGCAACGTATTCGGGACGTTTCATTCTGCCCTCGATTTTAAAGGAGTCGATACCAATTTCCATAAGGTCACTTATGCGGTCAAGGTACGACATATCTTTGAGGGAGAGGGCATACTCCCTGTTATGTTGATTTTTCCAATTAAGGCGGCAGCCTTGGGCACAAAGTCCGCGGTTTCCGCTTCTTTCACCGAGCATTGCCGAAAGGTAGCAGTTCCCCGACGCGCTCATACAATGGGCGCCGTGGACAAAGACTTCGAGTTCCGTTTTTACTTCATTGCGTATGGCTTTCATTTCCTCACGGGAAAGTTCCCTTGCAAGAACGATTCTTGAAAAGCCCATTTCTTCAAGATATTTTGCTCCCGCTACATTGTGGACAGCCATCTGGGTTGATGCGTGAAGGGGCATTTGGGGACAGATTTCCCTTACGGCTCCGACTGTTGCAAAATCCTGCACGATTACTGCGTCCGCGCCGCTTTGGGCAATTGCTTTTACGGTTTCGTAAAGTTCCTCCGTTTCTTTGTCGAAAACGAGGGTGTTAAGAGTAACATACACCTTTACGTTACGGAGTCGGCAGTATTTTACCGCGCCTTTTAAATTGTCGGTTGTAAAATTGTCCGCATTGCGACGGGCATTGAAGTTTTCAACACCCAGATATACCGCATTTGCTCCGCTTCTTACGGCGGCTTTTAACTGTTCCTCCGCCCCCACGGGAGCAAGAATTTCAAAATTTTTCATATTAAATGTTTGTTATAATCTCTTTCTTTTCAGTTCTCACACGCAGAATATCGCCCTTTTTAACGGGAATATCACATTTCAAGGTGAGAATTTCTTGGGGATGACAGGCACTTTCACATTCTTCCCCTTGTTTGTTTGTGATTTTCGTTGCGGTGAATTTCATACCGAAAGTTTCGGGGGAGAGAACTTCCAGAGTATCACCCAATTTGAAAAAGTTTCTCTGTTGGATTTTTAATTCTCCGTCCTTGCAATCCTCAAGGGCAACACCCGCAAAGGTGCAGTCCCAATGGTAAAGTCCGTCATTTTTATGACCTTGCACAAGGTTGCCAAAGTAAAATCCGCTGTTGTAGGGGCGGTGGCTTATGGCATTTAACTCCTCATCCAAAAGTTCCATTGGAGCGGTTTTGTCAATAGCGCGCCTGTATGCGTTTACCACGTGGGAAACATAGTATTCGGTTTTCATTCTGCCCTCGATTTTAAAGGAGTCAATTCCCGCATCCGCAAGTTTGTCCAGAAAGCCGATTGCTTTCATATCGTGGGAGGAGAGGAGGGCGGAATGGTCGGGGTATTCCTCCAATTTCAAATATTCGTTGGGGCGGTTTCTTTCAACAAGGTAGTATTCCCAACGGCAGGGTTGGGTACATTCGCCACGGTTGCCGCTTCGTCCGTTTAAATAGGAGGAAATAAGGCATCTCCCCGAATATGCCATACACATAGCACCGTGGACAAAGGCTTCAAGTTCAAGGTCATGGGGGATTTCTTCGTGCATTTGGGCAATTTCCTCAATGGTCATTTCCCTTGCGATAACTATTCTTGAGGCTCCCATTTCGTAGTATGCCATGGCAGAAGCATAGTTACAACAGTTTGCCTGGGTACTGATATGCACCTCTAAATCGGGCTCCGCCTGTTTGATTGTTCTCACCGCACCCAAATCGGACACGATAACCGCATCCACACCCAAGCCGTAAAGGTTTCGGGCATAACTTTTCAAAGGCTCTATTTCATTGTTTTTCATAAAACTGTTTACGGTTACGTAAAGTTTTTTCCCTTTGGAATGTAAAAGTTTTACGGCGGCGTCAATATTCTCCTCCGTAAATGCGGATTTTTCCGCGCGGAGTTGGAGCAGGGGACCGCCGATATAAACTGCGTCCGCACCGAATCGGTCAGCGGCAATAAGGCAGTTCATATCTCCCGCGGGAGCAAGAAGTTCGGGTGTTTTTTTGTTATTCATTATCTGCATACCTCAAATACATTTTACATCACACTATATGATACAACAAAACCTCTTGAAAAACAAGGTTTGTACGGGAAAATGGATGAACAGGGTGTAAATATTCGGCTTTTTCGGGTGTTGATGTGGGATTTTTCGTGGTATCGGGGACGGCGGAAAAAGATATTTTTAAAAAATGGTAAAAATTATCTCTTTTAATAGTATTATTATATCTGAATTCTCTTGATTTTTCTATGTTTGCTATGCTATAATAAACTGATTTGATTTTTACTAAAATTGGGGAGTGTTTAATATGAAATACGATGTTGCCGTTATCGGCGCAGGTGTTGTTGGTTCACTTATAACAAGGGAACTTTCAAAGTACAACATAAAGGTTGCCCTTCTTGAAAGATGCAACGACTGTGCAATGGGTGCAACAAAGGCGAATTCCGCAATAGTTCACGCGGGTTTTGACGCAATGCCGGGTACTCTTAAAGCAAAACTTAATGTCCGCGGTGTTGAACTTATGAAAAAGGTCTGCAAGGAATTGAATGTGCCTCTTAAAAACAACGGAGCCCTTGTGGTTGCCTTTTCCGAGGATGAATTGCCCCATCTTGAAGAACTGAAAAAAAGAGGGGAGAAAAACGGCGTTCCCAACCTGAGAGTTGTGGGCAAAGAGGAATTGAAAGAACTTGAACCCAATATCGGTGAAACAGCGGTGGGTGCTCTCGTTGCTCCCACATCCTCAATCGTTTGTCCCTATGAACTTACAATTGCGGCAGTTGAAAACGCAGTAACTAACGGTGCCCGGTTTTTGAGAAATTGCGAAGTTACCGACATTGATTACACGGACGGGGAATTCAAACTTTCAACATCCCTCGGTGAAATTACCGCGGAATACGTTGTAAATGCCGCGGGAGTTCACTCCGGTAAAATCGCATCCCTTATTGGAGATGATTCAATAGAAATCATTGTTCGCCACGGAGACTATTATCTCCTTGACAAATCCCAGGGAACTCTTGTTTCAAGAACAATTTTCCAATGCCCCACTAAAATGGGCAAGGGCGTCCTTGTTTCCCCCACCGTTGACGGAAATCTTATTGTGGGTCCCTCTGCGGATGATATTGAGGACGGGGACGATGTTGCCACCACCTCTGCAGGTCTGAATAAAATTTACAACAGCGCAATTAAGAGTGTGCCCGCGGTTTCTTTGAGAAACGCAATTACTTCTTTCAGCGGTAACAGAGCCCACCCCACAACTGATGATTTTATAATCGGTTCGTCAAAAATCAACGAAAAATTTATAAACGCGGCAGGCATTGAATCCCCCGGTCTTTCCTCCGCTCCCGCCATTGCGGAAATGGTTGAGGGCATTATAAATGAACTTTCCCACGGATTCCAAAAGAAAGAGGACTTCAATCCCATTCGCCCCGAGCCCGTCCGATTCCGTCATATGACAACGGAAGAACGAGCAAAACTCATTGAAAAGAACAAAGCCTACGGCAGAATCGTATGCCGCTGTGAAACAATTACCGAGGGCGAAATCCTTGATGCCATTCACGCTCCCGCAGGTGCAAGGGATGTTGACGGTGTCAAGCGTAGAACCCGTGCGGGAATGGGCAGATGCCAGGGCGGTTTCTGCGGAAGCAAGGTTGTTGAAATTCTTGCAAGAGAATTGGGTACCGAAATGAATGAAATCACAAAATTCGGCGGTCAGTCGAAGATTATGTATGACAGAACGAAATAAGGAGGTAGGGAACGATGTTGAATTATGATTTAGTTGTTGTCGGCGGCGGCCCTGCCGGTATGGCTGCGGCTCTCAAAGCAAAGGAAGAGGGCGTGGAAAAAATAGTTATTCTCGAGAGGGCGGAAACTCTCGGTGGTATTCTTGAACAGTGTATTCACACGGGATTCGGTCTTCACTACTTCGGTGAGGAACTTTCAGGCCCCGAATATGCGGGAAGATTTATCGAACAGGTTGAAAAGACCGATATTGATGTTTTCACGGACACAATGGTTCTGAATATTTCAGAGGACAATGTTGTAACGGCGGTAAACAACAATCAGGGACTTATGCAGTTCAACGCAATTGCCGTTGTACTTGCAATGGGTTGCCGCGAAAGACCCCGTGGTGCACTTTCCATTGCAGGTTCAAGACCCTCGGGTATTATGACCGCGGGTACTGCACAGAAATATGTTAACATTGACGGCTATATGCCCGGTAAAAAGGTTGTTATTCTCGGCTCCGGTGACATCGGTCTTATTATGGCGAGAAGAATGACTCTTGAGGGCGCCGAGGTTAAGGTTGTCTGCGAACTTATGCCATATTCCGGAGGTCTTACAAGAAATATTGTTCAATGCCTTGACGATTTCGGTATTCCGTTGCGTTTAAGCTGTACGGTTATTAAAACTCACGGCAAGGACAGACTTGAGGGTGTTACTGTTGCAAAGGTTGACGAAAAATTACAACCCATTCCGGGAACCGAGGAATACATAGAATGTGATACACTTCTTCTTTCCGTTGGTCTTATTCCCGAAAACGAACTTTCAAAGGACGTGGGTGTTGAACTTGACAGAGTTACAAGCGGCCCCGTTGTTGACCAGTACAGAGAAACTCTCCACCCGGGTATTTTTGCCTGCGGTAATGTTTTACAGGTTCATGACCTTGTAGATTATGTTACGGAAGAAAGTCAGATTGCCGGCAAGGGTGCCGCCGACTATATCTTCGGCAAGAAAAAGGGCGGTACATTCATAAATACCAGGGGTATAAACGGAGTAAGATACATTGTTCCCCAGAGAGTTAATATTGAAAGCCAAGAAAATCTTAAATTGTATTTCCGCGTAGGTCAGGTATATAAGGGTGCAAAGGTTGTTGTTGAATGTGACGGCAAAATCCTTTCTTCAAAGAAAAAGGTTAAACTTGCTCCCGGTGAAATGGAAAACGTGACCATTACAACGGAAATGCTGAAAGACATGAATTCTGACAGCGAAATTGTTGTGAGAATTGAAGAATAAGGAGGATGGGTAAAATGAAAAAAAATCTTGTATGTGTTTCCTGTCCTTTAGGTTGCCCCATTGAAGTGGAAATCGAAAACGGTCAGGTTGTTTCAGTCAGCGGTAACACCTGCAAACGCGGTGATGCTTACGCAAGAACAGAGGTTACAAATCCCGTAAGAAGCCTTACAACAAGTGTTAAGGTTGAGGGCGGAATTCACCCGGTTGTTCCCGTAAAATCCTCGGGTCCCGTTCCCAAGGACAAAATGTTTGACTGTATGAAAGAAATTAACGGTGCAGTAATTAAAGCCCCTGTTAAAATCGGTGACGTGGTTATTGAAAACGTCTGCGGTTTGGGAGTTGACATTGTTGCAACAAACTGCGATTGCGGAAAATAAAACTAAAAGGATTATATATGAAGCCTTATGAAATTGCGGCGGAGGTAAAGCCCTCCGAAAGACAGTTGAATTGGCAGAAAACGGAATTTTACGGATTTATAAATTTCGGACTTGCCACAGTATTGAATCAGGAGTGGACGGACGGTACGGTTAACCCCGTCAACTTTAACCCGGAGGAATTCGATGCTCACGAATGGGTGGAATTCTTTAAGTCGGCAGGCTTTAAGGGAATGGTTCTCAATGTAAAGCACCATGACGGTTTTTGCCTTTGGTGTTCGGAATATACAAATTATTCCGTGGAGAGTGCAACGGATTGGGAAGTGGAAAACCGCGATATTGTTGAACTTCTCAGTAATGAGTGTAAAGTTCAGGGATTGAAATTCGGTATTGCCATTTCCCCCCTTGACAGAAATTGTTCCCTTTACGGCAGCGGTGAGGAATACAACACCTATTTCAAAGCACTTTTGAGAGAAGTTCTTACAAAGTACGGTGATATTTTCTATGTGCGTTTTGACGGTGCCGCGGAGGCCGACAAAAACGGCAATATTCAGGAATATGACTGGGAGGGCTATTACGAGGTAGTCAGGGAATGTCAACCCGACGCGGTTATTGCCCTTGTGGGTCCCGATGTGCGTTGGTACGGAAACGAGTGGGGAGTAATCCGCGAAAACGAATGGAGCGTTGTTCCCGAAAAATACAGTATCTACAATGCCATTGAAAGAAGCAAAGCCCCCCAAAAGAAACGCCGGAAAGAAGAAAAATACGAACTTGATATAGGCTCACGCAAGGCCATTAAAAAGGATAGCAAGTTTATTTGGTATCCCTGTGAGGTGAGTATGTCCATCCGCGACAGATGGTACTACCACAAGGATGACGAATATACCGCCAAAACAAAGGACAGGCTCCAGAAAATTTATTACAGTACCGTTGGTGCAAACTGTGCCTGGATGTTGGGTGTACCCCCTATGAAAAACGGTAAATTTGCCGAAATGGACACCCAGATTTTAATGGCTTTCGGCTATGATTTGAGAAGAATGTTCAATTACAAGGTTTCTCAAATCGGCACCGTTGAAGTTAGTAGTTGCCTTTCCCCCGAATATGACGGAAGTAACCTTCTTGACGCGGACGAAAACAAAACCTGGCGACCCGCCCCCCGGGACAAGGAACCCGAAATCACCATAACCCTTTCCCAAAAGGATATGTTTGACAAGGTTGTTATAATGGAGCATATTATCAACGGACAGCACGTTGAGGAATATGAGGTTTATATTGATACGGGTAACGGCAAACTGAAAAGAGTTTCAAAGGGCGGAGTTATCGGCTATAAAAGAATAGTTAAAATTACACCCGAAGAAGTTATAAAGGTTAAAATCAAAATTAAATCTTACAGGGGCAATCTTGAATTGCAGTCCGTAACAATGTATTGATTATGGAAAAAATTGCGATATACGGCGGCTCCTTTGACCCGCCCCATAAAGGTCACAAACTGTTGGCGGAAAATCTTATGAAAATCTGCGGTGCCGACAGGGTAATTATAATCCCCGCATTTCTGTCCCCCTTTAAAGAAACAAGTTCCGCTTCCTCCGAGGACAGACTGAAAATGTGCAGTCTTGCTTTTCCCGAAGATTATTTCACCATAAGCGATATTGAAATAAAAAGAGGGGGAAAAAGTTACACCGTTGACACACTCCGACAGATAAAAGAGGAAAATCCCCATGCCCGACTGTTCTTGTTTATGGGGGACGATATGCTTTTGTCCTTTGATAAATGGTACAAATACAGGGAAATATTGGAACTTTGTAAAATTGTTTGCGGATGCAGAACGGAAAATCTCCGTGAACTTCAGAATATGCGTGATTTTGTGAAAAATGTTCTCAAGGCGGAGGACGGAGTGATTATCTGTGAGAGTGTTCCTTATGAAATAAGTTCAACACAAATTCGTTCGTCTTTAAAAAACGGGGACACGGATTGTCTTTCCCGTGATGTTTATGATTATATAATTGAAAAAGGGTTGTATAAATGAACAGGGACGCGGAATATAAAGAGATTTTGCAGGGAAAACTTACGGAGAGAAGATTTATTCATTCTCTCAATGTGGCGGAGTCTGCAAAGAAACTTGCCGGAATTTACGGCTATGACGAAGAAATTGCATATACCGCAGGGCTTATACACGATTGTTGCAAGGACACCCCGGCGGGATTACAACTTTCATATATGCTCCAAAACGGAATGGAACTGACACAGATTGAAACGGACACTCCGAAACTTTACCACGCAATGTGCGGAAGTATTTTTGTTCAAAAGGAATTCGGCATTGAAAATAAAGATATAATAAATGCGGTGCGGTATCACACAACGGGCAGAAAGAATATGTCCCTCCTTGAAAAAATTGTGTTTATTGCGGACTTTATCAGTGCCGAAAGAGATTATGACGGTGTGGAAATAATGAGGGAAAAGGCAGGTCGCTCCCTTGATGAAGCCATTGTGGAAGGTCTTGGATTTACTATTAAAGAACTAATAGACAATTCAAAGGTGGTTCATCCCGATACGGTGGATGCCTACAATGATGCTATGATGAATATATTAAAAAAACAGAGGTAAAAAAATGAGTCTTGATATTGTAAAAAAAGTTGTGAAAGCCCTCGACGATAAAAAGGGTAACGATATTCAGGTTATCAAAATCGAGGAACTTACAATCGTTGCGGATTACTTTGTAATCTGTACGGCAAACTCAAACACCCATGTTCGCTCCCTTGCTGACGAGGTTGAATATCAGCTTGGAGAAGCGGGTATCAAACCCGACCACATTGAGGGCAGAGCTACGGGCTGGGTTCTTCTTGAATTCGGCGGTGTTGTTGTTCATATTTTCCTTGAGGAGTCAAGAAATTACTACAATCTTGAGCGACTTTGGGAGGACGCAAAGAAAATTGATGCAAGTCAGTTTTTAGATTAAGTTATTGTTAGTAAAAGACCGGAACGGAGAATGAATAGGGGACAACTCCTTTCAAATTTTGCGTTCCATATACATAGAAAGGTATGATTATAATGAAGTACGATTTTTCAGCCGTTGAACAGAAATGGCAGAAAAAATGGGAGGACGCAGGTGTTTTCCACGCACAGGACAATTCCGAAAAGCCCAAATTCTACGGACTTGTTGAGTTCCCCTATCCCAGCGGTGCAGGTATGCATGTGGGTCACATCAAAGCCTATTCGGGTCTTGAAGTTGTTTCAAGAAAAAGAAGAATGCAGGGCTACAATGTTCTTTTTCCCATCGGTTTTGACGCATACGGTCTTCCCACGGAGAACTATGCAATCAAAACAGGTATTCATCCCCGAAAAGTTACGGATATGAATATTGAAAAATTCTCCTCCCAGCTTAAAAAGGTTGGTTTCTCTTTCGATTGGAACAGGGTTGTGGATACAACCGAGGAGGGTTACTACAAATGGACCCAATGGATTTTCCTCAAAATGTTTGAAAACGGTCTTGTTTTCCGTGACAAAACTTTGGTAAACTATTGCCCATCCTGCAAGGTTGTTCTCTCCAATGAGGACTCCCAGGGCGGTAAATGTGACATTTGCCACAGCGATATTGTTCAGAAGTCAAAGGATGTATGGTATCTTCGTATTACCGAATATGCCGACAAACTCCTTGAAGGCCTTGAAAGAGTTGATTATCTTCCCAATGTTAAACTCCAGCAGGTTAACTGGATCGGTAAATCAACGGGTGCATTTGTTAATTTCCAAATTGACGGCACCGATGAAAAACTCAAAATTTACACAACCCGTCCCGACACCCTTTTCGGTGTAACCTTTATGGTTATGGCTCCCGAGCATCCTCTCATTGACAAGTACGCGAAAAAAATCGGCAATATGGCAGATATTGAGAACTACCGCGCAGAGTGTGCAAAGAAAACCGAATTTGAAAGAACACAACTTGTTAAGGACAAAACAGGTGTCAGAATTGACGGTCTTGAAGCCGTTAACCCCGTTAACGGCAAGAAAATCCCCATTTACATATCCGACTATGTAATGATGGGTTACGGCACCGGTGCCATTATGGCGGTTCCCGCTCACGACCAGCGTGACTACGAATTTGCAAAGAAATTCGGGATTGATATTATTGAGGTTATCAAGGGCGGAGATATTTCGGTTGAAGCATACACCGGTGAGGGTGAAATGGTGAACTCCGGCTTCCTTGACGGTATGACAAAAAAATCCGCTTCCATTGAGAAAATGATTGAATTCCTCGGCGAAAAGGGTGTTGGTGAAAAAGGTGTTCAGTACAAAATGAAGGACTGGGCATTTAACCGCCAAAGATATTGGGGTGAGCCCATTCCCATTGTTCATTGTGAAAAATGCGGTATTGTTCCCGTTCCCTATGAGGAACTTCCTTTAAGACTTCCCGAGGTTGACAATTTCCAACCCGGTTCCGACGGAGAAAGTCCCCTTGCAAAAATTGACAGCTACGTAAATTGTACCTGTCCCAAATGCGGTGCACCCGCAAAGCGTGAAACAGACACAATGCCCCAATGGGCAGGTTCTTCCTGGTACTTCCTCAGATACATTGACCCCAAAAATACCGAGGCTTTTGCTGACAAGGAAAAACTGAAATATTGGGGACCCGTTGACTGGTACAACGGCGGTATGGAGCACGTTACACGTCACCTTATCTATTCCCGTTTCTGGCACAAATTCCTTTACGATATCGGGGAAGTTCCTTTTGACGAGCCCTATTCAAAGAGAACCGCACAGGGTCTTATTCTCGGTCCCGATGGTGAGAAAATGAGCAAATCAAAGGGTAATGTTGTTGACCCCAACGAAGTTGTTGACTCCCTCGGCGCGGACGTTCTTCGTACCTATGTTCTCTTTATGGGTGACTATGAAAAAGCGGCACCCTGGAGTGAGAGCAGCGTTAAGGGCTGTAAGCGTTTTGTTGACAGGGTATGGAATCTTCTTGAAATTGTTAAGGACGGGGAAGAGTATTCAAAAGAACTTGAAGTATCCTTCCATAAAGCAGTCAAAAAGGTTTCCGAAGATATTGAAAATATGAAGTTCAATACCGCCATTGCCTGCCTTATGACCCTCCTTAACGAGATTTATGACAAGGGCTCAATTACAAAGGGCGAACTTAAAACATTTATTAAACTCCTTGACCCCTTTGCTCCCCATGTTTGTGAGGAAATCTGGTCCGAAATCGGCGGAGAGGGCTTGCTTGCAGTGGCAGAGTGGCCCGAATTTGACGAGGCAAAAACCGTTGATGCAACAATCGAAGTTCCCGTGCAGATTTGCGGTAAACTCCGTGCAACCGTAACCATTGCAAAGGATGCAACGGCGGATGATGCTATTTCTGCGGCAAAGGCGGATGAAAAGGTTCAGGAATTCCTTGCGGGTAAGAGCATTATTAAGGAAATCTATGTTCCCGGAAAAATTATTAACATTGTTGCAAAATAAAATATAAAATTATTAAGAAAGAAGCGTGATTTCTTGGCAAGCAAGAAGAATAAAAAACCCATGAAAAAGGGCTGTAAAGTTCTTGTATCAATCCTTGCGGTAATATTGGCTTTGCTTATATTTATCGTGGCAATTCCCGTTGCGGTATGCAAAACACTTCCCGGAGAAGTACCCTCAAAGGATGAAATTACAAATCCCTACATAACCGATGACGGCGCACTTGTTTCCGCCCACCGTTCCGGTGGTGAAATGGCTCCCGAAAACACTATGGCGGCATTCAAAAACTGTATTGAAAGCGAAGATTTCAATGTTGATATTTTTGAATTTGACCTGCATATTACTGCCGATAATAAACTTATTCTTCTCCACGACGGCACACTCGACAGAACAACAAATTCTGTGGAGTATTTCGGCAAAGAAGAAGTTAAGCCCTCGGAGAAAACCTATGAAGAACTACGTCAGTTGAACTTTGGCGAGAATTTTGAAAATGCACAGGGCGAGTTCCCCTACAAAGGCTTAAGAGGGGACGATATTCCCGATGACCTTCGTGCAGTTCTCCTTGAAGATGTTCTGGACTACCTTGAAAGCAACGGTGAGTTCGACTACATTATAGAAATCAAGGACTCCGGCGATTTGGGTAAGACTGCATGCGACGAACTTTACAGAATAATCAAAGAAAAAGGACTTCTTGAGAGAGTTGTTTTCGGTACATTTAATATGGACATTACAAAATATGCCCAGGAAAATTATCCGGATATGCTCCGTTCCGCAAGTATTCCCGAAGCTATTGTTTTCTATTTGCTTTGCAGTTACGGAATTGATGTTGACAAGGATTTCTTTAAATATCAGGCATTGCAGATCCCCATGGATTATGCTCCCGCCATTTATCTTGATAACGAGAGAATTATCAACTATGCTCATAAAAACAATCTGGCAGTTCAGTATTGGACAATCAACGACCCCGAGGACGTTGAGTATCTTAACTCAATCGGTGCGGACTGCATTATGAGTGACGATCCCTCTATGGCGTACGATATCATTCACAAGTAATATGTGTTAAGCACAAGTTTTTACCCCTTTATTTTTCGGAGGACACATGGCTAAGGTTAAGGACATGACTGTGGGCAGTCCCACAAAGAATATTTTGAAATTTTGCTTGCCACTGATGATAGGTAACCTGTTCCAGCAGTTTTACAATATGGCGGATACCATTATCGTCGGTCAGTTTGTGGGTAAAAATGCCCTTTCGGCAGTCGGCTCCGTGGGCTCCCTCAACTTTATGATAGTGGGCTCGGTAATAGGACTTTGTTCCGGTTTTGCAATCCCCGTTGCTCAACGGTTCGGAGCCCAGGACATTAAGGGACTGAAAAAATACGTTGCCAATATCATTTACACCTCCGTTGTTCTTTCGGTCGTTTTTACGGCGGGCGCGGTGCTTTTGACAAACCCCCTGTTGAAATTGCTCAACACCCCCGAAGAAATCTACGGCGATGCGTACAGTTATATTGTTATAATCTTTGCGGGTATTTCCGCCACAATGTTTTATAACCTTTTGGCAAGTATTGTCCGTGCTCTCGGAGACAGCAAAACACCCCTTTATTTCCTGTTGTTTTCCTCGTTTTTCAATATCGGGTTGGATTTGCTCCTGATTATTGTTTTCAGAATGGGGGTAAGGGGAGCGGCGGTTGCAACTGTTGTTTCCCAGTTTATTTCAGGTGTATTGTGCCTGATTTACGTAAAACGGAGTTTCCCCATTCTTCACGTTACAAAGGAAACGAGGGACTTGGATTTCAAGTTCGTAAAGGAACTTCTGAGAAACGGTTTACCCCTTGCCCTGCAGTTTTCAATTACCGCAATCGGCTCGGTAATGCTTGCATCCTGTGTTAACAATCTGGGTGCGGATATCATTGCCGCAATAACCATAGGCGGCAAAACCCAACTTATGATAATGCTTCCCGCGGAGACCATCGGTATTACCATGGCTACCTACTGCGGTCAGAATCTCGGCGCCGAAAAATATGACAGGATTAAAAAAGGTGTTGGCAGAGCAGTTGTTGTGGCTCTTGTATATTCGGCAATAGCCTTTACCGTTGCAAGATTTTTCGGTCCGTATATCTCACTTGCGTTCATTGACAAAGGGGAGACGGAGGTTATTTCCCTTGCCCAACAGTATATAAATATGGGAAGTTACTTCTACCCCATACTTGCGGTATTGTTTGTTTTGAGAAACTCAATTCAAGGTGTGGGTTACAGCGTAACCGCTATGACCACGGGTATATTTGAACTTGTGGCAAGAGGTATTATGGGCTACGGCTTTGTGAACAGTTTCGGCTATGATGCCGCCTGTGTTGCAAACCCCATTGCGTGGTTTGCGGCGGACTTGTTCCTGATTCCCGCATACCTGGTTATAATGGGGAAGGTTAAGAAGAAATTAGTTCGTTGTGATGGATAATGAACAGTAAACAACATGGCTGTAAAAAAACGAAAGTTTTTTTACAGCCATGTTTTCATTGTAAAATATGCATTTAAGATGAATGTTATCAGTATTCCCTTGACAACTGTTCCTTTGCTTCTTCTTTTGTGATTTCTCCTGCGTTGCATCTTGCCATAATCTGAACGTCCTTATCGTTGAGTTTGTAGAATCGCCAGACTATGTATGATACAAGGTAGCCGATGGCGGGAATCAAAGCGTAAATCAACCAGAATGCGTCAAGGGCTTCGGGGGTCTGGGTAACACCCATTTTTTCCAACTGTTCAAAGTTTTCCGCCTCAACATTTACCCAACCGACCGCGGGAATACCCAACATAAAAAGAGAAAGTGCGCCGGAAATTGCACCCGTCAGTTTTACCATAAAGGTCTGGATTGCAAAGGTGATGCCCTTGGCTTCAATGCCGGTTTTGAATTTGCCGTACTCGGCACAGTCGGGTGTGAACATAAAGAGCATAACACCGAGAGTTGCCGCGGGGATGGATTTGAGAATTGTAAATATAATAAAGAATACAGGATTTTTGTAGCCGAAAACCCACATAAGAACACCGAGAACAACCGTTGCTAACACACTTGCGCGGAAAACGGTCATCTTATCAATTTTGCGGACAATTTTCGGCACAAGAATTGAACCTAAGAATGCGAAAGGCGCTCCCACAATGCCGAGAATCGTGATAAACAGGGAATCGTTGAACAGATAATAGGATGCAAGGAGATTCAGGGCTGTTACGTAGTTCACGCTTGAATAGAAGAAAAATCCGATGTAAAACAGGAGAAGATACTTATTTTTGAAAAGGTAGGAGAGCATATTTTTAACGGAGAATGCCTCTTCTTCAACGGGGGTATAGCGTTCCTTTAGATTGAAACAGGCGGGAACCATTGTAAGGAATGCCGCAAGGGAACAGATAATAACCGCAACGGAATAATTACTGCCCACCCTTTCGCCCACAAGGAAAGCAATAACGGCGGGAGCAACGGCACCGCCCACACCGCCCCATATACTTTTATAGGACATCATACTGTTGCGCTCGTCAATATTATCGGTCATTGACGTGATGATACCGTAAATGGGGGCATCGCAAAGGGTATAGACCGTGTCAAAAATAAGATATGTTACGGCAAACCAGGCGATTTTCGCGTTTTCGGAAATACCCGAGGGTATCGAAAACATTGCAATACAGGTAATGGGAATTAACACAAGCGATATTCTCAGCCACGGTATGTATTTCCTGCCGCTTTTGAATTTCACCGCGTCGAAAATCACACCGAAAAGGGCGTCGTTTATTGCGTCCCAGATTTTAACGATGAGCATAACGCCGGCAATTTTCATGGGGTCAACACCCATGAAAGCAAAGTACGTAGTAAGGCACGAGGAAATAAGGGCGTAGAAAATGTTTTGCCCCGTGAAATACACATAATAACTTTTTCTTTCCGTGCCCACCGTTTTCCAATCGGCAGGCGCTTTTGAATTTATCAGTTTATTTATAACCGACATACTTTTTTCTCCTTTCGGCACTGCAGGATAGTATTTACATATATAATGGTATCATATCGGCGGGTAAATTGCAAATAAAAGAATCGATTAAAATAATAAAAAATATTTTAAATTTCTTATTGACAATTAAAATGGGTTGGGTTATAATATACACTCAATTATATTGGAATATTATGAAGTATTATGTTTTCAGGTAAGTATTTTTACCGCAAAATATCCCAAAAAACGATGGTTAATTATTTCTTTTTTTAGCCGATTTCACTCGGTAAAAAGGGAATTTAAAATAGAACGGAGTGATATATTTTATGGCGAATGTAAAACCCGTAAAGCTCGGCAAGAACACCAGAATGAGTTTCGCCGAAATCAATGAAGTAATGCAGATGCCCAACCTCATTGAAGTGCAGAAGAACTCATACAAGTGGTTTCTTGATGTAGGGCTTAGAGAAGTTTTCCGCGATATTGATGAAATCACGGATTACTCGGGTAATCTTGTCCTTACGTTTATTGATTACCGTATGGACGAGAAGCCTAAATACACTGTTCAGGAGTGCAAGGAAAGAGATGCAACCTATTCTGCGCCCCTTCGTGTATTAGTGCGTCTTTACAACAAGGAGACGGGAGAAATCAAGGAAAACGAAGTTTTCATGGGCGATTTCCCCATAATGACCGACAGCGGTACTTTTGTTATTAACGGTGCCGAGCGTGTTATTATCTCACAGCTTGTTCGTTCTCCCGGTGTTTACTACGGTTTCACCTACGACAAGAACGGTAAAAAGCTCTTTACTTCCACTGTTATTCCTAACAGAGGTGCCTGGCTTGAATACGAGACTGACCAGAACGATATTTTCAATGTAAGAATTGATAAGAACAGAAAGCTTCCCATTACAACTTTCATTCGTGCCCTCGGTCTTTCTTCCAACAACGACATTCGTGAATTTTTCGGTGACGATGACAGAATCGAAGCAACTCTTGAAAAAGATACTACCAAAAACACAGAAGAGGCTTTGCTTGAGGTTTACAGAAAACTCCGTCCCGGTGAGCCCCCAACACTTGAGTCGGCTGAAACACATGTCAATAATCTTTTCTTTGACCCTCACAGATACGATATCTCGAGAGTCGGCAGATACAAATACAATAAGAAACTTGCGCTTACCGACCGTATTTCCGGCGGTGTTGCAGCGGATGATGTTTTCAGCCCTTTCACAGGTGAATTGCTTGTAGCCGCAGGTGAAAAAATCACCGCTGAGCTTGCAGAAGCAATTAACCGCTCGGGTGTAAAAGAGGTTGTCCTTAATATTGAAGGAAAACGCGTAAAGGTTATTTCCAACAACATGGTTGATCCCCTTGACTTTATTGATTGCATTACAGGGGATGAACTTGAAGAGATAGCAATTAACGAGAAAGTTCGTTTCACGGTTCTTAAAGAAATCATTGACGAATGTGGTGACGATAAGGAAGCTCTTCTTGAACAGATGAAGCTCCGTTGTGACGACCTTATCCCCAAACATATTATAATAGACGATATTTTCGCATCAATCAACTACCTTAACTGCCTCGGAAACGAGCTTGGTAATGTTGACGATATTGACCATCTTGGTAACCGCCGTATCCGTTCCGTAGGTGAACTTCTGCAGAATCAGTTCAGAATCGGTTTTACAAGAATGGAAAGAGTTGTTCGCGAGAGAATGAGTCTTCAGGCACAGGATCCCGAAAAAGCTACTCCCGCAGCTCTTATAAATATCAGACCCGTTATGGCGGCGATTAAAGAATTTTTCGGTTCTTCGCCCCTTTCACAGTTTATGGATCAGACAAACCCCCTTGCTGAACTTACTCACAAGAGACGTCTTTCCGCTCTCGGTCCCGGCGGTCTTTCCCGAGACAGAGCAGGTTTCGAAGTTCGTGACGTTCATTACAGCCATTATGGCAGAATGTGCCCCATTGAAACTCCAGAAGGTCCTAACATCGGTCTTATTTCCTACCTTGCAACTTTTGCAAGAATTAACAAATACGGCTTCATTGAAGCACCTTTCCGCAAGATTGACAAGAAAACAGGAAAGGTTCTTGACGAAGTTGAGTATATGACAGCGGACGTAGAGGACAACTACTGCGTTGCACAGGCTAACGAGCCTCTTGATGAAAACAACTTCTTTAAGAACGATCGTGTAACTGTACGTTACCGCGACGAGTTCCGCGAAGTTTCCCCCGCTTACGCAGACTATATGGATGTCTCTCCCAAGATGGTTGTTTCCGTTGCTACCGCAATGATTCCCTTCCTTGAGAACGACGACGCAAACCGTGCCCTTATGGGTTCCAACATGCAGCGTCAGGCAGTTCCGCTTCTTAAAACAGAGTCACCGATTGTCGGTACCGGTATGGAATACAAAGCTGCTGTTGACAGCGGTGTTGTTGTTCTTGCCAAACGAGGAGGTATCGTAAACAAGGTAAGTGCCAAGAAGGTTGAGATTATCGCTGACAACGGCGAAACAGATGTTTATGAACTTATTAAGTTTATGCGTTCCAACCAGGGCACCTGTATTAACCAACGTCCTGTTGTTGAAATCGGTGAAAGAGTTGAAGAGGGTAGCGTTATCGCTGACGGTCCCGCAACCTCACAGGGTGAAATTTCCCTTGGTAAAAACGCTCTCGTCGGCTTTATGACCTGGGAAGGCTATAACTACGAAGACGCGGTTCTTCTTAACGAAAAAATGGTACGTGACGATGTCTATACATCGGTTCACATTGAAGAACACGAAGTTGAAGCAAGAGATACAAAACTTGGACCGGAAGAAATTACAAGAGATATTCCCAATGTTGGTGAGGACGCTCTTGCAAACCTTGATGAAAACGGTATTATCAGAATCGGTGCAGAGGTTCATTCCGGCGATATTCTTGTTGGTAAAGTTACTCCCAAGGGTGAAACCGAATGTACCCCCGAAGAAAGACTTCTCCGTGCAATCTTCGGTGAAAAGGCCAGAGAGGTTAGAGATTCTTCTCTTCGTGTTCCCCACGGTGAATATGGTGTTGTTGTTCAGGTTGAAGTGTTTACAAGACAGAACAGCGACGAACTCAATCCCGGTGTTAATAAAGTGGTTCGCTGCTACATCGCTCAGAAACGTAAAATCAGCGTGGGCGATAAGATGGCAGGTCGTCACGGTAACAAGGGTGTTGTTTCAAGAATTCTTCCACAGGAAGATATGCCCTTCCTTCCGGACGGCACACCTCTTGATATCGTTCTTAACCCGTTGGGTGTTCCCTCACGTATGAATATCGGTCAGGTTCTTGAAGTTCACTTAGGTTATGCCGCAAGAGCTCTCGGATACAAAGTTATGACTCCTGTATTTGACGGTGCTCACGAAGATGATATCCGCGATATGTTGGCGGAGGCAAATCTTTCAACCGATGGTAAAACGTGGCTTACTGACGGACGTACCGGCAGAAAGTTTGATAACCCCGTTACAGTGGGTATAATGTATTACTTGAAGTTGCATCACCTTGTTGATGACAAGATTCATGCCCGTTCCACAGGTCCCTACTCACTTGTTACACAGCAACCCCTTGGCGGTAAAGCTCAGTTCGGTGGTCAGCGTTTCGGTGAAATGGAAGTTTGGGCACTTGAAGCTTACGGTGCGGCTTATACTCTTCAAGAAATTCTTACAGTTAAATCAGACGATGTTGTTGGTAGAGTTAAAACTTACGAATCCATCGTTAAAGGATACAATATTCCCAAGCCCGGTGTTCCCGAATCATTCAAGGTTCTTATTAAAGAACTTCAGTCTCTCGGCCTTGATGTTCGTGTTCTTGACAAGGAGAATAATGAAATCGACCTCAGACAAAACTTTGATGATGAAGTTGTTCTTCCCGTTGTTGATAATTCCGATTATGACGAGGCATTTTCAAGTGTCAACGATACAGAGGATGCAACAGGTTGGTCAGTAACGGATGAAGAAACAAAGGACGATTTGTTCTACGAAGAAAGCTCCGAAGAACTGTTTGACGACGGATTAGGCGATGATTTCGATGACGGTTTCTCCGACGAAGAAATCTTTTAAGAACTACTGACTGACATCATTGAATAGGAAGAAGGGTTAATCATATATGGCATACGATTCAGTTAACGTACCTGTTGAAGATAACAACATAGATTTTGAATCGATTAAAATAGGACTCGCTTCTCCGGATCTTATTAGAGAATGGTCTTATGGTGAGGTTAAAAAGCCCGAAACCATCAACTACCGCACTCTCAAACCGGAAAAAGAAGGTCTTTTCTGCGAGAAAATTTTCGGACCTACAAAGGACTGGGAATGTCATTGCGGAAAATATAAGAAAATTCGTTTTAAAGGCAAAGTCTGCGAACGCTGCGGTGTAGAAATCACCAAGGCTAAAGTAAGACGTGAGCGTATGGGTCACATTGAACTTGCCGCCCCCGTATCACATATTTGGTACTTTAAGGGCACACCCTCAAGAATGGGACTTATGCTCGATATTTCACACCGTGACCTTGAAAAAGTACTTTATTTTGCAAAGTACATTGTTGTTGATCCCGGTGATACTCCTCTTGAGAAAAAACAGATTCTCAGCGAAAAAGACTATGAGGAGATGGTAGAAAGATACGATCGTGATTCTTTCAAGGCTGCAATGGGTGCCGAAGCTATCAAAGAGCTTCTTGCCGAGATTGATGTTGAGGCTCTTTGCGATGAACTTCACAAAGAACTTGAAACAGCCGCAGGACAGAAAAAGGTTCGTATTCTCAAAAGACTTGAGGTTGCAGAGGCATTCAAAAACTCCGGCAACCGTCCCGAATGGATGATTCTTGACGCTATTCCGGTTATTCCTCCGGATATTCGTCCCATGGTTCAGCTTGATGGCGGACGTTTTGCAACTTCCGACCTCAACGACCTTTACAGAAGGGTTATTAACAGAAATAACCGTCTTCAGAAGCTCCTTGAATTAGGTGCTCCCGGCATCATTGTTAACAACGAAAAGAGGATGCTCCAGGAAGCTGTCGATGCTCTTATAGATAACGGCCGTCGCGGCAGACCCGTTACGGGCCCCAATAACCGCGCCCTCAAATCACTTTCCGATATGCTTAAAGGTAAGCAGGGTCGTTTCCGTCAGAACCTTCTCGGAAAACGTGTTGACTACTCAGGCCGTTCCGTTATCGTTGTTGGTCCTGAACTCAAGCTTTATCAATGCGGTCTTCCGAAAGAAATGGCAATTGAACTTTTCAAACCATTTGTAATGAAGCGTCTTTGCGAGCTTGGCAAGGCAAATAATATCAAATCCGCCAGAAAAATGGTTGATAGAGCCAGCGTTGAGGTTTGGGATGCTCTTGAAGTTGTTATTAAGGATCACCCCGTAATGCTCAACCGTGCTCCCACACTTCACAGACTCGGTATTCAGGCTTTTGAGCCCGTGCTTGTTGAGGGTAGAGCCATTAAGCTTCATCCCCTTGTATGTACGGCTTTTAATGCGGACTTTGACGGTGACCAGATGGCTGTTCACGTACCTCTTTCCGCAGAGGCACAGGCGGAAGCAAGATTCCTTATGCTTGCCGCAAACAACTTGCTCAAGCCCTCTGACGGTAAGCCCGTTGTTGTTCCCACACAGGATATGATCCTCGGTTCTTACTACCTTACTCTTGTTAAGCCCGAAGAACAGGGCCACGGAAAGGTATTCAGAAACGTTGACGAGGCTATGATGGCTTATGATGAAGGCGATTTAGGTCTTCACGCTCCTATTAAAATCCGCATGACTAAAGAGGTTGACGGCAAGGTATATACAGAACTCCTTGAAACAACTCTCGGTAAGGTTATTTTTAATACTCCTGTTCCGCAGGATCTCGGATTTGTTGATAGAAGCAAGCCCGAAAATATGTTCAAACTTGAAATTAACGAGCTTGTTAACAAAAAGGTTCTCGGAAAAATCATTGAACGCTGTATCAGAGTTCACGGTACTGCTAAATCCGCAGTTGTTCTTGATAACATTAAGAAACAGGGTTACAACTATTCAACACGAAGCGGTATTACGGTTGCTGTTTGTGATGCAACAATCCCCGAAAAGAAAAAGCAGTTCCTTGCAGAAACAGAAGCTCTTATTGATACAATTGAAGAAGATTACCAGATGGGTCTTCTTTCCGCCCAGGACCGCTCCAGGAGCATTATTAAGGCTTGGGAGGTTTGTACAAAGAACGTTTCGGCAGAACTTCGCAATGCCATGGATCCATATAACCCCATCTTTATGATGCTTGACTCCGGTGCCCGTGGTTCCGACTCACAGCTTCGTCAGTTGGCAGGTATGCGTGGACTTATTGCCAATACCGCAGGTAAAACAATCGAAATTCCCATTCGAGCTAACTACCGTGAAGGTCTTAATATTATCGAGTACTTCATTTCATCCCGTGGTGCCCGTAAAGGTCTTGCAGATACGGCTCTTCGTACTGCCGACTCAGGTTATCTTACAAGACGTCTTGTTGATGTTTCACAGGAAGTTATCATCCGCGAGGAAGATTGCCATTGCAGTGATGGTCTTGAAGTTTATGATATTAAGGACGGAGACGATATCATCGAACCTTTGAGCGAACGTCTTACAGGCAGATATCTCCTTGAAAATTTCTGTGACGACGCAACAGGTGAAATCATTTGTGATACGGACACAATGATTAACGATGAATTGGCAAAGAAAATTGCCGACATGGTTAACTCCCGTCCTAATGAGGCTGACAGAAAAATTAAAATCCGTTCACTTCTCACTTGCGAGTGTGACCACGGCGTATGTATCAAGTGCTATGGTTCAAATCTTGCAACGGCAGGCCCTGTTACAGTGGGCGAGGCAGTCGGTATCATTGCCGCACAGTCCATCGGTGAACCGGGTACACAGCTTACCATGAGAACATTCCATACCGGTGGTGTTGCTTCTCAGGCTGATATTACACAGGGTCTTCCCCGTGTTGAAGAACTCTTTGAAGGCAGAAAACCCAAAATTCTTGCAATGCTCAGTGAAATCGACGGTAAGGTTTCATTTGAGGAAATTAAGAAGAGTAATTACGTTGTTGTAACTAATGACGAAGATGTAAAGAAATATCTTATTCCTTTTGACGCAAGAATTTGTCAGGAAATTCAAGAAGGCACATACATTAAAAAGGGTCAGCATCTTACAGAAGGTGCGGTTAACCCCCATGATGTTCTTGCAGTTCTCGGTGTTGATGCTGTTCACAACTACCTTATCAAAGAAGTTCAGATGACCTACCGTATGCAGGGTGTTGATATCAATGACAAGCATATCGAGGTTATCGTTCGTCAGATGATGAGAAAGATTAAGGTTGAAGATCCGGGCTCTACAAATCTTCTTCAAGGTACTTCCGTTGAAAAACGCGAACTCAACAGAGCAAATGCTGAGGCAAAGGCACGGTGTGAAGCAGAGGGTATGCCCTTTGTTCCTGCAACCGCATCTCCGATTCTTCTCGGTATTACCAAAGCATCTCTTGCAACTGAATCCTTCCTTTCTGCCGCATCTTTCCAGGAAACTACAAAAGTTCTTACAGATGCTGCAATCAAGGGTAAGGTTGACCCGCTTCTCGGTCTTAAAGAAAATGTTATTATCGGTAAACTTCTTCCCTCCGGTACGGGTATGAAGTGTTACAGCGATGTTGACGTTGTATCAACAAAAGCTCCCGAAGAAGTATTTAATTCAATAGAAATTCCCATGGAATAATAAAAAGCCGAGCGTCCGTTTTGTACGCTCGGCATTTTTATTCGGTTAACGGCGGGGTTAATAGGGTATAAAACTTTTTTGCAGAAAAATAAAACCCTGTGGGTTGCACAGAAAAAACTTAAAAAGGTGAAATTTGTGTTATTTACCAAAGTTTTTTAAAAAAGTTTGGTAAAACTGTTGACAAAATGTGTGTGAAATGTTAAATTAGTACTTGGTCTGTATGGGATAGGTCTGCCCTAATCCCGTATTCAACCTATATTTATATTGGAGGTGAAAATACTTGCCTACGTTTAATCAGCTCGTTCGCAGCGGAAGATCAACTCTCGAAAAGAAGTCAAAAGCTCCTGCTCTGGGTAAAGGTCTTAACTCTAAGAAGAATGTTTTAACAGATAACAATTCTCCTCAGAAGCGCGGTGTTTGCACAGTTGTTAAGACTGATACACCTAAAAAGCCTAACTCAGCGCTCAGAAAGCTCGCCAGAGTTCGTCTCACAAACGGAATCGAAGTTTCTGCTTACATTCCCGGCGTGGGTCACAATCTTCAGGAGCATAGTGTGGTTCTCATTCGTGGCGGTCGTGTTAAGGACCTTCCCGGTGTGCGTTACCACATCATCAGGGGCACACTTGATGCCCAGGGCGTTGCTAACAGAATGCAGAGCCGTTCAAAATACGGTGCAAAACGTCCCAAAGCCGGTAAAAAATAATTTTACCAAACTTTATTATTCAAGGACAAATCTTCTTGCAGGCTGAATTTATTCAACCAATGGTGAGTATTTTTATAACTATATGAGTTGTAAATGCCCATTGGCGCCACGGGAAGCATAGTCACTCGAGTACCTAAGATATCATTTATATGAAGGAGGGAAGCGAAGTGCCAAGAAGAGGCAAGATTGCAAAACGTGATGTTTTGCCGGATCCGCTTTACAACTCAAAGCTTGTTACAAGGCTTATTAACAATGTAATGTTAGATGGTAAGAAAGGTGTCGCACAGAAAATCGTTTACGACGCTTTTGATATCATCAGAGAACAGACAGGCAAAGAACCCCTTGAAGTTTTCGAAGCTGCAATGGAAAATGTTATGCCCGTTCTCGAGGTAAAGGCTCGTCGTATCGGCGGTGCTACTTACCAAGTTCCGATCGATGTTCGTCCCGAAAGACGTGAAACACTCGGTCTTCGTTGGATTTCAAGTTATGCCCGTCTGCGTTCCGAAAGAACTGCAAAGGAAAGACTTGCTAACGAAATTATGGATGCTACTAATTCTATGGGTGCTGCCTTCAAGAAAAAAGAAGACATGCATAAGAATGCAGAAGCAAACAAAGCATTTGCACATTTCAGATGGTAATTTTAACCGTTTGAATATTCTAACTATTATTCGGAGGATATTATGCCAAGACAGGTATCTTTACAGCAGACCAGAAATATCGGTATCATGGCTCACATTGATGCGGGTAAAACCACAACAACAGAGCGTATCCTTTTCTATACCGGTGTTAACCATAAATTAGGTGAAACACATGACGGTGCTGCTACAATGGACTGGATGGCACAGGAACAGGAGAGAGGTATCACAATTACCTCTGCTGCAACTACTTGTTTCTGGAACGGCAACAGAATCAACATTATTGACACTCCCGGTCACGTTGACTTCACAGTTGAAGTTGAGCGTTCACTTCGTGTTCTTGACGGTTCTGTTACGGTTCTCTGTGCTAAGGGCGGTGTTGAGCCCCAGTCAGAAACTGTTTGGAGACAGGCTGATAAATACAAAGTTCCGCGTATGATTTATGTTAACAAGATGGATATCTTGGGCGCTGACTTCTACAATGTTCTCAACATGGTAAAGGACAGACTTAAATGTAACGCTGTACCGATTCAGCTTCCCATCGGTGTTGAATCTTCTTTCAAGGGAATCATCGACCTTGTCGAAATGAACGCGGTTATGTACTACGATGACCTCGGAAAAGACATCAGAATCGAAGAAATTCCCGAAGATATGAAGGAACTTGCAGAAAAATATCGTGCCGAACTCATCGAGCATGTTGCTGAGCAAGACGATGAGCTTATGATGAAATATTTTGATGGCGAAGAACTTACAGTTGACGAAATCAAAAAATGCATCAGAAAAGCCACTATTGCCAACGACATGGTTCCGATTGTTTGCGGCACATCTTACAAGAACAAAGGTGTTCAGAAGCTTCTTGACGCGGTTGTTGACTATATGCCCGCTCCTACGGATATCGAAGCTATCAAGGGTGTTAACCCCAATACTGAAGAGGAAGAAGTTCGCGAATCCAGTGACGAAGGTCCTTTCGCAGCTCTTGCTTTCAAAATTGCAACTGACCCCTTTGTTGGTAAACTTTGCTATTTCAGAGTTTATTCCGGTAAGCTTGAAACAGGCTCCACCGTATATAACTCAGTAAAAGATGACAACGAAAGAATCGGTAGAATTCTTCAGATGCACGCTAACGACCGTAAAGATATCGACTGCTGTTATGCAGGTGATATTGCTGCTGCCGTTGGTATTAAGAGAACTACAACAGGTGATACTCTTTGTGATAAGAATCATCCTATTATTCTCGAATCAATGGAATTCCCCGAGCCCGTTATCCGTGTTGCTATTGAGCCCAAGACCAAAGCAGGTCAGGAAAAAATGGGTATTGCTCTTGCAAAACTTGCAGAGGAAGATCCTACTTTCAAATGCTACACAGATGAAGAAACAGGACAGACAATTATCGCCGGTATGGGTGAACTCCACCTTGAAATCATCGTTGACAGACTTCTTCGTGAATTCAGAGTTGAAGCTAACGTAGGTAAACCCCAGGTTGCTTACAGAGAAACAATCACCCAGGAAGCTTCCGCAGACACCAAGTTTGCACGTCAGTCCGGTGGTCACGGTCAGTACGGTCATGTTAAAATTCGTATCGAGCCCAACGAAGGCAAGGGTTACGAATTTGTTAACTCAATCGTCGGCGGTGCTATCCCGAAGGAATTCATCGGTCCTGCAGAAGCAGGTATCAAGGGCGCAATGCTCTCCGGTGTTCTTGCAGGTTACAACGTTGTTGACGTTAAAGTTACTCTTTATGACGGTTCTTACCACGAGGTTGACTCTTCCGAGCTTGCCTTCAAGACCGCAGGTTCAATGGCTTTCAAAGAGGCTATGAGAAAAGCTGCTCCCGTTCTTATGGAGCCCGTTATGAAGGTTTCCGTTGTTGTTCCCAATGACTACATCGGTGATGTTCTCGGTGACCTTACTTCCCGTCGCGGACTTCCCCAGGGTCAGGAAGACAGAAACGGTGCTGTTGAAATTATTGCACATGTTCCGCTTTCAGAAATGTTCGGTTACGCTACCGACCTCCGTTCCAAAACACAGGGCCGCGGTCAGTACGTTATGGAACCCAGCCACTATCAGCCCGTTCCCAGAAACATTGCTGAAAAGATTATGGACGAAAGAGCAAAAAACTAAAAATGTAGCCTGATTCTGCGTTTTTAGTAAGATTTTTCAAAAAACTATTGAATTATTACGATATATTTGATAATATTATATCGTGAAATTATGCTTAAATTAAAGGAGGAAATTTCCAATGGCTAAACAGAAATTCGAAAGAACTAAGCCCCACGTTAACATTGGTACTATCGGCCACGTTGACCACGGTAAAACAACTCTTACAGCTGCTATCACAAAAACTCTTTCTCTCAAGGGCTATGCACAGTTTGAAGACTATGCAAACATCGATAAGGCTCCCGAAGAAAGAGAGCGTGGTATCACAATTAACACCGCTCACGTTGAGTACGAGACAGACGCTCGTCACTATGCTCACGTTGACTGCCCCGGCCATGCTGACTATATCAAGAACATGATCACCGGTGCTGCACAGATGGACGGTGCTATCCTTGTTATCGCTGCAACAGACGGTCCTATGGCTCAGACCAAAGAGCACCTTCTTCTTGCTCGTCAGGTTGGCGTTCCCTACATCGTTGTATTCCTTAACAAATGCGACCTCGTAGATGACCCCGAACTCCTTGAACTCGTTGAAATGGAAGTTCGTGAGACTCTTGATTCTTATGAGTTCCCCGGCGATGATACTCCCATCATCAAAGGTTCTGCATTCCAGGCTCTTGACTCTGCTTCAACAGATCTCGCTGATCCTGTTTATGCTCCCATCCTTGAACTCATGGATGCAGTTGACAGCTACATCCCCACTCCCGACCGTATGGCAGACCTTCCCTTCCTTATGCCCGTTGAAGACGTATTCACAATCACAGGTCGTGGTACTGTTGCAACAGGTAGAGTTGAACGTGGTCAGCTTCGTGTTGGTGACGAACTCGAAATCGTTGGTCTTAAAGAAGAAAGCAGCAAGACTGTTTGTACAGGTGTTGAAATGTTCCACAAACTCCTCGACTATGCTGAGGCAGGCGACAACATCGGTGCTCTTCTTCGTGGTATCGACAGAAAAGGTATTGAACGTGGTCAGGTTCTTTGCAAACCCGGTTCAATTAAACCTCACACAAAATTCAAAGGTCAGGTTTACGTTCTTTCTAAAGATGAGGGCGGCCGTCATACACCTTTCTTCAACAATTACAGACCTCAGTTCTTCTTCAGAACAACTGACGTTACAGGTACTATCAGCCTTCCCGAAGGTACAGAAATGTGCATGCCCGGCGATAACGTTGAGATGAATGTTGAACTCATCACTCCCATCGCTATTGAAAAGGGTCTTCGTTTTGCTATCCGTGAAGGTGGTAGAACAGTTGGTTCAGGTGCAGTTACAGAAATTCTTGAATAATTTCTATTTGCATAATACCCGGAGAGCAGTTTCGACTGCTCTCTGTTTTTTATTTATTGGGGTACTGTTTCCGAAACTGTTTCAGACTTTAAACTTTAAGGCATTTTTTATTGACTTTTACAATATAAAATAGTAAAATATTTGTATATTATACATATAGGAGGCAATTATGGCAGAATTCTTTTTGAATGATTTCATAGTGGGCATTGACGTTGCGGTTTACCAATTCGTTGACAGTATTATGAATCCTGTTTTGGATGTTATTATGACATTCATCACCCATCTCGGTGATGCGCCGGGTATTATCTGGTGGGTATTGGGCATTTGCTTGCTCATCCCCAAGAAAACAAGGAAATTAGGTATTCTTATGTTTGCGGGCTTGCTCTGTGCGTCCCTTATTAACAATGTTTGCCTTAAAAACATTATCGAAAGACCCAGACCCTACAACATTGACCCGTCAGTTTGGACAAATGCCGGCTACGAATACGTATGGCCCGCCCTTATTGATAAGAGCAGCAGTTGGTCGTTCCCCTCGGGTCACTCGTCTTCTTCAATCGGCGCCGCATTTGCGTTGTTGCTTGGTTGCAAGAATAAGAAACTGGCAATCGGTATTCCCGCGTTCGTACTTTCTTTCCTTATCGCTTTCTCAAGAATTTACGTTCATGTTCATTACCCCACGGACGTTATCGTTGGTGCGGTAGTCGGTTTAGTAGGCGGCCTTATCGGTTATCTGCTTGTAACAAAACTCCTTGTACCCAAGGTAGTACCCGCTATTGAAAAGAAATTAAATAAGAAAATCATTTCTGACTAAAAAATCGGAGCAACAATACATTTGTAGTTTTGCAAAGGTGAAAATATAGACATCAATCGAAAGATTGGTGTCTTTTTTACTGTCCATATAAATCATTCCCATTTCCCAAAATCAACATTTTTTCAATTTTGGGAAATGGGATTATGTATGTGGAGGTATTAAGGTTTAGAATTTACGATAAAGAAAAAGGTGTAACCCCGGGTTATTGAGGTTACACCACATTGTATATACTAATTCTTATAATCTTAAAACTTATTACTGTTGTCCTTTGGGGGTAATGAGGTCGATACAGCCTACGGGACAGGCTTCGTGGCATTTGCCGCAACCTATGCATTTTTCAGGGTCAACGCTTGCAAGGAAGTTTTCTACCTTGACTGCGTCATGCTCGCAAGCCTTAACGCACTTCATACAACCGATACAAGCGGCTTTGCAATGCTTTCTTGCTGCCGCGCCTTTTTCCTTGTTGTTACAAAGAACTGCCGCCTGTGTAACATCAAGGGGGAGCATTTTTATAAGGCTCTTGGGACAGGCTTTAACACAAGCCTTACAACTGTGACAGGCGATTGTTGAAATTCTTGCAACACCGTCACAGATATGAATTGCGTCGAATTCACAAGCGTCAACACAGTCACCAAGACCCAAGCAACCGTAGGTACATTCCTTTGCACCGCCGAAAAGTTGGGAAGCCATACGGCAACTGCTTACACCTTTATAGTTCATTTTATCTTCGGAATTTGCGGAGTTACCCATGCACATTACAACTGCCGTTGTGGGAAGAACCGCCTCGGCAGCGGTGCCCATAATTTCCGCAACCTGTGCGGCAACGGCTGTACCGCCGGGAGCACAAAGGTTTGTCTGTTCCGCTTTACCCGATGAGAGCGCCGCAGCATAGCCCGCGCAACCGGAAAATCCGCAAGCACCGCAGTTTGCACCGGGGAGAACCGCGGTAATGGCTTCCGCTTTTTCGTCAACGGGTACTGCCATGACCTTTGAAGCAATGGCAAGTCCCAGACCCAATATAAGTCCGATACCTGCAACAAGGAGGATTGGTAATAAAATTTCGTTCATTTTTCATTACCTCCTTAACCGAAAATTCCGTCAACAACACCGGAGAAGCCAAGGAAGGAAACCGATGTTAATGATGCGGCAATAAGCGTGGCGGGTAAGCCCTTGAGACCTTCGGGAATATCCGCGGTTTCAAGTCTTGAACGGACACCTGCGAAAATGAGCATTGCAACCATGAATCCCACACCCGCACCCAGGGAGTTCACCATTGAGAGAGCAAAGGAATGTTCAACTTCCGCAAATTTATCAATATTGAGAAGAACAACACCGAGAACCGCGCAGTTTGTTGTAATAAGGGGAAGATAAATACCCAAAGCATTGTAAAGGGGCTTTATGTATTTCTTTAAAACGATTTCCACCAACTGAACAAGGGCGGCAATTACAAGAATGAAAACGATTGTCTGAAGATATACCAAATCGTGTTCAACCAACAAATTGTTAATGGGGTAAGTTACGGCGGTGGCGGCAAGCATAACAAATATAACCGCAACGCTCATACCCAGAGCCGTATCAACTTTTTTGGAAACACCAAGGAAGGGACATATACCTAAGAATTTACAAAGAACAAAGTTCTCCGTAAGAATTGCCGTAAGGATAATTGAAAAAATCTGTGTAGCGTTCATATCATTTTATCCTCCCTTTCAGAAACTACCTTGGAACAGGTTGAAGCCAAGGGGCAACTTTCACATCCGTGAAGTTCCGCTTTGGGAAGTTTCTTTTTATCGCTTATTTTGTTTGAGAGGGCAATAAGCACACCGAATACAAAGAAACCGCCTGCGGGAAGAATGAACAATGTCATGGGGGTGTTAAGAATTGTCACACCGTTGAAGCCACCCAGAACATTTTCACCGAACACGCCAAGAAGATTTTGAGCATCTACGAAAAGTGTTCCGTTGCCCAAGAATTCTCTGACCGTTGCCATACAGAACAGGGCGGCGGTGAAGCCGATACCCATACCCATGCCGTCAACAGCGGAGGCAATAACGGGATTCTTGTTGGCGAATGCTTCCGCTCTGCCAAGGATTATGCAGTTAACAACAATAAGGGGCAGGAATACGCCCAAAGCCGCGTCAAGAGCGGGAACGAATGCTTTAACAAGCATTTGAACGATTGTAACGAAAGATGCAATAATAACAACGTATGCGGGAATTCGTACCTTGTCGGGAATAACCTTTCTCAAAGCGGAAATCGCAATGTTGGAACAAACAAGAACAATTGTAGCGGCAATTCCCATACCGATTGCGTTAACCATTGAGGTTGATGTTGCAAGCGTGGGGCAAGTGCCGAGAACAAGTCTTAAAACGGGATTTTCACGAAGAAGACCCTTTGTAAACTCCTTGCGGAGTGAACATTTCTCTTTTTTAGCCATTTTCGGCACCTCCTTTTATTACTGAAAGTATGTCAAATGCTTGATTTACCGCAGTTGTAACTGCCTGTGAAGTAATTGTTGCACTTGTGATTGCCTGTATTTCCGTATCGGAAGCGGAGTTTTTGTTTACGGTAATTCCTTTGGATTTTCCCGTGAACTGCTCCAGCCACTCCTCTCCCGTGGCTTTCATACCAAGACCGGGAGTGTCGCTGATGGATGTGATTTCCACACCCGTTACCTTTTCTTCCTCTGCGGAAATACCAACCATACAGGTGAGTACACCGCCGTAACTCTTTGAGGAAACATTGAAAACATAACCCACAAGGTTGTTTTCTTTGTCATAAGCCTCGTAATAGGTGTTGCCGTCAATCTCTTTTCCATCGGAGAATGATGCGGCGTCAATAACTGCGATTTTTGCTTCGTTTTCCGCCTGTACCGCCAAATCGGCTATTTTATCTTTAGTTAAAAGATTAGTACCTGCAAGAAGTAATGTACAAACCGCGGCAATGAGGAAAAGCATTATTGCGGGAAGTGCAATATCTTTAAAAGTTTTGTTTTTCATTCTGCTTTTGCCTCCTTTTGCTTTTTCTCTTTAATATAGCCAAAGGGTTTGAGCTTTGTTAAATTGTCAATATGGGGTACAAGAAGGTTCATAAGAATGATTGCAAAGGAAACACCCTCGCTGTAACTGCCGAACTGTCTTATAACCGCGGCTACAAGTCCGCAACCGATACCGTAAATTATCTTGCCCTTTGATGTAAGGGGACAGGTTGCATAGTCCGTTGCCATAAAGATTGCGCCTATAAGAAGTCCGCCGCCCAAAAGATTATAGACAATGTAGGCAAGGTCGCCCTTTCCCGCGATTGCCATAAACACACCCATTGTAGCAATGAATGTAAGGGGAATTGAGGGGGAGATAACCTTTCTTATAAGAAGGTATATACCGCCGATTATAAGAGCAAGGGCACAGGTTTCGCCCAGGCATCCCGCCCTTTGACCAAGGAACATTTCAAGGTAGGAGGGCATATCGCTCATTGAGAATTTCTCACCCACATTCTGAAGAATGTAGAGGGGAGTTGCGGTGGTTACCGCGTCAACTGTTTCACCCCATTTGTAATTCTCCGTCCAGGTGGACATGGGACCCGGGAATGAAACCATAAGAATAATTCGACCCATCAGGGCGGGGTTTACGAAGTTCTGACCGATACCGCCGAAGAACTGCTTTACAACAACTATTGCAACAAATGCTCCGATTGGAATCATCCAAACAGGAATTGTTGAGGGCAAATTAAATGCAAGTAACAGTCCCGTTACAACGGCACTTAAATCCTTTAAAGTGTTGTTTCTTTTCAGTATTTTTCTTGTTATGTACTCAAAAAGAACACAGGAAACAACGCTTATGACTGTCACGGCTAAAGCGCGGGGACCGAAAAGCCAGACCGATGCCGCCAAAGCGGGAACAAGGGCGATTATTACATCCCGCATCATTGTTTGGGAGGTTTCCCCGGATTTAATATGGGGCGATGCGGTAACTGTGGGTTTTATTTTTTGTATAAGGGCATTTTCGCTCATTTTTTAGCACCGTCCTCTCTTAACATATCCTTTGCAAGTACAAGGTACTGAACAAGGGGTCTGCCTGCGGGACAAGCATAAGCACAGGTTCCGCATTGCATACAGGCAACAACATTGCTTGATTTGAGACCGTCAATGTCCTTTGCCTTAACCGAACGCATTACATTTGTTGGCATAAGACCCATGGGGCAAACCTGACTGCAACGGCCGCAACGGATGCAATCGTTGTCGGGTTTTTCCTTAATTGTACCCTTTGTAAAGGCAAGAACCGCGTTATAACTTTTTATAATCGGTACATTTGTGCTAACAAGGGCAGTACCCATCATGGGGCCGCCGGCGATAACCTTGTCAAGATCGGTTTTGAAACCGCCGCAGAAATCAATAAGTTCGTTAAGATTTGTACCGATGGGCACTCTTACGTTTTTGGGATTGATAATTGCGGAGCCGTCAACAGTAAGGGAACGGCTTACAAGGGGTTTACCCGTTTCAAGATATCTGCCTATAAAGGCGGTACTTGTGATATTCATTACTATGCAGCCCACATCCGCAGGAAGTTTTCCCAAAGGAATTTTTCTGCCCGTGGCGGAATAGACAATCATTTTTTCAGCACCCTGTGGATAGCGGGATTTCAGTTTCATAATCTTTATGGAGCCGTCACCGATTTCATCGGCAACTTTCTGGAGTGCTTCAATGGCTTTGGGCTTGTTATCCTCAACGGCGATGACTGCCTTGGGAATACCCAGATACTCCTTTATGAGCATTAAACTTCTTATTATATAAAGGGTGTTGTCGATACATTCCCGATAGTCAACCGTAATGTACGGCTCACATTCCGCCGCATTTACCACGATTGTATCAATGGGCTTTTTGGGGTCAATGTGGAATTTTACATGGCTTGGGAAACCCGCACCTCCAAGACCCACAAGTCCCGAATTTCTGACCGCTTGAATGAAATCATCCGTATTGTTAATAACGGGGGGAGCGATTTCCTCAAAAAGTGCCATTTCTCCGTCGGATTCAATAGTAATCGCAGGGGCAAGCCTGCCGTTTGCGAGAACCGTGTCCGCAACGGAAGTGACCGTACCCGAAACGGATGCGTGAATGGGAGCGGAAATGAATTTGTCCGTGTCACCGATAACCTGGCCAACCTTTACGGTATCTCCCACCTTAACCGTAGGGGAGCAGGGGGCACCGATGTGCTGTTGCATGGGGAGAACCACCTTTTCGGGAGGGGGCATTCTCACGATTTTGCAGTTTTCCGTGTTTTTGTTGTGGGGTACCTTCACTCCGCCGCGGCCTTTTGCCGCAGGGTGAAGAACTCCTGCAATGTGTTTTACCATTTTCATCTACTCCTTATGAGTATTTGTTTCCAATATTTTTGTCAGGGCGGGCAGGGTGTATTTGAAAACCGTTCCCGTTACAATTCCTGCAAGCAACCCCGTAAGAAGAAGCAGGGGAGTGATACTCAAAATTGCTTCTCCCAATATTACAACGGCTACGGCAAGTTGCCCTATATTATGGAAAAGGGCACATAGTACGCCGATACCGATATAACCGAATGTGTTTTTGAAAAATTTGAATATAATCACCATAACAAGAAGGCTCAAAAGTCCTCCCGCAAGGCTCATGAAAAATGCGGTTGTTCCCCGGGTAATTAAAGCGAAAAAAGCCTTGAACAAAGTTACCGCCAAGCCGTAGGTTCCTCCCAATGTACTTACGCAGAACATTGTGACAATATTGGAAAATCCCGGTTTTACGGCGGGTACGGGGGCAATGGGAGGAATGAGGGATTCAAGAAAGGAAAGCGCCATTGCCAAGGCACAGAACATACCCGTAAGGGCTACAACACTTGCTTTACTTTTTTTCAGAAGAACACCCCATTTGCCTTGCCGTGAATGTTAAATAAGTCAACCTGCAACCGCATCTATTCCCGAAGTGTTATTTCCCTTTACCGTTACAACGGTTTTTGCGGGAACGCAGGCGGCGGTGTCGCCCACCTTACTCAAAAAACCCGCTTTTTCACAGGTGGAGTCGGGACATTCGGAATCTGTGAATCGGATTTTGCCGTCCTTTACCTGCAGGGTTACAACGGGATTGGTTTCAAGAGTAAATATACAGTCATCTTGCAAGTTTAAATCCATCTCCATTTCCGTCTTTCCGTCAACGGTTATAACCGCAACTCTTCCTTCTTCGGATTTGGGACGGAATGCGAGGAATGTTGAAAAAATCAGTAAAAGTGTTAAAAAAATAACAAAAACATCGGAGCGTTTTATGGTATTTCGCCCGAAAAATTTTTTCAAGATACATTCCTCCAAGATAAATCTTAACTTAAACATTATATAACAAAAAACTTGTTTTTTCAATTGGATTTTGATGTATATTATGGTATAATTATGTATAAAATTACGGAGGTGTTTTTATGGATTTTAACATCTATATGCCCGCGAGAATTATCGGCGGGGAAAACTGTGTATTAAAAAACGGCAGGGAATTCTCAAAATACGGTAAAAAATGCCTTATTGTTACAAGTAAAACAAGCGCAAAAAAGAGCGGCGCTTTGGATGATGTTATTTTTGTTTTGAATAAAGAGCGTATCGAATACCGAATTTTTGATGAGATAAGGGAAAATCCCCTTGTTTCCACCGTAATTAAAGCGGGAGAGAAAGCAAGGGAATTCGGTGCCGAATTCATTGTGGGAATCGGCGGGGGCTCACCCCTTGATGCGTCAAAGGCGGTGGCAATCTGTGCCGAAAATCCCGATTTTGATATTAAGGGTCTGTATGCAAGAAATATTCCCGCAAAGGCTCTTCCCGTCATACTTGTGGGTACAACAAGCGGTACGGGCAGTGAGGTTACGGGAGTCAGCGTCCTTACAAATGACGAAGATATGATGAAAAAAAGTATTTCTGGTGCTGATTGTTACGGTGCGGTTTCCTTTCTTGACCCCAAATACACGTATTCAATGAGTTATGATGTAACCGTTTCAACGGCTCTTGATGCTTTCGCCCACGCTGTTGAGGGTTGGTTTTCCCCATTATGTACCGACTTGCCCACAAAGTACGGGGAAATGGCATTACCCCTTATATACGGCGGTTTGAAATACCTTGACGAAGTAAAAGTACTCCCCGACGAAAAAATGAGGGAGGATTTGTACTACGGCTCAATTTATGCGGGACTTGAACTGAATATATGCGGTGCGGCATTTCCCCACACGGTAGGCTATGTTTTGACGGAGAATTTCGGTATTCCCCACGGCAAATCCTGTACCGCCCTTATGCCCTGTTTTTTGGAACGGGCAGAAAAATTTGCTCCCCACAGGTATGACGGACTTTTGGAGATTTTGGGAGAAAGCGGCTCTGAACTCACAGAGAGAATAAAAAGACTTACAGATGTTAAAAATCTCGGCGCAACTGATTTACAGATTGAAAAATGGTGTTCACGTTGGGAAAAAGGTAACAAGAACTTTGACAAGACACCCGGGGGCTTTAATATGTACGATGCGGCACGGGCTCTCAAGGATTTGTGCTGACCCGAAAAATTTTGTATTGTCAATAATTATTTGTTGAAAAATTTTATGTGTGGGTGTATAATATCAAGGTAGTTCAAAAAAAGCAGGTGCAAAAATGGAAAAAGTAACAAACGATATTATTTATGTGGGTGTAAACGACCACAAAATTGACCTTTTTGAAGGGCAGTATGATGTGCCAAACGGAATGGCATACAATTCATATATAGTTTTGGATGAAAAAATAACCGTGTTTGACTCGGTGGATGAAAATTTCAAGGACGAATGGTTGGGAAATATTTCAGAAGTGTTGGGGGACAAGCACCCCGATTATTTGGTTGTTCAACACATGGAGCCGGACCATTCCGCAAATATTTCGGCTTTTGCGGAAAAATATCCCGATGCAAAAATTATCGGTAACGCAAAAACATTTAAAATGATTGAACAGTTTTTCGGTGTGGATTTTGCGGACAGGCGAGTTGTGGTAGCCGACGGCGAAACCCTTTGCACAGGAAAACACAGTTTCACATTTATTTTTGCACCTATGGTTCATTGGCCCGAGGTTATGACAACCTACGACAGTACGGACAAGGTTCTGTTCTCCGCCGACGGATTCGGAAAGTTCGGCGCACTGGATGTTGAGGAGGACTGGGCTTGCGAAGCAAGACGGTACTACTTCGGCATTGTGGGAAAATACGGCGCACAGGTTCAAGGCTTGCTGAAAAAAGCGGCGGCACTTGATATTGAAGTTATTTGCCCCCTGCACGGCCCCGTGCTTTCGGAAAATTTGGATTATTATTTAGGCTTGTACAACACATGGTCATCATACGGTGTTGAAAGTGAGGGTGTTGTAATTGCATACACATCGGTTTACGGAAACACAAAAAAGGCAGTTGAAAGCCTTGAGAAAAAATTGAAAGCAAAAGGTTGCCCCAAAGTTGCGGTTAATGACCTTGCAAGATGCGATATGGCGGAAGCCGTTGAGGACGCTTTCCGTTACGGAAAAATCATTTTGGCAACCACAACATACAACGGCGATATTTTCCCTTTTATGAGAGAATTTATCAACCACCTTGTTGAGCGTGGGTTCAAAAATAAAACTGTGGGATTTATTGAAAACGGCTCCTGGGCGCCCCTTGCAACAAAGGTTATGAAAGAAATGCTCGGAAGTTGCAAAAACCTTACATTTACCGAAGGGAATGTAAAAATCCTCTCCGCTCCCAACGGACAAAATGAGGAAGAAATTGAAGCACTTGCGGAAGAGATTTTGAGGTGAAGAGTTTTACCTCATCAATTAAGTTGAATAATATATTTTGGGGGTTATCTTTCTTTGCAGAAGATGACCTCCTTTTTCTTTTCGGTGGGTTTATTACAATGAAACTTCCATTCTCCGCCGCCCGACAGAGTTTACTGTTATACTTTTATTTTTTCCCGCGTATTATTTTATTCAAACAACAAAAAAACAAGGCGGTCCCCCTCTCCACATAGAGAGGTCGGGACTGCCGTTAGTTTAATTTTATATAATTTCATTGCCGCGGGAAACACCGTTTAATTCCTGCTTTTTTATAAAGATTGCCGAAATTCCCAAGGCGGTTACGCCTGCCGCAAGTTTCCCCACAATCACGGGAAGGATGTACTTCGGATTGTAGGAAAGAGTGAACGCAAGGTGGTCGCCGAAAACAAATGCAGCGGAAACAGCAAAGGCACAATTCATTACCCTGCCGTTGCGGTTCATTTTGTGGGACATTTCAAATGTCGGAATGGAGTTTGCAAGAGTGGAAACAAGACCTATTACAGCGGTTTCGTCAAGACCGGTCTTTTTGCCCAGTGCCAAAAGGGGCTTTTTAAAAATCCTTGATATAAGGGCAATAAGGGGGAATGTCCCCGCAAGGGTAATACAGATTGTAAAAACCGTTAATGCACTTTCGGAAAGTGGCGCGGTGTTGCGGAGAATTGTTTTCCCCGTAAGGGCCTGGAAAATTCCCAGGGCAAGTCCGCAGGTAATGAGGGCAGAAATGAATTTTCCGAAAACCGAGAATATTCTGACCGTGATTACAGGGAGTTTTAAAAGTCCTGTTACAATTACTGCGGATATAAGAATTGCGGGGGAGAGATTGATTAAAAGAGATTTAGGAGTGATTCCCATTATTATTCCCGAGACAAAGCAACCTACGGGGATTGTGACAATACCGCAGAGAAGTCCCAAGAGAACATCGTTTCTATGTTCCTCTTTTGTAGCGGTAAGGGCAAAGGGTATTGTGAAAGATACAGTTGCCCCAAGCATTGCGGAAACACATAGTCCGTGGAACGCGCCTAAAAGGGGATCGCTCGCCACGGAATCCGCAAGGGAAGCACCGCCCATATCGTTGGCTATGAGAATTCCCGCAATAGCCGATGGGTCAAATCCGATAAATTCAGCTACGGGGGTAATGATTGGGATGAGCAAATCCGCAAGGGCGGGAGCAAGTGTCATCATTCCCAACATTGAAAGGGAAAGGGGACCAAGAGTCATTATGCCCTTTTCAAATTCGTTCCCCAATTTGAGTCGGTTACCCGTTATTTTGTCAACTGCACCGATCACGGCAAATACCGCCATTACGGCTGCAATAATCTCTGCCAAAAAACCACATCCTGAAGGGAGTTTTAAAAACCTCTGTTATTTTTTCTTTTTAACCTTGTTGAGCATTGCGTTTACTTCAAGGATTTGTTCCTTGGAGAATTTGCCGCCCAGCATCATAAAGGCACGTTTGATTGTAAAGGCCTTTACCATACCGTACATGGATTTAATCATACTCATATTGATTTTTCCGAAACTGAAGCCCATAACCTCTGCTTTGCCGTCCTTTGAGCCCTGGGACATTACCTTTTTCAAGAGCAACAGGATTTTAACCATGGCAATTTTACCGCCAAGAGATGCCATAATATCACCGATGGAATCGTTAATGGAATAGTAGCCAACGGGGGTGTTGATTTCAAACCAGTTGATAACCTGATTTTCCTCTTTCATTATGTAGTCTTCGTTGGGAGTATCAACCTTGTTGATTGTTGAGGTGTCCGAAAGATCACCCGCTTTTGCCTCAAGAGTGGATGTTCCCTCATTTTTAACCTCAAAATAGAAGAAGGGGAAGTCGCCTTTTTTCTGTTTGCCAACACTTTCACCGTTGCGGAAAAGTTCAACTTCGTCACAGTTGGAATAAACGGTAACTTTTGTTACGTCCTCAACTCTGTCGATATATCTCTTGCCGCAAATATGTACCATGGGTTCGGGATTGAGCCATGCTTTGTAGGCATAGAAAGAATCTTTTTTATACTGACGGTCAAAGGTCATGAGACCCTTGTGATTCATTCCGTTTTCGCCGCCTTCGGCACGGGCGTCTGCGGCAAAGTCAAACATATTCCAAACATGAGTTGCCCAGATATACGGACGCACTGCAATCTGTTTAATAAGTTCCTCATGGTAATATGCCTGGTATTCCTCGGTGTAGTCACCCTGGGTGGGCTCCGAGGTGTGCCAGTTAAGTGCTTCACAGCCGTACTCACTTAAACCGATGGGCCTGTTGGGGTACTTTTTGTGGAATTCATCGAACCATTTTCCGTTCATATCCGTTGTGCCGCCGTACCAACCGAAGTAATGATTGTAGGAAAGAATATCGGGAATGTGAAGATACTCATTGTCCGTGGAACACATTGTAACACCTGCGAGAGTTGTTAAACGTGTGGAGTCCAGTTTGTGAACAAGATCGTTAAGATCCTTGTGATTCTTTATAAGGTGGGGGTCGTCCGCACCGGCAATGGTGATTTCATTGGAAAGTCCCCAGAAGCAGATGGAAGCGTGATTGTAATTCTGCAAAACAAGTTCTTTCATCTGACTGATTGTGTTGTCATAGCCCCCGTGCATGTGGCGGGAAATATAGGGGATTTCCGCCCAGATTACAAGACCCTTTTCGTCGCAGAGGTCATAGAATTCCTGTGCATGCTGATAGTGGGCAAGGCGGATTGTGTTTGCGCCCATTTCACAGATGAATTCAATATCTCTCGCGTGGTCCTCGGGAGTGAGAGCGTTACCCTTGTGGGGGTAGTCCTGATGACGGGAAACACCGCGGAGGGCATATTCCTCCCCGTTTAGAATGAAGCCTTTTTCGGGGTCAACTTTGAATGAACGGCAACCGAAACGGGTGGAAAGGGTGTCGAGAACTTCTCCGTCCTTTTCAATGGATGCTTCAAGTGTGTAAAGGTGGGGGTCCTTTCTGCCGTTCCAAAGGTGAACATTCTCTATTGTTACAAGGGCTTTTGCGTTGTCGGGCTGTACCTGTGTTTCGGAAACAACCTGTTCACCGTCAAGGATTTTATATGTAATAACCACGCCATCCGAATTTTTGGGGTAGGATTCAATAGTGATTTCGGCATTGGCTCCCTTAACAATGGGGGTGACGGTAAGACCGGGTGCACCGTAGTATTCAAGGTCAAAATGTGCCTTGGGTACGTTGATGATTTTTACGCTTCTGTAAATACCGCCATAGAATGTGAAGTCTGCGTTCTGGGGGTAAACTGTTTCGTTGGGGGAGTTGTCCGCACAAACAGTTAAAATGTTAACTTCTTTAATGTCGTTTTCGGGGATTTTTACTCTGAATCGGGAATAACCGCCGTGGTGAACAGAAATTGATTTTCCGTTCCAGAAAATCTCTGCGGAGGAATTTACAGCATCAAATTCAAGGAAATTTTCTTCGCCTGTAAGACAGTCACCGCCGATTTCTTTGAAATAGTAGCATTTTTGACGCTTGTAGTCGTTACCGCCGTCCTGTCCGTCCTCACCGTTCCAGGTGTGGGGGAGGTTCAATTCCTGTGCATTTGGGGGAAGAATTCGGGTATCTGCCTTTTCATCCATGGTGAAAAGCCATTTTTCGTTAATGTTCTTAATTGTTCGCATATTATTCTCTCCAATCTTAAAACCTTCGTTAATCATTTAACAAATATATTATAATATGTTTGAAATTGTAAATCAATAACAATGTGGGCGGTTATTGTGGGCGAAATGGAAGAAAATAGTAAAATTTTTAGGTTTTAAAGTAAAAAATTTCACAAAATTTTGTAAGGGATTCGGCGAGATAAATAAAAAAGTCGAATTTTTATATTGATAATATATTTAGTATGTGGTAAGATTAGATTACGGACTTAAGTCTGAATAAATTATTGGAGTATGCTTTTTGAAAAAAACTAAACTTTCGGAGATTGTACTGTAAACGGGAGGTTTGCAAATACATTCTCGCACGCCTCTCGTAATTGATGTCAACAGTTATGAAAGGAACAAAAATGAAAAATTTGACAATTCGTTTAGAAACAGAAAAGGACTATGAGGCAGTTGAAAATTTAACCCGTGAAGCATTCTGGAATGTGTATAAGCCCGGTTGTTTGGAGCATTATGTTCTCCACGTTTTAAGGGATGACCCCGCTTTTGTGCCGGAACTTGATTTTGTCATGGAATTGGACGGTAAACTTATTGGTCACGTAATGTTTATGAGGGCGCAAATCAAAGCCGACAACGGCAGTATTTTGCCCATAATGACTTTCGGCCCAATCAGTATTCACCCGGATTTCAAGCGTAAGGGCTACGGCAAAATCCTCCTTGAGTGTGCATTGAATGAGGCCCGCAAAATGGGCATCGGCGCAATTTGCATGGAGGGGAATATTGATTTCTACGGCAAATGCGGCTTTGTGGTGGCATCCACAAGGAATATACATTACTATGCAGAACCCCGCGAGGAAACAGTTCCCTATTTCCTTTTGAATGAACTGAAAGAGGGCTTCCTAAACGGAATCAGCGGAGTTTATGAAACACCGAAAGGCTATTTCGTGGATGAAGCACAAGCGGAAGAATTTGATAAGAAATTTCCGCCCAAGGAAAAACTGAAACTGCCCGGTCAGTTGTTCAACTAAACAAAAAGGACACCGACGGAACGAAAATACCGCTCCGTCGGTGTTTTTCCGTGTGTTGAAATTACACTGTATTTTACGGATGAATATATTTTGGAGATTAACTTTGAGTAAATATATTATGTAAATCTTAAAAAAGACTTGATTTTATTCTTCCTATAATGTATAATTCTTTTTGCGTTTTGACGGATTACTCAAAGATTTTTCATAGCAGAAACGCGTTAAGAACACTCTATATAATTTGAAACATAATTTCAGGATGTGGCTCAGTTTTGTGGGGCGCGACCTTCGGGACGAAGATTTTTTCGCAAGAAAAAACGTCCAATTTACAATTAAATATATAATTTCGGGGTGTGGCTCAGTTTGATGGGGCGCGACCTTCGGGACGAAGATTTTTTCGCAAGAAAAAACGTCCAATTTACAATTAAATATATAATTTCGGGGTGTGGCTCAGTTTGATGGGGCGCGACCTTCGGGACGAAGATTTTTTCGTCAAAAAAGAATATATAACAATAGAATAAATATTTCGGGGTGTGGCTCAGTTTGGTAGAGCGCTTCGTTCGGGACGAAGAGGCCGGAAGTTCGAATCTTCTCACTCCGACCACAACTGACAAGTTCGAACTTTTTTATAATAAAAGAGTGCTTTGGACTTGTAATAGAAATACCGAGTAGGACTTAATGTCCTACTCGGTATTTTTCTGTTCATTCTGTAATTTCTTCGGTTGTAGCAGAGGTTTTCTTAAATGCTTCGTTAAATTCACCGACTGCCGCCTCAATCAACATACGGATTTCAAGTTCGGTAACTGTAATTCCTTTTTCAGCTAACATTTCGGTTGCAGAGTCGATAGCCGTATTGAGTTTTTCTTCGCCGTGCAAATCCTTGTAAATCTGCTCGACTGCCTGTACGACAGTTTTAGCCACCGCCTGTTTGGTCTTATCGTTGAGATACTTCTTTGCAAGGTTTTTACAAACAGTACCTAAAAAGGTAAATACGATAGTGATAACGGAATACAGAATTGTAGTACCATATTCGCTGATGAAGTTTGTAATAATTTCGTTGAAATTCATAATCTTACCTCCAATAAATTAACAGAGTTCATTAACTCGTTTTTGAATTGTTGCATAGTCATAACCGGCGGCAGTGAGTTTCTTCTTTCTGGCAGAGCCGTTACCCCACTTACCGTTAATAACTTCTCTCGCAATTTCATCAACCGATTTAAGAGAAGATATTGCAACAGCCGTACCTGTTGAAGTTGTTACATAACCACTGAAACCAGCTTTTTTAAGAGTGTTAAGCATATTTGTAGCATTTGCCTTTACCGAATAAGCACCGACCTGTACTTTGTACAGAGTACCCGACTTAACCATATATGTATTAAATCCAGCGTTCTTGAGGCGGTTAGCCATTCCGTCAGCGTTTTTCTTAACTGCGTAAGCACCGACCTGTACCCTGTAAAGTTTTTTATTAGTTGCGGTATTAGTTTGTTCAGCAGTAAGCAACGCTTTAACTTCGGCTCTAAACCAATCCATATCCTTACCAAACTTTTTAAGCCAATGGTCGCAGTCGCCGTGATTACTACCATAACCAGCTTTGTAACTTTCAGCGTGTGAACTGATAGAACTTACAGGCAAATTGTAAACCTTACAAAGATAAGCACAAAATTCGATAGCTTCTTTGAATACTGCATTGAAATATGTTTTATCAGTAAGACCGTCTTCGCAAATTTCAAACTGTACTCTTGCTCGGGGGTTATTATTATAACTACCTTTTGCACCGCCGCCTACACCCCAACAACAAATGTTGAAAGGTAGGGTTTGGTATGTTTCGATATTATCGGCAGCGTTCTTACCGATGAAAGCGTGAACGCATACTTGACGATTAGTTTCACCAGCTTTATAACTTTTGTTCCAATCGTTATCGTAAGCGTTGTCGCCGAGGTCTGCCATTATGGTATTGTAGTCCTTATCGGTCGGCAAAGGTTGAACATATCTTTTTAAATTAGGATTATTCGCACCTGTCGAGTGTACTACAATACCTGTCGGCTTACCGCCTGTCATTTTTGTTCCTTTGGTGTAACAATCGTTACGAGTGAGAATACACTGTTTGAGTACCATAAAAATACCTCCTATGAAACAATTTCCCAAGATTTAACTTCTTCGTATATCTTGTCAATAAAAGAATTACCTTTGAGTGCTTTATACGCTTCATAAAGCATTACAAAGTTTTCATACTCGTACTGACGAATTATACCTTTCTCGTGGTTGTGATAATAAATACGGAGCATTTCGCTACGAAGCTGACATTTAGTTCCGTTTGAAATCTTACGCATACTCATAATCACAGGTGTAATAACTCCAATTAAAACACCTATTTCACCGATTAAGGTAACAATAGTTGTGAGTTCGGACATCGCTTACACCTCATTCCAACCATATACCCCCGGTTGCCAAACATTAGCATCAACGGTAGATACCCACTTTTTATTGTCATAAGATACCTTATCTCCCATAGCGTAAGCATCGTGAGAGCCAATAGGTTGCGACCATTCGGGGTATTCTTCTGTGGGGTCGCCCACTTTACTCCAAAGAGATGCAGAAACATCTGGAGTCCAATCGGCTTGTGAAGTATGAGCCTGTACGCAACGATAAAGATTGTTGTCGTACTGCCTCAAGTCGCCTACCTTGTATGCGATATTTTCTACCCACGGAGAGAAAAGGTCAGTATGTTCGGTAGCGGTAACATCGTCAATCGAGCCGCTTTCGGCTAATGTAACAAATGCTACTGATGTTGCAAGTTCGGTACTTGTCTGTCTTGCCGCCAACTGTTCTGTCTTTTTACCGTCCTTGACAATCTGGTCGTTTTTAGTTAAGAACTTAAACATAGATTTTACCTCCATAATTCTTTGTAAAATTTGTCCATTCGCAGAATTAAATTATGGGTATCTCCGTAAGAAGCGTGTGCCTTCCAACTTTGATAGCAACAATCGACTTCCTCTCGGGTCATTTTACCGTCTTTCACTCTTTGAGCAAGTTTACGGAGTTTCCGTCTTTCGTGAGATATTCGTTCGGGACGAATTTTCTTTACAACCTTGCCTGTATCGGTGAGCCGAAAACTAAAACCAAGAAAACTAATCGGCTGTGTTATAGGGAATAATTGTGTTTTCTTTTCGCTTAACTGCAATCCCAACTCGGATAACCACTTTTCAATATCTTTTCGACATTCTTCGAGATATGCCTTATCGTGATGAATTAAAATGAAATCGTCCATATATCGAACATAATACTTAATGTGTTTCTGTTCTTTAATACGGTGGTCGATAGGGTCAAGTACCGCAAGTTGTATCAACTGTGTAACTTGTGAGCCGAGTCCCATACCGACAGTAGCATCTTCGCCTTGATTAAAACTGTCAATTATGCGATTTACTTCTCCGACAGCCCAATCGTCATAAACGCTACGGCTTATGGCATCTTTAGCAACCGAGTGAGGTGTGCTACCGAAATAATTTTTAATATCACATTTAAGTACCCAACCTTGTGTACCGTGTTTGCGATAATATTTCTGTAAATGCCTTTCTAACCGATTTCGAGCATACAATGTACCTTTGCCTATTTGACAAGCAGCATTGTCGTTTATAAACGACCTTGTTACATTTTCATACAAATAGTTATCGCAAAGACTACGCTGAAATACTCTATCTTTAATTCGAGTGCTGATAATATCTCGTTCTTTTGGCTCATACACCTTAAATCTCGAATATGACGAAATTTTATAAGTATCGTCCATAAGAGATTGTTTCAAATCGAGAACATTTATCAAGCCGTTCTTCACATATCCAGCCACGCTATCTTTCCACATTACATTTCTGCGGCATTTTAGCATAGCGTTATAAAGATTATCGAAACTGCAAACAGAATCTCTAACTGTAAAATCATCAACTTTTATATTCATAAGATTAAAATAATTAGTCGTTGTTCGTAGTCGTACTTACTTCTGGGAGTAAACGACATCAACGCTCCTTTTTCGCCTATTTCTCATAGGACAGGGTGATAGTTCCTTGTGTGAGTGCATTGATTTCTGTCTAAATAGACCTACTTTATACGAGCGTATCTCACAATCTGGGGCGACTCCGTTACTGTTGTTCGCATTGTTGTTGTTGATGTTACCTGTCGGATTAACATTACGAACATTGTTAGCGTTACCAGAGTTGCACGACCGAACGAGCTTACAACTATCAACCTATATCCTTATATCTTTCTTCATCGGATTTCAACCATTTACGCAAAGGTTTACTAACATTCTTTACAAGCAAAGCCCAATGCTCAACTCTATCGGAATCTAATCCGTAAACTCTTTTCGCAAGGTCGATAAGACCCAAGAGGGAATCAGTCAACGACAATGCCTCAAGTTGTTTACGGCGGCGAAGACTATAATCCTCTTTGGTCGTAACAAATATTGTATTTGCTTCACGAATAAGAGTGTATATTGATACCGCTTCATCGACTATTTTCATTGTAAAGCACCAGCGAAATGCTTTCGGAAAGTGTTTCTCGTTCTTACAGATTTTAACACTGTATTCCGCAAGTTCTTCGGCTTTGGTTATAACAACCAACTGACCCTCGCCACGCTTTGACTTAACAACTGACATAATTCCCTCCGTCTTAATACTGCTCCTGTCGGAGCAGATTTTGGATTTTAGATAATGTTACAAGCTGGGGCGACTCCGTTACTGTTGTACGCATAGTAGCTGTAGACGTAACCTGTCGGATAAACACCACGAACAATGTAAGCGTAACCAGAGTGGCACGACCTTTGCCACCAATATTGTGCCGAGCCGTTTCTATACTTGATTCGGTTGCTATCTACCGCCGTACTCGGTGCTGATAAATCGGAATAATTTGCGTAGTAAGGATAAGGCTCACCCTCGTTCACGCTATTTTCCAAACCGCCATACAGTTCGCTACGAGAAAGCAAGAACATTAACTCCTTGCTATCTTCATAACCGCCTCCGTCAGTAATAGTATTAAGAGCAGTACGCTTGTTTACCTCACCGATAACCGCCAAAAATTCACTGTCCATATCTGTTAAGAAACCAGCCGATGTTACCTGTGAAGACGGTCTGTCAAAATTGTTTTTAGCAGTCCACCAACTATTAGCGGCTTTATTACTGTTGAGCCACTGCTTGATTGCTGAATGTGTCCAACGGTTAGACCCCATAATCGCTCTTTGAATATGGTTAAGATTTTCAACCGAGCCGTCTGTTTTGCCTAAAGCCGTACCGCCTGTTCCCTCACTGATAGTACAAGTTTCAATAACAGTTGTCGAACTGCTATTTTCGTAAACCTTAACGCTTTTTCCAGCAAGAGCTTGATTATAGGTCATTTCAAGAACAATTTGTCCACCGGCGGCTAAATCGTTAGCCAAAGTGAATTGGAAAGTCTTGCCGTTATCGGCAGTGTACCAAGGTTGTGACACAATGCTGAAATTGTATGTACCAGCCGGTAAATCTTCCGCAGCGTAATATAACGCTTCTCGTGCATCAAATTGAGCAGAAGTGTAGCAGTCGTGGAGCTGGATAGTCATACTATGCTTGAACTGACTGTCAGCCGGAACATCGTGGTCGAAACCTATAATGTCCCATACCAACTGTGCATCGCCTTTTGTACTAATAAACTGGTCGCCGATAGCAAAAACCTTTGAGGCAAGACCCAGACGAACAATCTGCTGAACGGCACTCCAAGAAGTGATTTTCACACCGCCGCCGTTACTTGCAATCGCTGCAAGGAGAATGTTCTGGTTGTCCATTTTCTCAATAAAAGTTTCTTCCGACAAAAGATTCAATGTTGACATTTGTTTTACCTCCTTTATTCTGCCGTTGCTTCTTCGTAATAAAGTACAGGTTTACCATTTACGATTTGCAACTGAAATAAATATTGTTTGTTTTCATCGACATTATTGATATAGATTTCTTTAATGCCGAGAGCGTTCGCCCAAGCTGACACACGATTTTGTTCGCTTGTCGCTCTGGCGGTTTCTGCCGATATTCTTTCCTGTTCGGCAGTAATACGAGCAGTTTCGGCTTCTGCTCTCGCAATTTCAGCCTCAACTCTTGAGGCTTCGACTGCTTGTATTTCCGATATTTCACCAATTAGGGAAACAAGAACATCGTAACTCTCGTTCTCTGTAATGTCTGTACCAGAGTAAGCAGCGGCTTCAACGCTGATTGTAAAAGAAGTAGTCGTTAATTTTCTCTGTTCGCTGTCAATGACCGAAATATCACATTTGACAATTCCGTCCAATTCGAGCATCCAATAAGTGATAGGAACTGTAACCGTGCCGTCTTCGTTTACAGTACCGGCGAAAGCCTTTGCCTCGTTATCTTCTCTTACAGCGTTTATGATAATAACCGATGTGGGACTAACAGTAATCTGTTCTCCCTCGTTCGTTAATCTAACTGTTAAAAAACGAGAATCTGTATCGTACTGCTTTGCGATGATTGATTGGAATATATTTTCCTGTGCAACATCGACCGAAAGTTGTTTAACGATAAGAGCCATAATTTTACCTCCTTATCAAAGAGTAATAGTTTTCCAAGAACTCCAAGAGTTTGAATAAAAGTATCGTAAATAGATAGCCGTACAATCGTAAGTGGTGTACCTGTGTAAAACATACCCAGACGGATTTGTAATGACTTCCAAATAACCAGCTCGTGCTACAGGATAATGTCTATCTGTACTTGCGTTTGCATTTGCTGCTTGTGTAAAAATACCGTTTTGTTTGTAATTATTCAAATCTTCCGTATTTCCCAACGCTGACACAAACCCCATAATTCGATAGCCGTTCATTAAGATATTACCCTCACGGACATCGAGAGCATCTTGTGGGTCGGGTGTATTGATACCGACCTTTTTAGACCTTAATGCTACAAGCGGAGTACCTTTGTTGAGAACGAGGGTAATCGTATCGGTGTGAAGTCTGTCCGTTACTCTAATTTGAATACTGTACGCATAATTAGGATTAAACTCAATTACACCGCTACTATTTGATAGTTCGAGAGTAGCAAATTCAAATGTTGACGAAGTGAACGAAACTGTCATATTGCACCAACCCGAATAGCTACCGCCGTTTTGAGCGTATCTAAACTTTCCAGACAAAAGAGTGTTCTTTACGACATTGTTTACAGTAATAGGCGACATTTTTCCCGAAAAACTTAACTGTACAGTTGCCTCGACTTCATTCTTACGGCGAACTGTATAATGGTCGATTGATATATCGGAATAATCAATTACCGTTATGTTCTTTGATACTGCTGTAGAATAACCTCGACTGTCTATCGCTTCTACTTTCAGTGTAACTGTACCAGAAACACCTATCGCACCATAATCAATAGTAGTAGTAGTAAAAGTTTTACTTGCAGAGCCAACCGTCACCTTATAGGACGAAATACTTGCACCATTTTTAGCGGCTACAGAGCCAATGGTTATTTCAAGTGTTGAATAGCCTTTAATATAAATCTGGTCGCTACCTGTAATATCGACTGTTCCGTTATCGTCACTATCTTTGTGAGTAAAACCAGAAAAAGTCGGGGCAGATGTACCCGAGGTAGTCTGTACCGTTGCGGTCTTACTAACTGTACTACCGATTTGTGTGCTACCACTGTATGTAGTTAAGTAAAAAGTTCCTGTAAACGATTTCTTGCTCGACATATAGTTGAGAATTGTCGTTCTCTGTGCAGATGTAAGCGTAACCGTTTTGTTGTTCGTACCTGTGCTACAAGTCAATCCTGTAATTGTCAACACCGTTGTACTGCCGTCTTTAATGACAAGCGTATGTGTAAACGATGCATACACAGTCCAGTTCATCGTCAAAACAGGACTTGCCACATCTACAGTAAAGGTGTTTACAGAATTGAGTAGGGTATTACCTAATGTTTTTATAGATTTCGCAGAAGATGTACCCCAAACTTGATTGTATTGTCGCCTTGCACAAACTTTAATTGAATAACTTGTATTTGGCGAAAGTCCTGTAACAGTCTTTGTCGCCGTTGTACCAGCCGTAGTTGAAAGTCCGTGCCAAGTCGAGCCACCGTCCAAGCTATAATCAAAATCATCGGCTTTCGCACTCGATGTTGCAGTGATGATTACAGAACTTGCAGTAACGCTTGAAGTAGATACTGATACAGTCGGTGCAGAACGGTCGATAGTAGTTAAGGTCATCGTACCGCCGTGTTCCGTTACCGCCGATGTGTAAATCGCAGTAGAGAAACCAACGGAAATACTTTTCGCACCGTTGCTATTATGAGCAACCGTTATCGTACCGCTTACTGTTCCCTTTGCTGCCGGGAATTGTTCGGTACTCCACCCTGTACGAGCTTTGTAATAAACTTGCGTACTATTGATTGTTACCGTTGTCGGTCCAGTGGAATAGTAATTTACTGCACCGCCAAGAGATTTTAATGTCCAAGTTAAAGTAGAGGTATTCGCTATAACATTTACAGATTCAGTAATCGTTAATTGTAAATATCTACCGTCATAAGAATTACTTGTAAAAGTTGCCATAACCTCACCTCTAATCGTCTATATACACAATGTTTGTTCCCAAGAGAGTTCCGTCAACAATATGGGGAAGAACTCGTATCTTGCCACATTCGGCTTGATTTTTGATATTTACCTTTGTAAATACACTTTCATCACCGTTTACTGTTAAGATTTGCATAGCACCATACCATACCGAGAAAACACCGGGGGTAATTTGCGAGGAATACTTTGTAGAGGGGTCGGCTACTTCAATTCCGTATGCGTTCACTTTTTTAGCTATAACATTACCGTCTTTTGAGAAACCGCTTTCCCATACAGGATTTCCACCGTTCCAACCGCTATTAGTGTAAGCAAAGCCTCCAGCGTTTTGAGTATAAATTGTGGTACTTGCCTCAAGTGTAGGAGTATCGTGCATATAGTATTTTTTAGAGCCGTCTTCTTGCGGAATTACCGTAGAATAAACTCCAAGTGAATTTGTAATCAATTCGTTAAATGCCAAAAGCGATTGAACACTGCTATTCAGTGTTTCGTTTAAGGCATTTTTTATTGTTTTAATTATCAACGATTCTCGTTTGGTTAAAGGGTTAGCCGTTGCATAACCATTGTTTGTTTCCGTTTCGCCTTGTCCTTGAATAGCTGTACCGCCGTTCAAAGTAAAGGTAACATTGGTAACAATCGTATTATGCGATATTCCGTCTTTGTCCACATATTCCACTATGTCCATAGGGAAAACTTGCGGCATAGGTTTCGTGGTACATTCGTAAGGACGATAGGTAAAGCCACCGACTACGGAATATATTGCTTCCGAAACTGCTTGAAAATCGTGCTGAATTAAACTGTTGCCCTCGATATTGAAAGCATAAGCATCATCGCCTATTAAGTAAATATTCGAGTCTTCATCAACAACTTGCACACCGCTTATTACAATGTCGTTTTCCAACATATCCGAAGAATAGCGTTCGGACGGTGTAATTTTAGTTGTAGTAGGTTTATACCAAGAGAGTTGTAATTTACCCTCCCAATCTATAAAACCACAAGTAGCAGTTAATTCAGCCACCCACTGAATGATTTGACGATAGGTTGTTTCATCGGTAGGTGCTTCGTTGATAATATAATCGCTATTCGGTTTATCACTTATATCTGTGCCAAGCGTTACATTACATATCGTACAAGTCTGTGATAACAAACTTTTAACTGTCATTGGAAATGTAAACAAAGACCAATCGACAGGCTTATCAAACAATACCATTCTGTCTAATGCAGAAATAGGAATAGTAGATAATTTACGATACGGCTCGTCTATTGTGAAATAACCAATGGGTACATACTGTGTTTGAGCGTTTTCCCATTTACGAGCATTGTATTTAGTAACACCCACTCGTACAAAAAGTTCAGCACCCTCAAATTTAATGTTGTCAAATTTGCCTCCTCCATTATCGAGAGTAATAGCAAATTCGGCAGCAACAGCCGAGCCTATTTCAATACGAGAGCCAGATATACAAGTGCGGTCAACTGTCATAGAGCCGAGAATAACATCGGACTCTGTGATAGTAATTGTTTCATCAACACCGTAAAAAATAATTTCTACAGTCTGTCTGTAGTTTTGATTAAAAAGGTCAAGAGCTTCTTGTGATAAAGGATACATTACACACCCGACCTTTCTACAAGGTTGAACGAAATGTTGCTCCACCTACCACACTCTGCATTATAAAGAGGAGCAGAACGGTCGCCTACATAGAAAACGCTTTTGACATACTTACCCTGTTTCGCATCGAGATAGTCAACCTCAACATATTCGGGGTCAAATTGCTGTAAAATCTTTGCACCCTCTGCGATAGTAACATTGTTCCAAGATAGTTCGATACCTACGATTTGACCGATACGATTTTTGTCCATAACGGTATCTTCGGTACGACCAGCGTTCTTATTAGACAAATCTTCTTGCTTCCATTTATAAGTAGAGGGGCATTTAACAGCCACTCCGTCAACCGACCTTATCGGATTATAATTCATAGCCATATAAATACCCCCTTTCCTTATGTTCCTACCGGCACGATTGTTTTACCGTGACGGCGATTGTTTCTGCTTTGTGCTTTTGTGATAGTAGATACATTGATTTCTCCGTTATTATCTCTATCGAGAAGTTGACGAAGCAACCTATTCTGTTCACGGAGCAGATTATTCTGTTCTTGGTTTGCATCATAAACACCGCTACGAATACCGTCAACAATTTGGTCGTTATTTGCTACAGCAGTTCTGCCGTTTGAGAATTTACCAACCAATTCGTTGTGATTTGCGTAGAACAAACCGTCTTCTCCGTCTGGGAAACCTCCGTCCTTGAGGCGAGGAATACTAATAGGTTTAATGTTAAAACCGAAAGTGCTACCACCGATAACTGGCACCCAATCGGGAACTTCCCAAGAAAGTTTGTTTAACATCTTAATTATAAAATTAACACCGCTTTCAAAT
>CAYQYT010000003.1:0-171552 GCA_964421815.1 uncultured Eubacteriales bacterium | reverse complement strand
CTTTTTCGGTAAGTTTGTAGTCTTTCCTTTTTCAAGGCTGTTTTTTTACAGCCCCGTTTTTTTATTTACCGCATCCGCAACTTCCGCCGCAGTTAAAGTTTGGGGAATAGTCATTATCTCTTGAATTGGGCGGGAAAAATTCATCAATGGGGAAACTGATTTTCTTAAATGTGTCGCAGGGATCTTCCGTATCACAGCAGCACTCCTTTGTAGGAACGCAGAAGTCGTATGCGGGAATAAGCATCTGCACATCTCTTTCAAGTTGAACGATGGTGAAAACTCCCAATGTAACTTTGATTGCCTTTTCGCTGTCACAGTTGCAGAAATTGCCCTCAAAACAACGGCAAATTGTGTTGGGTACGGAATCACAACAATCTCCCATAGTATTACAGCAATCACAAACCCTGCAAACATTTGCATCCAGAATAATGGGGTCAACACACTGAACCTTTGCTCTGGGGTTGGTATTGCCAACGGGGTTCTGATCGTCGAATCCGTCACAAACATAGCTTGATGAGAAAATCTTAACATTACCCTCACTGCCGAAGAGTATGCATTTCTTACTGAATGTTACAAGACCCTCAAGCATGGTGGGTGAAGCGGTGGGACAGGTGAACGCATCAAGACAAACCTTTACAAAAAAGGTTAAGTCAACGGAATAGCAACCCTTGTTGAAAGGAACTTTTTCAACTTCAACAAGGCAGTTAAGTATTTGTGCGGCTCTCGGACGCACCGTCGAAGCATTTTCAAGAATACATTGACCTCTGTCGGTTAAGTAAACACGTAAATCCGTCAGGCAGTCTTTGTCGGCACAGGAGTCATAAACTCTGTTTGTGTCAATGCAAATTGCTTCTTTGATATGGTGAAGGTCGGTGAAATTTTTATTATCAGCCATATCTCTTCCTCCTAATATAAGTATTGAAGTCAAAGCCTGAACTTCATTACATAATATGAAGGAAAAGTTGCAATGTTACAAAAAATTATACACCCTCTAAATTAAATGGAGGTATATATTCCTCTTTAGCCGAAGAAAGTTCCTGCATAAAGCCGTCCTCTATTCCCGAGTTAAAGAGATAGTTTTCAATTTTCTCATATTCTTCCAAAGTGAGTCTGCGTGAAAGTTCGGGTATTTTACAACTCTTATTCGGTGTGAATTGGCTCATAAGACTGAAAAGAACTTCACCGCCCTCGAAATTGTTTTTTACCCAATCAATAACCTTTTTTGTGTTTTCCGTGTTATTGGGGAGAATCAAATGGCGAATTATAACCCCTTTTTTCATAATACCGTTTTCGTCAAATTCGCATTTTCCTACCTGACGGTACATTTCCTTTATGGCGACGGTTGCCGTTTCAAAGTAATCGGGAGCCTCGGAATATTCATAGGCTAAATGGTTGTCGGAATATTTTAGGTCGGGCAAATAGATTTGTACCTTGTTTTCCAAAAGTTTTAAAGAGTTAACATCTTCATAACCCCCGCAATTATATACAACGGGGACGGGGAGGGGTTCGCTTAAAGATTTAGCGATGGCATTGATAAAATGTGTTCCCGTAACAAGATTTATATTATGGGCGCCTTGTTCTATCAGTTCAAAATATATTTCTCTGAGTCGTTCAACAGATATTTCCTTGCCGAACCCATCCCTGCTGATTGCTTCATTTTGACAGAATTTACATCTTAAATTGCAACCCGAAAAGAAAACTGTTCCGCTTCCCCTTGTACCGCTTATGGGCGGTTCTTCCCAAAAGTGCAGGGCGGCTCTTGAAACGACGGGGTTTTCACCCATACGGCAAAAGCCCTTACCGTTGTCGGTAAGAGCTTTTCTTTTAACATTACATTTTCGCGGGCAAAGGTTACAAACAAACATCTTATTGCTCCGCAGTAGCAGTTGTGGTAGTTGTTGTAGATGATTGTGTGTTACCGGAAAGCAGTTCAAGATAATTCATTGAAAGCCATCCGCCTGTTTTTTCATAAACTACATAGCCCCAGTCTTCCCAGACTGCAATAACTTCAACGGATTCTCCCTTGGGGATGTAAACCAATCTGTCGGAAGATGTGTTGGGTTCAAGTCTGAGTCCCAAGGGATCATCCTTTGTGGCAATTTTATATTTGCCGGGGGTAAAAGAATATGAAGTCTGTTGCTGTGCCTCGGTTGTTGTGGGAGTATTGTTCAAATCGGCAATGGACCCAAGATCTATTGCAACGCTCTCCTGGGGTGTTGTGGTTGTATCTTTTTCTTTTTTGTCCTTGCCGGAGGAGGCGGTGGCAACCACGGCAACAATAATTGCAATTAAAATAAGAACTGCAGAAACTATTAACACTATTGTATTTTTGTTTTTTAACTTGTCCATAACTATTCTCCTTATCGTCGGCATTTTTCAACCGATTCTCTGTAAGATGGACATATTATAACATTTTTCTTTCGGAAAATCAATAGATAAGAATGAGTGGCAAAACCCACTAAAAAGATTGTTAACAAACTGAAAAAATAACCCAAAAATATTGCTATTTATTAAACTATTATGGTATAATACTATGAATTGTAGTGTGGTGTTTTGAAGGCGGTGAAAATATGGTTATATTCGGTATTGACCCGGGGTATGCAATAGTGGGCTGCGGGGTGGTACGATACGAAAGAAACAATTTTTCACTTATGGGATACGGTGCAGTTACAACTCATAAGGATATGCCTTTCAATGAGCGACTTATGGAGATTTACAACGGAATCACAGAACTTTTAGAAAAGTTCAAGCCCGACGCGGTCAGCATCGAGCGGCTTTACTTTAACACAAACCAAAAAACCGCCATCGATGTTGCTCAGGCAAGGGGTGTAATTGTACTTGCAGTTGAAAAAGCGGGAATACCCATTTTTGAATATACACCGTTACAGGTTAAGCAGAGTATTGTGGGTTACGGCAGAGCAGAAAAACAACAGGTTCAGGAAATGACAAAGATGTTTTTACATCTTGATAAAATCCCAAAGCCGGATGATGCAGCAGATGCCCTTGCTCTTGCAATTTGTCACGGTCACGCCAGCGATTCGATAATTATGAAAACTTAAATTCAAGGAGTTAAATATGTTCTATTGTTTAACGGGAAAAATTATATATAAAGATGAACAAAGTTTCGCAATTTCCTGCGGCGGAGTCGGGTTTAAATGTTTTACAACACGTAACACTCTTGCAAGGCTGTCTTCAGAAAACGGGGATGTTACGGTTTTTACCCATCTGAATGTTCGTGAGGATGCACTGGATTTGTTCGGATTTTTGTCGAACGATGAACTTGATGCCTTTAAACTTTTAATCAGCGTTTCGGGTGTGGGACCTAAAGCGGCTCTCGCTATTTTGTCCGAACTCACTCCCGATGCTTTTGCGGTTGCGGTTGCTTCAGGTGACGCTAAAGCAATTACTGCCGCCAACGGTGTGGGTCCCAAACTTGCTCAAAGGGTAATAATGGAACTGAAAGATAAAATCTCAAGTGCCACCTTTATTTCCGAGGAAAGCAGTTCAGTTTCAAGTGCGGTGAATATAGCTAATACAATGAGCAATACATCGGAAGCTATTGCGGCTTTGACTGCATTGGGTTATTCCCAAACCGAAGCGTCCGTTGCGGTCAGCAAACTTTCTCCGGAACTTTCCGTTGAAGAACTTATTAAGGGTGCGTTGAAAAATATGACTTTGAGATTTTAAGCTATAGGGGTGAATAGAAACTAATGAACGAATTTTTTGTAGCAGACGAAGAAAGAGTTATTGCTCCGGAATTTATTTCTGACGATAATGATATAGAAACTTCCCTGAGACCCCGTACTCTTGATGAATATATAGGTCAGGAAAAAGCGAAAGAAAACTTAAAAATATATATTGAAGCGGCTAAAAACAGACACGAATCCTTGGATCACGTCTTACTTTACGGTCCTCCCGGGTTAGGAAAAACAACCCTTGCGGGTATTGTGGCGAATGAGATGGGGGTGCAAATCCGCGTAACTTCCGGTCCCGCCATTGAGAAACCCGGTGATCTTGCGGCACTTCTTACCAGCCTTAATGACGGCGATATTCTTTTCATTGACGAAATTCATCGCCTTTCAAGAAGTATTGAAGAAGTTCTTTATCCCGCCATGGAGGATTTTGCACTTGATATTATAATCGGCAAAGGTCCTTCGGCACGTTCCATAAGACTTGATTTGAAAAAATTTACTCTTATCGGGGCTACAACACGGGCGGGTCAACTTTCCGCTCCTTTGCGTGACCGTTTCGGTGTTATTTTGCGACTTGAACTTTATTCTCCGAAAGAACTTGCACATATAGTAAAACGAAGCGCGGGGATTTTGAATATCGAAGCGGAAGATGACGGGGCTTTGGAAATTGCTTCCCGTTCTCGCGGAACTCCCCGTATTGCAAACAGATTGCTAAAACGTGCAAGGGATTATGCACAGGTTATGGGTAACGGAATAATTGATGTTGAATCGGCACAGAATGCCCTTGAAAGAATGGAAATTGACGAATTGGGTCTTGACCTTGTAGATAGAAATCTCTTGAGGGCAATGATAGAGAATTATAACGGTGGTCCTGTGGGACTTGATACCATCGCCGCTATGATAGGGGAAGAAGCGGTAACCATTGAAGATGTTTATGAACCCTATCTTATGCAGCTGGGATTTCTTACCAGAACTCCTCGGGGAAGAAAGGTAACCCCGTTGGGTTACAGACATTTGGGTTTGGATCCCGTTTCGGACGATGCACAATCAACTTTTGAATCTTATTAAATTTTTGGAGTGATATAATGGGTAGATTATTCGGAACTGACGGTGCACGCGGTGTTGCCAATACAGAATTAACCTGCGAGCTTGCAATGCAAATCGGCAGAGCGGCGGCAATGGTGTTAACAGAACATTCAAACAAAAGACCCAAGGTGCTTATCGGTATGGACACAAGAGCATCCTCCCAGATGCTTGAATCCGCAATTTCCGCAGGTCTTTGTTCGGTTGGTGCGGATGTAATGCTTTTGGGAGAGATTCCCACTCCCGCCACCGCATATCTTGTAAAAAAATATGAATATGATGCGGCTGTTATGATTTCGGCTTCTCATAATCCTTGCGAGTACAACGGAATTAAAATTTTCCAAGGCAACGGTTATAAACTTCCCGATGCACTTGAAGAAGAAATAGAAAGTATCATTCTCGATAAAACCCAGGTTCCGCCTGTGAAAATCGGCGGTGATGTTGGCAGAATAACCCGTTCAAAAACCGCACGCACCGATTATATAAATTATCTTATAGGTATTGCGGAATCCGATTTGCAGGATTATAACATTGAGGATTTAAAGGGTCTTAAAATTGCGGTTGACTGCTCAAACGGAGCGTCTTCCGTAACAGCCCCGCAGATTTTTATGAATCTTTGTGATGATTGCTATTTCATTGCATCCCATCCCAACGGCACCAATATAAATGAAAATTGCGGTTCAACACATCTTGAGATTTTACAGGATTTTGTTGTTCGCAATAAATGTGATGCAGGTCTCGCTTTTGACGGCGATGCCGACAGATTCCTTGCAGTTGACGAGAACGGTAACGTAGTTGACGGTGATAAACTTATAGCGATTTTCGCAAAGTTTATGAAAGAAAAAGGATCCCTTAAAAACAATGCCGCCGTTGTTACCGTAATGAGCAATATGGGATTTTTCAAGTTCTGTGAGGAGAATGGCATAAACTGTGAAAAAACCAAGGTTGGCGACAGATACGTTCTTGAAAATATGCTTGCAAATGATTTTATAATCGGCGGTGAACAGTCCGGTCATATTATTTTCCGCGAGCATGCTACAACGGGTGACGGCGAACTGTCAGCCTTGAAACTTCTCTGTATTATGAAAGAAACAGGAAAGAAACTTTCTGAATTGGCAGATGTTATGCAGGTATTCCCTCAAGTTCTTGTTAACGTGAGAGTTTCCGATTTCGGTAAAGCGAGATTCCCCCGTGATAAGGAAATCAAAAACGCTATTGCGGCGGCAGAAAAAGAATTGGGTAATGACGGCAGAGTCCTTGTTCGTGTATCGGGTACGGAGCCCCTTGTCCGAGTTATGCTTGAGGGTAAGGATGAAGAAAAAATAAACATTCTCGCTCAGGAAATAGCACAGGTTGTTAAGGAGAGATTACTTTAATGCGAGTTTCTGACTTTTGGAAAGATTATGAACTTGTTGACTGTTCCGACGGAGAACGTCTGGAGCGATGGGGTAATATCTTTCTTATAAGACCGGATCCACAGGCAATATGGAATACAAAGCGAACGAACCCTATGTGGAAAAATGCTCATGCCCGTTACCACCGGTCAAATCAAGGTGGCGGCTCCTGGGAGTTTTACAAAACAATTCCGGAAGTGTGGCAAATCGGTTACAGGGATTTAAAATTTAATCTCAAGCCGATGGGCTTTAAACACACGGGAGTTTTTCCCGAGCAGGCTTGTAACTGGGATTTGGTTGGAGAGATAATTGAGAAAAGCGGAAGAAAAGATGTGCGTGTTCTCAATCTCTTTGCATATACAGGCGCCGCAACGGTGTCCGCTCTTTTAAAAGGTGCTTCCGTTGTTCACGTTGACGCATCCAAAGGTATGGTGCAATGGGCAAAGGAAAATGCGGCTTCTTCGGGAGTTGCCGATAAAAATGTCCGTTGGATTGTGGATGACTGCATGAAATTTGTTGCCCGGGAAATAAGACGGGGCAATAAGTACGATATTATAATTATGGATCCCCCCTCATACGGCAGAGGACCGGGGGGCGAGGTCTGGAAACTTGAAAATGAAATATACGGCTTCGTAAACAGTTGTTGTGAATTGTTAACGGAAAATTCTCTTGCAGTTCTTATAAATTCCTATACCGCCGGTATTTCTCCGGCAGTAATGAGTTACATATTGAATTCAACTGTGGCGAAACGTTTCGGCGGTTGCGCCACCGCTGATGAAATCGGTCTTAAAGTTACTGATAGCGGTTTAACCCTTCCTTGCGGTTCTACTGCGGTTTGGACAAAATGAATATGAATAAAATTATTGAATTTAAAAATGTGGATTTTCGCTACACGGATGAAGAGAACTATGCTTTAAAAGATTTGAACCTGGAGTTCTATGAGGGTCAGTTCACTTGTGTTCTCGGTCATAACGGATCGGGAAAATCCACAATGGCAAAACTTATAAATGCTCTGGAAATCCCCACAAATGGAACGGTTACAACATTCGGTTACGATACCTCCGACGAGAGTAATGAAATTCCCATAAGGCGAAAAGTGGGTATGGTTTTTCAAAATCCCGATAATCAGATTGTTGCAACAATTGTTGAGGATGACGTTGCTTTCGGCCCCGAAAATTTGGGTGTTGAGTGTAATGAAATAAGAAGACGTGTTGACGAAGCGCTGAAACTTGTTAATATGTACGATTACAGAAGACACGAACCCCACCGTCTTTCAGGGGGGCAGAAGCAAAGAGTTGCAATTGCGGGTGTAATAGCGATGCAAACAAACTGCATCGTTCTTGATGAACCCACCGCAATGCTTGATCCCATAGGCAGACGGGATGTTATGAACGCATTGCTGAAACTAAAAAATGAATTGGGTATATCAGTTATACTTGTAACTCATTTTATGGACGAGGCGGTTAAAGCGGATAGGGTAGTTGTAATGAATGACGGAAAGGTTCGTCTTGACGGTACGCCCTTGGAAGTATTTTCAAATACCGAACTTTTGAAATCAATAGGTCTTGCAGTACCAAAGCCTATGGAACTTGCACTTTCCCTTAAAGAAAGCGGTGTTGATTTGAAGGAAATTCCGCTGACTGCGGAGGATTTTGTCAGGATTTTTGAAGAATATACAAATAACAGAGGTTAAAATATGGCTGTGCTTACGGTGCACAATTTAATATACGGTTATTCAAAGGGCACTCCGTTTGAAACGGGTGCTTTAAAGGGTGTTTCCCTTGATTTTCAACAGGGCGAAATCGTTGCCCTTATCGGTCATACGGGATCGGGTAAAAGCACACTTTTACAGCATTTAAACGGACTTTTGAAAGCGGATTCGGGAGAAGTTTTGTTTGAGGGAACTGATATTCATTCTTCCAAAGAAACTTTGTATAATAGTCGTTTCAATATCGGGCTTTGTTTTCAATATCCCGAACAGCAGCTTTTCGAATCGACTGTTTATAGAGATATTGCCTTCGGTCCTAAGAATATGGGACTTTCCGATGACGAAATAAAGAATAGAGTATATAGTGCGATTTCCTATGTGGGTCTTCCTGAAGAATATCTTGATAAATCTCCCTTTGACCTTTCGGGCGGAGAAAAAAGAAGAGTGGCTATTGCGGGTGTAATTGCAATGGAACCAAAGGTTCTTATACTCGATGAGCCAACCGCAGGTCTTGACCCAAAGGGAAAAAATAACCTTTTGAAACTTATAAAAGATTACAACGCTACTACGGGCAGTACGGTGATTTTTGTTTCACATAATATGGATGATGTTGCCGCAGTTGCCCATAGGGTTGTTGTTATGAATAAAGGACTTGTTGCACTTTCGGGAACTGTTGATGAGGTCTATTCAAAGGGCGAGATGCTTTTTGAGTTGGGACTTGATGTTCCGGAAATTACAAGCGTTTTCCTTGAAATGAAAAGAAACGGCTTTGATTTGGGCGAGACGGCTTATACCGTTGATGGCGCAAAGAAAGCAATTCTTGAATACTTGGCTAAGGGGGAGAACAGATGATTAAAGATATAACAATCGGACAGTTTTTCCCCGGCAAATCACCCATTCATAATTTGGACGCAAGGACAAAAATCGTTCTTACCTTTGTTTTTATAATTTTTATCTTTGTGTGTAAAAACTTTTGGGCATTGGGACTTTTAAGTTTGTTTGCAATTGTTGTTTATTTGCTTTCAAAACTTTCACCAAAACTTATTTTGAAAAGTTTTAAACCGATTTTGCCCATTATTATACTTACAACTGTTTTACAACTCTATTATATTAAGGACGGAAATGTTCTCCTTAAATGGAAGTTTATCACAATTACCGATGATGGTATATTTACTGCGATTTTTATAATTGTACGTATTCTGTCATTGCTTTTAATGAGTTCATTGCTTACTTATACCACCTCGCCCACGGATTTAACGGATGCTATTGAAAAACTTTTGTCACCCCTGAAAGTTTTTAAGGTGGATGTTCACACCTTTGCAATGATGATGACCATCGCTTTGAGATTTATACCCACTCTTATTGACGAAATCGACCGCATTATGTCCGCCCAAAAGGCGAGAGGAGCGGATTTTGAAAGCGGCAATTTAATAAGCAGAATTAAGGCATTGTTCCCAATATTTATTCCCCTTTTCATTTCGGCATTCAAGAGGGCAATCGAACTTACGGACGCTATGTCCTGCCGCTGTTATACCGGCGGAGAGGGAAGAACAAGACTCAGAAGAATGAAAACCACGTACAGAGACGTTGTTGCATATATTGTTACTGCGGGTGTATGTGTAAGTATAATTCTTTTGAATATTTATATAAAAAATTGTTTTGTAATATGAAAAATTTATTGTTTAAAATCGCTTTTGACGGCTCATCCTTTCACGGTTGGCAACAACAGTCCAATGCAACAAGCGTACAGGGTGAACTTAAAACTGCCTGGGAAAGATTGACCGGAGAAAAACCTAACATTATAGGTTGCAGTCGAACGGACGCGGGCGTTCACGCAAATGAATATTATTTTAATGTGAGAACCGAATCCGAGATTCCCGTTTCAAGTTTTCCCGTGGCTCTTGTTTCCGCAAAACTACCAAAGGAAATATCGGTTTATTCTTGCGAAGAAGTGGATTATGATTTTAACGCACGCTTTGACTGTGTGAAAAAAGAGTATGAATATGTAATTGAAAACACCCTTGTGCCATCGCCGTTTATGTACAAAAGGGCATTTAATTACAAGTATAATATAGATGTGGAATTGTTGAATAAGGCTGCCCAATACTTTGTGGGTACTCATGATTTTTCCGCCTTTTGTGCGGCGGATGCACAGGTGAACTCAAAGGTCAGAACAATATATGATGCAAAGGTTTTCCGTGACGGTGATTTGGTGAAATTTCGTGTATGCGGAAACGGTTTTTTGTATAACATGGTAAGGATTATGGCAGGTACCCTGCTTTATGTGAATAATGGTAAAATAGAGGTTGATGACATACCCGGAATTATCGAGCAAGGGGATCGTACAAAAGCCGGAATTACGGCGGTATCCGACGGACTTTATTTGAATAAGGTGTATTACGGAGGTGAATCGGTTGAAAGTTAAATTTACTGAGTTGAACAGTGGTTTTACAGGTTATGGTAAAGTGCCGCGATTTTCTCAAAAAACAAAAAGTAAAATGATTATTTGCGGCATTTTAGCGGCAGTCTTTGTATTTGTTTATGTACTTACATCTGTCGGAATTATTCCCTTTGATGCATTGAGCGGGCGGATTTCGGCATTTATTCATCAAGACGGGGAGAGTTTTCCCGTTTCTCTTAATAGTGATTCAACCGTTAACACTGTTATTTTAGGCGATAGTATTCTTGTGCTTACAACGGAAAATTTTTCGGTTTATAACCGAAGCGGTAAGCTTAAATTCACGCAACCTTATAACTATTCATCACCGGCGGTTTCTGTGAATGGGGACAGAGCCGTGATCTTTGACAGGGGTTATAAAAGCTATATGCTTATAAACGAAAAAAAGGTTGTATATACCGGAGAAGCTTCGGGCGGTATCATCTGTGCAGAGTACGGACAAAGCGGTAATTATGCTCTTGGCACATTCGGAGAGGATTCCACAAGTAAACTGACGGTTTATTCCGCAACAAATAAGTTGAAATTTCAATGGAAATGCGCGTATGAACATATTGTATCAATTGCTTTGGCTCCAAACGGAAAGTTCGCGGGGGCTGCGGTTGTAGGAGCTAAAGACGGTGAAATATTCACAACCGTTAAGTATTTCGGATTCGACTATCAAGAGCCGATTAGCACCCAAACTATTTCGGGAACAGCCGCATTTGATTTGAGATTTACCGCCGTTAACACCTTGACATTATTTTCGGATACAGGGGTTTTCAAAATCACCAAAAAAGGCGAAAATTATGAAACCGTAAAGCAGTACTATTCATCCGAGTTTAATTCCTTTGATTGTTCAAATAACGGAAAATATATTATAGCCTTAGCAAAGTACGGCAGTGAAAACGATTTTTCCGTTTCCGTTTTTTCTTCCGGAGGCAAGGAAAAGTGTACAATTTCAGTAAATTGTGCATTAAAAAGTGTTACAATGAGCGATAAATATATATTTGCTCTTGCCGAAAACGTTATAATGGTTTATAATTTAAATGGGAGAAAGATAAGTCAAATAGATATAAAAGGTGATGCAAACAGTATTCTTGCAACTGACCAATACATATTTATTTATTCTCTCGATAAAATTTCCAGGTGTTTTTCATACGGTAATTCAACCGTTAAATTGAGTGACTGATGTTAGGAGGTTCTTTTTATGGCATACATAATTGATATTATCATTATTGCGTTATTTCTGTTTTTGGTTGTAGCGGCATATAAAAAAGGATTTGTATCTACGGTTATAGATACATTTTCTCTCGTAATATCCGCAGTAGTATCATACAAGTTTTTTGAACAGGTAGCCGAAAGTGTTTACAATTTATTTGTACGTGATTTGATTGAAACACGTTTTACAAGGGCTTTGGATAATGTTTCGTCAAGCGTGAGTATCAGCGATAGAATTTCTAAAATGATTGACGGACTTCCTCAGGGTGCTGTTAAACTTGCAGAAATGATGGGGGTTAATTTTAAATCCTTTAATACTTCTTTTGCTTCTTCGGGAAATATGTCTAACGACGAACTCGTTAGCCTTGCGGTTGATAAAATAGGTCATACAATAATGATAAACATTGTAGAAGTAATAGTCTTTGTTGTAATGTTTGTTATTCTTGCCGTAGCAATAAAATTCCTTGCACGCTTATTGAAAAAAGTTAACGATATTCCGCTTTTAGGCAATTTGAATGCCTTGTTAGGTGGCTTAATAGGTGTAGTAAAGGCAGTTGCAATTGTTTTTGTTGTATGTACGGTTTTCTATTTTATAGCAGGTATGTCAGGGACAACCCCCGTTGTTGAAGCCATAAACAATTCAAAGATTTATGCGATAATTATAGAGAATAATCCGATTATCAATGTTATTGGATAAGTACAATTTAGGAGTGTTACACAATGAAAGATTTATTTAAAGGATGTTGGACAATACCCAATCTGTTAAGTTTTATAAGAATTCTTCTTATTCCCGTTTTTGCGGTTTTGTTCTATAATGGCAAGTACGGATGGGCTGTGTTTACACTTGTGCTTTCGGGCATTTCCGATTTCCTTGACGGTAAAATTGCCCGTAGGTTCAATCAAATCAGTGCATTAGGAAAAATGTTGGACCCTGTTGCGGATAAATTAACTCAAATTACATTGGCGGCACTTTTGTTTGTTTCGTTTCATAAAGCGGAAGATTCAAACCTCAAGGCTTTCAGCTGGGTGTTTCTTGTATTCATAATCAAGGAATTTTTGATGGTTGCAGGCGGTGCTGTGATGCTTGCTTGCGGTATCCGTCCCGGTGCGGCTGAAATTTACGGCAAGGTAGCCACATTCGCTTTTTATGCAATTATGATTATTGTAATAGCATTTGGTCCCGAGGTTGGTGTTTTAAGAGCAATATTTACACTTCCCGATGCTCTTATGATGATACTTGTTATTATTTCGGCAATACTAACCCTTGTAGCCTTTGCGAGTTATCTTCCCGAAACCTTCCGTCAATTTAAGGAACGTTTCTCAAAAAAATAATATATTTCAATTTTACTACTTTATCTTAGGAGAACTAAATGAACAACAGAATGATATGCAGTAAATGCAAAAAGCGTCCCGCGGTAATTTTCGTTTCACGGGTTGATGGCGATAAAACAACCCAGGAAGGCTTTTGCATTAAGTGTGCCACCGAACTCAATATCGGTCCCATAAAGCAGATGATGCAAAATATGGGCATTACCGAGGATGATATTGACGCGGTAAGCGAGCAGTTTGGGGATATGATGGAAAATCTGGAAGATTTCCAACTCGGCGGTGCAGGCACAATGCCTTTTATGCAGAATTTCTTTAACGGCGGTGCACAGGAAGATAATTCCATGTTGTCCGACGAACAAACGGATAGCGAAACCGCGGAAGAAGAAAATGCTGATAAAAAAGGAAAAAAGAAAAAAAGTAAACATAGAACCAAACGGAAATTTTTAAATTCCTATTGCACCGACCTTACTGCAAGAGCCAGGGACGGCAAAATCGACAGAATTATCGGAAGAGAAACTGAGATTTACAGAATTACACAAATACTCTGCAGAAGAACAAAGAATAATCCCTGCCTGATCGGTGAGCCCGGTGTTGGTAAAACGGCAATTGCAGAGGGACTTGCACTGAAAATTGCTTCGGGGGATGTTCCCGCCAGAATTGCCGACAAGGAAATTCATTTGCTTGACCTTACTGCTCTTGTTGCAGGTACACAGTTCAGAGGTCAGTTTGAAAGCAGAATTAAGGGTCTTGTTGATGAAGTTAAAGAAGAGGGTAATATAATTCTTTTCATTGATGAGGTTCATAATCTTGTGGGTACAGGTGATGCTGAGGGTTCAATGAATGCCGCAAACATTCTTAAACCCGCACTTTCACGCGGTCAGATTCAGGTTATAGGTGCCACAACATTCAATGAATACCGCAAACATATTGAAAAGGATGCCGCTCTTGAAAGACGTTTTCAGCCGGTTAAGGTTGAAGAGCCGTCGGAGGAGGAGTGTTTCAAAATGCTTGTGGGAATTAAAGGTTATTATGAAGATTTCCACAAGGTGAAAATTTCCGATGCTCTTGTTTACAGAACTGTGCATCTTTCTGAAAGATATATAAACGACAGATTTTTGCCCGATAAAGCAATTGACCTTCTTGATGAGGCTTGTACTTGTGCAAATCTCAGGAATGTTGCAATAAGCGATTACCAAAAACTTATGGCAAAAATTGAAGATATAGCCGAAAGAGAAGAAGAACTGCTTGATACCACATCCGAAGAAGGTCCCGATTACGAAGCAATTTCCAATTTAAAAGCAGAAAAAATAGCTTTGGAAAAAGAAGCGGCTAAGGTGAAAATCAAAGCCGATGATAACGATGTTACTGAGGAGGATATTGCAAAGGTTATAAACCTTTGGACAGGTATTCCCACTTCAAAAATCATAGAAAACGATATGCGTAAGCTTTCAGGACTTGAAAGCAAACTTAAACAGAGAATTATCGGTCAGGATGAGGCAATAGAGGTTCTCTCAGCGGCAATAAGACGTAGCCGAGTGCAGATTTCTGCTGTTAGAAAACCTGCGTCATTTATATTTGTCGGCCCCACGGGTGTTGGTAAAACAGAACTCGTAAAGCAGCTTGCAAACGAACTTTTTGAAACGCCCGAAACCCTTATCCGTCTTGATATGTCCGAGTTTATGGAGAAACACAGCGTTTCCCGCCTTATTGGTTCCCCTCCCGGATATGTCGGTTATGATGAAGCGGGTCAACTTACGGAAAAAGTCAGAAGAAAACCCTATTCCGTTGTCCTTTTTGATGAAATTGAAAAAGCACATCCCGATGTTTTGAACATTCTTCTTCAAATTCTTGATGAAGGTAAAACAAATGATGCACAGGGAAGAACCGTAAGTTTTGAAAACACGGTTATTATTATGACTTCCAATGCGGGTAGCCACATAACAGAAAATGCGTTGGGATTCAACCGTGATAAGAATCAGGCTTCAAAAGAAAAAACCATGAAAGCCTTAAAAGAATTCTTGCGTCCCGAATTTTTAGGAAGAGTGGATGAGATTGTTACATTCAACACATTGGGAAAAGAAGAACTTGTAAAAATCGCAGAAGTTCTTTTGGATGAACTAAAATCACCTCTTAAAGACAAGGGAATTGACCTTGATGTCGAAAAGGGCGTATATGAAATAATAGCCGATATGTCCGAAGACGGCGGCAGGGGTGCACGTGACATAAGAAGAACAATAAGAAAAGAAGTTGAGGATAAAATCGCTAATATTCTTATTGACAATGCAGGCACTCTTGTAAATGAAATTTCCGTTCAGGTTGTTGACGGAAAAATTACGGTCGAATTCAAATCATAATATAAATACCGACAGAGCGATACTTGTTCTGTCGGTATTTTAGAATCGGGTAGTATAATGAAAAAAGTAGTTGTGGGTATCATTGCCCATGTTGATGCAGGAAAGACCACACTTGCGGAAACCTTGCTTTACAAAACGGGCAAAATACGAAAATTAGGTCGTGTTGATAACGGTGACACGGCTTTGGATACCCATACCCTTGAACGTGAAAGAGGGATTACGATTTTTGCCGGTCAGTCGGTTTTTAATACAGGCGAGTTGGAAATAAATCTCCTTGATACTCCGGGACATGTGGATTTTTCCGCGGAAACCGAGCGTATGCTCAAAATACTTGATTATGCGATACTTGTTATAAGCGGCACCGACGGAGTTCAGGCGCATACGGTAACTCTGTGGAAATTACTTTGCGCCTACAATATTCCCACATTTGTTTTTGTAACAAAAATGGATTACGCAAGGCTTTCAAAAGAAGAAATCCTTAATTCATTGAAAGAACTCTGTGCCGATGCTTTTGTTGATTTTTCCGATGATAATACTGACGATTTTTTTGAAAATATTTCAATGTGTGATGAGTCCGTTCTGGAAACTTATTTGGAAAAAGGCAACGTTGAAAAAGGAAGGATTCAAGAACTGATACTAAACAGAAAATGTGTGCCCTGTTACTTCGGATCGGGTCTGAAAGGTGACGGAGTAGATTACTTTATTTCCGGTTTGAATAAATATATTTTACCAAGGAACTATCCCGATGAATTCGGTGCAAAGGTCTATAAAATAACCCATGACAGTAAGGGTGAGAGAATTACTCATTTGAAAATTACAGGTGGCTCCTTGAGAGTTAAGGATGTAATTGATGTTAACGGAACAAGCGAAAAGATTAACGGTATTCGCGTGTATTCCGGCGAGAAGTTTGAAACAGTTCAAGAAGGCATTAGCGGTGGTATATATGCTGTAACAGGGCTCAGCGGTGCAAATATAGGGGACGGACTTGGTTTTGAAAAATCATTTACCAATGCATTTCTTGAGCCGGTTATGAATTACAGAATTGTTTTACCGAAAGATTGCGATTCAAAAGCATTTTTCACTAAATTGAAACAACTTGAAGCGGAGGAACCCCAACTTCATATTACGTGGAATACATTTTTGCAGGAGATATATGTTTCTCTTATGGGTGAAGTTCAAACGGAAATACTCAAAAGTATAATTTCCTCCCGTTTTAATGTTGAAGTTGAGATTGACAACGGAAAAGTTTTGTATAAAGAAACAATAAAGGAAAAGGTTGAGGGTGTCGGACATTATGAACCTTTGAGACATTATGCGGAAGTTCATTTGATTCTCGAACCTTTACCGAGGGGAAGCGGTCTTGTATTTTCTTCCAAATGCAACGAAGATTCTTTGAGTCGAAACTGGCAAAATCTGATTCTTTTGCATTTAAAAGAAAAGGAGCATTTGGGGGTACTGACAGGATCCCCCGTAACCGATATGAAAATAACCCTCGCCGCAGGAAGAGCCCACCTAAAACATACGGAGGGCGGGGATTTCAGGCAAGCTACATACAGAGCCGTAAGGCAGGGGCTTATGCAGGCGGAGTCCGTTCTTTTGGAGCCCTATTACAGTTTTCGCTTGGAAATCCCATCGGAACAAATAGGCAGAGCCATAAACGATATAAGACTAAAGCATGGTGAGTTTGATTCTCCGCGGGATTTAAACGGTATCAGCGTTTTAACAGGCAAAGCACCTGTAACTGCCTTAAACGGCTATGCTTCCGAAGTGGCGGCATATTCCGGCGGCAGGGGAAAGTTAAACCTGGAAGTCTGCGGATACGATATTTGTCACAATGCAGAAACTGTAATTGAAAATATGAATTACTCTCCCGAAAGTGATTTGGACAACACTCCCGATTCGGTTTTTTGCGCACACGGAGCAGGATTTAACGTGAAGTGGGACAATGTGTTTGAATATATGCATATTGACGCTTGTCTTCAGCAGAATGAGACTCCTTATGAAACGAACCTTAATAAAAGGAATTTTCATATTGACGACAAAGAGTTGGAAGAAATAATGAAAAGGGAGTTTGGTGAAGATAAACATCCTTTTTACAGATATAGCCACAATAAAACTCCCGCAAAGCCCGTTGTTTATGAATACAAGGGCGAGGCTCGTAAGAAGTATATTGTTGTTGACGGTTACAATGTGATTTTCGCTTGGGATGAGTTAAAGGCAATAGCAAAAGATAATTTGGGAGTTGCCCGTGATAAACTATTGGACTGTCTTTGCAATTACTCCGCTTTTACCAAAAGTGAAACAATAGTTGTTTTTGACGCCTATAAAGTGCCCGGTAATAACGGACAAAAATTCAACTACAACAATATTCACGTGGTATATACCAAAGAGCGTGAACTGGGTGACAATTATATTGAAAAACTAATTAGCGACATCAGAAAGAATGACAGCGTTCGCGTTGTAACATCGGACAATCTTATACAACTTTCCGCTGTGCGTTTCGGTGTTCTGAGAGTTTCGGCGCAGGACTTCAAAAGGGAAGTGGATGCAGTCGAAAAAAATATTGATGATTTGCTTTTTAAAATCAACAAACCACGTCCTCAAAAAATCGGAGAATTGGTTCAGCTGTTATCGGAGTATTAGACTTTATTGCAGCAATTAAAACATTGGATTAAAATTTTAATAAATACAGAAAGAATGGATGAGGATTATATGAGAAAATATGCACGTTACAGATTTCAACCCTGTATGCCCATCGGAGAGGACGGACGCTGTGTAACAGCATCTGAAAAACATATTGCACTTTCAAGGGAAAGTGCCGGCGAGGGTATGGTTCTGCTTAAAAACTCCCAAGAGGCTTTACCCCTTAAAAAAGGTGAAAAAATTGCTCTTTTCGGCAAAGCAACAATAGAATATATTAAAGGCGGCGGCGGAAGCGGTGACGTTAACTGTCCGTATGTGCGTAATATTTATGAAGGCTTTAAGTTAAAAGAAAAAGAGAACAAAGTTTCCGTATATATGCCCCTTGTAGATTTTTATAAAGACTATGTTGACAGAGAAAGTAAAAATGTTCTTACTCAAGAGCAAATCAGCGCTATTTGGGATGTTGTAAATGCAATGGATTTTTGCACGGAGCGGGATGAAATGACTTACGACACCTTTGCAAAAATGCATGTAAAAGAACCTAAGATTCCGAAAGATATAGTAGAATCTGCGTCGGAGTGGGCTGACACAGCAATCGTTACAATTAGCCGCTTTTCCGCTGAGGGTGTTGACAGAAGGGCAAATGAGGGGGATTATTATCTTTCTCAGGTGGAAAAAGAACTGATTGATTATGTTACTTCTTGCTTTAATAAGTGTATAATTGTTGTTAATTCGGGCGGAATAGTGGATTGCGAATACTTTGCAGATAACCCTAAGGTTCAGGGGATTCTCTATGGCTGGCAGGGCGGCATTGAAGGTGGCGCCGCCATAGCGGATGTTATTTGCGGTGATGTTAATCCCAGCGGTAAGTTGGTTGATACCATTGTAAAATCCTATGATTGTTATCCCTGTACAAAGGATTTTTGGGAATGTTTTGACCATGTTGACTATTCTGAAGATATTTATGTGGGATACCGATATTTTGAAACAATACCGGAAAAAAAGAACTGTGTTCGCTATCCCTTTGGGTTCGGACTTTCTTACACAAAATTTGAAATGAGCGGGAAAGTTTGTTGCGAGAGCGATAACAAAATTGTTGCAGTAGTTTCTGTAAAAAACATCGGTGATACTGCGGGTAAAGAGGTTGTTCAACTTTATTACGCTGCACCACAGGGCTTATTGGGAAAACCGGCAAGAGTGCTTGGCGCATATAAAAAGACGAAACTTCTTGCACCAGGAGAATCCGAAACTCTTGCATTAAGTTTTAATGTTGACGATATGGCAAGTTTTGACGATTTGGGTAAGGTGCAAAAGTCTGCATTTATTCTTGAAAACGGTGAATACAGTTTCTATCTCGGTACATCAGTAAGAGATGCAGAAAAACTTGATTTTACATATAAGGTTGCATATACAAGAGTAACCGAACAGCTTAACCAATGGTGCAGACCTTTTAAGTTGAAAAAAAGAATGTTATCCGACGGCAGTTTTGAAACACTTCCTACAGGCGACAGTTCATATTATTACGGTGAAGTTCCGGAAATAAATGCACAAGCTCCCCAAGAAGAGACTATGTTTGACGAAGTAGGAGAGACCGTTACCGTTGATGAGTTTTTAAAACAATTTACTCTTGAAGAATTGATGGAGTTTGTAGGCGGTCAGGCTCCCACGGGTGTTGCAAATACAGGTTGCTTCGGTGGACTTAAAAGGCTTGATATACCACCGATTCCCACTGCTGATGGACCGGCAGGCTTACGACTCAATACCGAAACGGGAATTCCCACAACGGCATGGCCGTGTGCAACTCTTCTTGCTTGTACATGGAATACGGAATTGATTGAAAGAGTGGGGGCAGGCGGAGGCGCGGAAGTTAAAGAAAACAACCTTGGAATTTGGCTTACTCCTGCACTTAATATACACAGAGATCCCTTATGCGGACGTAATTTTGAGTACTATTCCGAAGATCCTTTGATTGCCGGCAAAAGTGCCGCTGCAGCAACACGCGGAATACAGTCCCAAAAGGTTGCCGTTTCAGTAAAGCATTTTGCTTGTAATAATAAAGAAGCCAACCGTTTTGGCAGTGATTCCCGCATTTCAGAAAGAGCTTTGAGAGAAGTTTACCTTAAAGGTTTTGAAATCTGCGTTAAAGAGGGCAAGCCGTGGACGCTTATGAGCTCATATAACCTTATTAACGGTCAGCATACTTCGGAAAGTTATGAATTGTTAACCGGTATTCTCCGCGGTGAATGGGGCTTTGAGGGAATGGTTACAACGGATTGGGGTGTAAAAAATAATCCTGTTAAAGAGGTTAAAGCAGGAAATGATATGAAAATGCACCGTGGTTATCCGGAAGACTTGAAAGCCGCTTATGAAAAAGGTGAACTAACACGCGCCGAACTTGAAAATTGTGTTAAACGTATTCTTGAAATGACCCTTAGATTCGCATGAAAAGATGATATAAGAAAAATACCGCATTTGTCTTTTTGACAAATGCGGTATTTAAATGCGAAAGAGCGACTAAAAGTATTGTGGATTACCATTCCCGATCCAGACGAAGATCATTCCAAAAGAAAGTTGCTTCCGTTTCTGGCAAGTGCAGTTGGCACTCCCTATAATAAGGCTTTTTCTTGGAATGAATTACACAATGCCACATCTGCTCATAATGGGTTCTGTATTGCGTTATAAACTCCAAGGTGCATTTTCCACTGTTTATAGCAGAAATGAGTTGTTCCATATCCCAAAGCTCTACACTTGTGTTTCGGAACCCTAGCAATCTATGTCTTGTGAACACACGAACTATGATGTCATCAATATCTTCTATAGAAAAATCGACTACTGAAGCATCCGTTCGTATTACCTTTTCAGAAGCGTTTTCTATATGATGAGATGTTACCCAAAAACCATCGGGCAAGTAAAAACGAAGTGTATGATTTTCAAATGAAATCTTATCTGACATACAATCGTGAAGAGTGAGTTCCTTGCCGTGAAACTCATCTGGATCAATATGTTTGAAATTATCATTTATCACTGGAAATCGCCTCCTTTTAAGAGAATTATACTACTTTTTCGCAAACAAATCAAGGCGAAGCCTAGTATATCATCCGCAACTTGTTGCGGTATATCATCAACACGCAGTGTTGCATCTCATCAAGCCGCAGGTAATACAGCCTTCGGCTGATGATATGCGCCTACGGCGATGATATACACGCTGACGCGTGATGATATACCAAGCCTGCGGCTTGGATAAAAAAAGAAGTAACTTTTGGTAGACAAAAGTTACTTCTTTTTTGGCAGGGGCAGAAGGACTCGAACCCTCAAGGACGGTTTTGGAGACCGGAATGTTACCATTACATTATGCCCCTATATATGTGCCGTCGCAATTGCGACGGCTTTGGTGGACCATCAGGGACTCGAACCCCGGACCAACCGGTTATGAGCCGGTTGCTCTAACCAACTGAGCTAATGGTCCGCGTTTTGCAACGAGTAAAATTATATTAAATTAAGAGCGGTTTGTCAAGTGTTTTCGTAAAAGTTTTGGATTTTGCGAACATAAATTTATTTGACTTTTGTACGCTGTAATTATATTGTAAAAAAATCGTATTTATGATACAATATTTTGTATAAAAAATTTTTAAAACAAATTGGTCTTTGCAAGGCATCTCGGTATAGAGCACTGAATTTAAATAAATTATGTTGATAATAAGAGAGGTGGGGTGAATTATGTTACATCTTTTAAGAGGAAGAGCAGGAAGCGGAAAAACGGAAAAAATTCGTGGAATTATTTCTTCAATGGCACAAAACAGTTCAAGCAAACCCCTACTGCTTGTTCCGGAGCAGTTTTCTTTTGAAACCGAAAGAGCAATGCTTAAAATTTTAGGCCCGAGATATTTGAAAAATATAGATGTTTTTAGTTTTCCGAGAATGGTTTTTTCCGAATTGAAAAAGTCAGGAGCGGTACAACTCAAAACCGCCGATAACGGTGTCAAAGCCGCAATAATGAGTGAGGCGCTTTTGCAGTTGGAAGGACAACTTAATATTTTTGGCAATGTAAGACACAATTCAACCGCCTTAAATCCTCTGGTGGATTTTTGTAAAGAACTAAAATATTGCTGTATTGAAAGTGATGATTTAATTAAAAAACTTGATAATTCTTCAAATGATTTATTAAAAAAGAAAATTACCGAGTTGGATTTAATAAGAAACGCCTATGAAGCCCTTTTAGAACAAAGTTATTTTAATGATACGGAGGCTTTAAGCATTTTCACAAAAATTGCGGCAGAAAACGGTTTTTTCAGAAACAAAACTTTGTTCCTTGACGGCTTCAGAAGTTTTTCTAAACAGGAATTTGAATGTCTGGCAATTGCTTTTTCACAATGTGATGATGTATATATTACCCTTTGTGTTGATGATGAAACGAGGAAGTTTTCTGCACTTTACTATATGAGGGAGTTGGAAAATAAACTCAGAGCCATTGCTTCAAAAACGAACGTTGCAGTTGAATCCGTTAACTGTGTCCAGTCAAAAACTTCTTTTTCTTCAGATATTTCAGTACTGGAAAAATCACTTTTTTCAACGGTAAAAAAGGAAAAAGTAGGTTGTAACGGCGATATTATTGTTGCAAAATGTTCCGACAGCGATGACGAAGCATTGTTCGTTGCAAACACGATAAAGAAACTTTTGCGGTCAGGACAGTACAGATGCCGTGATATTGCTGTCATTGAACGTACCAACGGCACATATAAATCAAGCGTTATTAACGCTTTGAAGCGCTTGTCAATTCCCGTTTTTGACGATAGCAGACACCCTCTTGTAAAGGAAAACCTTTTTGTCAGCATTTGCTCCGCTTTAGAGTGTGCGGTGAAGGGTATTACCACACAAAATCTGATGTGTTATCTAAAAACAGGCCTTACGGATTTGTCGCTTACGGATATTTCACGTCTTGAAAAATATGCACTTGTTTGGGGTATCGGTGCAAAGGGATGGGAAAAAGATTTTTCAATGCACCCCGATGGTTTCGGCAGAGCCTTTGACGAGAAATCAAGAAAAGAACTTACCGAACTTAACGAAATTCGTAAAAAAGCAGTATTACCCATTCTTTCTTTTAAGAAAAAATGCAAGGATTGTGACGGCAAAACCGTTGCAAAAGCTTTGTATGAATTTATAATTGATACAAATATTAAAGAAAATCTGTATAAATTGTCCGTTATTCTTGATGAGCAAGGATTTTCTGTTGAAGCAAATAATCAGGAAAGTTCATGGAATTATTTGATGAATATTCTTGATACTGTTGCTATTATTACGGAAAATAAGTTTTATTCTCTAAAACGCTGGTATGAAATTTTTATGATTCTTGTTGAATCGGGGGATATGGGCGAAATTCCCCAGGGTCTTGACGAGGTCACTGTGGGCAGTGCGGACAGAATCCGTCTTGAAAAAACAAAAATTGTTTTTCTTGTAGGTGTAAATAAGGATGAATTTCCTCTTGTTAATGTGGGTAACGGTATATTAACCGATGGGGACAGAGTGCTTTTGACCGAACTTGGTGTTGAAGTTCGTCCGCCCTTTGAAGATACCGTGGATGAAGAACGCTTCATTGCCTATTGTGCCGTTACCGCCGCTTCGGAGAAACTATATCTCACATATAAATGCACGGCAAATGACGGTGCAACAGCTTTTAAATCGGAAATTATTGACTGCATTGAAGATGTTTTTTCCGATTTCAATTCCCTAACAACAAGTGAGTTGCCGGTCGATTATTATATTGAAAGTGAAGATTCTGCATTTTCGGTATATGCAAAAAATTATCTTTATAACAATGAAATCAATTCCACGCTCAATGAGTATTTTGCGGATAGGGAGGATTATAGGGACAAGATAAACTCGCTGGGAGTTTTAAGTGGTGAAACAAGTCTGAATTTTAAAGATAAGTGTGTTTCAAAACGACTATTCGGCGAAGATATATACATTTCTGCAAGTAAGGTTGAGAGTTTCTATAATTGTCCGTTTGCATATTTTATGCGATACGGCCTCGGTGCGGAGCCTTTGAGAGAAGCCGTTCTTGACCCCGCACAAAGCGGTACAATAATTCATCTTGTTATGGAAGAAATACTAAAAAAATACCCCCGTGCACAATTTCTTAATGCTGCGGACGAGGAACTGACGCAAACCGTAACGTCGGTTTTAAAGTCGTACCTTGATGAGAAAATGGGTGGTGTTGAAGAGAAAAACGAAAGATTTATGAGACTTTTCAACCGTCTTGTTGATACTTCAATGGCAATAATACAACGTTTGAAGACAGAATTCGGTGTGGGTAGTTTTACACCCTGTGATTTTGAATTGCGAATCGGCGGAGATTGTATTCCTGCTTATGAATTACCGTTGGAAGAGGGTAAAGTAAAAGTTACGGGCTCTGTCGATAGAGTTGATTTAATGGAAAAGGATGGAATTAAGTATATTCGAGTCATAGACTATAAAACCGGCAAAAAGGAATTTAAACTGTCGGAACTTTTTGACGGGCTGAACATTCAAATGGTTTTGTATCTTATGGCAATTGAAAAAAACGGGAAATCATATTACGGTGATATTGTGCCGTCCGGTGTTTTGTATCTTCCCTCACGTATCGGATTAAATAATTACTTGGATTTACGTTCACCTACTGCTGAAAATATTGAAAATCAAAAACGCATCAGCGGTAAACTTTCAGGTATGGTGCTTGACAGCCCTGTTGTATTTAACGGTATGGGTGTGGATGTTTTACCCGATTATTTCCCTGTATCCTATAAAAAGGACGGTTCACCGAAAGATAACTATTATTCTTTGTCCCAATACAAAACGCTTTCTAAATTGATTGACAATAAAATTATTTCAATGGGAAATGCTCTCCACAACGGGGAGGTTAATGCAGTTCCCGTAGGTGAAAAGGGGAAACAGGAGGGTAAAATGTGCGAGTACTGTTCCTATAAACCTGTTTGTTCCCGAGAAAAAGGCGATGCTTTTAAAGAGATGACAAAGCTTACTCATTTAAAAGCATTGGAGAGATTGGACGGTGAAGAAATTGAGTAGAGATTGGACACCTAATCAGCTGAAAGCCATTGAAGCACGTAATATGCAAATACTTGTTTCTGCCGCCGCAGGTTCCGGTAAGACCACAGTTCTTACAGAACGTGTTAAAAGAATTCTTTGCGACACGAAGAATCCCTGTTCAGTCTCGGAAATTCTTGTTGTAACCTTTACCCGTGCCGCCGCTTCCGAAATGCGTGACAGAATATATAAAGCTATTTCCGAAGAAGTGGAGAATAATAATGAAAATACAGATTATCTTCGCCGTCAAATGACACTTTTACCAACGGCTGACATTTGTACCATTGACTCTTTTTGTGCCAAAATCGTAAGAGAGAATTTCCACCTTGCCAATGTAGGTGCGGATTTCAAAATCCTTGATGAAAAGGACGAAAAGGAACTTATGAAATATGCCGTGAAGCAGGTTGTTGATGAACTTTACGAGGAAAATGACGAAGCATTTACGGCTCTTAGTCAAATGTTTATGAATGAACGTGACGATGTTCGTTTAGAAGAGGTTATTGAAACGCTCTATAACTATTCTCGTTCCTATCCGTCACCATCTGGATGGCTCGATGAAATTGCCGAAAGGTTTTCCCCCGATAATTCTATTGATAACACGGGTTGGACGAATGTTGTTTATAAATATATTTCAATGTTTGCGGACTTTTATGTATCAGCAATGAATAGATGTGCCGCTCTTCTTGAAGAATCGGGAGATTTTGACCCGAATTATATAGAACGTTTTATAGCTACGGGCAAAAACTTAAAGTTGCTAAAGGAACTTTCGGATAATCGTAATTGGGATGCGCTTGTTGAGTTGATTCGCGATGGTGTTACGGTTAAACCGACTTCAAGAAATAAAAATGTTGATAAAATCTTACAAAGTGTAACGGACAAAGTGTTTAAGGACTTTGAAGCGGCACTTAACGGATTGGAAAAACGTACATTGCCGACAATCAGTGAAAATAGGGCTGACTGTGTAATCTTGTATCCAATCGTTAGCAAACTGTGTTGGGCGGTAAAACGGTTGACCGAAGTTCTTGATGAGGCAAAACAAGAACGAAATACCTACGGTTTTGATGATATTCTTCATAAAACTATAGACTTGCTTGTGGATTTCTCGGATGGGGAGGAAAAGAAAACATCGCTTGCCGAGGAACTTACTTCCAAATATAAGGAAATACTTATTGATGAATACCAGGACACAAATAAAGCCCAAAATACCATTTTTGAAATAATTTCCAGAAAAAAGACAAATCTATATACAGTCGGTGATGTAAAGCAAAGCATATATGGATTTCGGCTTGCAAGTCCGGAGTTGTTTATGAATTTGAAAAACACTCTTGCGGATTATGACGGAACCAATAGGCCTTCGCAGATTACTCTGGAAAACAATTTCAGAAGCCGCGAGGGAATTACAAAAGCCGTAAACTCCATTTTTTCAAACACTATGTCACGTGAAATGGGGGAAATGGAGTACGGCGAAAAGGAATTTTTGAATTACAGTGCTAACTTTCCCCAAAAGGATACACCGGACACAGAAATAATCTGTATAGAAGCAGATAAAAATAATGAACTTGCACCCACGGAAGAAAGAAAAGTTGCTGAGTATATTAAATCGGTTGTTGATTCCGGTGTTTGTGTTTCCGATGGCAAAGGGGAGCGCAGGGTGAGATGGGGGGACTTTTGTGTTCTTTTGAGAAGTGCAAGGGGCAAAGCAGGAGCATACGCAGAGGAGATGAAAAAACTTTCTATACCTGTTACTTCCTCTGCCGATAGCGAGGTGTCGGAGTCAAAAGAAATAATGTTTCTAATCTCACTGATTAAGGTAATAAACAACCCGTTGATGGACATTCCGCTTGTGTCGGTGTTGCTTTCCGCAGTCTTTGGATTCACTTGCGATGAACTTGCGGAAATAAGAATGATTGACAGAAAAGCGGATCTTTATGCCTGCCTTGTGAAATATTCTGAAAATAGCCAAAAGACAGCGGCATTTTTGAATAAAATTCGTCTTTACCGAAATATTTCGGCTTCTTTCCCCATTGATGAATTTGTCAAATACATTATCAATGATTTGGCTTTGGGCGATATATATTATGCCGCAGGAGAAGGGGAACAAAGGTTATCCAATATTAAAGGCTTTTTAAATCTTTCAAAGGATTTTACCGATAGCGGTAGGAAAGGTCTTAATGATTTTGTCCGATATATTGACCTTGCCGCCGAAAAGGGAGGGTTAGAAAGCAGCGGCAGTAATTTTGGTGAAGAGAACAGCGTTAAAATTATGTCCATTCACAAAAGTAAGGGCCTTGAATTTCCTTATGTTTTAATTGTTGACTGTTCAAAGGATTTTAACCGTATGGATGCATACAAGCAGTTGACTCTTTCAAGGGAAACCGGAATAGGCATGAGAATTCGTGATGATGAAAAATTTACACGATACCATACTCTTTCTTCGGTATCAACCGAAAAGGCAATTCTTTTCAGTACTTTGTCCGAGGAATTGCGTGTCCTTTATGTTGCAATGACAAGAGCAAAGGAACATTTAACATTTTTCTGTAATGTTTCCGATAAATCCCTTAAAAACAGAATAAGACTGAATCACATGCTCGCTTGCGATAATGGCGGAAGATTGCATCCCTTTGCCGTTTACAGAGCCGGCAGTATGGCAGAATGGATTTTAAGCAGTCTTTCAAATCATAGGGATGGCGGGATAATCAGGGATATTTGTGATATTCCGCTGCAAAGTTTTACAGAAAAAACGGATTTTTCTTTTGACTGCACATATATTCAAAGCAATGATGATATTTTTAATAAAACAGAAATTATCCAAGAGAGAATACCCGCCAATGAAGTGCTGCTTGAAAAGATAAAGAATAATATTGAATATGTTTATCCCTATGATTATTCAGGAGTTCTTGCCAAAAGAACAGCATCTTCAACAGAATCCGCAAAAAAGAAAAGGGAATATTTCGGCACGGCAAAACCCGCCTTTCTCAACGATAGTTTTAGTGGCGCTGACAGAGGTACTGCGGTTCATAAATTCCTTGAACTTTGTGATTTTAAGCTGGCATTTGAAAATATGGAAAAAGAAAAAACGAGGCTTTCAGAAAAAGGCTTATTAACTGAAAAAGAACTGGCGGTTCTTGATGTAGAAGCTGTTGAGGAATTTTTCAAAAGTGATGTGGGCAAACGTCTTTTAGCGTCGAATGAGGTTCTGAAGGAGTATGAATTTTCAGTTTTGAAAAATGCCGGTGAGTTATATGCCGATTTAGAGGAAAGCGCAGAAAAAGAGCAAATTGTTGTTCAGGGTAAATTGGACTGTGCATTTGAAGAAAAGGGTAGTTTTGTTCTTATAGATTACAAAACTGACAATGTGTCGGATGAAAACTACTACACAACTGTCTATAAAAATCAACTTGAAATATACAGTTCTGCTTTATCAGAATGTACGGGACGTTCGGTTAAAGAAAGGTATATATATTCCTTTAAAATCAAAAAATTTATAAAGATATGAGGTGATTCTATGGACAAGAAATACGGTATTATATCAGCTTGTTTCATTATTGCTTCCCTTGTTTTTACAATTGTTACGGCAAATGTTACTAAGGATTATGAGAAAATCGGCTCCAATGAGATTATTGTTAGTGATGAAGCGACTTTGAGAGCTCAAGAGGGGAGTTATTCCCTAAAAATAACAACAGTATTTGATACAGAGCCGGATCCCAAAGAATCGGAGGTTCCCGATGCCGAAAGAGTTGCTGTTGTTGTATATGAATATACAAATGACGATATTGCTCATGGCCTGGCAATAGGCAATTCGCATTTTAAAGCATACGATGCTAATGGAAAAGAACTTGAGCAATACCCTCAAAACAACCTTTTTGAGCCGGGCGAGGTAGGAACATCGGGCACTTTCACCGCAAGTGTAGCATTTGCTCTTAACAACGATGAAAACTATCTCAAAATTGAGTTCTATAATGATATCTCCGGTAAAAAAGCAGACGCAGTTTTTGAGCAAAAATGGTAACTGTTTTATTGTAAAATAAGTTTGTGATTTAATAAAAATTCTCCGTGTACTTGGTGCAATCGCTTTTGCACTAGAAAGTACACGGAGAAATTTATAAATTAATATAAAATGAAATTATTTTAAATTTGGAATACTCGGAGAATGAAATTACTCAATGTTTGCCTTGAATGCTGTGTCCGTAGGATATTTACCACGGTGATTTCTGTATTTTGAGGCGCCGGATTCAAATATGAGATACTGCCCTTTTTCAGTAAGTACAATTCCCTCCGCCATAGGAGGTGCGGTTATTACTTTCTTCAACAAATCGCTGCTGCAAGCAAGAAGTTCAATATCTGTTCCGTCAACACTGTATGTGCCTACTTTTTCGGATAAGAGGACATCATCATATATGTATATTTGAGAATTGTTTCTTCTTCCGTAGCTTGTAGAGAAAATAAGTTTTCCGCTGTTTGTGAAAGCCATACCCTGAACCTGCTCCGGAATTGCCAATACATAGTCGGGTATGTAACCGTTTGTTTGAGAATTGATTTTTTTTACATCCGGTAAGCCGTTATTAAGAGTGTAGCCTTCACAGTAGGCATAGAAAGTTTCTCCGCTTGAAAGTGTTGTGATTTTACGGGCGTTCTTTCTTTCGTCGTCACTGCTTTCCATAAAATCCCCGGTCCATAAAATGCCCTCGTTAACACAGGCAAAGGCACCGTCTGTGTTTAACTTGAAATTACTTTCAAATTTCAAATTTTCACCGTTTTTTAAAGTTTTTAAACCCTCAACAGAGAATATGTTGCAGATATATTCACTTGTAAGGTAAATGTAATCATCCGATGCGGCAAGACCGCCCGCGTGACCGTAATAATTGTTTCCGTCAACATCTTGTAGTTGAAAAGCCTTTAAAAATTTACCGGAGTCTTCGTCAATGAGCATTATCATGGAGGGGAATTCCCCATCTTTGAAATAACCGCTTACGGCATACATCTTCAGCGTTTCAATGTAACAAATGCCTTGGGGGATTATTCCCTCAAAAAGACCCGGGATTGTAAAATCCGAGGTAAATTCTTTAAAAAAATCCCCGTATTCTTCAATTTCTTTTATATTGGATTCTGTAACAACTGTTGTTTGTGTGATTTTATTTGTAATTTCCTTTGTTTTTAAAACGTTGACATCGCCGCATGAACACAGGAAAACAATAACAATCAACAAAGCAATTATTCTTATGAGTTTTTGCTTCATATTATCACCGATATGAAGTATATCATAGTTATAAAAAAATGGCAAATCAAATTTGAAATACAAAAATAACAGAAATTCCCTTTTTTCTCTTGATAGATTTTATAAACTGTGATATAATCCTAAAAGTTTAAAACATAAATGTGTGATGGAGGTCATTGAAGTGAAAACAATCGGTGTACTTACAAGCGGCGGTGACGCCCCCGGTATGAATGCTGCCATTCGTGCAGTAGTCAGGACTGCTTGCGAAAGCGGTATGAGGGTTATGGGTATTCGCCGTGGATATAAAGGTCTTATTGAAGGCGATATGTATGAAATGAATCTGCGTTCCGTTTCCGATATTATTCATCGCGGCGGTACGATGCTCTATTCCGCCCGTTGCCCTGAATTTGCAGAGCCCGAAGTTCAGGACAAAGCCGTTGAGGTTTGCCGTGAATTCGGCCTTGAAGGTATTGTTACAATCGGCGGTGACGGAACTTTTAAGGGCGCACGTGCACTTACTTTAAAAGGTGTTCCCTGTATCGGTGTTCCCGGCACAATAGATAATGATATCGCATCCTGCGATTATACAATCGGTTATGATACCGCTCTTAATACTGTTATGGCAATGGTTGACCGTATTCGTGACACAACGGAGTCCCATGACAGATGCTCGGTTGTTGAGGTAATGGGCAGAAATGCAGGTTATCTTGCTCTTAATGCAGGTCTTGCGGTTGGTGCAACTTGCATACTCATTCCCGAGGTTGATTATGATATTGATTCCTATATTATCGAAAGAATGAAGCGCACTCAGAAAACAGGCAAACAGCACTTTGTTATTGTTGTTGCTGAGGGTGTTAAGGGTATTGAAGCAAACTCCCTTGCAAAATATATTCAGGAAAAAACAGGTGTTGAAAGCCGAGCAACAATTCTCGGCCATGTTCAGCGCGGAGGTTCTCCCTCGGTTAGAGACAGAGTTCTTGCAAGCCAGATGGGTAACTATGCAGTTCAACTTCTTAAAAATGACATCGGTAACAGAGTGGTTGTTTCCTGTAAGGACAAAATAGTTGATTACGATATTATTGAAGCACTCAATATGAAAAAAACAATCGACCTTGATCTTTACAGAATAGCAAACGAAATTTCCATTTAATTTTCAAAAAATTACCTTTTTAAAACAGTCTCGGTTTTTCGGGGCTGTTTAGTTTTTCTAAATATTTTTATTTATATTAACCTCGTTTTTACGCAAATTAAATTGTGTAAGCGAGGTGTTTTTTTTGAAAAAAAGCAAACTGTTGCTGTCCATGTTTTCCATTATTTTGTCGGCTGTTTTAATGTTTTCCGTTTTTTCCTCCGACATTTTTAATAATTTTGAAACTGCAGATGTAAAACTCGGCAATGTAAGCGGAAAAATTGCAGAATTTAAAGACGATTTATTAAATATATTTAATGACAAAGAAGAAACCGGACAGATAAATAGTACGGGTACGAAATATCCAAAAGTGTATCTTGGTGGGTATCCTATCGGACTGAAACTTTATGCTGACGGTGTTGTTATTGTCGGTACTGAAGCCGTTGATACCGCCAACGGACCGGTAAATACAGCGGAAAAAGCCGGGCTCAAGATAGGGGATGTTATTAAAAAGGTAAATGGAGTCGGTGTAAAAAGTAACACACATGTCTCTGAAATCATTGAAAAAAGCGGGGGAACTCCAATACTGTTTGAAGCCGAACGCAAGGGCAAAATTTTTCAAGTGACATTTAATGCGGAATTTTCAGAGAGCGAACGCAAATATAAGGCGGGTATATGGATCCGCGACAGTTCCGCAGGTTTGGGAACCGTAACATTTACTATGCAGGACGGTACATTCGCTTCTCTCGGCCATGCTGTTTGCGATATTGATACTAAATCAACAATACCCATCTCCCAGGGTGAATGTACCGATGCTGAAATTACGGGATTTATTAAGGGTCAAAACGGCTCAGCGGGAGAGTTGTGCGGTTATCTTGACAGTGATAGAACCGGTGTTGTTTTCAGTAACGGAAGTCTTGGTGTTTACGGGTGTTTCGATTCTTTACCACAAACAGGCACATTGTACGAAATTGCCGAAAGCTCGGAAGTTAAGGAAGGGGAAGCAGAAATTGTTTCCACAGTAGAAAACAAAATCACTAAGCGTTATTCGATTATTATAGAAAAAGTTGATTATAGTTCAACCGACAATAAAAATCTTGTATTAAAAGTAACGGATAGAGAACTGATTGAAAAAACGGGTGGTATTATTCAAGGAATGTCCGGTTCACCAATAATACAAAATGGTAAAATTGTTGGTGCTGTTACACATGTCTTTATAAATGACTCAACAAGCGGGTTTGGTATTTTCGCCGAAACAATGCTTAAAAACTTAGAAAATATAAAATAATAACAAACTTTAGATAAATTATTTATCAATAGTGTCAAAATTACTAAAGTTTTCGACAAAGTTCAACAAAAATTAAAAAATATCAAATTTTTTCTCTCAGTTAACAATAAGTCTTTTGTTTAAAATAACGATATTTGTTGAACCCTCTTGATTTAACGGGCTTTCAAGGGTATAATTTAAGCATACTTTTAGGAGGTGTTTAAATGGTTGGCAATATAACAATTTTATTGACCGACGAAAAAGACGATTCGACTTTGCAACTTGCGGCTACTCTTCGCTCTAACCGAATGGAAGTCAAGCTTTGTGCAAAAAACGGAGCGGAACTTTTAAATATGATAGAGGAGATAAATCCCGATGTTGTGGTGATGGATGCCTTTTTACAACACATCGATGCGGCGGGTGTTGTATCAAGAATCAATATGAAGGATCCGTCAAAACGACCACTGTTAATTGTAATGTCAGGTATTGATAATGCTAATTTTGAACGTGAAATGTTGCGTAACGGTGTGGATTATTATTTTCTCAAACCCATTGATGCTCAAATGGTTGCCCAGCGAATAATTCAACTTACCAGTTGGAAAGATGTTGGTGTTACCGGACATTATGAAGAACCTCAGGATTTGGCTGTTACAATTACGGAGATTCTTCATCAAATCGGTGTGCCTGCTCATATTAAGGGTTACAGATATGTACGTGAAGCTATAAGGCTTACGGTAGAAAATCCCGAAATGTTAAATTCTGTTACAAAAATTCTCTACCCGACGGTAGCAAAAAATTTCAAGAGTACCTCATCAAGAGTTGAGAGAGCTATCAGACACGGAATTGAAACCGCTTGGGATAGAGGGGATGTTGATGTGCTTAATTCCTACTTCGGCTATACCATTCAAAACGAAAGGGGTAAGCCCACCAACTCCGAATTTATTGCAATGATTGCTGATGATATAAGACTCAAAAGACGAGTTTCATAAATTGTAGGACTGTCACTTCTTCGGTGTCAGTCCTTTAATATTTATGCATTATAATTTAATAGAAGATATATGTTATATAATATAAATAAAAAAGTGCTTTAAATTTGAGCAATTAAACACTTTACAACGGTTACGGATTGTTGTAAAATATAATGGTACAATTAGGAATAAACCGCACCATTGCGGTGAAAGGGGCGTATTTATGAAACCTGTTTATAGCAGATTGTTGTTAAAATTAAGCGGCGAAGTTCTTGCCGGTCAAGCAGGTCACGGCTTTGATTTTGGTATTATTGAAAATGTTTGTAAAGCTATCAAAGATGTTACCGATAAAGGTGTTCAGGTTGGCATTGTTGTAGGCGGTGGCAACTTTTGGCGCGGACGTTCAAGCGGTGCAATGGACAGAACAAGGGCGGATTCAATCGGCATGCTTGCAACTGTTATGAACTCACTTGCTCTCCAGCAGGGTTTTCTTGATTTGGGAGTTGAAGCCCGTGTTCAGTCGGCGGTTCAGATCAGCGGTGTTGTTGAAACTTTCAACCGCGATAAAGCAGTCAGTCATCTTGAAAAGGGCAGAGCGGTAATTTTTGCAGGCGGAACAGGCAATCCTTTTTTCTCAACAGATTCCGGTGCGGCATTGAGGGCGGCACAGATAAATGCTGATGTTCTTCTCAAAGCGACCAATGTTGACGGAATTTATGATAAGGATCCCAACAAGTTCAGCGATGCGGTTAAATTTGACAAAATTACTCATAATGAACTTCTTGAAAGACATCTTGCTGTAATGGACACCGCAGCGGCGGCTATCTGCCAGGAAAACAATATTCCCATTCTTGTATTCAATCTTAACGACACATCCAATATTCTTAAAGCGGTTTGCGGCGAGAGTGTAGGTACTGTTGTTACAAACTCATAACTATTATTATAATTTTCGGAGGTACTTATTTATGGAATCAGTATTTAATTTAGCAAAAGAAAAAATGGAGAAATCAATAAATTCTCTTAAATATGAGTACAATTCAATCAGAGCCGGCAGAGCAAATGCCGCAATTCTTGACAAAATTAGCGTTGACTATTACGGAAGTCCCACACCAATTAACCAGATGGCTGCAATTTCCGTTCCGGAAGCCCGCGTTCTTGCGATTCAACCCTGGGACATGTCAGCATTGAGCCTTATCGAAAAAGCAATTCTTGCTTCCGATATCGGCATCAATCCCTCCAACGACGGCAGAATCATCCGTCTTGTTTTCCCTGCTCTTACGGAGGAGAGAAGAAAACAACTTTCAAAGGATGTTTCAAAATTCGGAGAAGAGGCAAAGGTTGCGGTTCGTCAAATCAGACGTGACTGTATTGAAAAAATTAAAACAATGAAGAAAAATTCAGAAATCACAGAGGATGACCAAAAGTACGGTGAAGAAAAACTTCAAAAGATTACTGACGAATATGTTAAGAAAATCGATGAAATTGCCGATGCAAAAACTAAGGAAATAATGGAAATCTGATTATGTACGATAATATTCCTAAATTTGATGTTTTGCCCCAACATATCGGCTTTATTATGGACGGTAACGGCAGATGGGCAAAAAAACGTGGTCTTGAACGTAGCGAAGGTCATAAAGCAGGCGCACAAACCTTTCGTAAAATAGGCGAGTACTGTGCCGATGTGGGCATAAAATATATGACTTTTTATGCTTTCTCAACAGAGAACTGGAACAGACCTAAGTCGGAAGTTATGGCACTAATGAAACTTTTTAAAGAATATCTGAATAATGGTGACGAGAGACTTGCCGAAAATGATATTCGACAAATGCGGCTTAGGTTTATCGGTGAAAGGGACGGACTTCCCAAGGATTTGCTGAAACTTATAGAAAAAGCAGAACGGGAGACTGCAAAATACAGTAAGGTTACCGTTAACATTGCTCTAAACTATGGCGGCAGGGCAGAGATAACCCATGCCGTAAAGGAAATTGCAAAGAAGATTAGTGCAGGTGAGTTATCCGTTGATGAAATAACGGAGGATGTTGTAAATAATAACATTTACACAGCCGGTCAACCGGATCCCGATATTATTGTAAGACCCAGCGGAGAGTATCGTTTATCAAATTTTATGACTTGGCAGTCCGCATATTCGGAATTTTGGTATTCCGATGTTCTTTGGCCGGATTTTACCGAGGAAGATGTTAATAAAATGCTTTTTGATTATCAAAAACGTAATCGTCGTTTCGGCGGTGTGTGATTTCATTGTTTGGGGAGAATTTTGTGAAACAGAGAGTAATAACCGGTGTTTTGTCCGGAATAATATTTATTGGTGCACTTTTTCTGATGAATACAATTGTGTTCCCGATTTTTGTAGCATTACTCAGCGGTATTGCTGTTTGGGAAATTGAAAAAGCGGTTGGACTGAAAAACAAAATGATTATGGTTTTCAGTCTGCTCCTTTCAATTGCAATTCCTTTTATTGTTCATTTTGAAGTAAAGATGCCCGTTGCCGCTTTCGGCGGAGTTTATGTTGTTTTAATTTTCATATTCATGCTTTTGAAATTTGAAACAACAAAATTTGAACAGGCAGTTACCGCGATTTTTTCTTCTGTATGTGTGCCGTTTTCCTTTTCTTTAATGATTGTTTTCCGCGATATTCACAAAAATTTTGACGGCTACACAAAGGTTGACGGAGTATATCTTCTTCTTTTTGCTTTCTTTGCAAGCTGGATGACGGACATATTTGCCTATTTTGTGGGCAGTAAGTTGGGAAAACACAAACTTTGTCCCAAAATCAGTCCCAAAAAGTCTGTTGAAGGTGCAATAGGCGGTGTTGTAGGTGCGATAATTCTCAACGAACTTCTTCTTTTTGTGTTTAAGAGATTTTTCTTTGAGGCGGATTCGATTCTTTCCTACATAACCGTTGCTCTGTTGAGTGTTGTTCTCTCCGTTGTAAGTATGTTCGGGGATCTTGCCGCCTCAACAATTAAACGTAATTTCGGAATTAAAGATTTCGGTAAAATTCTTCCGGGGCACGGTGGTATTATGGATCGTTTTGACAGCGCGCTGTTTGTAATGCCGGTTCTTTATTCCGCAATATATTTTATCAACGCATTTTAAGAATTATGAAAAGTATAAATTTATTAGGTTCAACAGGATCAATAGGTGTTCAAACATTGGATGTAGCAAGGGCCCACGGTTATAAAATCGAGGCTCTTGCGGCATTTTCGGATGTGAATGGTATTGAGGCACAAATACGTGAATTCAAGCCCAAATACGCGGCATTGGTTGACGAAAAAGCGGCAAAAGACTTAAAAATAAAGGTCAAAGACTTGGAAGTTACCGTTTTGAGCGGTATGGAGGGTGTGTCTTTCTGCGGCGCGGAGGCTCCGGGAGAAATAACTCTCAATTCCGTTGTGGGTATGGCAGGGTTAAAACCCACTCTTGATGCGGTTAATGCGGGCAAAACCATTGCACTCGCAAACAAGGAAACTCTTGTGGCGGGTGGTCATCTTGTGACGGAAGCGGCAAAAAAGAATAATGTATCAATATTGCCCGTTGACAGTGAACATTCCGCAATATTTCAATGCCTTTTAGGTGCTCCTTCAAACAAAGCTTTGAAAAGGATTATTCTTACAGCTTCCGGCGGTCCTTTTTTTCAAAAAACCAAAGAAGAACTTGAGAATGTTACTCTTGCTGACGCTTTGAAACACCCAAGTTGGAGCATGGGTCAAAAAATTACCGTGGATAGTGCTACAATGTTTAATAAAGGATTGGAACTTATTGAAGCGGTATGGCTATTTGATGTTAGTCCCGATATGATTGATATTGTGGTGCACAGAGAGAGTATTGTTCACTCTTTGATTGAGTATGACGATAATTCTGTTATTGCTCAATTGGGACATCCCGATATGAGGTTACCCATTCAGTTCGCCATAACATATCCCGAACGCTTTGAGTCTCCCGAGAAGCAATTGGATTTGTGGGAAGTAGGCAATTTGAGTTTTTACAAACCGGATTATGAAAATTTCCCGTGTATGAATATATGCAAGGATGCCATAAGAAAGGGCGGACTTCTTCCTGCGGCAGTTAACTGTGCAAATGAGGAAGCAAATCTCCTTTTCAGGCAGGGAAGAATCAAATTTAATCAAATTCCGGAATTGATTCAACTTGCTTCGGAGTTTACTTTGAAAAAGCAGGATTTTACTCTTGAGGATGTTTTTGAAACTGATGTTTTGATGCGTGAAAAAGTTCGTAAATTAGCAAAAGTCTAATCAATCATTTTATTGTGAGGTGTTTTCCATAGTAGCTTCTAATATTGGCGCAATTTGGAGTAGCGTTTGGCCCTTTTTACTTGCAATTTTTCTTTTTGGCATAATTATTGCAATTCATGAATTCGGACATTTTTCCTTTGCAAAACTCTTTGATGTTAAAGTTAACGAGTTTTCTTTGGGAATGGGTCCCAAATTGTTAAAAAAGAAAAAAGGTGAAACCACCTACGCTTTGCGTCTTTTCCCGATCGGTGGATTTGTAAGTATGGAGGGAGAGGACGAGGACAGTGATAATCCCCGCGCCTTTAATAACAAGCCTGCGTGGCAAAGATTTATAATAATTGCTGCCGGGGCAGTATTAAACTTGATTTTGGGTGTAGTTGTCGTAGGTATTTGTCTTTCTTGCGGTGATTTGGTAGGCACGCGCCAAATTCACAGTTTTATGGAGGATTCCGTAAGCGACAAAAGCGGACTGCAAGCCGGGGATGTAATTGTAAAAATCAATAATACCAATGTTTATTCTTCTCAAGGAATAGCTTTTAATATGGTGCGTGATACGGATAACAAGCTTGATATAACAGTTGTCCGTGACGGAGAAAAGATACTGTTGGAGGATGTGGAATTTAAGCAGTTCGCCTATGAGGGCAGGAACTATGTTCAACAGGATTTTTACATTGTCGGTGAAGAACCGACCCCATTGAACGTTATAAAAAACTCAATTCTTGACTCTGCGTCAATAGTACAAATGGTACGCTTGAGCCTTGTGGATATGGTGACGGGTAAATATGGTATGAAGGATGTTTCAGGACCCATAGGCACTATTTCTGCTATTGCGGAATCCACGGCTGAGCCCGAGCAGTTCAGCGATAAAATCCTTACGGCTCTCAACTTCCTTTCAATGATCACAATAAATGTGGGTATGTTTAATCTTCTTCCCATTCCCGCTCTTGATGGCGGTAGATTGTTCTTCATTTTCATAGAGATTATCAGAAGAAAGCCCATACCCGCAAAAAAAGAGGGCATTGTTCATACAGTGGGACTTGTTCTTTTGCTTTTGCTGATGGTTGTTATTTCAATCAATGATGTTATAAAACAGTTTTAGGTGAATTTTTATGATTAGACGTGTTTCAAGACAGGTAAGTGTTGGTAATGTTAAAATAGGCGGAGATGCACCTGTTGCAATTCAGTCAATGCTCAATGCTCCCGCAAATGATTTTCAGGGGAATTTGAATCAAGTCAAAGCTCTTGAATCCGCAGGATGTGAGATTGTGCGTATGGCTGTACCCGATATGGATGCGGTTAGGGTCTTGGGAAAACTTAAAGAACAGAGCCAAATTCCACTTGTAGCCGATATACATTTTGATTACAAACTTGCCCTTGAAAGCCTTGAAGCAGGGGTCGATAAAATAAGAATCAATCCCGGAAATATCGGTTCTGCAGAGCGTGTAGCTGCAGTTGCCGACGCTTGCGCTCTCAAAAAAGTTCCCATTAGAATAGGGGTCAATTCCGGCTCCGTTGAAAAAGATTTGTTGGAAAAATTCGGAGGCGCCACTCCGGAAGCGATGGTTGAAAGTGCTTTCCGCCACGTTAAACTTCTTGAAGATTGCGGATTTTACGATACGGTCATTTCAATTAAATCATCCCATGTGGGTAATATGGTTGAGGCATATTCCCTTGTTGCCGAAAGATGTGATTACCCATTGCATTTGGGGGTTACTGAGGCAGGAACCGAAAGGAGTTCTCTTATTAAATCATCCATAGGTATCGGTTCTCTCTTGTTAAAAGGTATCGGTGATACCGTAAGGGTTTCCATAACTGACGACCCGGTAAAAGAAATATATGCCGCAAAGGACATTTTAAAAGCCGCGAATGTCAGGGTTGAAACCCCGCAAATTGTTTCCTGTCCTACTTGCGGAAGAACAAAGATTGACCTTGTTTCACTTGCAAACGAAGTGGAAGAAGCAGTTAAAAATATAAAAAAGCCCGTTAAAATTGCTGTTATGGGTTGCGTGGTGAACGGACCCGGTGAAGCAAAAGAGGCGGATGTGGGCATAGCCGGTGGCGACGGATGTGCCGTTCTCTTTAAAAAAGGTGAAATTTTAAGAAAAATTCCTGAGAAAGATATAGTCAAGGAACTTCTTGACGAAATTGATAAGATATGATGTATAATTTTTTAAATATTTTCGGTGAATACATAAACACGGAAAAATATCGTGATATGTTAAAGCAGACAACATTCACCGATTTAACAATAAATAAAGAAGAAATGTGCATGAGCGCTCTTTTGCATATAGACGCTTTTTCAAACATAATGTGCCTAAAAGCCGTTGCAAACGAGATTAAATCCGCTCTCCATTTTAAAAGTGTTGAATTTGAATATGTTTTACCCCCGGAAGCTTTGACAGAAAACTGCTTCCCCATGCTTTTAAAAGTTGTAAAAGTTAACGTTCCGCAAACAAACGGTTTTTTTGACGAAATAGATACCACTTTTTCTGACGATACTTTTACCGTGAACTTTTTAAGAAGCGGAAGAGATATCTGTATAAACGCCGGAGCGGATAAGTATTTGAGAGAATACATAAAAACCCATTTTAACAGAGAAATAGATGTTGTTTTTATAGGCAAGGATTCCGATGAAGCGGAGTTTTTAAAAAAACAACAAGAAATAGATTCCTCAAATAAAACTTTACGTCCCTCTGCGCAATATGAAAATTTTCCCGATGTACCCCTTGATTTTAACACGGTTAAATCTATTATCGGTAATTTTAAATATCAAAAACCTAAGCCAATGTCAGAGGTGTCTTATGAAGACGGCCAGATTTTTGTTTGGGGTGACGTTTTTAAGTACGAAAAACGCGAGACCAAGGACGGTAAGCGTTATATTATCGAATTTAATGTTACGGATAATACAGGTTCATTTGGTTGTAAATTCTTTGATACAAAAGAAAATCTGGAGTATCTCGATTCCAAAATCAAGGACGGTGTGACTGTTCTTGTGCGCGGTGTACTGGCATACGATGACTATAAAAAGGATTTTATAATCCGTCCCAACTGTGTTGCCACGGTATCCAAACTCACTTTTGTTGACGAAGCGGAAGAAAAACGTGTTGAACTCCATCTTCACACCAATATGTCCGCAATGGATGCAATGAGCAGTGCAAAATCCATTGTAAAAAGGGCTATGAGTTGGGGGCACAAGGCCATTGCCATTACTGACCACGGATGTGTTCAGGCTTTCCCCGAGGCTTGTAACACCGCAAGGGGCACCGATTTTAAAATTATTTACGGTTGCGAATGTTACCTTGTTAACGATTACAACGAAGACGGTTCCAAGAAAACTGTTGAAGAAATTAAAGCGGACAAATATTATCACTGTATTCTTTTGGTGAAGAACAAGACGGGATTAAAAAATCTGTATAAGCTTGTTTCCGCTTCTAATATTGATTATTTCCACAGAAAACCGAGAATGCCCAAGAGTCTTATTGAGGAAAGACGTGAGGGACTTATTATCGGCAGTGCCTGTGAAGCGGGTGAGTTGTACCGTGCAATTTTGGCAGGGGAAAGCCACGAAAAACTTCTTCAGATTGCTTCTTTTTATGATTATCTTGAAATTCAACCCACGGGTAACAACGAATTTATGATAACTAAAAATGATGCTGAACATGAAAAAATCAATTCCTATGCCGATATTGAGAACATTAACAGAATGATTATCAGCCTCGGTGATGAATTGGGTAAGAAAACTGTTGCAACAGGTGACGTTCATTTCCTTGACAAGAATGATGCTAAATTCAGAGCGATTCTTCAAGCAGGTCAGGGATTTCCGGATGCGGACAACCAAGCACCCCTCTACCTAAAAACTACAACAGAGATGCTTGAGGATCTTTCATATCTCGGTGAAGAAACAGCAAAAGAAGTTGTTGTTACCAACACAAATTATATCGCCGATATGATAGAACCGGGCATTTTGCCCATTCCCGACGGTACATTCAACCCCGTTATTCCCGGAGCTGAAGAGGATTTAACAAAGCATTGTTGGGAGAGAGCAAAAGAGTGGTACGGTGACCCCGTTCCCCAGGTTGTTGCGGACAGACTTGAAAAAGAACTTAAATCCATTATTGAAAACGGATTTGCAGGACTTTATATGATTGCAAGACTCCTTGTTAAGCACTCGGAGGAATGTGGTTATTATGTTGGCTCCAGAGGTTCCGTCGGCTCATCATTTGTTGCAATAATGGCGGGCATTTCCGAGGTTAACCCCTTGCAGCCCCATTACCGTTGCCCAAATTGTAAATACTCTGAATTTTTCTTGCATAATGAGGTTGGCTCCGGTTTCGATTTACCTGCAAAAAATTGTCCGGAATGCGGTACTCCGTTGATACGTGACGGACATGAAATCCCCTTTGAAACCTTCCTTGGTTTCTTTGGTGATAAATCACCGGATATTGACCTTAACTTTGCCGGAGAATATCAAAGCCAATCCCACAGATATACGGAGGAACTTTTCGGCAAAGCCTATGTTTTTAAGGCTGGCACAATTTCAGGTGTTGCAGAAAAAACAGCCTACGGCTTTGTTAAAAAATATGTTGAAGAACGGGGTCTCAACATAACAAAAGCGGAAATAGACCGTTTAACCTTGGGTTGTACCGGTGTAAAGAGAACTACCGGTCAGCATCCCGGCGGTATGGTTGTTGTGCCAAATACCTACGAGGTTGAGGATTTTACTCCCGTTCAGAGACCTGCCGACGATGCTACGAAAGATATTATTACAACCCACTTCGATTTCAACTCAATGCACGATACACTCTTGAAACTTGACGAACTGGGGCACGATGTTCCCACCATATACAAGCATCTTTATGATTTAACGGGCATTGACGTTATGGACATTGATATAAGTGACAGAAAGTTGTATGAACTTTGTACTTCTCCGGAGCCTTTGGGTGTTACGGCGGAAGAATTGGGATGGCCGACAGGTACGCTTTCCATTCCCGAAATGGGAACTGATTTCACAAAGGGAATGTTACTTGAAGCAAAGCCTCAAACCTTTGCGGACCTTATACAGATTGCCGGACTTTCCCACGGTACTGCCGTGTGGTTGGGCAATGCCCAGGATTTAATAAAAGAAGGTACTTGTACTATTTCCGAGGTTATCGGTACACGTGACAGTATTATGGTTTATCTTCTTCATAAGGGTCTTGAGCCCAAACAGGCATTTGATATTATGGAGGATGTCCGTAAGAAGAATAAACAGTTGAAGCCTGAACAGGAAGCACTGATGAGAGAACACGATGTTCCCGAATGGTATATTGATTCCTGTAAAAAGATTCAGTATATGTTCCCTAAAGCGCACGCGGCGGCATATATTATTGCATCCCTTCGTCTTGCCTGGTTCAAGGTTTATAAGCCTTTGGAATACTACTGTGCATATCTTACCGTTCGCGGTGGTGATGTTGATGCAGAATCAATGTCAAAAGGCAAGGAAGCCGTAAAAACCTTACTTCAGATGATAAAAAGCAAGGGTAAGGAAGCATCCAATGCCGAAAAAGATAAAGAAACAATTATGATGATTGTTTACGAAGCAATGATACGCGGAATTGAATTCCTCCCCATTGATATTTATAAATCCACGGCAAATTCATACGAGCCGGAGAACGGTAAAATCAGAATGCCTTTCTCGGCACTTGCGGGTGTTGGCGAAAGTGCGGCGGAGCAACTTGCCAACGCAAAGGACGACGGCGGTACGGCTTTTTCTTCAATTGAGGATTTTGAGGTGCGCTCCGGTGCCGGTAAATCCACGGTTGCTTTGCTTAAAGCTTGCGGAGCTTTCGGTGATTTGCCCGACAGTGATCAAATTTCATTATTCGAATTTTAAATAGGAGAGATAATTATGAAAAAATCAAAAGTTTTTGCAACAGGTTTGGGTGTTGCCGCGGCAACGGGCGTTGCTGTTAGTATGGTTAGAGCCGCAACAACATATAAAGCAGAACCGATTTCCGATGCAGATAAATTAGAACCTGAAAAAGTTGATATCGACAGATATGTTAATAATCTTTCCAAAGCAATTCAGATACCCACCATTGCCAATAGAGATGAAAGTATTGTTGACTGGAGTGTATTTGATGAGTTCCATACATTTTTGGAAACCTCATACCCTTTAATTCACCAAAAACTTGAAAAGAAAATGATTTCAACTCGCAGTCTTATATATCATTGGAAGAGCGAGCATCCCGAAAAAGAGCCTGTTTGTTTGCTTTCTCACCAAGATGTTGTGCCCGTTACACCGGGAACAGAGGATGATTGGAAATATCCTGCATTCAGCGGTGAGGTTGCTGAGGGCTTTGTTTGGGGTAGGGGTGCCCTTGATATGAAAAACCATCTCATAGGTATTATGGAGGCAGTTGAAACTCTTCTTGAAGAGGGTTATGTTCCCGAAAGAGATGTTTATCTTTGTTTCGGTCATAATGAAGAGGTTATGGCAGAGGGTGAAGCCTGCGGTGCAGTATGTATTGCTAACTGGTTCAAAGAGAATGGCATTAAACTTGACAGCGTTCTTGATGAGGGCGGTGCAATCCTTGAAGCAAAGGTTGATAAGGTTATCGACGGACACCTTGCCGGTGTGGGTATTGCGGAAAAAGGCCACGTAAATTTTGAAATTTCCGTAAATGCAAAGGGTGGACATTCTTCTCAGCCCCCCAAACACAGTGCGTTGGGTGAGCTTTCAAAAATTGTGTGCAACCTTGAAAATCATCAGTTCAAAGCTGAAATGACCGACCAACTTTATTCACTTTTCAATGAAATCGGTAAAAATACAACTTATCCCGTAAGATGTGTAATGAGCAATTTGCCCATTTTGAAACCCCTTGTAAAAACGGTTTGTGAAAATATTCCTCCCGTTGCTTCTATGATGAGAACAACAACTGCTGTTACGATGTCAAACGGCAGTCCTGCACCCAATGTTCTTCCCCAAAAAGCAACTGTTAATGTAAATTTCCGTATTATGCCGGGTCAGACCATTGAGGATGTTGAAGCACACATCAAAAAATATGCAGGACCAAAGGCTGAGGTTAAATTTATAGGCGGATGCAATCCCTCAAGGATTTCTCCCACTGATTCGAGAGCTTTTGATGCCATCAGCAAGATTTGTAAATCCATGGATTCAAAAGCCATTGTGGCTCCGTATCTTGTTATGGGCGGTACTGATGCCCGTCAATACGAGGAGGTATGCGATAATATTTACCGTTATTCACCATATCTTACAACCACCTCGCTTCTTCTCACAACTCACGGCACAAACGAGAGAATTCCTGTGGATGCCCTTGAAAGCGGCGTTGCATTTTTCAAAAGGTACATAAAAACGCTTACAAAAGATTGAATGTAAGTTAATTACTGCTTTTACACTATACAAAAATTTCTTCAGTCGTTTATAAATAATTGAATAAGCGAAAAATGTATTTAGAAGTCATTTTTGTGAATTATAAATATGAAATGTAAAAACGGAGTTTTTTATGAATATTTTACTTTTATTTAGAAAAATTATTAAATTATTAAAAAGAATCAAAAAAATGATTCTATCAAAGCCGCCAAAGTTAAAATTCTTTTATGCATATTTTTACAAATATTTTAAAATCAAGCCTGATACAATACTTGTAGAATCTTTTCACGGCTCAAATATATCTGACTCCGGTCTTGCAATGGTAAGAGAAATTTTAAAATCTTACCCGGGCAAATATAAGATTTATTACGGAACAATAGATAAAAAAAAGCACCAAAAGTTTATTGAGGATATAGGACTTAATGTTGAACTTGTAGATGTTAATTCGTATTATTATACAAAAATACTTGCAACAAGCGAATATCTTATTAACAACAGTTCATTCCCTGTTTATTTTATTAAACGTGAGGGACAGAAGTATATTCAAACCTGGCACGGCACACCCTTAAAGACCCTAGGCAAAGATATGCGGTTGGGCATAGAGTCCATGTATAATGTTCAGCATAACTTCTTGCAGGCTGATTACATTACCTTTCCCAATGATTTTACCAGGGATGTGATGATGGATTGCTATAATCTTAACCCTTTATATTCGGGTAAGGTTGTTATGGCAGGCTACCCGAGAAATGAAATATTCTTTAATGATGAAAGCGGAAAAGCGTTAAGGAAAAAATTAGGTCTTGAAAACAAAACGGTCTATGGCTATATGCCCACATGGAGAGGTACAAGTAATCACGATATAAGTACCGAGGTTTACAGCAAAACCGTAGCCGGAATATTCAAAAAACTCGACAAAAAATTAAATGATGATCAGATTCTTTTCGTGAATTTCCATCCCATATTGAAAAATGATGTATCATTGGATTCTTATAAGCATATAAAGCCATTCCCCGGTGGTATTGACAACTATTCATTCCTTAATTGCTGTGATGCATTAATAACGGATTATTCCTCAGTGTTCTTTGATTATTCATTGACAAAAAAACCGATTATTCTGTTTATGTATGACTACGATGAGTATATGCATGACCGAGGAATGTATATGGATGTTGCAGAACTTCCGTTTAAAAAGATTTATGATGTTGACGAATTCGTTGACGTGCTTGCAGGGGGAAATCTTGATTTTGATTCATACGAAGATACAGAGTATTTTAAAACATTCTTTAAATATGACAGTCCCGATATAAGCAAAAAACTTCTTAAACTTTTGTTTGAGGATGATGAAAGTGACCTTTCTATAACTGATTATTCTGTCAACACAGAGAAGCCGTTAAAGGTCATTTATCCCCAAGTTATCAAAACCTTTGCCGACCTTAACACTATTTCAAAAGTGGCGGGGGACGATAATGTCGTTTATTTTGAAAGACGGTGGTTTAAAAAGGAAGTTGGTCCCACACTTCACGATTACTTTAACAATGATTATAAATATGTAATTGTAACAAAAACAACACCGCGCACGTATTTGGAAGAAATTCTTTGCAAGTTTAAAGTTAAAAGTGCTTTGAAAGCGGTTCAGTTGCGTGAAATTAAAAGAACCTTCCCGAATTTAAACATCGACCCTGTTTTTATAACAGAATATTCGGCATATGAAAAAGATTGTGTAATTGATTCGAGCAATTTCAGAAGTGTTACGGTAAAATCCGTTGAACAAGTCGGCAAGGATTTGAAGGTTTCATTTACTAATAAGGATTATGAACTTTTAAACCTTGTTTTGATTGAAAATCAAACAATTACCAATGTAATTGAAATTTCCGAAGAAAGCAGAAATTCCGATTCTGTCATTATACCTTTGCAGAAATTTATTGAAAACTATGAAGTTTATTATAAGGAAAAAAGAAAAATCGGTATAGTGGCTGCGTGCAAATCCACCGGTGAAAAAAATGTGCTTTTACTTACCCAAAAGAGCAAAAGTGTCGATATTGCCGGGAATTATGAAACACCCGTATTGGAAAATTATAACCTTGTAAAAGATTATTATAAAGACAATTTTAAAAAACTTTTCGCATGCGATACCCAAAGAGCAAAAGATCTTTCCGAAATGTATGATTTAACCGTGACGGATGTCAAGGTTGCCGTATTGCCCTATTATTTTGAAAACGCTCTTATGCTTTGTTTTTCATCTGAAGATGAGTATTTGGCATTTTCTTACCAAAACGGCGAACTTAAAAACGTTAAAACACGTTCAAACAAGTGTATGGTAACGGCAACATTCCCCATTGATTCTTCGGCAAAAATTACCGGTGTCGTTCTTCAATATCGCTCCAAAGTGGAGAATGTATCAATTCCTGTTGATTTTTCAGTAAAGACTTTAAAAGACAAGCTTTTATTAAAAATAAATATCACTTTTACAGAGGATATGCCCTTGCAGCCAATTTACTGGGATTTGAGAGTCATTATTGAAAAATACGGAACAAAACAGCCAATTATGCTTTCCTATGACAGAAATAAGATTTTCTTGAAATTAAAATTCCTTGCAATAAATTGCATTTGCAGAATTAACAAGGAAAACATCGTTTTCCCGTATCTCGGAAAGAATCTTGCCCTCTGTTTCTGTTATAAGGAAAATAGCGAATATGATACGGCATTTGTAAAGTTAAAAGAAGTTTTTGTTTATGCTGTTTATAAGGTGTTCGGAAGTTTTTGGAGAAAAAAGAATATTTGGTTAGTATATGAAAAATTCTCAAATTATGCTCAGGATAATGGGTATTTCTTCTTCAAATATTGTATGGAAAACCTTACGGATGAACAGAAAAAGAATATTTATTATGTAATTGATAAACGATCTCCCGATTTTAAAAAGGTTGAGCAATACGGCAGAAATGTGATTCAGTTTATGAGTATGAAGCACATGATGTACTGCCTCGCAATGAAGATTTGTATTGCTTCGGATTCCAAACCCCATCTCTACAAGTGGCGTTCAACTCCGAGTTTTATAATGAACAGATTGCATAAGAAAAAAATACTTTTCCTTCAACACGGGGTTACGGCTTTGAAACGCGTTCACACTCTGTTTGGTAAAAAGGGTTCATCTCCGATGACATACTTTGTTACAACCGGCAAGGTTGAACAGGAGATTGCCGTTAACGAGCTTTTGTACACTCCCGAAACGGCACCCATAACCGGCTTTGCCCGTTGGGATGCTTTGCAGGACAAGGAAGACAAAAATGACAGATTTATTCTTGTTATGCCTACATGGCGTTCCTGGCTTGAGGATGTTTCAGATGAAGAGTTTATGAAAAGTGATTATTACGAGCATTATACATCTCTCCTTAAAAGTCCCGAGCTTGCAAAAATTCTTAAAAACGGCAACACAAGATTAGTATTCTATATTCATCCTAAATTTGCAAATTACATTGAAAACTTCAAGGATTTTGTCAGCGACAGAATTACCTATGTACCCTTCGGTCAGGAACCGCTTAATGAGTTAATGATGAAGTGTTCAATGCTTATAACTGATTATTCAAGTGTATGTTGGGATGTATATTATTTGGACAAGCCCGTTCTTTTCTATCAGTTTGATTATGAGAAGTATGCGATTGCTCACGGTTCATATATCAATATGGAAACAGGTCTTTTCGGCAATCGTTCCACGGAAGAATCCGATTTGATAAAAGATATTGAGCATTTTATAAATAACGGATTTGTTGAAAACGAAAAGGACAGAGTTGAAGCAGAAAAGTATTTTGAATACCGCGACAATAATAACAGTAAACGTATCTATGAGTTCCTAAAAAAGAATAAGTATTAAAATAAAATCCTCGGAGTTTCCGAGGATTTTATTTTAAAAACTTTTTATATTCTTTTCGTATTCCGTAAAGAACTTTTCAAGCAGTTCCGTATCTTTGTCATTACCGCGTAAACAGATTGAAACACTTAAATCACCGTCGATACTTAATGCTGTCATAACCGCACAAGGTTTGTTTTTTGCCGCACCTGCCACAAAAGCGGAAAAGGGTTTATTGTGAGCGAGAGAGAATGCCGTTGTGTCAATGGCTCCGACATTGCTGACGGAAAGGGTTGGGTTGCGGTAAAAAAGTTTAACAACAGGTTCTGCCTGTAAGTATATCATAGTTTTATAGCCTATATTAAGCAGGGGCAATCCGTGTAGTCCCATAAATTCGTCATTTTTTAACTCTTTGGTTTTATTTCTGACAATTTCAAGGGTTTCTTTTAGATTGTTACCCATTTTTTCAACGGCGCAATGACTGAATGAAACATGGTTTGTATAGCCTATTGCTGACTTGTCTTTAATATGCCGCCTTAAATCTGTAGCACACGAAACGCTGATGCTGTCATTACTGTTAAAGTTTGCTGTTTTTTTCAGGGCGTCTATATAAGATGCAACAAGCAAATCGTTAACGGAAGCACCGGCGGATTTGGCATAATTCATTGCTTTCTCAAAGTATTCTTTTTCAATTTTTCGGGAAACTATTACAACATTTTTTTCAACATTATCGTTATCAAACGGGAAACGGTGTTTGTCCCGTGGGGATATATTGGCAAATTGGAGTTTGGCTTTTATTCTTTTAGCCCCATCCATATCTCTATATACTTCAGTATATTTTCTTGAACCCACAGAGAAACACAGGGGAGAGATACCCTTTAAAACGTAATCGGTGTAGCCTTTGCAAAAGTCATTCCAAAAGGCTTTAAAACCGCCACCATCCATACACATGTGATTCCATATAAACAGTATGTATGTTTTGTTACCATGGTAGAAAAGAGCGATATTCATTTGAATATTGCTGTTAAGGGGGATTTCCCGGGAAAAGAATTCTTTTTTTGCTTTTTCCAAATCCTCAACCTCACGGCAGAATACCATATCATTTATGTTATAATCCGCAACTTTCCAATAGGGTGTTATGGGGTTCATTATAACTCTTGAGTGTAGGCACGGGGCACTTTCCAAAGCACAAACCGCAACATTTTTGAATACGGTTTCATCAACTAAAAAATCGTAGTCAACCTCAAAACGCGCCATTCTGTCCATGTACTTTCGGCACATCAAATTAACCTTGTCATACATTTCGCAGGGCAAGGTCTTTTTCAGAAGTTTGGGATGGTTTTCTTTGAATTGTATTAAATCATTTATAATCTTTTCATCGGTCAAGCCCTTGTTCTTTAGTGCTTGAACCTCTGTATCGGGGACTGTTTTCATAATTATTCCTCAATGATATGTGAGAAGAAAAATTCTTTCTTTTCATCTGTATCTATTACTTTAATGGGTTTCACTTGGTTAAGGTTCGCGCCGCGTTTTCTTAATACTTCGCGGTAATCGTCGTAAGTTCCGTGTTTCAGGAATTTAACTTCACAATGACCTAATGCACCGCTTTTTATAAGTGGTTCAACGGAAACATTTCCTTTGCAAAGCATTTTTTCAAACAAATCGTTGTAATTTGCCTTGTTTTCTTCGCTTACGGTTGTTGCGGTTTCAACAAGTAGCACGTAATGTCCGGGCGATGTGGTACGGTCGGGGTAAATACTGTAACCTATATACAAATCTCCTGTTTCTTCTGAAAGGTTCTGTACAATTTCATCAAATGCCATCTGGCTGATTTTTTCTCCGCTTATATTGGCAATCTGATTCAGTCTGTAACAGAAAGTCACCTTGGGAGATTGGTGATAGTAGCCTGTAACCTTAATAACGTCTTCGATTCTGTAACGGTAAAAACCGCTCATATTTGTAATGATTATTTCGTATTCCTTACCGACTTCAAGGTCTTTTATGGTAAGCAGATTATCGTAACTGTCACAGTCAATTGGGCGGAATTCATAGAATCCGTTTTGGGGGAGCATAACATACTCAAAGGAGTTAAGTTCAATGGGGACTGCCATAAATGCTTCCGTAGCGGTATAACCCAAATAATGTATGGGCATATCTTCACCTATGTAGCGACGCAGTTTCTTTGCGTAAAGGGAAAGGGCTCCCGTTCCCATACCGTACAGCCATTCAACCTTTGGCCAGATTCGAGGAATAATGGGGGAACAATCAAAACCTTTTCTGAATTCGACTCTTAGTTCCTCTGCTCTTTTAGGATTCGGTTTTAGTTTTTTATTATATTTTTCTCTTAAATTTTCGGGAAGAGTGATACTCTCATTGACGATACCCTTTTCAATATCATCACAAAGCATTTCCCAATTCTCTTCCATATAGAAGAACATTGATTCAAGAGTTGTTATAAAAATTGTACCCAAATAACTTACCTTTTTGTTTGGGAGTGCAAATCGCAACTTCAAATAGTGCATGTCCATTTCATTTCCGGCAGAGGGGAAAAGAACTTCTTTGGGTGATGTTGCAAAAAACGGAACAAGGGGACGAAGATTTAAAAGGGGAATGGAAGAAAGACAACTGATTGTTCCGCCTTTAACCTTTCTTTTGCTTGTTTCTGCCGTCAACAGTCCTTTTTGCGGGGGTAATGGTCTTCCTTGTTTTAGAAACCATTTAACAGCGCATCCCACAGGGGCGGAAAAACCAAAGCATTGTGCAACCCATTCTGCCCAAAAGGAGAGGGGAACAAGTTTTTGCTTACCCGTGCTTCCGGAACTTTCCGTAAAACGTCGTACAGGGAAATTTGTAATAAGCCCTTTTTCACCTTCTGCCATTCTCCATACGTATTCATCGTAATCGGCATAAGTTGATAAAGGTACTGTTTTTTGATAATCTTCCATGGATTTAACATCTTTAAAATTATATTTTTTACCGTAAACCGTGGATTTGTTTATTCGCATAAGACGTTTCAAAGTCTTTTCCTGTAACTTTAAGGCGCGTCTTGAATATATTGCTAATTTAGTATGCTCGCACACACCCAAAAAGCCGCCGAATGCCGCAAGAACATAACCTTTTATATCAATCATTTTATCACCACATAATTATTCATAAGTACATAAAATATACTATATTATCTGTGAAATGTAAATGGAAAACTTGAATTTTTAAGTTTACTTTAAATAAAAATGACCTCTCCGATTTTACGGAGAGGCCGGAAAACTTTTTTATTTCATCAGTCCGTTTGCTACGCACCAATCATGGAATGATTTAAGTGAACGGAGTCTTGCACCGCTGAGATTGTGACTGCCTCTTGTGTACCAATTAAAGTTTTTGATACCCTGGAGTCTTATAAGCTCTTTTGCACTTGCACAGAAACCGTTATCAATAGCGTTGTCAAGAAGAATAATCTCATTGTAGCGTTGCTCTGCAAGAGCCATATCGCCGCTGACAAATGCTTCGTGGAATCTTTGGAAGAAGGCACCTCCGCAGGAAGTGGGGGTAGCCATAACTCCTCTTGCACCTGCAACATAAGCGTCCCAAAGGTAGGGCATATTGGCCTGTATTATTGTTGAATCACCTTTGTTGTCAATCTTGGACTGTATTCCCTCGAGGGTACAGGTTGTGTCCTTGATACCCCAGATAAGACCGTCTTTTGTAAGTTCGCCGTAAGCCTTGCCGCTGATTATATGGGGCTGAAAGCCGGGGAACTCATAAAGAAAAACGGGGAGTTCGGTGCTGCTTGCAAGTTCGCGGATATATTCAACAATTTTATCATCATCGTCACCCATACCCTTTGTGGTAAGAACGATACCGTCAATGCCGGTCTGCTCCATTTTCTTGATTTCTTCAAGATTTTCTTCTTTTGTGGGTTCAATGTTAGCGGTGGCAACAACCGTGGTGTTTCCTTTGTGCTTAACTGTGAGAGAAGCAAGTTTGAGTCTTTCTTCAAGAGAAAGTTCCCTCATTTCTGAACTTCCGCAAACTGCAAAAAGGTGTTCAACGCCCTGTGAAACCTGCCAATCTGCATATTCCTCGTATGTATCATAATCGACGCTTCTGTCCTCAAAAAAAGGAGTAAGCATAAGAGAATAAATTCCGTCTTTATTTTCTCTTGTGAGTTTTGCCATTTTAAAACGACTTCTTTCTGTAATGATATTTATAAAGTTTTTAAAGAGTTTAAGGGCTATGCAAAAGCATAACCCTTAACAATATAATTATTGAACGTTCTTTTTAAGAGTAGCAAGTTCTTCTGCAAGTACGGGAGGAATCTTGTCACCGAATTTTGCGTAGAATTCTTCAATACCCTTTGCATCTTCCTGCCAAAGTTCTTTTTCAACTTCAAGAATGCTTTCAAGAGATTCAAGAGAAACTTCACCCTCAAGACCTTCGATGTTGATATCTTTAGCATAGGGGATGTAACCGATTTCTGTTTCTTTAGCATCTACTTTGCCTTCGCAACGGTCGATAATCCATTCAAGAACACGAAGGTTATCACCAAATCCGGGCCACATGAAGTTGCCGTCCTCGTCCTTACGGAACCAGTTAACGTTAAAGATTTTGGGAGCCTTATCGGGATCAAGAGTTTTACCGATATCAATCCAATGCTGCCAGTAATCAGCCATATTGTAGCCGCAGAAGGGAAGCATTGCCATGGGATCGCGACGAACAACACCGACTGCACCGGATGCGGCAGCAGTTGTTTCGGAAGCCATAATTGAACCAACGAAAACACCGTGATTCCAGTCACGTGACTGATAAACAAGGGGAGCAAGTTTTGCACGCCTACCGCCGAAAACGATAGCGGAAATCGGAACACCGTTGGGATTTTCAAATTCGGAACTCAAGCAGGGGCAGTTAACTGCAGGAGCGGTGAAACGGCTGTTGGGATGTGCACCCTTTTCTTCGCTTTCCTGTCCGTTCCAGGGATTACCTTTCCATTCGATTGCATTTGCGGGAGGATTTTTGTCAAGACCTTCCCACCAAACCGTGTTGTTGTCAAGGTTGAGAGCAACGTTTGTGAAGATTGTACCCTGCTTAGTAGAAGCAAGAGCGTTGGGGTTGGATTTTTCATTGGTACCGGGAGCAACGCCGAAGAAACCGTTTTCGGGGTTAATGGCATAAAGTCTTCCGTCGGGACCCTTACGAATCCAGGAAATATCGTCGCCTACGCACCATACTTTATAACCTTTTTTCTTGTAAATTTCCGGAGGAATCAGCATAGCGAGGTTTGTTTTACCGCAAGCTGAGGGGAATGCGGCACAGATATATTTAACTTCACCCTGGGGATTTTCAATGCCAAGGATGAGCATGTGTTCAGCCTGCCAGCCCTCTTTCCAACCCTGGTAAGAAGCAATACGCAAAGCAAAACATTTTTTACCGAGAAGAACGTTTCCGCCGTAACCGGAGTTAACGGAGATGATTGTGTTGTCCTGGGGGAATTGACAGATGTATCTCTTTTCTTCGTCAATATCGCAGCGGCAGTGAAGACCGCGAACCCAATCATCGCTGTCACCCAATACATCAAGTACTTCTTTACCGACTCTTGTCATAATCACCATGTTGAGAACAACATAGATTGAGTCTGTAAGTTCAATACCAACTTTTGCAAAAGGTGAGCCAACGGGACCCATAGAGTAGGGGATAACATACATTGTTCTGCCCTTATAGCTGTCACGAGCAATATCATAAAGCATTTTATATGCTTCTGCGGGTTCCATCCAGTTGTTTGTGGGGCCTGCTTCTTCCTTTGTATTTGCACAGATAAAAGTTCTGCCTTCTACACGTGCAACGTCGTTGACTGCTGTTCTGTGAAGATAGCAATCGGGGAGAAGTTCCTGATTAAGCTTGATGAGTTCGCCTGTTGAACAAGCAGTTGCTCTAAGCTCCTCAATTTGTTCTTTTGAGCCGTCAATCCAAACAATTTTGTCGGGTTTTACAAGATCAACTTTTTCGTCAATCCAAGCAAGGACGCTCTTGTTGTTTGTTAATGCTGACATATTACAACCTCCTGAAAAATAGTCCAAAATAACCTATTTTGTTGTCCTTAACATAATACTATATTTTGCGAGCAATTTCAACATAAAATACTAAATATTCTTATTTTGTTAATTTTTTGACGTTTTGAACAAGGATTTTCATATATATTATATGTTTTTTTATGTAAAAAAACTCTCCGAATTAACGGAGAGTTTAAAAAAATCGAAATATTCGATTATTTAACATATTTATCCACAAATTTGAATACTGCATCCCAATATATTTCAGGATGAACAAGGTGGGATTCCGCATGCTCCGCATCGGGAATTGAGAGTTTTTCTTTTTCGCAAGCCGCCGCATTGTAGTTGAGATCCAACATTCTGTACGGAACAAATGCATCCTTTTCGCCATGAATAAATATTGTGGGGGTTTTTGATTTTTTCAACTGTTCAACAGAGGATGCCTTTTTGAAATCAAAGCCTGATACAATATTTGTTGCAAGGTTTGAGGCATGAAGGATGGGGAAAGCGGGTACGTGATAGGTTTGTTTCATTTCGTTTTTGAATTCATCCCAAACGGAAGAATAGCCACAGTCAGCAACCGCACACTTAACATTTGCGGGTAATTCTTCTCCGGTAGTCATCATAACCGTTGCCGCGCCCATGGAAACGCCGTGAAGAACAATTTGCGGGTCATTGTATGTGGTTGATATGTATTGAATCCAATCAAGAATATCAAGTCTGTCAAGCCATCCCATTGTAATTGAACGGTGTTCGCTGATATCGTGACCGCGAAGACAGGGGAACAGAACATTGTAGCCCCTTGCATGATAGTGCAGGGCATGACTGCCCATACCCTTGGGAGAACTTGTGTAGCCGTGGATACAAATAAGCCATTTATCGCTTTCTTCATCGGCTTTTACTACCAGAGCGTGTATGGGTTCGTTCTTTTTGTTTTTAATAACAATATGGTCATAGCCTTTTGAATCAACCCAGGCATCACCCTCCGCTCTTAAAATTTCTTTAGGGGAATTTAAATCTTTCGGGTTCTTCTTTTCTTCTATTTCGTTCATTTTTTCGCTGATTTTTTTGGAGTTTCTTGTAAGCACAAGGGAATTCATAACAAGACCGCAACCGAAAAATGCACCGGCGGTACCCAATAAAGCTTTTGCAGATTTTTTCAAGTTGTTCACAACCTTTCGACTTTTTTCTTTATTATACAACATATATCCAAAAAAATAAATATAAATTTTTGTTGTTTTATACATTTTCTTCTGTTATAATTATATTTGTATAATTTATTCTATTTTGAATGAGGTTTTTTTATGTCAAACGACTTATTGTTCAGAACAACGGCTTTTGGCGGGTTCAAAAAAAGCGAAGTCATGGATTTTATTGAAAGGGTGCTGTGCGAAAAAAGTGAGCTTGAAAGACAGCTTGCGGCTAATACTGCAAAAACAAGTCAACTGACTGCACAGGTTGCATCCTTGGAAAGTGAACTTGAGGATACGGGCAAACTTCGTTCCGAGATTGTAGAACTTTCCGGTAAAATAAATGATTACGAGACGGCAATCAGCGATAAGGATACCCTTATAAAAGAACTTACAGAAAGGCTTTCAAAAGCTGAGGCGAATTCGGCAAATGAAAGCGAGTTCAATTTGCTAAAGGAAGAAAATGCCAAACTTCGTGATGAACTTGATAAAAAACGGGATATTGAACGTCAGGTCGGAGCGGCAATGCTTGATGCCCGTGTTCATTCCGAAGAACTTGTTGAACAGGCAAAAGAGAGGGCAAATTCTGTTACAAAAGCGGTCTATGCGGCAATTGGTGACACCGCTGTTAAGATAGATGACCTTTCTGCAGGAATCGGTGAAATTGCGCGTAATTTTACAAAGTCGGTAGAAGAGGTAGAATTACGAATCAAAGCCCTTACGGGAGATATGAGTAAAACCGCTCAAGCTCTCATTTCTGACAGTGTTTTAGTTGAAGAAAGTAAAACACCTTCCGTTGAGTCGGCGCAGGAATATGATTTTTCTTCACCGGCATCGGATGGGTCAGGATATTTTGACAGCAACGTCGGAAATGAGGATTATTGATGAGTGAATATTATTTAAATACAAATAATATAAATGAATGGGCGGAAAATCTCGTTGCAGGAGACAGGGTACTTTTGTCCGGAACTGTATATACCGCACGGGATGCCGCCCACAAGAGAATTAAAGAGTATATTTCATCAAATAAAGATTTGCCCTTTGACATAAAGAATTCAATAGTGTATTACGCAGGACCCACTCCACAGAAAGAAGGTCTTGCCATCGGTAGCATAGGTCCTACAACATCTTCAAGAATGGATTCTTTTTCGCCTTTAATGATATCGCTGGGACAAAAAGCAATGATAGGTAAGGGAAACAGAAGTCAGAGCGTAGTAGATGCAATGACCGAGTACGGTGCCGTGTATTTTGCCGCAATCGGCGGAGCGGGTGCTTTGTATTCTAAATGCGTTGAAGAATGTAATGTAATTGCTTTTAAGGATTTGGGTTGCGAATCCGTAAAGGAACTTAAAATTAAAAATTTCCCCTTGGTTGTTGCTATTGACAGCAAGGGTGGCTCTTTATATAAAACAAAATGAAATAAGGTATTTTGATTTTTGCGGGGTGACTTTTGAAAAGGTCCTATGATTATTTCAAGACGTTGAAAAAAATGAATGAGCTTGTCTGCGGTGCCTTTTCTTGTGTTACTGATTCACAGGGGTGCGAATCATTCAGAATGTCATTTTCGGCAGAAAAATCCGAACTTATAAATAACCTGAAAAATGAATTTATTACTCCGATTGAGCGGGGTGATATTTTCTTGTTGAGCGAATGTCTGTCCGATGAGTTTAGAAATACGGAGGGTTTGAGTGAATATGCGACCTTCTTTTTTGATGAGTGCGGTGCTTTTTCAAATCTATTGAAAAGTTGTTTAATAAATCAGGGCGAAATTATAAATAAACTCGGCAATCAAAAGAATCTTGTGAATCTGATAAACCCTTGTCACGACGGTACCCTTGCCTGCGATGCCTTAATGCTTAAACTTCAAAAAAAGATAAAAAGCATCATTTTATGTAACGAATCACAGAATTTACTAAAATATGAAATTTGTGTTTCTTATTTGGATTTAGCAAAAAGTGTATTTAATACATTTTCTGAAATTAAAAGAATTATAATAGATAACAGTTAGGTGAACTATGGATTTTTACTCATTAAGAAAAAAAATAATTGAAAAAGAGTTTTCACGCATGAACGATATGCAGAAAAAAGCTGTTTTCAAAGTGGATGGTGCCGTCCTTATTCTTGCGGGTGCGGGTAGCGGCAAAACAACAGTGCTTGTAAACAGGATTGCATATCTTATTAAGTACGGTAACGCTTTTAATTCGGATTTTTCATACAGAATGCCTACGGCGGATGAAATGGGAGTTTTGGAAAAGTATGCGGAGCAGGGCGGTGAACTTCCCGAAAAAATCCAGGCGCTTTTAAGCGTGGATGCTCCTCAACCCTGGCAAATACTTGCCATTACTTTTACAAACAAAGCGGCTAACGAACTTAAAAACCGCCTTGAAACAATGCTTGGTGAAAAGGGTAATGATGTCTGGGCAAGTACGTTCCACTCCTGTTGCGTGCGTATTCTTCGACGTGACAGCGAGAGAATAGGTTTTTCAAAGCATTTTACAATTTATGATACTGATGACTCAAAGCGTGTGATGAAAGAGGTTTTGAGAGTTCTCGATATTGATGAAAAAAGGCTTCCCGTAAAGTACGTTTTAAATGAGATCAGCAGAGCAAAGGATTCCCTGCAAACTCCCGCTGACTATATTGCAAGCGCAGGTTTTGATGTTAACAGAAAACTAATAGGACAAGCCTTTGAAAAGTATGAGGAAATGCTTAAAAAGGCGGATGCAATGGATTTTGACGATATCATTGTGAATACGGTAAAACTTTTGAAGGAAAACCCCGATGTTCTTGAATACTATCAACGCAGATTCCGCTATGTTATGGTGGATGAGTACCAGGACACAAACCATGCCCAATACATACTCACATCACTTCTTGCAAACGGTTACAGAAATATCTGTGTTGTTGGTGATGATGACCAAAGTATTTATAAATTCCGCGGTGCAACAATTGAAAATATACTTTCCTTTGAAAATCAATACGAGGACACCGAAGTTATTCGCCTTGAGCAGAATTATCGTTCAACCTCAGTTATTCTTGATGCGGCAAATGCGGTTATTAAGAATAATAAGGGCAGAAAAGGCAAAACTCTCTGGACTGAAAAAGATGGCGGAGATAAGATAAAGGTTAAACTTCTTACAGATGAACGTGATGAGGGACGTTATGTTGCCGACGAAATTCTCAACGGTGTTGCCACGGGTAGAAAATTCTCCGATTTTGCAGTGCTTTACAGAACAAATGCCCAGTCCAGCAGTATTGAACGAGCCCTTGTATATAATGCTGTACCGTATAAAGTTATAGGCGGGCACAGATTCTATGACCGCAAGGAAGTTAAAGATGTTCTTGCATATCTTTCCGTAGTTGCAAACCCCTCGGATACTGTACGTTTACGCAGAATAATTAACGAGCCCAAAAGGGGAATCGGTGAAACCACAATCAATAATGCAGCTTCAATTGCAGATGGATTGGGTTTGACTTTCTATGATGTTATTTCCCACGCTAACGATTACCCCATGCTTTCGAGAGCGGCGGCAAAATTAGTTGATTTCACCGCGTTAATAAATTCCCTTGCTCTTTCTCTTGAAGAAAAGAATATTCAGGATTTCTTTGACGATGTTATAACCAAAACAGGCTACTATGCTTCTCTTGATTTGGACAAAGAAACAGCCGAAGAACGCAAAGCAAATGTTATGGAAGTTTTGGCGAACCTTGTGAGATATATGGAAGAAAACGAGGGCGGAACTCTAACAGGCTTCCTTGAAGAAGTTGCTTTGATGACGGATCTCGATAATTACAATTCCGAAAGTGAATCAACGGTTATGATGACCTTACATTCAGCAAAAGGACTTGAATTCCCCGTTGTGTTTATAGTGGGAATGGAGGAAGGACTTTTCCCGGGAAATCAGGTGATGTATGACCCAAGCGAGCTTGAAGAAGAACGTAGGCTTTGCTATGTTGGAATTACCAGAGCAAAGGAAAAACTTTATATTACAAACGCACGTTCAAGAATGTTGTTCGGTAACACAAGTTTTACAAGGCCCTCACGCTTTCTTTCGGAGATACCCGAGGAACTTACTGATTTTGAACGTAATGCACCCCAACAGACCTTCTACGGTGGGTATTCGGGTGTTTCCTACGGCGGTAACTCTTTCGGTGGCGGGACAAAGACATTTTCCCGTTCAGCAACTCCTCAGGGAAATACTTCTGCACCACAAACAAAAGCAAGCGGATTTGCAAAGGGCGGTTTCAGTTCCGCACAGAAAAAGCCGGCAACGGATTCGGTTGTTCTTGATTTTAAAGTGGGGGATACCGTGGAACATAAAACTTTCGGTCAAGGCTTAATTGTCAGCGCAAAAGCGGTGGGTGGAGATATGCTCCTTGAAATTGCTTTTGATACTTGCGGAACAAAAAAAGTTATGGCTAAAATGGCAAAACTGAAAAAATTATAAACAATAGTTAACCCCGACAGAAAACTGTCGGGGTTGAAATTTAATATTCTGAAAAAGGTGAGGCGATGTGGGAAAGTCTGAAATTGACCGTTTCTCGTGAACGATTATACCGATAGATACTGAAAACAAGTCCGATACCTATATACAGACAAAGGGTGCTTGTGCCGCCGGCACTAAAAAATGGGAGTGTAATACCTATAACAGGAAGTACCATAAGACACATACCAATATTTATAACCACCTGGGAGGCTATCATAGAGGCAATACCGTAGCAGGCGAGTTGTGCGGAAAAGTCCCTTGCTTCCTTGCCGATTTTTATCATTTTAAAACAGATGAAGAAAAGCAGTAAAAGAGCAATCAGACACCCCAAAAAACCTGTTTCTTCACCGATTGCGGTGAAAATAAAGTCATTTTCACGTTCGGGAACAAGGCCCGCCTGGGTGTAAGTTCCTTTTAAGTAACCCTGACCGAAAAATCCGCCGGAGCCCAGCGCATTCAGACCTAATCGCTGTTGGTAACTTTCATCGGCAAATTCCTCAGGTCGGAACAGAGCCAAAAATCTGTTTCGCTGGTAATCGTCGAAAATATACATCCAAATCAGCGGTGACGCGGCTATTGCCAAGATACCGCCCCCACCGAAAAAGCCAATATGCAAACCTGCGAAGTACAGCATTGCAACCGTCATAAAAATAAAAACCAAAGCCGAACCCATATCACCGGTAAGAACAACAAGACCTATGGGTACGAGAGCGTGTATTCCAAGGAGAATAATTGATTTTACACTGTTTATGTTGTCCTTGCACAATTCAAGGTGCATTGCAAAGGTTATTACATAGCCTATTTTTACAAGTTCGGAAGATTGAAAATAAATGGAGCCGAATTTAAGCCATGATTTAGCGTCGGGACGTGATTCGGGTGCGGCGCCGAAAACAAGTGTAATAAGCATGAGCCCCACGCAAAAAAGAGCAATAATGGGCCACAATTTCATAATAAGTTCGTAATCAATAGACGAGATTATAAGGGTTATGATAATACCTGCAACTGCGGCGATGATCATAACAATGGCATCGCGGTGTATGAATTCACCCTCTTGCAACCGCCATTGAGTTGCGCTGTGAACCATCATAACACCGAATACAGAAGCGGCAGTTATAAGCATAAGAAGAATTTTGTCCGTTTCCGATACAAACCTTCTTGTAAGCGAAAAAAATTTTTTCAAGTCCTGCACCTCTTGATTTTATCTTGTAATATTGTTATTATACATATAATAAAAGGTATTTTCAAGTGTTTTAAATTTTTGAGGTTGTTTATGGTAGAAGTTTTTTCTCGTTCGCCCGAAGAAACTGAACAGTTGGGTGAAAAATTAGGTGCCGTTTTAAAAGGAGGCGAAGTTATAGCCTATTTTGGCGGTCTCGGTATGGGGAAAACCCGATTTACCGCAGGCGTTGCAAGGGGGCTGGGGATAGTTACGGATGTATCAAGTCCCACATTTGCCCTTGTCCACGAGTATGGCGGTGAAATTCCTCTATGCCATTTTGATATGTACAGAATAAATACTTTTGAGGATTTATGCTCAACGGCTTTCTTCGATTATTTGGATAATGGTTCCGTACTTGCAATTGAATGGAGCGAAAATATTGAAAATGCCCTCCCGGAAGATAAACTTATCAGAATTGAGTTTATACGGGGTGAAAATGACGATGACAGAATATTGAGAATGTGTGGTGACGGTGTTTATGAAGATTCTTGGAGTAGATAGTACGGCTACTGCCGCTTCCGCCGCAGTATATTCCGACGGAAAAGTATTGGCAGTTGATTTCTCAAATACAGGTCTTACACACAGTCAGACACTACTGCCGATGATTGATAATGTTTTAAAAACAGCGCGTGTCAGTATAAATGATATTGATTGCTTTGCAGTATCAAACGGGCCCGGGTCTTTTACAGGTGTGCGTATCGGAGTTTCTGCGGTTAAAGGGCTTGCTCAACCCCTTGATAAAACCTGCTTCGGAGTTTCAACTCTTGAGACTATCGCAAAGCCACTGGAAAACAGCGGTGTTTATGGGGTGTCGGTTATGGATGCCCGTTGCAATCAGGTTTATACGGCACAGTTCGATTGTAAAAACGGATGTAAAAGAGTTACCCCCGACAGTGCAATTTCAATTGATGAATTGATTCTACAGTTAAAAGATATTGACAGAAATATTGTTTTAATCGGTGACGGTGCGGCTCTTTGCTACGGTAAGATGAAGGATGCCGTAAAAAATATCACTTTGGCACCTTTGAACATAAGATTTCAAAGCGCGGCTTCCGTTGTACTTCTTGCGGCGGAAACTCTTGAAAAAGATAAAAATTCGGGTTGTTCGGCAGATGAACTGCTTCCCCGGTATCTTCGACTGTCCCAAGCCGAAAGAGAATTAAAGAATAAAAATAAATAAAAACCGAAAGGATGTTAAAAATGATTGCTATTGCTTCTGACCATGCAGGTTATCCCCTTAAAGAGGAAATTAAAAAATATCTAATGGAAAAAGGTGTTGATTTCATGGATTGCGGTACAGATTCCACCGCTTCCGTTGACTATGCCGCTTTTGCACAGAAAGCATGCCTGAAAGTTACCGCAGGTGAATGTGATAAGGCAGTTCTTTGCTGCGGAACGGGTATTGGTATTTCCATGGCGGCAAATAAAGTAAAAGGTATCCGTGCAGCATGCTGCTCCGATTATTTCAGTGCCAAATTCACAAGGCTTCATAATGATGCCAATGTGCTTTGTATGGGTGCGAGAGTTATCGGCGGAGGTTTGGCTTGTGAACTCGTAGATGTGTTCCTCAACACCGAATTTGAGGGCGGAAGGCATCAGCGCCGAGTTGACCAGATACACGCAATCGAAAACGGAGAAATTCTTTAATCAAATAATCTGATAAGTAAAAACAACTCACTCCGCTATTAAGTAGAGTGAGTTGTTTTTTAGTTTTTTAATGCTCTTTCGAGCCATATAGAAGCAATCTCGATTGCCGCATACATTCCGTTTTTGTCGGAATTTTTTTCGATAGCGGCGAGGGGATTAGCTTCAGCGGTGTTAACGAGCTGAACTTTTACCTTGTCTGCAATTTTAACTCCGTGAACCTCGTGGGATTCAACAACGGAAAGGAGAGCAACGTAAGGATCGTTAATGTCACCGTAATAAATTGTGTTGCCTTTACGAACGAGGGGCTTGCCCTTGTAGGTCAAGAAGCTTTGTTTTTCTGCCAAAGAAAACACTCCTTAATATTAAGATTAGTTAAGGTATGCCTTGAGGAGAGCCTGTAAAAGCTCATCCCTGTCAATCTTACGAATAAGACTTCTTGCATTGTTGTGGGTTGTAATATAGGTGGGGTCCTCCGACAGTATATAACCAACGAGCTGATTTGTCGGATTGTAGCCTTTTTCAACCAAAGCGTTATAAACGGTTACAAGAATCTCGCGCATCTCTCTTTCGTGTTCGTCACTGATAGTGAACTGTATTGTTTTATCTGTCATATAAACACCTCCTAAATCTTGAATATTATTATAAACTATATATTTTAAAATTACAACAATAATTTGTTAAGAAAATTCAAAGTTTACCTTAAAGGTTTATTTATAACCCTTTTATGCCCTTAATTCTATACCGATTTTGTTAAGATTTGCAAGAATTGTATCAATCCAACCCTGAACCTGTTCCATTTCAAGAGTTTTTTCCTTGGATGAGAAGTTAAGACGGATGGTAATACTCTTAACTTCGCCCTTTTCGTAGGTGTCAATAACCTTAACATTGCCCAATTCTTCAAGGTTCAGTGAATTCCAACAATCAGAAAGGTCTGCAAAGGTAACGCCCTCTTTCATTATAAGGGAAAGGTCATAATAAGTTGACTGTTGCGTTGAGGGTTCTTCAAAGGTGATATTGTCACCGTCAACGGTAATGAAATCATCAACATCAATTTCAATACAAACAGCGGAGCCGTTTTTATCAAGCTTTTGTGCGGTTGCGGGGTGGAGGGTGTTGATTATACCCACATTAACACAGTCACAGGAAATTTGTGCGGTATTCTTGGGATGTTGCCATTGATGAACGGGGGCAATCTTTGAAAGAATTGGAGCTTTGTGTTTAATCTGCAGGAAAATCTCATTGACAATTGAAACTGCTTTGAAGAACAAATCCTTTTCGCTTATAGTCTTGTCAAAGAGTACAATGCCGAGACGTCTGCGTTCATTTGCAGTTCCGTCCGCTTTGATTCCCGCCGCAACACGACCGATTTCAAAAATTCCGTAGCTTTCGGAGAAATCCTTGTTGTCGGAAACTGCACAAAGGAGGGTGGGAATCATGGAATTTCTCAATGTGCCGTTATCGGAACTTTCGATATTGAGAACCTTGACATTTTCTTCAACCTCAATGCCCAACTTTTTATATTTTCTCACATCGCACCAGATATATGAGTGTACCTCGTGAAGATTGTAATGCTTAACAAGAATATCTTTGATTTCATTGCTCTGTGCGCGAACGGGGGAACTTTTAACAGGTTTCAAGGGGCTCTTTGTTGTGATGATACTGAAGTTGTCATAGCCGTAAATACGGGTAATTTCCTCGATAATGTCCGCCTTAATGGTAACATCCTTTGTTGCACGGAAAGTAGGAACCTTAACTTCAAAATCACTTCCGTTTTTCTCAACACCGAAGCCGAGAGCGGTAAGGGTTTTGAGGATTCTTTCCTCAGTAATATCAATACCCGTGTATTTGTCAACATAAGCCTTGTTAAATGTTATGTTGATTTCAGGGTATTTTTTTACATATTCATCCGTAAGCTGTGAAGCAACCTTTGCACCCTCGTCAATGGATTGAAGAAGGTATGCAAAACGTTTTGCGGCTGTTACGGTCATTTCGGGATCGAGCATTTTTTCGTAACGGGCAGAAGCGTCCGTACGAAGACCCAATCTTGAACTTGACTTTCTGACGCTGACACCGTCAAAGTTTGCACATTCAAGTACAACCGCATTTGTATCGCCCACAATTTCCGAATCAAGACCACCCATAATACCCGCAATTGCAACGGGGGTTGAGCCGTTCTGGATGAGAAGTGTATCGGTTGTAATATCTCTTTCGGTGTTGTCAAGAGTTGTGAATTTGCAGTCCGCTTTGGGTGTATCAACCACAATTTCATCAATTTTGTTTGCATCAAAAGCGTGGGTGGGTTGACCCATTTCAAGCATAATGTAGTTCGTAAGGTCTGCAAGAAGATTGATTCCGCGCATACCGCAGTAGTAGAGTCTTATTTGCATTGCAAAGGGACTTACGTTCTTTGTAATGTTGTCCATTTTAACACAGGAATAGCGGTAAACAAGGTCAGGTCTGCCAACGGTAACCTTGATTTTTTCATCCCCGTCGTAAGCCAAATCGGAAAGGGGAAGGGGCTTTAATTCTCTGTCTGTAAGAGCGGCAAATTCTCTTGCAATACCGTAATGACCCCAAAGGTCGGGACGGTTTGTAAGGGATTTGTTATCAACCTCGAAAATTATATCTTCAATGGGGTAGATTTCTTTAAGGTCGGTGCCGTTGGGGGCATCAACATCAATTTCCATAAGTCCGGATTTATCATCGGAAAGCCCCAATTCAAATGCAGAACAGCACATACCCTCGGACTCATAGCCCGCAACGGTTGCTTTGGTAATTTCGCCGGCAGGCACTCTGCCGCCCGCTTTAACAAAAGCAATTTTCATATTTTCGCGAACATTGGGCGCACCGCAAACAACGTCATAAACTCTGTCGCCGCCGTCAACTTTAAGAAGATGGAGTTTCTTTGAGTTGGGGTGATTTTCTATGGAAAGGATTTCGCCTACAACAACATCACGTAGATCCTCACCTTTGACAATTATGTCCTCAACCTCTGCGGTCGCAAGGGTGAAACTGTTAATTAGTTTTTGGATGTCAAGACCGCTGAGGTCAACATATTCTTTAATCCAGTTAATTGAAACAAACATTTATTTGACCTCCTTTTCCGGTTCCGTGAAAGTAGCGTTCTGGAATTGCGAAAGTGCTTTAAGGTTGCAGGAGTTGAAAACACGGATGTCTTTTATTCCGTATCTCATCATTGCAAGCCTTGTAAGACCGAGACCGAAAGCAAAGCCCGTGTATTTTTCGGGGTCAAGTCCCGCCGCAGTAAGCACATTGGGATGAATCATACCGCAGGGGCAAAGTTCAAGCCAACCTGAATCCTTACAGGAGGGGCAACCGTCACCGCCGCAAATAAGGCACTGAATATCAAGTTCAAATCCGGGTTCAACAAAGGGGAAAAAGCCGGGACGAAGTCTTACGGTGATATCTCTCTGGAACACTTCCGAAAGCATTGTTTTCATGAAATAAATAAGGTTTGAAATGGAGATGTCTTTGTCAACCATAACACCTTCCATCTGGAAGAATGTGTTTTCGTGACAGGCGTCTATTTTTTCATTTCTGAAGCATCTGCCGGGGAAAATAACACGAATGGGTCTGTTTGCTTCAAGTTCCTTTGTGTATTTTTTGAGTATGGCATTCTGTGCGGCAGAAGTGTGGGTTTTAAGTAACTGATTTGTACTTAAATAATATGTATCCTGCATATCGCGGGCAGGGTGGTGTTTGGGAATGTTGAGAGCCTCAAAACAATGGTAGTCGTCAACAATTTCATCATAGTCCTCAATGGAGAAACCCATTCCCGCAAAAATGTCCTCAACCTCACGTTGTACGAGAGTAATGGGGTGGTATGAGCCCGTATCCTCTGTAATGGGGAAAGTAACATCATAATCTTCCGCACTGTCAATAAGACGTTTTTCTTCAAGTTCTGCAAGTTCAGCTTTCTTTTGGGCAATGGCAGTTTCAATAAACTGTTTTACATCATTGATAATCTGCCCCGCTTCTTTCTTTTTGTCATTGGGAATGTTTCTTAACTCTCCCATTAAAGAAGAAATCGGACCTTTTTTGCCGAGAAATTCGATTCTCAACTGTTCAAGTTCGGCGGAAATTGCTGTATTTGCAACTTTTTCGCTGAATTGCTCCTTCAACTGTTGTGCTTTTTGAAGCATTTCTTTCATCCTTTCAAATATATTCAAATTATTTAACCGAGATTTAGCGGTGGTGAATAAAAATAAAAACTCCGCCCCGAAAGGGACGAAGATAAACTCCGCGGTACCACCCTTAATTTTTGCATCAGAGCAAACACTCATCCGTAATGTAACGGTTACACCCGGTGCGACCTACTGATTTCAACCGCACTGCTCACAAGTGAACTTCAAAGAAAACTCCGGTAATGTACTCTCAACCTTGGTACATCTCTCTGTGACCTTAATTAACTCCTACTCTCTTGATCTACGCATTTATAATATAATACCACAAAAATTAAAAAATTCAATAGTTTTCAGTAATATTATGGTATAAATAAAAAGAATACCCGCAAAAAATTTACGAGTATTCCTGTAATTATTATTTGGCTTTGCCGCCCTTCATTTTAATTAAATCCCTGTAATTGATAAGCTCAACATCGTGGTCTTTGAGATATTGATGAACATAGGGGTCTTTCATAAGTTTATATTCCCAAACTCTGTCTTTCCAACGGCCTGTGATACCTTTGATTTCATCACATTCGACAGACGGGTGAACAAAGGTTTCCGTAACCCCGTCTTCGGGAATATCGGTCCAGATTTTGAGGATTGTATCCCGGTAAACCTCATAACTTACACGCATATCGTCATTCCAAATCGGGAAGAGAAGATAATCCGGTATAATAACATTGTATTTTTTGCCCCAGATTTTCGAGAGTAATGTAACGGCAGAAAAGAGAACGTAGGGAACACATTCGGGACAAATTCTTTTATCTGCCTTGGTATAAAGTCGGTAAGCATAGCCGTAACTTCCGCAAATTTTTAAAGCAAGTTTAGAAAGGGAGAATCTTCCTGTATAATGGCCGTAAAGAGAACCCATGTGATTATCAATGTGTGAGGGCTTCATACCCATGTTGTGTGCAAGGTCAATTTGAGCACGTACTTCTTTTTCTATATCGGAAAGAGTTGCGTTCTTTTCAACCAAATCACTTTCACGCCACATAAATCCATCTTCATCAATAAGGGATTTGCCATCGGTTAAAGGTTTCCAACGGTATTTTTTCCATTCACTTGTAAGGGTTGTATGTATTCCTATTGCATATTCCGGGTGATCAATAGAAAATTTAACGGCGTGTTCGGCAGCCGGACAGGGCATCATAATAGTGGAAGATTTTAACCATCCGCCTATGAACAGTTCTTCCACTGCTTCGTTAGCCGCATTACACATTCCATAGTCGTCTGCATTTACAATTAGATATTTAGCCATAAGATTGTCCTTTGTACATTTTAGGTGCTTATTTTTTTCATATTATTATATTTTAACTATTTTTTAAAAAAAATCAAGTGATTTTATAAATAAATTGCACAATTTCAAAAAAAACTTTACTTTTTTGAATTGTGTGGTAAAATTAGAGTATCACAAATGTTTAAGGGTGATGCTATGAGCGATATAAAATTAGGTGTGCAGTTATATACTTTGCGCGATAAATGTAAAACTGCCGAGGATTTTGATACAACATTGAATTTTCTTGACAGCATCGGCTGTAACATTATTCAAATTTCCGGAATAGGTGATATTCATCCCGAAAAGGTTGCAGAAATTGTGGATAAATATTCAATGGATGTTTGCGTAACCCATAAACCGTACAATAGAATGAAAAATGATTTGGATGCTCTTATTCAAGAGCACAATCTCATACATTGTGATAATATCGGAATCGGCAGTATGCCCGGCAATGTTCACGAATCTTTTGAGGGGGTAACAGGTTTTATTCAAAAGTGTAATGAAATCGGTACTGCCATGAAGGCACAGGGTAAACAACTTTGTTATCACAACCACGCTTTTGAGTTTGAAGTATATGACGGCAAACGTACTTTTGAAAGGCTTATTGAGGAAACACCGGCGGACATCCTTCATTTTGTACCCGATACATATTGGATGCAGGTGGGCGGTGTGAACCCCGCAGATTATCTGAAAAAACTTGAGGGCAGGGTTGAAGTCTGTCATTTCAAGGATATGAGGATTGTTAACAACGCGCAGCGCTTTGCGGAATGTGGTACCGGTAATATAGATTTGGGTGCTTGTTACCGAACTTGTAAGGAAATCGGTGTTCAATATATTGTAATCGAACAGGATTTGTGCTATGACAATGATGTTTTTGATTCGGTAAAAATCGGTTTTGAAGGTCTCAAACGTATTGCACAGGAAAATCAATAATCGGAGGTTACTTATGAATACAACAGTTAAAAAGATAATTTTTCTAATCGCGTTTGTTTTGATAACCCTTGTTATACCTGCGGTTTTGCTGTTGCTCTTTGTTGATGCAACAACAGGAATGGGTACATACCTTATTGTTTTTGCGGTTATTATATTCGCCATATTGGGATATGTAGTAGCAAGTGTAAGAGAAATGAATAATAAATTGGCCTCCGCTTTGGATGAAATCAAAATGCAGAATGCCGCAATTGCATATAAACTATCAAATAACGCGGGCGAAACATCTGATGCCACCGTTTCCGTTGAAAATAATGCTGAAGAAAAAAATCAAGAAAACACTTTGAACATTCCGTTGAATCCGGAAGAACCCCTTGTTGTTACTAAAAAGGTTCAAAAACCTGAAAAAGTGTCGGACGACGGTTTTGATGATTTTAAATAAGAGTCAATAAATTAAAAAATGCACTCCGCAGGGGGTGCATTTTTTGTTACTGCATTTTTAGTTTATAACCAAAGTTAAGTTACTCATGGGATAGGAACAGCAGGGATGTATAATTCCGTGGCTTGAATCCGCAAGACGTCGGTAGTCAATTCCGTCGGGGATGAAAACATTTCCCTTTGTAAGTTTTGCTCTGCAAAAACCACATTCACCCGAGCGACAGGATGAAGGGGCTTTTATTCCCTCACGCTCCAAAGCAACCAAAAGAGATTCTTCCGTTGAACAGGGAACAGTTGCAATGTGTTTTCCGCCCTGTATAACCTTGCAAGTATATGTTTTTCCGATTGCATCTTTCGGAAAATCCGGCAAACTTGCAGGATTTACAATTTGTCCGCTTAGACCGAAACGGATGTATTTCTTTTCAAGTTTTAATTCGGCTATCTGTGGAGTAATTCTGTTAAAAAGCGTTGTTGAACCGCAAACAAAGATACTGAACTTCGAACCGGGAGCATATTTTTCGATAAGCGTTTTTGTAACAAATCCCCGCTCACACTTCTCTCCACGCTCATCACTGAGTACATATATTACGCGGAATTTATCGGATTGTTCCGAAAGTTCAGACAAACGCTCCGTCATAATTGTTTCATTTTTCTTTCGCGCAGAATAAAGCAAAGTTAAATCAATATCAAGTGTGCCGTCCGATACTGCCTCAGCCATTGATAAGAACGAAGATATCCCGTTGTTGTCGCAAACAGCTATAATATTTTTTGAATCCCTAAGTTTTTGATAATACAAATTACCTCTCGGTGCAGATGCGATAATTTGAGTTCCTTTTGTCCAAGTGTTAAAAATATGTGCTGAAGCAAAACCATGGGGAACCTTTTTTACTATTATTACGTATTCATCCTCAAGGGAACGAAGGGGGGAGGAGCAAATGGTATAAGGTCTTGTAACCACAGCAGCACCAATGTTTAATGTAATGCTTATATACTGTCCCGGTCTGAAATACGCAAGTTTTGCAGTTCCGTGGGCTGTGTCCGGTTCAAGAACATAGGCGCGGGTGTCCTTTGAAACCTCCGCAACCTGCTTGACTTTTAAATACTGTGTAGTGGGATGGAGAAAGTTAGCGGCGGAGTTAACCGCAAAGTTCGCATTTATGGGATTTTCCGGTGCTTCCTCAATAACACCCTTTCTATATGAGGGAATATTTATGAAATTCTTTATATCTCTAAAAGAGGATTCGACTTTAATTTTTTCTTTCATCAGTCATACCTCCCAAATTTTCTTCTTTAATATCTCCCATGGTGGCAAATGCGGCATTTCTTCCGGATGCTATTGCAGAACTCATACCTGAAAGTTGCGCACCCCATCCACCGCAAAAACGCAAACCTTTGGTGTCGCAATCAGCGGCTTCCGTCATGATTCTCGGAATTATGCCGTCCCAATCATCGCCGTAGTAGCCGTAAACGGTACCTTGGGGAGCATAGGTGTATCGGGCAAATGTAACGGGAGTTGCAATCTCTAATTCTTCAATGGAATTGTGGATAATAATGCCGGTTGAGTTTTCAAAATTAGCAATTAGTCGGGCGGCAAGCATATCCTTTTCATCAAAATAGTTTTCGGGATTAACATTTGCCCAACAGTTGTCGCTGTAAAGAGTTGTAATAGAAAGCAGGGTAGTACCTGCGGGGGATGCATTTGGATCCGCAATATTCAAACAAACTGCAGCCTGAGCATTGTTTGTTTCAATGGATTTCATTAAATTATACTGATTGACCGTGTTTGCAGTATCGGTAATGAAATATGAGTGTTCTGTGATGCCTAAATCGGCGGGGGCACGGTTTAAGCCCAAATACAGACAAGCCCCCCTCATACCGAAAGAACGTGCATTGGTACGTTTCAATGCGCTTTCGGGCACATCCTTTGCCTTAATGAGTTTTCCGTAGGCGGTGGTGGGGGAACAGGTGCAGATTATGTGGTTACACTCAATTTTTTCGCCGTTTTTTAAAATAACACCCGATGCATGTCCGTCTTTAAAGAGAATTCGGGATACATGGGAATTATAGCGGATTTCACCACCGTTATCCTCAATTGAACCCGCAAGTGCCATACTCATTTCGTGGCTTCTCATTTTGGGGACGACCGAGCCGAAAGTAAGGTATGAATACACCATTGATATATAGTGAACAAAACTCAGTCTGTCACAGTCAACACCAAGATACATCCAATAAGCCGTGAAAATATCCTGAGCCTTTTTCGGAACCTTTAAGGCATCCAAAACCTTATTTACCGAATAGGGAGCGGTTCTTATAAAATTGCCGTGCTCCTTTAAACTTTTATATAGAAATTTCAAGCCTTTTTGGGATCCGCCGGAAGTAATGGATTTGCTCGAATTTACGATTTCTTCTGCTAAATCAAAAAGTTTTACCATGGACTGCTTACTGCCCGGAACATAATGTTCCATGGCTTCAATGTAATTTTTTACACCGAAGGGCATTGTAACATCAATTTCCGAGCCGTCCGAGGTTTTGGTAATAAGCCTGTAAGCGGAGGGGATATCGGTCCATTTGATTTTATCACTTATTCCCAAATATTCAAAAATTTGACGCACCTCACCCAACCCTGCAGATTTACCGAAACCGCAGAGTTGATGCAAAGAAACATCAAATTCAAATCTCCCGCGGACAAAACTTGAAGCAAATCCGCCGGGGGTATTGTGCCGTTCGAGCAGAAGGACTTTTTTTCCTTCTTTTGCGGCACAAGCTGCGGCGGTTAAACCGCCGCAACCTGCACCGATAACTATAATATCATAGTTCTTTTCTGACATTCTTATTTAATCTCCGAAAGTTTTACGGGACGATGCTCTGCAACGCTGAGTTTTGCGGCAAGACCTATTTTAACGGACTGCATACCTGCGTGAATACCAACGGGAACTTCTGTGTTGTTTTCACAGGCATCAACAAATTGTCTCATTTCTTCGGAGAAAGAGCTCATGTATCTCTCAAGGAAGAAGAAAAGGGGCTTTTCGCCTGTTACACCGTTTGCATCTGCAACAACCGCACTTGAAAGGGTATCGTTGGAGGTTGCAACCATACCTTTAGAGCCGAAAAGTTCTGCTCTCTGGTCGTAGCCGTATGCCGCACGTCTTGAGTTGTCGATAACAGCAAGGGCACCGTTAGCCATTTTCATTGTGATAATCGCTGTGTCAACATCACCCTGTTCACCGATAGCGGGGTCAACAAGTACAGCGGAGTTTACATATACTTCTTCAACATCGCTGTTTGTAAGGAATGTTGCCATATCAAAATCATGAATTGTCATATCAAGGAATATACCGCCCGATACTTTAATGTATGCAGGGTTCGGGGGCTCGGGGTCACGGGAAGTAATTTTGAGAATGTGAGCGTCACCGATTCTGCCATCATCATAAGCCTTACGGATTGCGGCAAAGTTGTGGTCGAAACGACGGTTGAAACCAACCTGGAACTTAACTTCGGGGTGTGCCGCAAGAGCGTCTGCAACTGCCTGAATTTTAGCAATGGAGTGGTCAACGGGCTTTTCACAGAAAACGTGCTTGCCTGCGTTGATGGCTTCGATTGAAATGGAAGCGTGAGTATCGGTTGAAGAACAAACAAGAACTGCATCTATTGTTTCGTCCTCAATGATTTTCTTGTAATCCGTGTAGATTTTTTCAACGCCGAAACTTTCACAGAAAGCCTTTGTTTCGTCGTTCATAAAGGGGTCTGCAATTGCAGTTACAACTGCATTTTTTACATGATATGAAATTGATTCAAGGTGTACCTTGCCGATGCGTCCCGCACCGATAATACCAATATTAAGCATGATTATTATGTCCTTTCAATTTTGATTTATAAATCAGATGGTGCCATCCCAGGTTGAAACCTCGGTTTTTTTGATTTCGTCCTCGTCAAACCAACGGGTTGTTACGCATTTGCTTTCCGTAAAGAAACGGTATGCATCTTTGCCGAGGCAGTGTAAATCACCGAAGAAAGAGTCCTTGTGACCTGAGAAGGGGAAGAAACCTATCGGAACGGGGATACCAACGTTAACACCAACCATACCGCCGTCCGTGTGACGTGCAAATTCCCTTGCGTAGTGGCCGTTCTGTGTGAAGATAACGGAGCCGTTTGCATAGGGGTTGGAGTTCATAACCTTGATTCCCTCGTGGAAATCCTTAACTCTCTTAACGCAAAGAACGGGTCCGAAAACCTCATCCCTGCCGATTGTCATATCTTCCGTAACATTGTCAAAAATTGTGGGACCTACAAAGTAACCGTTTTTGATCTCATCGGGAAGTTGGGGATTTCTGCCGTCGAGAACAAGGGTTGCACCCTCTTTAACACCTTTTTCAATGTCGGCAACAACTTCGTCATAATGTTTTTTGTATGTAATCGGGCCGAGTTTTGAAGTCTTGTCAACTGATTTACCAACCTTAATATTCATTGCTTGTTTTTTAAGTTCTGCAACAAATTTGTCTGCAATGGACTCTTGAACAACACAGCAGGAGAGAGCCATACAACGCTGACCGGCACAACCGTAAGCGGAGTTAATGATACCTGCAACCGTTCTTTCGATGGGAGCATCTTCAAGAACAAGAGCATGGTTTTTAGCCTGGCAAAGAGCCTGAACGCGTTTACCCGCTTTAGCGGCTCTTTCGTAAATGAGTTTGCCGACAGGAGTTGAACCAACGAAAGTGATACCCTTAATATCGGGATGATCAAGGAGGGTGTTGATTTCATTTCTTGAACATGTCACAACGTTAACAACACCGTCGGGCATACCTGCTTCTTTGTAAAGTTCGGCAATTCTCAATGCGGTTTTGGGTGTGAGTGATGCGGCTTTGAGAACAATTGTGTTACCGCATGCAACACAGGTGGGAACCATCCAACCGAAAGGAATCATAGCGGGGAAGTTAACGGGAACGATACCTGCAAAAACACCCATGGATTCACGGTACAAAACGGTGTCAAAACCCTTGGAAGCATCCATAAAACTTTCACCCATCATAAGTGAGGGAACCTGAGTGGCAAGTTCCGTACCTTCTTTTGCTTTGAGTACGTCACCTTCGGCTTCGCTCCAGACCTTGCCGTTTTCTTCGGCAACAAGAGTTGTAAGTTCATCCATGTGCTTAATGAGAAGGTCGCGAACATTGTAAAGAATCTGTGATCTCTTAACAGCGGGAGTTGAGCTCCAACCGGGGTAAGCGGCTTTTGCGGCTTCAACTGCTTCAAGAACTTCCTCATTTGTGCAACAAGGTGCCTGACCTGTTATTTCGCCCGTACTGGGATTGTGAAGGTCATACCAAACATCAGTTTTGGATTCTCTGAACTGACCGTTACAAAAGTATTTGATTTTTTCTGCCATTTTAATTACCTCTATATTATAATCCTGCTTTTTCAGCAATGTATTTTCTTGCTTTTACCGCATATTCAAAGGGATTTGCAATAGCGGGATCCTGCTCTGCTTCAACAAGAACATAACCCTCGTAATTGTTTTCTGCAAGTACCTCAAAAATCGGAGCAAAGTCAATAGCACCGTCACCGGGAACGGTAAATGTACCTTTACGAACACCTTGAAGGAAGCTTTCGTGTTTTGCTTTAACATCGGCGATTACATCGGGACGGATGTCTTTAAGGTGAACGTGTTTAATGCGGTTAATGTATTTTTTGAGAATATACATATAATCTTCACCGCAGTATGCGAGGTGACCCGAGTCAAAGAGGAGATTGAAAAGTTCGGGGTCTGTGTTTTCCATCATTCTGTCAATTTCTGCGGCAGTCTGAACAACTGTACCCATGTGATGATGGAAAGTAAGGGTGATACCCATATCTTTTGCAACTTTACCGAGTTTGTTAAGACCCGTGCAAAGCATATCCCACTCTTCATCGTTCATAACATATTTGTCATCAAAGATTGAAAGATCGGTACCCTGGATTGAGTGTCCCTGTTCGGAAACACCTACAACCTTTGCGCCCATTTCTTTAAGGAAAGTAATGTGCTTAATAAATTTTTTTTCTGTTTCTTCGTAGGGCTTTGTTGTAAGGAAGGTTGAGAACCAAGCGTTACAAATCTGCATACCGCGAAGGTCAAGAGCCTTTTTGAGAACGGCGGTATCTTTGGGATATTTGTTACCAACTTCACAACCTGTAAAGCCTGCAAGTGCCATTTCGGAAATGCACTGCTCAAAGGTGTTTTCTGCTCCGAGATCCGGCATATCGTCATTTGTCCAGGCGATAGGAGCAATACCGAGTTTTACTTTGTTTTTGTCAAGCATCAGAACTTCCTCGCTTTTCTAAGATTTTCTTCTTTATTCTCAAAAGCGGCATTAACCGCTTTATTTGATGATGTTGATGCAATGCCAACGTGCCACCAAGCACCGTAACCGTCGGTCATTGTTTTGGGTAATACCTTTATATCAATAAGGGTTGAAACAGTCTGCTTCTTGCTGTCTATAAGTGCGGCTTCAAGTTCTTCAAGAGTCTTAACGGAGTAGGTTTTTACACCGTAGCCTGCGGCACTCATTGCAAAATCAATGGGTATAAGGTTGCCCAGGAGATTGCCGTTTTCATCTCTTTTGCGGAATTCGGTAGCAAGGTTTCCGATGCCGTTTGACATCTGAAGATTGTTAATACAACCGAAACCGGAGTTATCGAAAAGAAGCACGTTAATTTTCTTGTTTTCCTGAATTGATGTAACAAGTTCGCTGTGGAGCATCAAATAACTGCCGTCGCCGCAGAAAGCATATACTTCCTTGTCGGGCTCCGCCATTTTTGAGCCGAGAGCACCTGCAATCTCATAGCCCATACAGGAATAACCGTATTCCATATTATAGGAGTTGGGACTGTCGGTGGTCCACATTCTTTGTAAGCAACCGGGGAGTGAGCCGGCCGCCGCAACAGCAATGGCATCATCATCAATTACTTTTCTTATAAGAGCAACAGCGGCAGTCTGAGTAATTGTACCGCCTATTTCTTTAACAAATTCGGGAATTGTATCTTCGTAACGGGCTTTGATAATGGGTTCAAAATCCTCGGAATATCTGTAAGAAGCGAGTTTATCCATTTCCTCCGCCCAAGCCTTTTTTGCATCCGCAATTTCGGTGGTATAAGCAGTTTTGTAATCTCCCAGGGCTTCGTCAAGGGCTTTAATACCCAATTTGGCATCACAAACTGCCTTAACAGCGGAAAGTTTGTATGCGTCGAATCTGTCGGTATTTATTGTAATGAACTTTGCATCCGCTTTAAAAAGGGATTTTGAAGCAGTTGTAAAGTCGGAGAAACGTGTACCGATACCGAGAATAACATCCGCATCCTTTGCAATTAAATTACCGGAAAGGTTACCCGTAACACCAACACCGCCTAAATTGAGGGGATGGGATGAAAGAACAGCGGATTTACCGTTCTGTGTCTCTGCAAGGGCAATGTTGTGCTTTTCGCAGAATTTCTCAACATCTCTGCCGGCTTCCGAATATCTTACACCGCCGCCCGCAATAACAAGGGGCTTTTTAGCGGATTTGAGAATTGCGGCAATATCAGCAATTTCATCTTCACAGGGAGCGATTCTTGTAATTTTATGTACTCTTTTTTCAAAGAAGTAATCGGGGTAGTCATAGCTTTCGCCCTCAACATCCTGGCAAAGAGCAATGCAAACCGCACCGGTGTTGGCAGTGTCCGTAAGAACACGCATTGCGTTAGTCATTGCGGACATAAGTTGCTCGGGACGAGTGATTCTGTCCCAATATCTGCAAACGGGCTTGTAAGCGTCGTTAGTTGTTACTGCAAGTGAATAGGGTTGTTCAAATTGCTGTAAAACCGGATCGGGCTGACGTGTTGCAAAAGTGTCGGCAGGGAAAAGCAAAAGGGGGATATTATTTACAGTTGCAGTTGCCGCCGCGGTAATCATATTCGCAGCACCGGGACCAATGGAAGAAGAACAGGCAATTATTTTTCTTCTGTTATGCTGTTTTGCAAAACTTGCGGCAACGTGAGCCATACCTTGTTCATTCTTGCCTTGATACACTTTTAAAGAACCGGGGTTTTCGTCAAGAGCCTGACCGAAACCCACAACAATTCCGTGGCCGAAAACGGTGAACACACCGTCAACGAATTTTGTTTCCTTTCCGTCAAAGGAAACATATTGGTTATCAAGGAATTTAACAAGGGCTTGACCCATTGTCATAATAGCCATTTATATATCACTCCTTAAAGAATAATTTGAAAATTTATTTTGTGAGCCATTGATGCTCGTCGGAAACAAATCTTGTGGTTTTGAGCCAGGGGTCATCGGGGAGGTGACGCACCATCCAGATATAGCACATTTCATAGCCGGGAGCCACAACTTGCTCATGGTCTTTACCATCGGGAATGTAAACGGCACTGCCTTGAACACTCTTGAATACATCGTCACCTACAAATGCGGCACCGAAGCCCTGGGGTTTGTCAAACTGATAGTAATAAACCTCAGGTTGCGGATGGTGGTGGGGGGGATAACTTGACCAACGTCCGGGCTGGTTGAAAACTTCGCCAAGTACCATATTTGAATAGGGTGCATTGTCATGATCAAACACAGTTGAAACAATACGGTAACCCGCACCCTCCCATTGATCCTTGCCGAAGTGCTGGTAAAGAATCATATCGGGAGTATAGAAAACGGGGGAGAACACAATGTCATTGTCCGTCTGCTGAATAAGTATCTCGCTGTCCTTGTTGGCTTTAATTGTAACTTTCATACATTTCGGAATGTGAAGACAGTATGAGGATTTTATAAAAGGATTTTCCCTTACCATATTTTCAGTTCTGCCGTCCCATGAAATTTCAACATCACCGTAAAGTATAAGGAAAGCAGATTCGCAATCCTCGTTATACACTTCGTATGTTTCATTTTCTTTAAAACGTTTTACATAAATGTTCATAAGCATATCGGAATGTTTTCCGTCCATTTCGCAAACCGTTTTAAGACCTTTTTCATTAAAAGTTAACTGTTCAAACATAAATATCACCTTTATTCAACTTTATCATCCGTCAGAACACCGCTTGAACTGATGGGAATTGCATCACCTAAATAAGTGGGCTCGGGCTTGAAAATACACCAGAGAAAATCCTTGCATCTTGCAAGGGATTCCCTTGCGTTGTTGTAAGTTCTCACGGGCAGACTGTAATTATACTGACCGTCCGCCGCAACTCCGTAGGCATCAAGACCCAATTTCCTCGCATTGTAAATTGCACGGTACAAATGGTATTTTTGAGTGACAATAACAACCTTTTTAACCTGGAATACCTCTTTTGCACGATACATTGATTCATAGGTGGAAAAACCTGCGTGATCCATAAAGATTTCTTCGCCAACCGCATCCTTACCCACGGCAAAATCTTTCATAACATTGACCTCGTCATATTCCGTACGTCCGTGGTCGCCGCTCATAAGTATTCTGTTTGTACAGCCTGTTTTGTAAACCTCAATACCTCGATTGAGTCGTTCTTCAAGCATGGGTGAGGGGGATTCGCCCCAAACACCTGCACCGAGAACAAGAACGCAGTCAAAATTGTCTTCTGCGGCTTCTTCAACGGTAAGAATGTACCTTGAAGAAAATTCATACATATAGGCATTTATGAGTATGGGAATTTGAGCAAAAATGAGACAAAGGAGCAGTAGAACCCCTACAAGTCTTTTAATTATCTCGTTCATATCGTCATCCTCGGGCAATCATTTCACCGTATTCTTCTTTTTCTTTCTTAATGAATTCCTTAACGGCTTCAACAGAGGGCATATCCTGTGAACAAGCGTGACTTGCAACAAGCATTGCGGCACTTGCTGAGCCGAATTCAAGGCAGTCAATGATTTCCCAACCCTCAAAAAGACCGTAGAGGAATGCGGAAGCGTAGCCGTCGCCACCGCCGAAGGATTTGAGAAGTTTTACGGGGAAGGGTTTGATTTTGTAACTTTCGCCATCGTTTGTATAAGCGGTTGAACCCTCTTTACCGTGTTTGATAATAACTATCTTTGCACCCTGTGTGTGCCAGTATTTTGCACTTGTTTCATCGGTGCCGTCAAGACCGATAAGTTTTTCTGTCAAATCGAATTCTTCTCTTGAGCCGAGAATAACATCCGCTTTTGCCGCAACTGTTGAATAGTAAATGGCAATTTCATCGCTGTTTTTCCAGTTGTATGCACGATAGTCAATGTCGAATATAACAGGAATATTGTTTTTCTTTGCAAGCATTGTTGCCTTGAGAGCCGCTTCTCTTGAGGGGCTTTCGCAAAGAGCGGTACCGGAAATAAGGAGTGCTTTTGTTTTCTTTATGTATTCTTCGTCAATGTCCTCAACGGAGAGTTTTAAGTCCGCCGCATCGTTACGGTACATAAGAATTGAACTTTCTGTTTCGGAAAGAATTTCCGTGAATGTAAGACCGATTTTTTCTCCGTTTGTGCAACGGGTGATATGTGAGCAGTCAATGCCCTCGTTTTTAAAGAAGTTTTCCACAAATGTACCCAACTCATCGTCGGAAACTTTTGCGAAGAAACCGCATTTTTTACCCAGTCTTGAAAGACCTACGGCAATATTGGCGGGGGAGCCGCCCAAGTATTTTTTGAAAGTTGTGCTCTGTGAGAGGGGGCAGTAATAGTCCGTGGGGTTAAAGTCAACTGCCACGCGTCCCAAAAGGATTAAATCATATTCTTTCGAGTTGTCAAATTCTATGTATTTCATAATAAGCGCTCCTCATTTCAAATTTTCCATGTTAAAGATTTTTATGTGTTTTTTTACATTTTCATATACTGCGTCCGCCATTGCGGCTGAAGTTTTGAAAAAGTTGGGTTTGTCCGCCGCAGTAACGTTTTTTGCGGCATTTGCCGCCGCGTCAAAACTTGCGGTGGCAATATTGATTTTTCTTACGCCGTTTCTGATACATTCCTGAAAATCCATCGGGGTGATACCCGTACCGCCATGGAGCACCAAGGGAGTATCGCAGTTTTTGTGGATTTCATTTAAAACGTCAAGTCTGAGGTTTGGGGCAACGGGATAATTGCCGTGAGCGTTTCCGATAGCAACCGCTAAAGCGTCGATTCCCGTTTTCTTGCAGAATTCGTCAGCCAAAGCAGGATCGGTGCATTGGATTTCGTGACTCTTGCCGCCGCCTTCGTTACCGCCCACAACACCCAATTCCGCTTCAACGCAAGCGCCGTATTTTTTTGCGGTTTCCACAACTCTTTTTGTTGCGGAAATATTATCTTCAAAGGGGAGTAATGAGGCATCGAGCATAACTGAGGTAAAGCCCAATTCAAGTGCCTGTAAAACGGTCTTGTAATTTAAACCGTGATCAAAATGAACACAGATATCAACCTTGCTGTTTTTTGCCGCGGCAACCATCATAGGACCTATAATGTTGAGGGGCGAGGTGGGTAGGCGAACTTCAGCAATCTGTAAAATGATGGGGGTGTCGAGTTCCTCGGCGGCTTTGACGGCACCGATAATCATTTCCATATTGCCCACGGAAAAAGCGCCTGTTGCAATACCTTTTTCATTAGAGCGGTTTAATAATTCTTTTAATGTTACAAGAGCCATTCTGAAATCTCTTTCTTTAACTAAATATTATACATAAATACGTACAGAGTTATTTTACAACAAAAAAATCCATAAATCAATATGAAATGCTCATTTTTTAAACATATTTACTAAGTATTAAAACACCGACAACCGCTCACAGAATTGAACGGTTGTCGGTGTTTGCGTAAGTTATTGGCGTATTAACTTGAATTCATATTACCACTCTTTTTTACGAAAATCAAGGGAAAATAGTTCGTTATAATACACAAATTTTTTGACGAAAAATTATGCAAAGCATTTTACTTTGGGTCGATTGCTTTTTGTAGTGGGTTGTGATAATATGGACTTAATACTTGGGATAGGGTGATATTATGTTAGGGTATCTGTTTTTTGCCGTAGGCATAATTGCTGCAACGTTTTTTGTTGTTAAAAGAAAAGCAGAAGTTACGACTGATATTGTTTATGCCAAAGCACTTGCAAGTATCGGTTTTGTCCTTTCTGCAGTCTTTTTCTATGCAGACAGTAAGGATTGCGCGGACTATTTGGGTGCGTTCACCGTCGCCGGTTCAATATTCGGCTTGTTGGGTGATATATTCCTCGATTTAAAATATTCAGGACTCAATGATTCAAAGCGTTGCACAAACTACGGATTTTACTCCTTCCTTGCAGGGCATTTGTTGTACTGTATTGCAATGATTTCCGCATACGGCATGGGGCTTGTAAATTACATTTGTGTTTTCGCAGGCATTGTCTTGGGTATTGGTTCCACATTTGTAGGTGAAAAGATTATGAAATTAAACTACGGAGTCCACAAAAAAGAAACTGTGTTGTATTCCGTATTTTTGGCTTCGGCATTGGGTCTTGCGTGCAGTTACACCTTAACCGAACATTATACATTGCACAGTATTCTTTTGAATATGGGCTTTTTACTTTTTGTGATTTCGGATGCCTTTCTTGCAGTCATTTATTTCAGCGATGACGAAAAAGAGAGAACTAAAAGAACTTCAATTGTGCTGAATCACATTACTTACTATGCGGCACAGTATATTATTGCGCTGTCATTGGTGTTTTACAGAGGATAAGTTATGAAAACAGAGTTGATTTATTATAGGGATGCATACATTAAATCCTTTGACGCGGTTGTTTTGTCCTGCAAAAATAACGGCAAAGCCTATGAGGTTGTTCTTGACAGAACAGCCTTTTTCTACGAGGGCGGGGGACAAAAAGCCGACACGGGATTTATTGGTGAAGCAAAAGTTCTTGATGTTCAGGAAGTTGATGGCGAGGTAATTCATTTTGTTGACAGAGAACTTGCGGTTTCCGGTGAATATCAATGTGTAATAAATTGGGGGCAACGCTTTTTGCGTATGCAAAACCACAGCGGTGAACATATTGTTTCGGGAATTGTTCATTCTCTTTTCGGTTACGACAATGTGGGTTTTCACATGGAAGAAGATTATGTTACCGTTGATTTCAGCGGTGAACTGACCCGTGAACAACTTGACCGGGTTGAAGAAAAAGCCAACAGAGTGATTTACGACAATGTTGAAATTGAATGTTTTTTCCCCGATGAAAAGGATCTTGAAAGTCTTGATTACCGCAGTAAACTTGATTTAAAAGAGAATGTCCGCCTTGTTAAAATCGGTGAAACAGACCTGTGCGCCTGTTGTGCGCCCCACGTTAAGAGAACGGGTGAAATCGGAATTATTAAAATTCTTGATTTTATGCGCCACAGGGGCGGAGTGAGGATTGTTATGAAATCCGGCTTCAAAGCCCTTATGGATTACAGAGAAAAGTTTAAAAATGTTTATGAAGCATCGGTATTGCTTTCTTCAAAGCAAAATGAGGTTTCCGCTTTTGTTGAAAAGAAAATAAGCGAAAATGAAAGCCTGCAACGAAGTTTTACGGATTTTAAAACGAAAATTGCCGAAAGCGATAAGGAGAATTTGAGTTTTTCGGGTGATATTGCTTTCTTTATTTCATCCTATTACGATTCCGATATGATGCGTAATCTTGCAAATTTCGGTATGACTAAGGCAAAACTTTGCGTTATTCTTTCGGGAAATTCCCGGGATGGATTTTCCTATGTTGCAGGAAGTACAAGCCTTGATTTGAATTCCTTTGCCAAGGATTTTAACTCTGCACTAAACGGTCGGGGCGGTGGCAGAGGTACAATGATACAGGGTAAGATTTATGCCGCAAAAGAAGAAATTTTGTCCTGCTTTGAAAATCTCCGTTTAGAAAACTATGAATTGTAATGTATAAAGTTAAAGGGTTTCAATATGCTTTTTGATTATAAACTGATACGTTCCAAAAGAAAGACGGTTTCAATTCAGGTGGATTTGGATTGCAATATTACCGTCAGAGCACCTTTGAGAACTTCCCAAAAAGAAATTGACGCAATTCTTCTTGAAAAGAAAGAATGGCTTGAAAAAGCGGTTATTTCCCAAAGGGAAAAAAAGAAAAACGCTAAAGAGTATTCAACGGAACAAATTGAACAGATGCGAAAAAAAGCAAAAGAGATTATTCCCAAAAAGGTGGAGTATTTCGGAAGTATTATGGGTTTAAAACCCAATAGTGTAAAAATCAATTCCGCAAAAAAACGGTACGGCTCCTGTTCGGAAACCGATAACCTGAATTTTTCCCTTTATTTAATGGATAAGGATGAGCGGTTTATTGACTATGTTGTGGTACACGAGTTGGCACATATCAGGTATCACAACCACAGCAAAGACTTTTATAAACTCATTGAACAGTATATGCCCGATTACAAAGAACGAATGAAACTTTGAGGTGTTAGGATGAAAAAATCCCTCCCGTACTATTTACTTAACGGATTTGTTAAGGTACACGGAAAAATGTCCCTGAAATCAAAGGCGGCAAAGCCCTTGGATGATGTTTTTGTTGATTTCATCGACTCGTCGGAGTCGGAGAGTTTTACCGTGGGTTTTCACAAAAAAGCAGTTTTGCCCCATGATATTGATACAAAGAAGTATTACATTGCAGGTTACGGTGAAAACAATCCCGCAAGGGGTGTAATTGACCCCCAGTATGCCCATGCTGTCTGGATTGACGACAACAGCGGCAGGGGAGGAATACTCTTAATTTCCCTTGATGTTGTGGGCTTGCTTAACAAGGATATTCTTAAAATACGGGCAATGTTAAAGGATTTTTCCAAGGAAACGAACTGCCGTTACATCGGGGTAATGGCAACCCATAACCACGCGGGAATTGATACCATGGGTATTTGGGGGCGTTTACCCTTTAAAAGCGGAAAAGATGAAAAGTATATGGACTTGCTTTTTGATGCAGTAAAAGAATGCGCTTTTGAAGCATATAAGAGCCGACGGGACGGGGATTTGTATTTGGGTGAAATCGAAGTACCCGATATGCAGGAAGATATAAGAACTCCCCAAGTGTATTCAAAAACTTTAACCCGTTTCCGATTTGTTCCTCGCGATAATTCAAATGAAATCTGGCTTTTGAATTTTGCGTCCCATTCCGAATCCTTGCAGGGTTGCAATCACCTTGTCAGCGCGGATTTTCCCTGTTATCTTCGTGAGAGAATTAAACAAAAAACCAATGCGGATACATTCTATACCGTTGGTGCAATCGGCGGTATGATAAGTATGAATATTGACAATGAGGATGTTTTGAAAAAAGAACATCGTCTCCTTGAATCCACGAGAAATATAGGCTATAAACTCGGGGATTACGCTTTGGCAATAAATAATGACAGAAAACTGAAACCCCTTGTGAATTTCGCCCGTAAAGAGTTTTATGTGGATGTTGAAAATCCTGTTTTAACAATCGCAGGAGATATTGGTCTTTTGGATGCGGATAAACGCACAAGAAAAGACGCACCTTCTTATTGGTGTCTGAAATCGGAAATTACCTATTTTGAAATAGGGGACAAAAAACTCCTTTTACTTCCCGGGGAGTTGTTTCCCGAACTTGTTTTCGGCGGTGCCTTGGATGCAGAAAATTCCGGTACGGGCAAGGGTGCGGAAATCAACCCGAAACTTATATGCGATATTGTAGGGGATGAGAACATCCTCGTTTTCGGACTTGCCAATGACGAGTTGGGCTATATTTTGCCACCCAATGATTTTGTACTGAACGAAAAATCCCCCTATATTGAAAAGGCTATTGATAAAAACAACAGACGGCATTACGAGGAAACAAATTCTGCGGGACCAAAAACGGCGCAGACAATTGCGGATGTTGTGGAAGATATTATAAATACAATACAAAAATACAGAGTCGGCTAAAAACCGACTCTGTATTTTTTACAGCACTATTTTTAACAACCTCTTACGTTCTCATTAAGTCCGCTATTGTAACGCTGTCAAGGTATTTGTTGATGATTCTGTTAAGTTCGGTCCACATGGGCAGAGTTCGGCACTCGGCGGTGTGCTGACAGGGTTTTGCATCACATTCAAGACAGGCAACGGGTGCCAGATTTCCCTCTGTCAGACGGAGTATTTCACCCACAAGGTAATCCTTTGGCTCCCTTGTGAGTTTGTAGCCGCCGCCCTTACCGTGAACACCCTCAATTAAATCGTTTTTTGCAAGAACGGGGAGAATTTTTTCCAGATATTTCAAGGAAATATTCTGCCGTTGGGCAATCTCTTTCATTGGAATGTAATCACCTTTTGAATGTTCTGCAAGTTCAATCATTACACGCAAAGCGTAACGACCTCTTGTTGAAATCATCATAGTTTTTCACCTCTTACCTGTTACAGTTCGCAACAACCCTCGCATTTGTCGCATTGGGGGAACTGCGCTCGGTCATATTCAAAGCCGTTCTTTTCGTAATAATCCTGTACTGCTTTTTTTATGGCTTCCTCCGCAAGTACGGAGCAATGAATTTTGTGTGAGGGGAGTCCGTCAAGAGCCTCAACAACTGCCTTGTTTGTGAGGGCGAGAGCATCGGAAAGGGGCTTTCCCTTTATTAACTCGGTTGCCATTGAACTTGAGGCTATTGCCGAACCGCAACCGAATGTTTCAAACTTCGCATCGACAATAATATCATTGTCAATTTTCAGGTATATTTTCATAATATCTCCGCATTTTGCGTTGCCCACTTCACCGATGCCGTCGGCATTTTCAATTTCACCAACGTTACGGGGATTGCGGAAATGATCCATTACTTTTTCGCTGTATAACGCCATTTTTCAAATCCTCATTTTATAATAAATTCTTTTTTGCCTTTTACAAGGTCATTCCATATAGGAGAAATAGAACGTAAATACTCTACAACTTCTTTGACCGCCTTGACGGTGTAGTCAATTTCGGCTTGGGTATTTTCTTCCGAAAGGGAAAGACGCAGGGAGCCGTGTGCAATGTCGTGTATTCTGCCGATTGCAAGTAGAACGTGGCTCGGGTCCAATGAACCTGATGTACAAGCCGAACCCGAGGAAGCACATATACCCTTATCGTCAAGGAGTAATAGCAATGACTCTCCCTCAATGCCCTCAAAACAAAAACTAACATTCCCGGGCAGACGCTTTTTTGCGTCACCGTTTAAAACGGAATGGGGGATTTCAGACAGTTCCTCTATTAATCTGTCACGCAGAGAAACAAGTTTTTCAGCATTTTTATCAATATTTTTACAGGCTTCTTCCAATGCCGTTGCCATACCGACTATTGCGGGAATATTCTCCGTGCCGGCACGTTTGCCCCGTTCCTGAGCCCCGCCATCTATGATGTTTGTAAGAACTACACCTTTTCTCGCATAAAGAATACCGATTCCTTTAGGGCCGTGGAATTTGTGTGCCGAAAGGGAAAGCATATCAATATTCTGCTCTTTTACATCAATGTGTAAATGTCCTGCCGCCTGTACCGCGTCCGTGTGGAACAATACACCTTTTTCACGGCAGATTTTACCGATTTCTTCTATGGGCTGAATTGTACCGATTTCGTTATTTGCATACATAACCGTTACAAGACAGGTATCGGGGCGTATTGCACTCTCAACCTGTTGTGGAGTGATTATTCCGTTTTCGTGAACATCCAAAAGGGTGATTTCAAAACCCTCTTTTTCAAGTTTTTTCAACGTGTGCAATACTGCGTGATGCTCAAAAGCCGTGGAAATAATATGCTTTTTTTCTTTTTTCTCTCCCGATTTTGCGGCGGAAATAATTGCCTGATTGTCCGCTTCGCTTCCTCCTGAAGTGAAAATTATTTCATTTGAGGACGCGCCTATACAATCGGCAATTCTTTGCCGTGCGTCCGCCAACACCTCCGCCGCCTGTTGACCTGCGGAGTGAAGGCTCGACGGGTTACCGTAAATATTGTCCATATAGGGTAGCATGGAGTTAATTGCCGTCTTGCTCATTTTTGTGGTTGCGGCATTGTCAAGATATATCATTAAATGCTCCTTAATTATTCTGCAAAAAGTGGTGTGGAAAGGTATCTGTCCCCGTTATCGGGTAAAAGCACAACAATGGTTTTGCCCTCATTTTCCGGACGTTTTGCAAGTTCAATTGCCGCATAGGTGGCGGCACCCGAGGAAATTCCTACAAGGAAACCCTCTTTCTTTCCCAAAAGTTTTCCCGTTGCAAATGCATCATCATTTGAAACTGCGATTATTTCATCATAGATATCGGTATTCAGTATATCGGGAACAAAGCCCGCACCAATACCCTGAATTTTGTGGGGACCGGGCACACCCGTTGAAAGCACTGCGGAGGATTCGGGCTCAACCGCAACTATTTTTACATTGGGATTTTTGGATTTGAGATATTCGCCAACTCCCGTTATTGTACCGCCGGTGCCCACACCCGCAACAAAGATATCCACTTTTCCGTCCGTATCTTCATAGATTTCGGGGCCCGTGGTTTCTCTGTGTGCCTTGGGGTTAGCGGGATTTACAAACTGTCCCGGAATAAAACTGTCGGGGATTTGGGCGGCAAGTTCTTCTGCTTTTGCAATGGCGCCCTTCATACCCTTTGCGCCCTCGCTCAAAACAAGTTCCGCACCGTAGGCCTTCATTAATTGTCTGCGTTCAACGGACATTGTGTCGGGCATTACAATGATGATTCTGTATCCGCGGGCGGCGGCAACTGATGCCAGGCCTATACCGGTATTACCCGACGTGGGCTCTATAATTACGGAACCGGGTTTTAATTTTCCCGATTTTTCCGCATCGTCAATCATTGCCTTTCCCACACGGTCTTTTACGGAACCGGCGGGGTTGAAGTATTCGAGCTTTGCAACAACTTTTGCCTTTAAATCATACTCTTTTTCAATGTTTGTAAGTTCCAAAAGTGGAGTTCTGCCGATAAGTTGATCGGCTGATGTATAAATGTTGGACATAATATTTCCCTCCGTTATTATTTAATTGAGTCGAATCCGCGCTGAAGGTCTGCGATAATATCGTCAATATGCTCGGTACCTATGGACAGACGGATGGTGTTGGGTTTAATTCCCTGATCTTCAAGTTCTTCCGCATTCAACTGACTGTGGGTAGTGGTTGCGGGGTGTATAACAAGGCTTTTTACATCTGCAACATTTGCAAGAAGGGAGAAGATTTCAAGACTGTCAATAAATTTGTGTGCTTCACTTTGACCGCCCTTGATTTCAAACGTAAATATTGAACCGCCGCCATTGGGAAAATATTTTGAATATAATTCGTGATCCGGATGCTCCGGCAGGGAGGGGTGATTGACTTTTTCAACTAAAGGATGGGAATTAAGGAATTCAACAACCTTTTTTGTGTTTTCGGCATGACGTTCAAGACGGAGTGAAAGGGTTTCGATTCCCTGTAAGAGCAGAAATGCCGCAAAGGGAGAGAGGGTTGCACCCGTGTCACGCAAGAGTATTGCGCGGATGTAGGTAACAAATGCCGCGGGACCCACCGCGTCAACAAAAGACACTCCGTGGTAACTGGGATTGGGATCCGCAATGGGTGAAAATTTACCGCTTGCCGCCCAGTCAAATTTGCCCGAATCAACAATAATACCGCCGAGAGTAGTACCGTGACCACCAAGGAATTTCGTAGCGGAATGAACTACAATATCCGCGCCGTGTTCAATGGGACGGATAAGGTAGGGTGTACCGAAAGTGTTGTCAACTATAAGCGGTAAGCCGTGTTTGTGGGCAAGTTCTGCCAATGCGTCAATATCGGGAATATCCGAGTTGGGATTACCAAGGGTTTCAATGTAAATTCCGCGGGTATTTTCCTGAATAGCCGCCTCAACTTCCGCCAAATCGTGAATATTCACAAAACTTGCGGTTATGTTGAAGTTGGGGAGGGTGTGGGCAAGTAAATTATAACTGCCTCCGTAAATTGTCTTTTGAGCCACAAAATGACCGCCGTTTTGTCCCAATGCTTCAAGGGTATAGGTAATAGCCGCCGCACCGGATGCAACTGCCAGAGCCGCCACACCGCCCTCAAGAGCGGCAACGCGTTTTTCCAAAACATCCTGGGTTGAGTTGGTAAGTCTGCCGTAAATGTTTCCCGCGTCGGTAAGGTTGAATCTTGCCGCCGCGTGAGCGGAGTCCTTAAATACATAGGAAGTGGTTGCGTATATTGGTACCGCGCGGGCATCGGTTGCGGGATCGGGATTTTCCTGGCCTACGTGGAGTTGTAAAGTTTCAAATTTATAGTTGTTCATAATATTTTTCCTTTCATGTTAAATGTGTATTATAAGTATCAAAAAATTACTTGATACACATTCGACCGAAACGGAAATTTGCTCTCAGAAGTTGTTCAAAATAGTTTTTCATAGCTAAATTTATTCCACCTACCTTGTTGGTATGTAGGTATTGTAACATCATTTACCTACCTTGTCAATCGGTAAAAGCAAGTTTTTTGGAAAAAATTTTAAAAACTTGTTGATAAGGTTATCGGGTATCTTAAAAAGAGTACGGAATATGATTACTCGGCACAGGTTCAGGAATATGCAAAACGCTATGGTGTTAATGCAAATACTGCTGACGGCTTAAGGCTCATTCATTCTGAAATGGCGGCAGACTGTATGTTTGACGTTTTTTCCAATGAAAAGTTCATAAAAGACCTTGTAGAGAAAAACAGAACCCTTGCACAGAAGTTAAAGGATGTTCTTCAAAATTTCCTCAAACAACTCCGTAATATGATGAACAGTTTCAAAGAAAGTGCGGAAATGAATGTCCTCAGGGAGCAGACAGAAGCACTTGAAGAAATTCGTTCTTCCTTCCATAATGCCCTCAGAGCTGCAAGCGAAGAAATGCAGAACTCCTTGAAAAATGAGCAAAAAAATAACGCTTTCCGTACAGATGGTACGGAAAAAGCGGGGAATGGTGTGATAGAGAATGCACATAAGAGTATAAAACTTACTGATGATGAAGTTGAGCAATCTGTGACACTTGAAGAAGATGAACTTTCAGAAAAATTTGTTAATGAAACAATTGCTTCTTTTGGAATAACGAAAGTTAGTGATTATGTTCATGTTCAAAGACAAGTAATTAATACACTGTTGCGAGAGAATTTCTTCACAAATAAGGAGTTGCGGAGCCGTACTGATATTAATAAAATGTCTGGTATGGTTATTGAAACCAATAAGAGTGGTATTGATGAAACCTTCAGTATGCATAACTATACTAAACTTGGGGTATCAAAAAGAGTTTTGAAACTTGCAACGATAAGGATGCTTCCAGAAATCATACAAAATGGTAGGCTATATGCAGATGAAGCTAAAAACCATCATAGTAAAAATAGTAAAGTTAAATTTGCTTATATTGAGTATTTAACAGAGATAGACGGTAATACAGTTTTAATTAAAATTGACATAAAAAAATCACCACAAAAAAATAAATTTTGGGTGCATCGTGTGAATATAAAAAAAGAGAATACCGATTTCCCTGCAGTCACAAATAAAGTGATTAAACAGGGCAAACCAACCGGTAGCCTCACAGAAAATGTAACACAATCTTCTTCAAAAGTCAATACCCAAAATCAAAAATCAATAAAAATACCCAACACCGAATTTTCTTTGAGTGATAGCGAAGGCAGAGAGCTATCGACAGAGCAAAGAGAATACTTTAAGGATTCAAAGATAAAAGATGCAAACGGCAATTTAAAGGTTATGCATCACGGCTCACACGAAAGTTTTACAGTATTTGATAAAAAGAAAGCTCGTTCAAGTGGTACATACGGAAACGGCTTTTATTTTACAGATAGCAAGTCACACGCAGGAACTTACGGAGATTCTTACGATGTTTATTTGAATATCACAAATCCGCTTCAAGATGGCACAAATGATATTACAAAAGACCAATTGAGGAAATTTGTAGAAGCTATTGCAGAAGAGGAAGATTACGGCATTGAGAACTACGGCTATGGAGCAACTATTGATAGTGTAACAGATAGTGTTTACGGCAAAAGCGACTTCGGTATGCTTATGGATTTAAACATATCTTGCGTTGGAAATATGGTAGAAGCGGTTGAACTTTTCAATAAAGTAAACGGAACTGAAACTTATATTTGAAAATCTGCAGAATCAAATGAAACTATCCGACGGCTATGTCCCGGACGGTAAAAGAATCCATAAATTCGCCGCCGATCTTCGGAAAGAGGTTGAAACAACTTTACCTGTTGCAGAGTTGGAAGATGATTTACAGGAAATATATAAGGTTCTTGCAAGTATTGAAGATTCGGAAGGTTATGAATATGCCTGGGATTTAACTGTTGAATTGGCTCAGAAAATGATTACCAACAGCAGAGTGCTTGACGATTTGAACGCGGAGAAGAAAGTTGTCGATTACAAAGACTTGAATTTTTCCCACTCCGAAACTGCCAATTTGTCGCACCTTTCATTTTCGGGGTGCTCATTGTGGCCTTTCACCCAGACGAAAGTAACTTTGTGTATTTCCAGAAGTTTCAACAGTTCTCCCCATAAATCCGGGTTCAAAGCAGGCTTTTTGTCGGCTTTTCGCCATCCGTTTTTCTTCCAGGAATAAACCCAACCCTGTGTAACGGCATCGCACACATATTTTGAGTCCGTTGTAACCGTCACTTCACAGGGGTATTTTAAAGCCGAGAGGGCGGAGATAACCGCGGTCAATTCCATTCTGTTGTTAGTGGTATTCTTTTCCCCGCCGCTTATTTCTTTTTCCGTACCGTTGCAACGGAGTATTGCGCCCCAACCGCCCGGACCGGGATTTCCGCTGCAAGCGCCGTCGGTAAAAATTTCAACTTTTTTCATAAATGTTCCTTTGCATTTTAATGAATACATATTACCACACATTATTGGAATTTTAAAGCACTTTTATAATTTAATTTTTCTTTGAGTAAAGGTTATAATTAAATTGAGGGGGTTTTTTCATGTTTCTTGTGTGTGTGGATTGTTCAAAAAATAATCTGTTAACCGAACAGTTGAATGTTCGGTCTTTTTATGATTTGCCGATTTTGAACGGGAGCTTGACGGAGTTACAGTTAAAGAATTTTGCGGACCTTTCGGTGAATAAATGCTTTGTTATAAATTCGGAAAAAACCGTGGGTTTTTCCGTTTTCGAAACTGTTTCTGTTAGTGAATCGGATTTTTATAAAGAGTTATTTTCTTTTGATGACAGCGAAACGATAGTTCTTTTTCCAAATGATGTCTATTTTGAGTGTGAAATTCCTGTGGGTAAAAGCGATTATTCCGAAAAAGGCATCGTGGTTTTAAATAATGAAAACGGGGAATGTTTTTCTGTTATTTGTTCGGTTAGTATATTAAAAAAATTGTATAATAAAAATATACGGCTTACAGATTTATTCCGTAGTTGTAAAAAATACGCGGACTATTGTGTTAATATACAGGGTTACACAAAATTTCTTTGCAATATTAAGGATTATAAATCCTTGTTGTTTGATATTTTAAACGGAAAAACCAATTTTAAGCCCCCGTATATTGCAGAGGGAATTTTTACGGCGGAAAAAGTCCCGAAAGGCGATTTTTCCATAGTACCGCCAGTTTATATAGGAAAAGATGTGCAAATTGAAAGAGGTTCTTCCATAGGACCTAATACTGTAATATATGACAGTTCGGTCATATCAACCGATACCCTTATTAAAAACAGCATATTGTTTGAGAATGTTTTTATATCTTCCGGATGCTATGTTGACGGAAGTATCTGTTGTAATAATGCGTCGGTAAAAAGAAATTCGGCGGTTTTCTCGGGTTCTGTGCTGGGTGAAAATTCTCTTATCGGTGAAGATATGACGGTTGAAAACAATTCATACGTAAAAAGGAATGTCAGATATGATAATTATGTAAAATCTCCCTTTACCCATAAAATTGATTCTTCGTTTAATAATAAATTTCAAGGAATGACCCCTGACAAAGCGGCTCTTTTGGGGTCGGCGGTTGCTACGGTTCTCGGAAAACCGAAGGTTTTGATTGCAAGCGACGGAGCCGCCAATTCACTTGCGATAAAACTGGCTTTTTTAAGCGGATTGATAGTTTCCGGTGCTGAATGTTTTGATATGGGAGTGACTTTTAAGGCTCACATTTTTTTCAGTTCTCTCTTTTGTGAAAGTGATTATTCCGTCTTTTTCACAGGCAGAGGAGGGGGCACGGATATTGAAATATTCGACTCAAAAAATGCCCCTTTAAGCAAAGCCCAATGCTGTAATCTCCTTGACTTCTGTAACAAAGGTAATTTTGAGTTTGTAGGTACTGACGAATGTAAAAATGTCAGGCAAATCCATGGGTTAAGAAGAATGTATATACGTGAAATAACCTCGTTATTCTCCGAAAATACTGATTTTGTTCCTGTGTTTTCCTGTGAAAATGAAATAATTACAAAAACTGTTGATGAAGTATTAAATAAAACTTCCAATCATTTAAAAGTTAATAAAAATTTTTTCGTTCATATGAATCAACAGGGAACGAATGTTAATATAAAATATAATGACAAGTTTTATTCGTGCAGAGATTTGAAAAGGTTAGCATATTTTTATATAAAGAAAGACCGAAGGAGATTTGAAACACATGTGTATAAATCGTTATGGAATTGTGACAGTGTTTTTCTGTTGTTTACAATTCTTAATATTATCTCTGAAACGAGGAAAGATATTGATGTTTTACTAAAGGATTTACCGGATTTTTATATTAGCAAAAAAATTATAGAATCATCATTGAAATCCGGGGAAGCGGCACACAGATTAGGGGAATTTAAAAATCTTAATTATAACCGCAGCAGTTATAAAATCGGCATGAACGACGGTGTTGTTAAGATAGTAAACAAACCAAATTCTAATAAGTTTGAGATTCTATGTGCTTCGGAAAGTTTGGCTTTTTCGGAAGAATTGTGTAATTTTTTTACCGGTTTTTTAGAAGAACGTTAAACACTTGACATAATAAGTGAATAATAGTAAAATTATATATTAGTAAATTAGGTTATTATGCCGTCTTGTTTCTGACGGCTCTACATAAAAGACATATCAAATTAAATTGTAAATTTAGGAGAAATCTATGCAGAAAGAAAATAATAAGAAAAAACAGTCTCCTGACAGTTCCGTGCAAAACAAGAAAAAAAGCACACAACATCAGAAGCAATCTACCAAAAAGACACAGAATAAACCTATGAATAACAGTAATCAGCGGGGCAAGGGCAGTAAGAATAATACACAAAAAAAGCCCTCACAGCAAAACAACAGTAATGCGGGCAAAAAGAAATCCCCCCGTTATTCCAAAATTACACCGCCCAAAAGCAATGAACCGGTAAAAATATCCTTCCTCGGTGGTATAAACGAGGTTGGAAAGAATATGACCTGCTATGAATACGGCAAGTCAATGATTATTGTTGACTGCGGTCTTGCTTTTCCTGAATCGGATCAGTTGGGTGTTGACTTTGTAATACCTGACTTCACTTATGTAGAAAGGAATATTGATAAAATCAAGGGTATTATTATCACCCACGGCCATGAGGACCATATAGGTGCTTTAAGTTACCTTTTGAAAAAAGTTAATATTCCTGTGTATGCAACCTTGCTCACAGCCGGTTTAATTAACGGAAAACTCAGTGAACATAAGTTGGAACACGAGGTAAATATCAATATTGTTAAAGCGGGAGACACAGTAAAATTAGGTGATTTTGAGGTTGAATTTATCAAAGTTAATCACTCAATTCCCGATGCGGTAGCCTTGGCAATTAAAAGTGAAGCGGGTACAGTCGTGCAGACGGGTGACTTTAAAATTGATACCTGTCCCGTTGACGGCAGTATAATTGACCTTTCACGTTTTGCGGAGCTTGGTAATGAGGGTGTTCTGTGCCTTCTTTCCGACTCTACAAATGCGGAGCAACCCGGTTATTCCGCAAGCGAAAGTAAAGTTGGAGAAACTTTTCGGAATTTGTTCAATCAGGCGGGGGACAGACGTATAATAATTGCAACCTTTGCCTCCAATCTTCACAGGGTTCAACAAATTATTGATATTGCGGCTCAGAGGGGACGTAAAGTTGCCCTTTCGGGCAGAAGCCTTGAAAATGTTGTTTCCATCGCATCGGAACTCGGTTATATCAATATACCGGACGGTACTCTCATAGGTATTGACGACATTAAACGTTATTCCGATGACAGTCTTGTAATTGTTACAACCGGTAGCCAAGGGGAGCCCATGTCCGCTCTTTCCCGTATGGCACAGGGCGGTCACAGAAAGGTTACCGTTGGCTTGAATGATTGTGTTATTATTTCAGCCCGCCCCATTCCCGGTAATGAAAAGACAGTTTACAAGGTTATAAACGACCTGTTAAAGCTTGGGGCTCAGGTCATTTATGAGAAAATGTATGATGTTCATGTTTCCGGTCACGCTTGCCAGGAAGAATTGAAAATAATGCTTTCTCTTGTTAAGCCCAAATATTTTATTCCCGTTCACGGTGAGCAAAAGCATTTACGGTATCATGCAAGGCTTGCCGAGAGCATCGGTATGGACAAAAATAATATTATTATTGCAGATAACGGCTATGAAGTTTCTGTTTCCGACAGAAATATCTCTGTTTCGGGTACTGTTGCAAACGGAAAAGTGTATGTTGACGGATACGGCGTCGGTGATGTGGGTGCCAGAGTTATGAAAGAACGTCTGCATTTAGGTCAGGATGGTATTATAATAATTGCGGCAACAATTGACGGTGCTTCCGGGGAACTTTTAAGCGGTCCCGAGGTTGTTTCTAAGGGTTTTGTTTATGTTAAGGAAGCAGAACTTCTTATGAACGAGGCTGTCAAAGTTTCAATGAGAGTAATTGACAGTTTTCCGCCTTATAGTTTTGATTTGAATGCAATGAATGTAAAAATACGTGATGAAATTTCACGGCTTATGTACGAAAGAACAAAACGCAGTCCCATGATTTTACCGTTATTGTTGGAAGTATAAAGGTGTTTGATGTATGAAGATTTCGGCTTTGTTTTATCAAAACCCCGCAGGTTATTTGACATCTCTGCTTTTGTTGGTGTTCTGTGCGGTTAGTTTTGCTGTAAATAACAACACGGCTTATATATTTCTTGTTGCTTTTATTTTCGTTCTTGTAGCAAATATTCTGTATTCGCTGCTGTCTTTCAGAACAACAAGAAAATATGTTCAACAAGTTAATAAATCCCTTTCACAAGAGCAAATCGGGAATGTTGATTCATTCCCGTTGCCCTGTGTGATGTGCGACATTAAAGGCAACGTTGTATGGTACAATGCAGAATTCGATCAAAATATTTTGAATGATAATAAAAAAATCGGAATGTGTGATTTCTTTGCCGATTTTAATTATTATGACTATTCGGAACTTAAAATTGCCGAAGCCGAGTATGGTGAAAAGAAGTTTACTGCATTTATAACAAAAGTTAACAGTGTTTCCAACCCCATGCTTTGTATTTACTTCTTTGATGATACATACTTGAAAGAAACAGAGGTTAAATACCAACTTTCAAAGCCGTTTATAATGTTGATTTTCATAGATAATGTGGAACAACTGTCTCGTCAGTTAACAGACAGTCAGGTAGCGCAGATCTTGGGCGGAATTGAAGCGAAAATTGAGGATTGGTTAAAAGACGAGAAATTGATTCTGAAAAAGACCGGTACCGGTAAGTTTTTGGTAATTGGCGAAAAAATAAGTCTTGACAGACTTTGTGATAAAAAGTTTTCGGTATTAAAAACTGTCAGGGAGTATAAGCAAAATAATCTTCCGTTTAACTTAACCCTTTCTATAGGTGTCGGTACGGGTGATGATTTTTCACAGTGCGAGTCACGTGCGAAAAAATCACTTGAAATGTCATTGGGCAGGGGTGGAGACCAGGCGGCAGTATATACCGATAACGGATATGTTTATTTCGGCGGAATGTCGAATCTTTCAAACGATAATTCCCGTGTTTCACCCCGTCAAACAGCGGCAAATATTTCTACGCTTATTAAAAAGTACAAAAAGGTTGTTATAGTCGGCCATAAGTTTTCCGATTATGATTCAGTCGGCTCTGCAATGGGCATACACTTTTTTGCTGAAGCAAACGGAGTTCAGGCTTTTGTTGCAGTTGATGAAAAAACAACCTTGTCAAAAGCTCTTATATCTTTGTCAACAGAAAACGGATTTCACGGATTTATTTCTCTTTCGGATGCACTTGATAAATGTGACGAGGATACTGTTTTATTTGTAGCAGATACCCACAGATTGTGTTTAATTGATGAACCGAGGCTTTACGAACAGGCGGGAGCTAAGGTGATTATTGACCATCACAGACGTTCCGACGACTTTTTAAATGATGCAAATATTTTCTATCATTTACCCTCGCCGTCCTCAACCTGTGAAATGGTTACCGAGTTAATAGAATACTCTACTATTCAAAACAAATTGCCCCCTGTTATTGCAACTGCTCTGCTTTCCGGCATTGTGCTTGATACAAAGGAATATGTTTTGAGAACATCCGGCAGAACATTTGAAGCGGCGGCGTTTTTGAAAGAGTGCAAGGCAGATACCGTTGCGGTTAAAAAACTATTTTCGGTAAGTTCAGATATGATTGCTTTGAAAAATGAAATATTGGACAGAGCAGAAATTTACGAAAACTGTATGATATCTTTTACCGAAAGCAATTCTAAAGATATAAGAATTATCACTTCAAAATCAGCGGACGAAATGCTTAATATTGACGGTGTGAAAGCATCATTTGTTTTGTCTTATATAGATGGTGGAGTAGTTCAAATTTCCGCACGTTCTCTGGGAGAAGAAAATGTTCAGTTAATAATGGAAAATCTTGGCGGTGGCGGTCACAGCACCATGGCGGCGGCTCAAATTAAAAATACCGATATTGAAACTGCAAAATCCATGCTTATGAAAGCGATTGACAGTTATTATTTAGCAAAATAATCATTCCACGGAGGTATAAATAATGGAAGTTATATTGAAAAGTGACGTAAAAGGTCTCGGCAAAAAAAGTGAAAAGGTGAATGTTTCCGATGGTTATGCAAGAAACTTTTTGTTTCCTCGCGGGCTTGCAGCAGAAGCAAATGCACAAACACTGTCCGAAATGAAAAATAAACAGTCCTCAGAGCAGTTTAAAGCGGATGAAGAACTCAAAGCCGCAAAAGCAAATGCGGAAAAAATCAATAATAAAACCGTTCTTCTTAAAGCAAAGGGCGGCGCAAACGGTAAACTTTTCGGTTCTGTAACCGCAAAGGAAATTGCTGTAATTGTTTCAAAAGAGTTTGGAGTTTCCGTTGATAAAAGAAAAATCACTGTTGATGATATTAAGGCATTCGGAACATATAATGCTCAGGTTAGACTTCATCCAAAGGTTAATGCATCCTTTAAAGTGCAGGTATCGGAAGAATAAAGTTTCGGAGAGGAATTAAAAAATGGCTGATAAAACAAAAATGCCGACTTTTGATGATGTTGATTTACCATACAGCCTTGAAACCGAACAGGCTGTTATCGGTTCGATACTTATTAACCCGGAATGTGTAACGCAGGTCCTTTCCCATGTAAAGCCGGATTATTTCTATATTGCACAGCATAAAGAGATTATGGATGCCGTTATGATTCTTGATACTTTAGGTTCAAGAATTGATGCTTTGACCGTACTCGATAAATTGAGCACTAAATCGTCTTTTGATGTTGAAAGCGGGAAGAATTACCTTTTTCAACTTGCTCAAATGGTTCCGAGTGCTGCAAACGTTGAGAATTATTGTAAAATAGTGCGCGAAAAATACTTTTTGCGTTCATTGATTGCAATTTCTAAAGAAACAATTGCCTCTGCTACTGACGGCGGCGCTGAAGCCGATAAAATTCTTGATTCGGCGGAGCAGAAAATTTACGATATAAGAAAAGGCAGGGCTACCGGTTCTATTCAAAGATTGAGTGAAGTAATTTCTGCAGAGGTTTATCCCAATCTTGTTAAGATTTCTTCGGAAAATGCGGAGGAGTACAAAGGTATTCCCACGGGATTTTCCAAACTCGATGAAATTACATCCGGACTCAATCGATCCGACTTGGTACTTATCGGTGCCCGTCCTGCAATGGGTAAAACAAGTTTTGCTTTGAATATTGCCCGTAATGTTGCAATTACAGGTAAAAAAGTTGTGTTTTTCTCTTTGGAAATGTCAAATGAACAGCTTGCCGCACGTGTGCTTTCAACTGAAGCACGTGTTGAAAGCAATAAATTACGTTCGGGCAATATCTCCAACGATGAGTGGATGCGGCTTGCGGAGGCAACGGACAGATTGACAAAGTGTAATTTGTATTTCGACGATACCTCCACAATTACCGTGCCGGAAGTTAAATCAAAAATCAAGAGAATGAAAGATGTTGACTGCGTTATTATAGACTATTTGGGTCTTATGCAGTCTGCAACAAAAAAAGAGAACAGAGTTCAGGAAATTACGGAGATTACCCGTAGTCTGAAAATGCTTGCCAAGGATTTAAAAATTCCCGTTGTGGTTTGTGCTCAGCTTTCCCGTGGACCCGAGAAAAACGGAAAGGCATCAAACAGACCAATGCTTTCCGACTTGAGAGATTCCGGCTCAATCGAGCAGGATGCCGATATTGTTATGATGCTTTACCGTGAGGGATACTATAAAAACGGTTCTCAAAATGCTGATGAAATTGACATGACACAAGCGGATGTGGATGTTGCAAAAAACCGTCACGGTCCCACGGACAGAATTAAACTACATTGGGACGGTCAATTCACCCTTTTCTCAACTTTGGAGTACAGAGATGAATAATTATACAATTACTGTCCGTGACAAGTTTTTTAAAGCCGTAAAAAAATACAATATGCTTGACGGTGTTACGGAGATTATTGTGGGTTTTTCCGGAGGTGCGGATTCGGTATGTTTACTGCATCTGTTAAACTCACTGAAAGATATGTATGCCTATTCTGTTAAAGCCGTGCATATAAATCACGGTATCCGTGGTGAAGAAGCTGAGTCAGATGCTAAATATGCTGAAGAATTTTGCAACATTAACGGTATTCCTTTCTTAGTATTCTGTGTGGATTGTGTTACAGAGTCGAAAAAGTTTAAAGAAAGCCTTGAAGAGTGTGGCAGAAGATTACGGTATGAAACATTTAATAGCTTATGTGGTGATAATTCGAAAATTGCAACTGCTCACAACGCAAATGATAATGCGGAAACAGTTCTTTTGAATCTTACTCGAGGCACTTCTGTAAAAGGTTTGAGCGGAATTCCGTTTACAAGAGATAATATTATTCGTCCGCTTCTTTATTGTTCGCGAAATGAAATTGAAGGCTATTGCCGTGAAAATAATTTGAAATATGTAACGGACAGCACCAATTTGGGTATTGACTATACGAGAAACAAAATCAGACATTTAGTTTTGCCCGTTTTAGAGGAAATTAACCCATCTTTTTTGGATGCTTTTTCATCTTTAAGTGATAATGCTGAGACAGTTTCGGATTTTCTTCGATTGTCTTCACAAGTTTTAGCTGAGCAGTCACGGAAAGGGAATTTTACTTATGACAGAGAAACTCTTTTAAGTGCTGATAAAGCGGTTGTAACACAGATGATTTTCGCTGAGTTTTTTAATTATTCAAAAAAGTCACTTGACAGTAAAAAAATAGACTGTCTGTATAATCTGTTGAATTCGGGAGGTAGATTTCAAATATACGGCAAATACTTCGCCGAGGTGAAACAGGATTATTTTCGGTTTTATATGCTGTCAGAGAAATGTGAAAGCATAAGTATTGAGATAAAGGATATACCTTTTGAAGCACAAATTTTTGATTTTTCAGTTAAATTAGAAAAAATTTCAGATAATTCAAAAATTGTTAACCAAATATCTTTATGTGATGTGATAGACTGTAATAAGCTTTCGGGAAATCTTGTTCTCAGAACACGAAAAGCAGGGGACAGTTTCACGTTTTCAAAACGCAATGTAACAAAAAGTTTGAAAAAACTGTTTAATGAAGAAAATATTCCCGTTGAGTTAAGAGATTCTATACCTGTTATCAGTGATGATTTGGGTGTTGTTTGGATTTACGGATTCGGTGTTACAAAAAGATGCTGTGTTACAGGAAATTCAAATAATATTATTTTAGTTGGGGGAAAGAATAATGGCGGATAAAAATATGTTTGACGATATTGACAGAGTTCTCGTTTCCGAAAATGAGTTAAAAACCATTGTGGGCGAAATGGGAAAAAGAATTAGCGAAGATTATAAGGATAAGGATTTATTGCTTGTGAGCGTTCTCAAAGGCTCCGTTGTTTTTATGGCAGACCTTATGAGAGCTATCACAATACCTTGTAATATTGATTTTATGGCTGTATCAAGTTACGGCTCGGGAACAAAATCATCGGGTGTTGTTAAGATAATTAAAGACCTTGACAGGAATATAGAGGGCAAGGATCTGCTTATTGTGGAAGATATACTTGACAGCGGAAACACTCTTTATTATTTAAAAGAAATTCTTTCCGCAAGAAAACCAAAAAGTATAAAAATATGTACCCTTGTTGATAAACCCGAAAGACGTGAGGCAGATATTGTTGCCGATTACGTAGGTGAGTCCGTACCCAACGAATTTATTGTAGGTTACGGCTTGGATTATGACGAATATTACAGAAATCTTCCGTTTATCGGAGTTTTGAAAGAGTCTGTTTATAATAAATAAATTAAAGAGGTGAACTGTTATAAAAAACGTTGATAAAATTAAAGCTATTTTACCGTATATTATAATTCCTTTAATTCCCTTGGTTTTCATTTATTTTATGAGTTCGGGGAATGTAAAAAAGACCAATCTTGAGTATTATCAAGTAATCGAACTTTTTGACAGCGGCGAGGTTACAAAATATAGCCTTAATATCGGTTCCGGTGCATTGACATACGAATTAAAGGACGGTACTTCCGCCAAATATTCCGTTCCCAATGTTTCGTTGTTCATAGACGATGTACACGATTCCGTTGTTGAATACAACAGAAAAAATCCGGACAATCCCATTAAGTTTAACTATATTTCAGGCGCGTCCGGTTCAATTCTTCTTGATTTACTGCCCATACTGTTCTGCAGTATTTTAGTTATCGGCGGCGGCTACATTTTCATGAAGAAAATGAACAATTCAATTTCAACGGAAAATAATCGGGCAATGGGATTCGGTAAAGCACGAGTTAAATTCGGTAAGGATGAAAAAAGAAAAACCACCTTTAAACAGGTGGCGGGAGCCGATGAGGAAAAGGAAGAATTGCAGGAAATTGTAGAATTTCTGAAAGATCCTAACAAGTTTACGGAGTTAGGTGCAAGAATTCCCAAAGGTGTTCTGCTTGTGGGCCCTCCCGGTACGGGTAAAACACTGCTTGCACGTGCGGTTGCAGGTGAGGCGGATGTTCCTTTCTTTTCAATTTCAGGTTCGGATTTTGTGGAAATGTATGTGGGTGTTGGTGCTTCACGTGTGCGTGACCTTTTTGACCAAGCAAAGAAAAGTGCACCGTCAATAATATTCATTGATGAAATTGATGCGGTGGGTCGCCACCGTGGTGCCGGTATGGGTGGCGGTCACGATGAACGTGAACAGACCCTTAACCAGTTGCTTGTTGAAATGGACGGTTTCGGTAATAACGAAGGTATAATTATCATTGCCGCAACAAACCGCCCCGATATTCTTGATCCTGCTCTTTTAAGACCCGGACGTTTTGACCGTCAGGTAACTGTGGGCAGACCCGATTTAAAGGGTAGGGAAGAGATTTTAAAGGTTCATGCCAAAAATAAACCCCTTGCTCCCGATGTGGATTTAAAGAGCGTGGCACACGCAACTGTCGGCTTTGTGGGTGCGGATTTAGAGAACCTTATGAACGAAGCAGCACTTCTTGCCGCTAAACGCAACAGGAAAGCAATTACCATGACCGATATTGACGAAGCCGCAGTAAAGGTTGAGGTAGGTACGGAAAAGAAATCCCATAAATATACAGAAAAAGATAAAAAAATGACTGCTTACCACGAAGCAGGTCACGCAGTTGTTGCTTATTATCTTAAAAACAGCGACCCTGTTTACGAGATATCAATTATTCCTCGCGGTATGGCGGGTGGTTACACCCTTTACAGACCCGAAGAGGATTCCTCGTTCACAAGCAAAACCGAGATGATTGAAAGAATCATTTCCCTTATGGGCGGACGTGTTGCTGAAAAAATAATCGGTGACGATATTTCAACAGGACCTTCTTCCGATATATCAAGGGCATCCGATATTGCTCGCGGTATGGTTACCCGCTACGGTATGAGCGAAAAATTGGGACCCGTTGTATATGGCAAGGACAATGACCAAGTGTTCTTGGGTATGGATTATAATCATACAAAGAATTATTCCGACTCTTATGCAACACAGATTGATGACGAGATTAAGTCAATTCTTTTGGACTGTGAAAAACAATGTCGTGACATTCTTGAGGAACACAACGACAAGCTCGTACTTGTTGCTGAAACCCTGATTGAAAAAGAAAAGATTGACAGAGCTCTGTTCTTGAAGATGATGGGCGACGACTTTGATCCCGAAGATGAAAAAAGTTCTGAAGAAATCATAGTTACTCCCACAGAAGAAACTGATGAAGTTTCCGTAGAGGAAGAAAACAAGGATTCGGTTGAATAATTTAAAGCCTCAGTGATTTGAAAGTCACCGAGGCTTTTTCATTAAAAGTATTTATATATTTCCGAATAGTTTTCTATGTAGTAGTCACATAGTTTTTTTACGGTTTCAGGGTCAGCTTTTTCGGAAATATCTTTAATTCCCACAATTGCATAATCCGCTTTTCGTGCTGTTTCAATGGCATATAGTGCGTCTTCAAAAATGAATGTGTTTTCCTTGTTCGTGCCCAAATGTTCCGTGGCAACGTCATATATAACAGAGGTATCTTTTCCTGCTCCCACACTTGTACAGGTGAATATTTCGGAAAAATAGTTCAGTATGCCGTTTCTTTCCAAGGCTTTTTCAACAAGATGCTTGTCCGTAGCGGTGGCAACGCACATTTTTACTCCGCGGGATTTTAAAAACTCCAAAAATTCAGGAACGCCCTTTTTGTTGAGAACTTCATTGAAATAAAAACCCTCAACAAGTTTATTAACATCTTTAACAATACCCATAACCGTTTCATTTGGGTCTATATTTTTTATGTAATATTCGGCGGCTTGCACCATACTCATTTTTACAAATTCTTCTTCGATTCCCGCCGGAGGTTCAACACCCTTTGATTTTAAAAACATTAATCCCACTTCACTCCAAATGTGCATGGAGTCCAGAAGTGTGCCGTCCATATCAAATATTGCACCTTTGATATTTTTTAAATCTCTTTTATTCATAAAATTCTTCTCCCAAATCAAAAGTACCGCCCATATTTTCCCAAATAACCAGAAGTTTTCCCGAACCTACGCAAACATGGGACTTTTTCTTTATAAATTTATTGCTTGCACCCAATGGAAAGTCGGGTGTTAATTCACCGTCGGTTAATTGGTAATACAAGCCCGATATATTAATTTTTTTGCATTTTTCCAAGGCAAATACCGAAATATTACCCTCGCAGTTTTCATCAAAACTGATTTGACCGTTCTTAATAACCGTAAAGTTTTCATTATCTCCTAAGAAAACACAGTTACCGCCCTTTTCGGCAATGTAATCCGCAGTTTGAATATTTGAAATTGTGTGGTCAAGTCTGCCGCCAATACCACCGAAAATGCGAAAACTTTTATAGCCTTTTTCAAAAGCAAATTTAACGGCGAGAAGTGTGTCCGTATCATCTTTTTCTATAGGGTGAACAATGGTGTTTTTCTCTTCCGGAATATAACCCAAAGAGTCAAAATCGCCGATAATATAATCGGGAGTTATGTTGAGTTTCTTTAAATTATTTAAACCCATATCAGCCGCAATAATCAAATCCCCGGTTTTAATTTTAAAGGGGAATTTGCTTACATTCATAGCGCCAAATATATAACAATACATTTAATTTCACCTTGATTTAATATCGTCAAATTAAAACACCGTCGTTTGACGGTGTTAGTTTTAGAATATGCCGTATGTTATCAAAGACATAATAAGTCCCGCAATGAAAACACCCAGCGCGATTATGGGTAAGCACTTTTTCATTCTTAAATCAAGAAGTGCGGCAATAAGTGCCCCCGTCCATCCGCCCGTGCCGGGCAGGGGAATGGCAACAAATGCCAAAAGCCCCCATTCCTTGTACTTAACTATGGTGTCTTTTTTCTTTTCGGAACGCTCTTCCATTTTATCAACAATTTTTGAAAAGAAACTGTATTTTCTCATCCATTTAAAAATGCGCCGTATGAAAAGGAGAATAAAAGGAATGGGAATCATATTTCCCAGGTAGCATATTATAAACGCCTGTAAAAAAGGCATTTCCAAAAGGCGTGCTGCAATCATGCCCCCACGAAGTTCAAGAACGGGGCAAAGGGAAATAATAAATGCAACAATCTGAGGGGGGAAATCGTTTTGAAAGAAATCGACAATTGACGTTACAATATTTTCGACCATTTTACACCTCTGTAATGTACTTATTATTTAATAAGAAATCATGTGCATTCGTAAGAATGGTTTTGTCATTTTCAAATTTAAGGTTTTTAAGGGCATTATCATAAGTCAGCCAAACATAATCTTCAATTTCTTCAACTTGAATTTTAGTTTTACTATCATTTGTTGTAGCAACATAAAGATTAACGGTTTTCTGTATTCTATTCTGTATGGAGTATTGGGATTTACTTACAAATCCGGGTATGATGTTGATGTGTAATCCTGTTTCCTCCAAAACCTCTCTTTTAGCGGTTTCTTCATGAGTTTCACCGGACTCCACGTGACCTTTAGGGAAACTCCAGTTAGAACTGCGCCTGTTTCTTATAAGCAGATATCTGTAATCTTCGTTAATTTTTCTGAAAACAACAGCACCGCAGGAACGTTCGTAAAAACAATCCAACGAATAGGGGCGACCATCTGTATAAAACTTAACGAATTCATCAATCTCACAATTGATGTACGGTTTGGATTTGGGCGAAGCAACAAGTTTTTGCTCACCGTTATCTCTGAATTTAATAATTGCAACAACTCTGCCGTCAAAATGCTTCACCGGATTGTCTATGCCTAAAATAAAAACGCCGCTAACCGGGGAAGATGCTTTAAACTTACCAATGGGCTTGCCGTGATTAAGTTTGTAGGTGTTTCCGTTTGGCAGAGGTGAACCGATCGGGTCGGTTATGCAAACTCTAACTAATTTGCCCAACATAAAGCTAACCTCACGAAATAAAGAAAATCTAAGATACATTATAACCGTTTTATTTTTCACTTTCAATATCTAAACAAACCTTAATAATTAGAAAAAAATAATGTTTTTTAACATAAATTGGTATATTTTGCATATAATCTTCAATATTTTTTCATTGTTTTGTTGAATACTTTGGGATTTTATGTTAATATGAAACCGTTAGGAAGTGATAATATGAAAAGATTTCTTGCATTATTAATTGCATTTTTATTGGTAGTTAATTGCTCGGTTTCAGTTGTCGCAACCGAAAGTGAAGAGTTGCTGTGGAATTTAAGCGATGTAATCTACATGGATTATAATATTGAAGATATTGAAAAAACAGAAGATGATTTTGTTTTTGTCGGTTCAACACCGTATTATTACAATTATAACATTAAAGGGTACATTTACAGTGCATACACAACACTTTCCGCTTTGGAAAAAGAATTGTATGATGCGTTCTTGACCGGACTTCAAAATGGGGAAACATCAATGGAAGTGCAGTATTCTCCCGTTTTGACGGCAGAACAGTTTAAAAGCATAGATTTTAAAAAGTTGTTAGAAGCCTTTGGACTGGATCATCCGGAATTCTTTTATGTTACAAGTTATAAATACGGTTGGTCTTCATATAGTGACGGTAGTGTTGTTTCGATTATTTTGTATCCCACCTCAACGAGTTTATACGACAAGTCTGTAAATATTTATGATTTAGCTCAGATTTCTACATACGTACAAGATCTTAATTCGAAAATTACAAGCATAAGTCTTGATACGAGTAACAGATATAATTTTGTTAAATCCCTCCACGATTATCTCTGCAATAACATTACATACATAAACAATAAAGCGAGATGCCACGATGCTTACGGTGCTCTTGTGGAGGGCGAATCAGTTTGTCAGGGCTATGCGGATGCGTTTAAACTGATTTGCGATTATTATAAAATCCCCGCGGTGTGTATATTTGGTACGGGTAACGGCGGATCACATATGTGGAACGCAGTCCAAATGGATGACGGAAATTGGTATCTTCTTGACATAACATGGGATGACCAAACAAGCAGAATTTTCTATGATTTCTTTTTAGTCGGTCTGAATACAACGGATACATATTTTGGCGGAAAAGCCTTTTCGACTTCCCATGTTCCGAGTGCCGATACATATCTCCCCACATTGCCGTATTCAAGTGAAAAATATTCTCAAACTCAGCACAATACAGCTTTTATGGCAACATACAATTCATTAGCCAAAAGTGATGGCAGAATACTGATTCGTAATCTGTACGATGTAAATTACAGTAACATTTATTATAACGGAATGTATGTTCAAACAGATAACTTGGCAACTAATTCAAAATTTTCCGTTCCGAGCGGTGCTAACGGCAGTGATGAAACATGGACCCTTGTTTTGCTTGCCGACTGTAACGGCGATGGTTTAGCCAATGATTTCGATTATTCCGCTGCTGTTAATAAGACTCTCAGCGGGGAGGGAATCGTCAGTGTATATGATATGGCGGCGGATGTTAATAACGACGGTGTGCTGAATGTAATTGATTTAGCAATTATAGAACAGATTGCGAGAGGTCATATTACCGAACTATCTGTTGAATAAATAACATTTTAAATTAAATATTATATTAAATACAACCGATGACAAAATAATTATGTCATCGGTTGTGTGTTGTTTAATTTATATTTTATTGAAAAACTCTTTAACCTCTGCTGCATGACCGCAGGTCATCGGGCCTTCGGGACATTTAAGCACATAACAACTCGGGCCGTAAAATTTGAAAATTGCTTCGTCTGTTTCGCGAAGTTTTTTAAGCATTTCTATTGCAAAATCACGGATTTCCCACTGTGCTCTGTTACATGATCTTAATTTCATAAAGAGAAGTAATTCCCGGGCATTTATTGTTGTAACAATATCAAGTGTATTTCCGCTGAGAAGAATATATGAAAGTGTTTCTTCGTCAACTCCCATATTCTTTAATTCTTCATAAACTTCGGCTGTCTTTTTAAATGCCGCGCAGTATCTTTCCTTCAATTCACTGTGTGCTTCAATGGTTGCCGGTAAAATATGTCGCGTTCTGTCAGTTATTGAAAGTGAAGGGATACCTATTGAATGCATTCTGTGGCGAGCAAAGTGAGTTAAACAGGAGAGGGAAACATTATTGATTCTAAAAGTGAAAATAGCCGCTTCCAAAGGTCTTTGACGTTTGGAATTAATAACTTTTTCAATGATTGAGCGACATTCATTTTTGTCGCTGATAATTTCTTCAATCTGTGCGGTAGGAAGATTACAACCCTCTATAAGCGCCGCTCTCGCAACCGCTTTTGATGCCTCGGGAGTGTAATTCAAAAGTTCCACAGCAGGTTCGTTTTTTATTAGTTCTTTGTTTGGTTTGTAGGAGTAAACGGGAACATCCTGCACCGCGGGACGTCTTGTTTCAAAATCGGTAAAAATTCCCGGTGTCATCTGACGAGCCTGCTCCAAAAGAGATTCACCCAGCGTTTTCAGTTCCTTATACCGTGAACCTCTGCCGTAAATCATAGAATAGAGCATATTTATGAGTTCACGGGCATTGAGTGTACAGTAGAAATTACTGTAAAGTGAGTAGGGGAGAAGAAAACGAGCATCCTCTTTAGGAATACCTGCATCAATGAAATCCCGATATTCCGAATAAAGGTAATCCATGTGTTTAATATACTTGTCCTGAATACTTTTGGATTCAAAATGCGGAGTATAGTATCCGAGTTTTGCAAAATCCACATATCTCCTTGATTTTACAGTAAATGATGCAAGCCTAAATTCAATTACAAACTGCTCAACAAGAACAGAAACATTTTGAAAAGCAAGATTAAATACTGTATGTTCAACAGTCGAGGTGTGTCCCGAACGTGTAACTTTAGAGATTAGTGAAGCATTTTTTTCAGCATCCTTTGAAAGTTCTAAAATCTCAAGAGCGGTGCCGGGTTGGGTTGAAATTCTTCCGGAAGCAGCAGGAATTCTTTCACCCGTGTCGGTCATTCCGATTATTATTGCTTTTGAATTAGTGTTAAATTCGGTATTCATTTTTACCTCCGCAATTTTACGCACAATTTTGTTCATTTTAACATATTGTGTACGTAATTTCAATATTTTGTAAAAAAAACAGTTTTATGAAAAATTTAAAGAAATTTTCTCTGTTTCCAGCCACATTTCTATCTCTTTTATCTTGAAAAACAATACCTGTTATGGTATGATTATTATAATTATGGGTGTGTATTGCCTTTTGGCATTTTTCACTTATAAAAAGGAGGAAAAATTATGGCAATTATAAAGAAAGAGGCCTATTTCAACTCTTCAACCGGCGTTAACAAAATTCGGACATTAATTTGGCAGGATGATGCGGTTACACCCGTTGCAGTTTTTCAGATTGCACACGGTGTAGCAGAGCATATCGGAAGATATGACGACTTTGCACGTTTTCTTGCTTCCAATGGTTTCGTTGTTTGCGGAAATGACCACATCGGTCACGGTTTGTCCGTGGAGAGCGAAGATGATTTGGGATTTACTGCCGAAAAGGACGGGTATCGCCGTTTTGTTGACGATATGCACATTCTTTTTTCCATAATGAAAAAACGCTATCCCGACATTCCATATATACTTTTCGGTCACAGTATGGGTTCACTTTGTGCCAGGGTATATGCAAGTTCATTCGGTGCAGATCTTGACGGACTTATTATTTGCGGTACGGCACAGGTTCCCTCGGGACTTGATTTCTCCATTGACACAATAAATAAACTTGTTGAAAAGTTTGGTGCAAGAACGGTGAATCATACTGTTGCGGGGCTTCTTAATAAGTTCTCTTCAATTCAAATAAAGGACAGAACCTCCGACATTGATTGGTTGAGTGTTAACAGGGACAATGTTAAGGCATACAGCGAGGATCCCCTTTGCGGCTTTGAACTCTCCCTCGCAGGGGTAAGAGATCTTGTTGTCATCGGTATTCTTGCTTCCGATAAAATGTGGCCCGCTACAATTCCCACGGATTTACCCATAATGATTATTGCGGGTGCCAAAGACCCTGTCGGTTCAAACGGTAAAGGCCCCATCGCCTGCTCCGATGCATTGGTTGCCACGGGACATGATCCAACAGTTATAATTTACCCGGGTATAAGACACGAAATTCTAAATGAGGATTGCAAAGAACAGATTTATAACGATGTTTTAGGCTGGACACAATCCATTCTTAATTCAGGTGAAAATATTGCTAAATAACGTTTTTGTTTCGAGGGAAGAACTTAATATTCAAAGTGAATATTCCGAAAAGGTTCGTTCCGTACTTGATGCCCGCTTTTCAGTATCACCCCCAAAAGCATTTGTTCATACTTATGGCTGTCAGGGTAATGTAGCGGATAGTGAACATATTAAGGGCATGCTTGTTGAAATGGGATATGAACTGTGTGAGAAGGTTGAAGAAGCTGATTTGATTCTTTATAACACCTGTGCTATACGTGAGCATGCGGAGGACAGAGTTTTCGGTAATGTGGGTGCATTGAAAAAACTGAAAGCGGAAAATCCCAATCTTATAATTGCTTTGTGCGGTTGTATGATGCAACAGGAACACATTTCCGAAAAAATTAAAAAAAGTTATCCGTTTGTTAACCTTGTTTTCGGAACACATGTTGTTCACAGACTTCCCGAGTTGCTTTCAAAAGTTCTTACAGGGAAAAAAAGAGTCTTTTGCACAGACAACAGTAACGGTGTTATTGCCGAGGGTTTGCCTTTTTCACGTGACAGCGGCGAAAATGCGTGGATTTCCATAATGTACGGATGTAATAATTTCTGTTCATACTGTATAGTACCTTACGTAAGGGGCAGGGAAAGAAGCAGAAAGCCCGATGTTATTATTGAAGAAGCCAAACAACTGATTGCCGAGGGATATAAAAAAATCACCTTATTAGGTCAAAATGTAAACTCCTACGGTAAGGACTGTGATTTCGGTGTGGATTTTGCGGAACTAATCAGAAGAATTGATTCTATTGATGGGGATTTCACTTTCGATTTTATGACTTCCCATCCCCGTGATTGCAGTTTTGAACTCATTGATGTTTTGGCACAAAGCAAGCATTTTTGCGGGCATTTACACTTACCCGTACAGTCCGGTAATAATAGAATCCTAAAAGTAATGAATCGCCACTATACCCGCGAACATTATCTTGAACTTGTAAATTACGCAAAAGAAAAAATCCCGAATTTAGATTTAACAACGGACATTATCGTAGGTTTTCCCGGTGAAACATACGAGGAGTTTCTTGATACGGTTTCCCTTGTTAAAGAAGTTGAGTACGGCTCAATGTTTACATTTATTTATTCCCCGAGAAAGGGGACTCCTGCCGCAGAAATGCCCGACCCGTTTACTAAAAAAGAAAAAACAGAGTGGTTTATGGAACTTTTAAAGGTGCAGGAATCAATTTCAGGTAAAAAAGGGGAAACCCTTTAATATTAAAAAATTTAAGGAGTACACAAAATGACAGTAATTGAACTCACAAGACAGCTGGGTGCAGCTATTCAGCAGGATGACCGCTACAAAGCATATGAAGAGGCAAGAAAAGCCAACGAAGCAGACAATGCACTCAATGAGCTTATCGGCAAAATCAATCTTATCCAGATGTCCTATCAGAATGAAGCCGCAAAGGGCGAGGAAGCTGACGCATCAAAAATGGAAGGCTTTGCAAAGGAATTTGAAGAACTTTACCGTGAAATTATGCTTAACGGCAATATGGTTAAATTTGAAGCGGCAAAAACTGCTGTTGACGATATGATGAATGAAATCATGGGTATTCTTGCTTGCTGTGTTGACGGACAAGATCCTGCAACATGCACACCCCAACAGGAACATCATTGCGACGGTAGCTGCGGTTCTTGCGACGGTTGCCACTAATTAAAAATAATTTGATTCACTGAGGTAGGAAATGGCTAAATTATCTCCCATGATGGAGCAGTATTTTGAAATTAAAAAAAGTTATGCGGACACTTTGTTGTTCTTTAGATTGGGCGACTTTTACGAAATGTTTTTCGATGATGCAAAAGTCGCCTCTAAGGAGCTTGAGCTTGTTCTCACGGGTAGAGATTGCGGTCAGGAGGAACGCGCACCAATGTGCGGCGTTCCCTTCCACAGTGCAGATTCTTACATTGCAAAACTTGTAAGTCGAGGCTACAAGGTTGCAATTTGCGAGCAGGTTGAAGACCCTGCCACCGCAAAGGGCATTGTAAAACGTGATGTTGTTCGTATTGTAACTCCCGGTACGGTTATTGAGAGTAATATGCTTGATGAAAGCAAAAACAACTACCTTGCTTCCGTGTTTGTTTCGGACAAATCCTGCGGACTTGCTTTTATTGATATTTCTACCGGTGAGGTTCATTTGGATTCCTTTACCGATTCGGATACAACTGCAAGAATTATTAACCAGCTTGGTTGTTACACTCCCAGCGAGGTTATAATCAACAAATATGCCGCCTCCTTCAATTCTGTTGTTACCTTTATTAAGGACAGGCTCTCCGTTGATTACCAAATCGTTTCGGAATCTCAATATAACGAGCAGGAACTTGTTGATATAGTTGGTTCACATATTTCCGAGAATAACGGATTATCTCAGTTTACCGAAAATAAAAGTCTGTTATATGCATTCGGTTGCGCCCTTATGTATCTCAAAGGTGTTCAAAAGAACGATTTACAGAATATCAGCGATGTTGACTTTTACAATGAGGAAAGTTTCCTCACTCTTGATATCACCGCAAGGCGAAATCTTGAACTTACGGAAACACAAATAAGACGTGAAAAAAAGGGTAGTTTACTTTGGGTACTTGACCATACCAAAACAGCAATGGGCAAGCGACTTATAAGAAATTGGGTTGAACAACCCTTAATAAACTATTCTTCCATTATACTAAGACAAAATGCGGTTGAAGAGTTAACCGCGGATACAATTTTACTTGATTCGTTAATGACAAATCTTTCCGATATGTTCGATATCGAAAGAATTATGACGAGAGTTGTTTATGGTACGGCAAATGCAAAGGAATTAAAAACTTTAAGCCAAACTATTGACCAACTTTATAACATAAAATCTTCCATGAGCAAAACTAAATCAAAAATGCTTTCGGGGATTTATGATGATATTGACTTACTTGAAGATATTAACTCTTTAATTAAAGACGCTATAACCGATGACCCACCACTTTCCGTTCGTGAAGGCGGTATGATAAGAAAAGGTTATAACGAGGAACTTGATACCTTGCACGATATTGTTGAAAACGGAAAAGGTTATCTTACAGCCGTTGAACAACAGGAACAGGAAAAAACAGGTATCAAAAAACTTAAAATCGGCTATAACCGAGTTTTCGGTTACTATATTGAGGTTACAAATTCCTTTAAGGATCTTGTTCCCGAACATTACATCAGAAAACAAACGCTTACCAATTGCGAAAGATATATAACACAGGAACTCAAAGAATTGGAGTCCAAAGTTCTCGGTGCTCAGGAGAGAATTGTCCGTCTTGAATACGAACTTTTCTCCGCAATTCGTCAAAAAGTTGCTGATCAACTTGAACGGGTAAGAAAAACCGCCAGAGCCGTTGCAAATCTTGATGTCATTTGTTCCTTAGCGTTTACGGCGGTTAACAATAACTATACAAGGCCCGTTGTCGATAATTCCGATGAAATAATCATCAGGGACGGCCGTCATCCGGTTGTTGAACTTATGTTGGGTGGAGCGCCGTTTGTACCAAACGATACTATCTTGGATTGCCGGGATAACAGAACCGCAATTATAACCGGTCCCAATATGGCGGGTAAATCTACATATATGCGACAGGTTGCAATAATTACTTTAATGGCACAAATAGGTAGTTTTGTTCCTGCCGGCAGTGCAAAAATAGGTATTGTTGACAGGATTTTCACCCGTGTTGGTGCTTCAGATGACCTCTCCGCAGGTCAGTCAACCTTTATGCTTGAAATGACCGAGGTTGCAGATATTCTAAAATATGCTACCTCAAAGAGTTTGATTGTTTTTGACGAAATCGGCAGAGGTACTTCCACTTATGACGGAATGAGTATTGCAAGAGCGGTACTTGAATATACTGCCGATAAAAAGAAAATAGGAGCAAAAACACTGTTTGCAACCCATTATCATGAACTGACCGAGCTTGAAAATATTCTTGACGGTGTGAAAAATTACAATACCTCCGTTAAAAAACGGGGCGACGATATAACATTCCTTCGCCGTATAGTTAAAGGTGCGGCGGACGGTAGTTACGGTGTTGAGGTAGCAAAACTTGCCGGAGTTCCGAAAACGGTGGTTGAAAATGCAAAGAAAATCCTTGCAACCCTGGAAACTCAGGAAAAAGTCAGTATAACTTCCGAAATTAAGAAGACTGAAGAATACGAGGATACACTTCAGCTTTCATTTGCTTCGGGCGAAAAGGAACAGATAATTGAAAAACTAAAGAATATTGATGTTAACACCCTCACTCCCATTGAAGCTATGACAATTCTTTTTGAACTTCAAAAGAGTGCAGAAAATCTATAAATCCATTTTAGAAAGGAGGGCGGTACAATGCCTCGTATAAATGTGTTACCCAAAAATATTGCCGATTTAATCGCGGCGGGAGAAGTTGTTGAACGCCCTTCTTCAGTAATCAAGGAGTTTGTTGAAAATTCCATAGATGCAGGTGCAACAAACATAACCGTAGAAATCAAAAACGGCGGTAAAACATATATTCGTGTTACAGATAACGGTTGCGGTATTTATAGGGAAGATGTCAGAAAAGCATTTGTAAGCCACGCAACAAGCAAAATCTCATGTATTGGGGATTTGGACGCTATTTCAACCCTTGGTTTTAGAGGCGAGGCACTTGCATCCGTTTCTGCTGTTTCAAAGGTTGAACTTTTAACCGCAGCCGCTGATGAAGACAACGGAACCCGATATATTATTGAGGGTGGGACGGAAGTATTGCTCGATGATGCGGGTTGCCCTGTTGGTACAACTATAATGGTCAGGGATTTGTTTTACAACATTCCCGCAAGAATGAAGTTTTTAAAAAAAGATGTCCAGGAAGGAAACTACATTGCAACATTGATGGAGCGAATTGCTGTTTCTAATCCGGGAATATCTTTTAAATTTATACGAGACGGAAAATTACAGTTTTCAACTCACGGGGACGGAGATTTAAAATCCTCAGTATATTCGGTTTTCGGTAAGGATTTCACCGAAAATCTCATTGAAATTCATAATGAACAAGGCGGTATATCGGTCAAGGGTTTTGTTTCCAAACCCACCGCAGGACGTAACAACCGAACGATGCAAATCTTCTGTGTCAATAAAAGATTTGTAAAAAGCCTTGTGTTTTTAAGTGCGTTGGAAGCGGCATATAAAAATTCAATAATGGTAGGGAAATACCCCGCTTGTGTTTTATTTGTTGATGTACCGTATGAGTCCGTTGATGTAAATGTTCACCCTGCAAAGACCGAAGTCCGATTTTTTGAGGAAAAAAAGATTTTCGACTGTGTCTATTATGGAGTGGTATCCGCTCTTCAAGGCGATACGTCCCGTGTTCAAGCTAAATTTTCAGAAGCAAAAATTTTCGCTCAACCTGCAGAAAAAGGCGAACAGTTGCAAATAACCGATATTCCTACCCGAAAAACATTTGAAGTTAAGTCGTACGGAAACTCTGTTACCGGTGTTGAAAATGTTGTTCACTCGCCCGAAAAAGAGGAACCCAAACAACTTGACTTTTTGAAAGACGAGTATTATAAGCCGAAAGTTTCACATGTGGTTATTAATACTGAAGTATTCGAGAGTAAAACTGAAAAAAATGACTTGCACTTAAATTTTAATAATAGTGAAAATGAAACAATCAGTTTGAAAGAACATACCGAAAATACTCAAGAAACTAAGCCGATTACAATTACTCGGACTAACGCGCATGAGCCCGAAAATGAAATGCTTTTAAACTTTAAGTTTGTCGGTGAAGCTTTTAACACTTACTTAATTGCTGAGGTTGATAATAAACTTGTTATAATTGACAAGCACGCAGCACATGAAAGAATTCTTTTTGAGAAATTTAAAAAGATGGGACGCGGGCAATCACAAATAATGTTGCAACCTATAACGGTGACACTTTCAGCAGATGAGTATAACGGTATTCTTGAAAACATTGAACTTTTGTCCTCGGCAGGCTACGATATTTCAGATTTTGGTGACAGGTGTGTTAAGGTTAGTTCATGCCCTCCCGAGCTTGTTGACTGCAATATTGCTGATGTTGTTTTGGAGATTGCCGAATACCTGGCAAATAATATTAAAACTATGCTGCCTGAAAAACTTGACTGGATTTATCATTCAATGGCTTGCAGAGCGGCGGTAAAGGCGGGTAATTTCACTTCTCGTTATGAAGCAGAAAAGTTTGTTGAAACACTTTTAAAACGTGATGATATACGATATTGTCCGCACGGCAGACCCGTTTTGATTGAAATGACTAAAAAAGAACTTGAAAAGCAATTTAAAAGAATTGTATGAGGAATTGATTTGAAAAAGAAAGCCATTGTTGTTGTGGGTGCTACGGCCTCCGGTAAAACAGCCTTAGGTGTCCATATTGCAAAGAAATTTAACGGTGAAGTTATTTCTGCGGACTCAATGCAGGTTTACAAGGGTATGAATATTGCAACAGCTAAACCCACCACGGATGAAATGAATGGTATCAATCATCATTTAATTGATTTTCTTGATGTTAACGAACAATACAGTGTGTCCTCCTATTGTGACGATGCAAGAAAAGTTTTTGATGATATTAAATGCCGAAATAAATTACCCGTCATAGTTGGCGGTACCGGACTTTATATAGACTCCTTTTTGTCTAATACAAAATTTTTGGATTCCGCTTCCTCCGATGAAGTACGCAAAGAACTTCTGCTTGAAGTGGAAGAAAACGGATCCGACGTGCTTTATGAACGTTTGAAAAATATTGATCCGGATGCGGCTGAAAACATTCATCCCAATAATACAGTAAGGATTATAAGAGCGTTGGAGATATATCAAACAACAGGTAAAACTCTGACTGCTCAAAATAAGCAATCACGCTTGATTGAGTCCGATATCGAACCGTTGTACATCGGTATCAATTATTCGGACAGAGAAAAGCTTTATGATAGAATTAATCTACGTGTTGATTTAATGTTAAAAAACGGGCTTTTAGAGGAGTGTGAGGCTTTTTTCAAAAGCAATCCATCAAAAACTGCGTTCAACGCCATCGGTTATAAAGAGTTGAGACCTTATATTGACGGCGAACTACCGCTTGAAACATGCGTTGATAATTTAAAAAGAGAAACACGAAGATATGCAAAAAGACAGATTACTTGGTTTAAGCGGAATAAAAGAATAAATTGGTTTTATGCCGACTTACTTTCTGAAAACGATTTTATTGAATCTGTTGATAAATTGATTTCTAACTATATGGAAGGTGATATTTGTGAAGAATAAATCGATAAAACGGATTGCTTCTGTTACAGCAATTCTTTTGGTTTTCGTTTTTTTCTCATCATATATAATCTACCAAACAGTCAGCAGAGCAAACGGCGAGATAAAAACTGAGTTTGCTTTAAAGGAAACGGTTTATGATACTATAGATGCCCAATGTTTTATAATTCGTGATGAAGAATTTATTAAAAGTGACGCTGTGGGTACAACTGTTTCTTTTGCAAACAACGGTGAACGTGTTGCAATGGGCGATACGGTTTCAATAGTATTTGATTCCCCCGAGGATGCTGCAATTTATTTAAAATCGCAAGAATTGAAAAAAGATATTGAGCATTATGAAGAGTTATCAGGACAAGCGAATTTACAAACTTTAAATATAGGTTCGTTAACGAAAAAAATAAATAATGAACTTAAGGGATACCTTGAAGCTGTTGAAACACGTAATTATTCAAATGCAACTGTTTCTGTTGAGGCTTTCCGCGATTCTTTGACCGGCAAACAAATCGCAACAGGTACTACACTTGATTTTTCCGATAAATTACAACAATTGAAGGAGGAACAAGCTTCTTTAAACAGTTCGTCTTTAAAATATACAGAAATTAAAACTAAACAGGCGGGATACTTTATAAGCGGTTCCGATGGCTATGAAAACACTTTAAAGTTCACTGATATTGATAATATATCTGTAAAAGACTTAAAGAAAGCGATTAAATCCAAACCCGAAACTATATCTGCCGATGTTGTTGGTAGGACGGTTTCATCTTTTAAGTGGTATATTGCTTGTGTAATTGATTCTGAAAAAACAGTTGATTTTGCTTTTGATAAAGAAATTTATATAAACTTTGTGGAGGCAGGTGTGGAACGGTTACCTGTAACACTCTATAAAATAGGGGAAAGGAATGACAAAGAAACTGTTGTTATTTTTTCCTGTGATGAAATGAATGAGAACCTTTCTGATTTCCGCATAGAAAAAATTGAAATTATTACTGACGAATATACCGGCTTTAAGATATCGAATACTTCCATAAGAACTCTTGACGGACAACAAGGTGTATATATTGTTCGCGGAAATTTGATGGGCTTTAGAAAAATTAAGATTATCTATACTAACGACGATTATTCAATTGTTGATAATCCCGAAAATAGTTCGGATTACATTAGACTATATGATAAGGTTGTAACGGAAGGGGTTGATTTGTATGACAACAAACTTGTTTGATGAGTCGCATTTTTCGGTTATTTCCGAAAACATCAAACGTATAAAAAATGAAATTGCAGAGTCTGCGATTAAATCGTACCGTTCTCCCGAGGATGTTCGGCTTATGGCGGTTACAAAGACTGTTTGTACCGAATATATTAACCACGCAATCAATAATTGCGGTATTGACCTGATCGGTGAAAACAAGGTTCAGGAATTTCTTTCAAAGGAGAATGAACTGAATTTAGAAAAAATCGAAAAGCATCTAATAGGTCACCTTCAAACAAACAAAGTGAAAAAAATTGTCGGAAAAGTTGATATGATTCAATCCGTTGACAGTTTAAGAGTTGCAAAAAGTATCTCGGATGAATCTGTTAAATCGGGAACTGTAACCGAAATCCTTTTGGAAATCAATATAGGTGATGAGGACAGTAAAACAGGTTTCGACAAAGGTGAGTTTGAGGATTCCCTGAATCAGATTTCTCTGTTGCCAAACATATCGGTGAAAGGTCTTATGACAATTCCGCCAATATGTGAAAACACTTTGGAACTTGAAAAGTATTTTGACAGAATGAGCAATTATTATAACGAAATCAAGGAGGGTAATTTCTCCAACTTTGATTTTAAAATATTGTCAATGGGTATGTCCGGGGACTATAAAGAAGCCATTTTACATGGTTCAAATTTGGTAAGAGTCGGCTCCGCAATTTTCGGAGCACGTAATTATAAATAAACGGAGGTTATTTTATGTCATTCATGGATTATTGGAAAAAATTTACTAACACAGAGGACGAGGAAGATTTTGAAGAATCGGCACAGGAAGAAACACAGGAAGCTTTTGAAGCACGTCCTTTTTCAAGTGCGTCTTCTTATGATGACTATGAGCCCGAAACCCATCGTGTTGCTTCCAGAGCAAGAAGAAGCACTTCAAATGATCCCAGCAGAGTTGTTGATGTCAGAACAACCGCAATGTTGCAGGTAGTTCTTGTGAAACCCGATAAATTTGAGGATGCACGCGCAATCGCCGACCATCTAAATGATAAAAGAACGGTTGTGCTTAATCTTGAAGCGGCAAGCAAGGATGTTTCAAGAAGACTTGTTGACCTTCTCAACGGTGTAGCATATGCCAACGGAGGTCAACTTAAAAAGGTATCAACAAATACCTATATTATTACACCCTATAATGTAAATGTTTCGGGTGACCTTATAGATGAACTTGAAAATACAGGTGTATTTTTCTAAATATATTACGGAAGTGGGGAATTTATTATGATGACGCCGTCTGAACTCAGAGAGTATGAATTTAAAGGTGCAGGAAGAAATGCGTATAAGTCAGATGATGTTGACAACTTTTTCGGTGAAGTAGCGGTTGCTTACGAAAAAATTTATAGAGAAAACGCTGAACTGGTTAAAAGAATAAGTTTGCTTGCAGACAGACTCGAACAGTTTAAACAAAATGAGGCTGAGATTAAACAGGCTGTTTTAGGTGCACAAAAAGCGGCTGATATTATCGTAAAAGAGGCTGAGTCCTCTGTTGAAGATTCAAAAGCCGAGGCTGAAGCTATTCTTGCTGCTGCAAAAGGCGAGGCTGACATTATAAAATCCGATGCGGAAAAACAGGCTATTGCCGATTCCGATTTGCTTTTGTCCATTGCACGGGATAAAGCGGAGGAAATAATAAATAAGGCTAAAGAAGAAGCCCACGGAATTCTTATTGCGGCGAATGATTCCGCAAGCGACACAGTCGGTGCCGCAACAAGAACAATAACAAGCGAATCAATTCATTACGAGATGCTGAAAAAAGAGGTTTCCGATTTCAGAGCGTCCATTCTTGCACAGTACAAGGCTCATATTGAGTTAATCTCAAAACTTCCGGAACTTGCAGTTGAAGAAGCCGCCGAAAAAGTAACAGAGGAAACCATTGCTGTTGAGGAAGATTCGATTCCTATTGAAGAAGATAATGAAGTATTCAACGAGACAGTAGCAGTTGATTCCGGTATTGAGGATTTTGAAGAAGAAATCTCGGAAAATGAAGAGGTCGTAAAGACCACTTTGCCCTATGATTTTTTTGAAGAAAATGCAACGCTTGAGTTTATCAGTGATGATGGTGCAGAAGATATAGAGGAGGCATCGGATGATGATTACGACACTTTAGATTCTGCAACAGATAACTTCGAATCGACTGATGACGAAGATGATTCTGAATCAGCCGAAGAGGAAGAAGATGAAGAAGAGGAAGAGTCTGACAACGAACCTAAAGATATTCCGATTTCAAAGGGCTTTTCCGTGGATGCTTTCAATGTCAACGAAGCTTTGAATATTTTCTCAAATTCAGATGATTCCGAAAATACATCGATGTTCGATTCATTTGAAACTATTGATTCGGAATCTGAAGAAGTTGAAGATGATGGTGATGAGCCGAAAAAGAAACGCGGTTTCTTTAGAAGAAAAAAATAATGTAAGGTGTATAACGGATGTCAGTAATTGCAGCGGTATTTTTGTGTTGTGCTTTAGTCGGTGCAGATCAGATTATTAAATTATTGGTAATAAATTATTTGAAACCCATACAGTATATCGACATCATTGACGGTGTATTGCGTTTTCGTTACGTGGAAAACACGGGTGCAATATTCGGCTCCTTTTCAGCATGCACGGCTTTTCTCACAGGTTTTTCCTTAATTCTTCTGGGATTTACAATTTTCTTTTTAGTTAAAAACAAAAGTCAAAACAAATTGATTAATCTTTGCCTTTTGTTTATGATTTCCGGGGGTATAGGGAATATAATTGACAGACTTCGCTTACATTATGTTGTGGATTTCATTGAGCCGTTGTTTGTTGATTTTGCGGTTTTCAATTTTGCGGACTGTCTTATAACTGTCGGGGCCTTTGCTTTGATAATTTATTTAATTGTTGATTTAATTATGGATTCCGTTAAACAGAAAAAATCCGTTGAGAATGTAGAAACGGAGAAAAATGATGCAGCAGAATGATTACACGATTCCACAAGAAGCAGTGGGTTTAAGGTTGGACAAGGCAATTACTTTGCTTTGTGAGGATTTGTCGCGTAATGCAGTTCAACAGTTACTTGATTCGGGTAATATTCTTGTTAACGGAAAAAATGAAAGCAAAAAGTATTCCGTCAAATTTAATGATTTGATTACGGTTGTTCTGCCCGAACCTAAAACCCTCTCCGTAATACCCGAGAACATACCCCTTGATATTGTCTTTGAGGATGAATATTTGCTTGTGGTTAATAAACCAAAAGGAATGGTTGTTCATCCTGCCGCAGGGAATTACACCGGAACTCTTGTTAATGCGCTTCTATACCATTGCGGAGATTCTCTGTCGGGTATAAACGGGGTTATAAGACCGGGTATTGTTCATAGAATAGATAAGGACACCAGCGGACTTTTAATAGTTGCAAAGACGGATGCTGCCCACAAAGGTCTTGCCCGGCAGATAAAAGAACACAGTTTTACCCGGGAGTACAAAACCGTTGTTGTGGGAAACGTTAAAGATGACAGCGGAACTATTGATGCTCCGATTGGACGACACCCAAAAGACCGTAAAAAGCAGGCGATTACGGACAAGAACTCCAAAAATGCAATTACACATTTTGAGGTTGTTGAGAGATTTAACGGTTTTACATATCTAAAAGTACGTCTTGAAACCGGTCGAACTCACCAAATAAGAGTGCACATGGCTTATAGAGGGACTCCTGTTGCAGGGGATGCTATTTACGGAAATCCGAAGAAAACATACGGCTTGCAGGGACAGTGTCTCCATGCCGCAACAATCGGTTTTATTCATCCTATTACCAATGAATATCTTGAATTTACCGCTGATTTGCCGGAATACTTTAAGGATTTTCTTAGGAGAATATCATAATGAATGAAGGTTATAAAAATTGGTTGCTTGTATCTGATATAGACGGAACATTGAACACAAAAGCCCAGACGCTACCCGAAAAAAATCGTTTGGCAATAAGGCACTATGTCGAAAACGGCGGGAATTTTACCCTGTGTTCAGGAAGAAATTTGCCATCTTTATCAATACATTATAAAAAATTAGGCATAGATACACCTGCAATTATTCTCAACGGCGCGGGTATATATGATTTCAGAGAAAAGAAAATAATATATGTAGATCCCATAACTCCCGAGGGTGAGGAAGTTATATTGGATGTGTTAGCGGAGCATAAGTTTGCACAACTTACAGTATTTGCTCCCGAGAAAATATATCGTGCCACCCGTAAATGTGCCTACGGATATGTTATTTCGAAAATGGATGATTTGGATTGTGAACTTTGTAAAAAAGTTTCGGACTTGCCAAGGGGCATTTGGGGAAAAGTTTGTTTTTTCGGTATGCCCGGTTTAGTAAAAAAACTAAAGGCAATATTCAAAAGCGAAGAAAATCAAAAACTCTTTGAGTGTTTTAACACTTCGCCTTTCACATTGGAAATTGTTAATAAAGGCGTAAACAAGGGAACTGCGGTAATTAAACTTGCGGAACTTTTAAATGTTAATAAAGAAAATACGGCTGCTGTGGGTGATTATTATAATGATGTTGATATGCTCAAAAGGGTGGAGCACCCGGTTTGCTGCGGTCAGGCTCCCGATGATATCAAAGAAATTTGCGAGTATGTAACATGTCATTGCAATGACGGTGCAGTTGCTGATTTTATAAACTATATTGAAACAAATTATATTAAATAATTGGAGGCATTATAATGGACATAAATTCTAAAAAAGAATTGGCCAAAATCGCTTGTAATGTTCGTATGGGCATTATTGAGGGAACTTTCAATGCAAAATCCGGTCATCCCGGTGGATCCCTTTCTATTGCGGAGATTTTAACTTATCTCTATTTTAAAGAAATGAATATAGACCCTCAGGAACCTAAAAAGGATAGCAGGGACAGATTTGTTCTTTCAAAAGGTCATGCGGCTCCTGCTCTTTATTCTGTAATGGCACAGAGAGGGTATTTCCCCGTTGAGGAACTGAAAACACTTCGTAAAGTGGATTCAAGACTTCAGGGACATCCCAGTATGCATTATCTTCCCGGTATTGATATCAGTTCGGGATCTCTCGGTCAAGGTATATCAGCCGCCTGCGGTATGGCTTTGGGTGCAAAACTCAAAGGAGATTCATTCAGAGTTTATACAATTTTAGGTGACGGTGAAATTGAAGAAGGTCAGGTTTGGGAGGCCGCTATGTATGCCGCCGCAAAGAAACTTGATAACCTTGTTGCTTTTGTTGATAACAACAATCTTCAGATTGACGGCTCCGTTGAGGAGGTTAACTCTCCCTATCCTATTCCCGAAAAATTCGCCGCTTTCGGTTGGAACGTAATTGAAATTGACGCCCATAGTTTTGATGATATCGAATCTGCCCTTAATTCCGCAAAAATATGCAAGGGCAAGCCCACCGCAATTATCGCAAAGTCGGTAAAAGGTAAAGGCGTTTCCTTTATGGAAAATCAGGTGAATTGGCACGGTGCCGCCCCCAATGCAGAGCAGTATGAAATCGCAATGGCAGAACTTGAAGCAGAACTTAAAGATTTGGAGGGTTAAGTTATGGCAGAAGTAATTAAAACAGCAACTCGTGACGCTTACGGCAAAACGCTTGTTGAATTAGGCGAAAAGAATCCCAATGTTCTTGTTCTTGATGCAGACCTTGCTGCAGCAACAAAAACAGGTGCATTTAAAAAAGCATTCCCCGATAGATTTTTTGATACGGGTATTGCGGAGGGTAACATGATGGGTGTTGCGGCAGGTCTTGCAACAACGGGTTACACGGTTTTTGCATCATCTTTTGCAATGTTCTCCGCAGGCAGAGCATTTGAGCAGGTGAGAAACACAATTGCATACCCCCATCTTAATGTAAAAATCGGTGCTACCCATGCAGGTATTTCCGTTGGTGAAGATGGTGCAAGCCACCAATGTTGTGAAGATATAGCACTTATGCGTTCAATTCCGGGCATGGTTATTCTTAACCCTGCCGATGATATTGAAGCAAGAGCCGCGGTACTTGCCGCCGCAGAGCATGATGGCCCCGTATATATGCGTTTCGGAAGACTTGCCGTTCCGAGAATTTTTGATGAGGACTATAAGTTTGAAATCGGTAAAGCCGTAACTCTTAAAGAGGGTAGTGATGTAACAATCATTGCTACGGGTCTTTTGGTAAAGGAAGCAATCGAAGCCGCAAAGATACTTGGGGACGAGGGCATTTCTGTTGAACTTATAAATATGCACACAATTAAGCCTTTGGATAAAGAGGCAGTTGTTAAAGCCGCAAAGAAAACCGGCTGTATAGTAACCGCCGAAGAACACAATGTTGTGGGCGGTTTGGGAGATGCCGTTTGTGATGCAGTTTGCGGAGAATATCCGGTGCCCGTTGTTAAGGTGGGCGTAGAGGACACTTTCGGTAAATCAGGCCCCGCTGTTGAACTTCTACACATATTCGGTCTTGACGCTGATAACATCGTTAAAAAGGCTAAACTTGCTATTTCAAAGAAATAATTAAACATCTTTTACTGTTTTGCCGCTGATTTTATTATTTTTTTATTGAAAATATTAAAATAGTGTGCTATAATGTGGAAAGTATTATAATATGAATAGGCAGGAGATTGTATGGCTAATTGTCCTAAATGCGGTTATAAGTTGAGAATGATTGACGTAAAGGCTGAATGTCCCAAGTGCGGTGTTAACCTTATGTACTATAATCATCAGGAAAGGCTTGCGGAGGATGCCGATATGGCAGAAGAAGAACACATCAGATTTCAACCTAAGATGGACAGAGTGAAATTTGCTTTCATAGGTACAAAACTTTCAATAGTTCGTCTTATTTCATTGTTTATTCCCATTGGGATGTTGTTTTTACCCTTGGCGCATATTACGGTGAATATGCCCTATAAGACTATTGACGCAAACATTTCCATCCTCAATGTTGTAATGGATGTTCTTATGGAGATGGATTTCGGAATTGTTTTTGATATGATCAGCGGTTCCGATATTACCAGAGTAGCGTTTATTACCTATATTCTTTCCATACTTTTCATTCTTGTTGCCGCAGTATTTGCAATTTTGAATATACCCTTTGATTCGGTTTCCTGTTCTCCCAAAGGTTTCAAGAGAAATTTAACCCTTTCTTCTTGCGGAATCGGTTTCACGATTTTGAGTATAATTTCTTTCTTGGTTTTCAACAGCCAACTTACTTCAAACTTTGGAGCAATGTATTCCGGAAACATCGGTATCGGTTCATTCCTTGTTATTTTGGGCTTTGTTGTAGTTATTGTGCTTAACATTCTTATTAAAAAGCAGAATGTTCCCGTTAAATACAAAGACCTTTCCGAGTATGTGGAAAGAATGGAAAAAAGAAAAGCTGAAATTGCCGAAATGGAACAAAATGCCGCTCGTGCAAGGGAACAGTTTAATGCAGAAATTGTAAATTCTAAATAAAGATATCTAAAATGGGCTGTAAAAAAACTATCGTTTTTTTACAGCCCATTTTGTTATTATTAAAATTCACAAAACCAATTATTATTGTCCATGGGACCTCCGGTCATAATTTCCGGTGCCGCATTTTTAATATGTGTAAGTACTCTTATAAGTACACCGTTTTTTATATGTAACTTTTTAACAAGACGTAAGGGGAATGCCAAGGCTTGAGTAAAAACCGTATAATACGCTGAGCCTTCCTCGTATTTTGTCAGGGAGCCGTCAAGAATTGAGTGGAATGCGCCGAAAATCATATGAGTAACTTTAACATCTCCGATTTCATTTGCGGCTTTTTTGTCTATGGCTTTGCCGAATGAAATGAAGTTCAGGATTCTTGCTGCTTTTTTAACTGTAAGTTTATCAAGCCATTTGAGCAGTGGCTTTGCAATAATCCAAATTTTACTTGCTTTTTTCGGAGTTAAACCAATAGCCTCAACAACGGCTAAAAACTTATCTTTTTCATTAACGGCGGCGGATTTGATTATGTCGCTGAAAAGGGAAGTAGCGTGATTTTTTAGAAACTCATTTGTATATTCCTTGCCGTTATGAGTGAACTTTTCAAGGTGAGCCGTCTTAATATCAATACCGCCATCGTAAACTTCGCAGTAACAAATGGGGGCGGGGTAACCGCTTATTGAACCCACGTTAATTTCATAGAAATGGTTGCCTTTCTCTGTTTCAACCTTTCGAATGTGTTGCATGTGAGAGTGTCCGGTAAACATTACAGCGAAACCGATATCGGCAAATTTTGTTACCTGTTCAATTCGGTACTCAACGGAGCCCTTGCCGTTGATTGCACGGTCAAATTCGGTTAAGAACAGGTGATGGTGTTGCATTCCGAAAACAACATCGCCCCGTTCTTTTGCGGCTTGAGTCTGCTCCTTGATCCATTGAAAATGTTCATGGGAATAACCTGCTCCTCCGCTTCCGTTTTGGTCATCGTCAAGGCAAAAAACAGAAACACCTTCGCAGGGTCTTACCACGTATGAAACCTTATCTTGGTGGGTATGAAATTCCGAAATAGCTTCGGAAGGACCGAAATCTTTATAAAAATCGGAAAGTTCCTCGGGAGCAAGTGTTTTAACATCATTGAAAACTTTGTCACCTTCGTACCTTCGTGGGTTTTCATCACAACACCAATCATGAGTTGCGGTTATAACATAGACGGGCATTGTTTTTTTGAACTCGTAAAGCAGTTCCCGCATTTCTTCGTGGGAAACTAATTCGCCGTCATTTGAAAGGTCGCCCGCTATAAGTAAAAATCGAGCATCGGAATTTTTGATTTGCTCAAAAGCGGCTAACACGGTTCCGCGACTTTGTGCAAGCATTTTTTGGTCGGAACCCGCTCTGCGTTCGTATGCCTTACCGCTGTTCCCAAGTTTTTCGGAGTAGTAATGGGGATCTGCAATAATTGCAAATTTAGTTAATTCTCTCATTATATCACCAATGAATATGGAATGTCTTTGCGCCTCTTGTGTAAGTCATCGGGTCAAGAAGATTATCTCTTGCGGCTTTTTTCAAACCTTTTTCAAAGGCATCCGCCATTGATTTTGTAGGGAGGACGATAGTGATATCAAGGTCAATCAAAACGGGGACACCTGCGTTTAAAATTTTAAATCCTGTAAGCCACCAATGTTTTTCGGGACCTCTTGAGAAAACATATTCACCTTGATTATAAAAATCGAAAGACATTTCAAGGAACTCGTCCTCGGGAACCCCTTGATATTGCATTATCTTGTCGGTTTTGTTGTAAACACCTATTTCCGCACCTGCGGTCATTCCGTATTGACCTTTCCAGAGCTGGATCATCCAATCTTTGCCGTCGTATCTGAACTGAATTCTTTCAGTATCATAATGCATTCCTGCAATAGGTGCCGCCATATCGTAAATAAAATTAAATCCGAAATATTTTTGCCACGGGTCAATTGAAGAATAATAAATACCTTGTTTCTCATCGTACTCAAATCCGCAGGCATTGAGAATATTAGCAGTTGTTTGAGCATCTTCAGTTGCAAACAAAAGGTCCTGTATTTCTTTAACGGGCATCTCTTTAATTTCTTCCACAGTGGGAACATCATTATTAGCGGGGACTGTTGTAGTGGGTTTCTTTGTTGGTGTGGAAGATGTATTTTTCTTGGTCGTTTCCGGAGTTGAGGAAGTGTTTGATCCAGCACTTGTAGTTGCGGCTGTAGTTGCCTGTGTGTCGGATGCAGTGTCCGAAGGGGGAGTAATGACCGCACTGTCGGTTACATCATTATATACAGTATCTCCGGGAGTTACGGTTGTGTCTGCGGGAACAGTTGTGGCTTCATCATTTTTAACAAGAATTGATTTAGCAAAATCAATAACTCCACAGCCAGAAAAAACAAAAGTGAGTGTGAGGATAAGAGCAATGACAGGAAGAAGTCTTGCATATTTTTTCATAGGGAATCTCTCCTTGTTGCGTAATATAGTTTCAGTATATCACAACTTTTACCAAAAGTCACTACATTAACACAAATTTAATAATATTGACAAAGGGGAATAAGAAGTTATATAATTTAATAAAATAAGATGGGGAAATATGGTGACATATATGTATGATCAATTAAAAGCTGATGTTTGTTCGGCAAATAAAGAATTACACGCTTTAGGTTTGGCTCCATTTACATGGGGTAATGTTTCCGCTGTTGACAGGGAACGAGGCGTTTTTGCTATTAAGCCATCCGGAGTGCCCTATGACGATTTAACACCGGAAAACATGGTTGTTATTTCTCTTGAAGACGGTAGTGTTGTTGAAGGGGATTATAATCCATCTTCCGATACACCCACACACTACATCCTTTACAAAGAATTCTGTGATTTGAACGCTGTTGTTCACACACACTCCGTTAATGCCTCCGCTTTTGCTCAGGCGGGTAGAACTATTAACCGCTACGGAACAACCCACGCGGATTTTTCATATACACAAGTTCCATGTACTCCCGCACTTACGGAAGATGAAGTTAAGACGGAGTATGAGTTGAATACGGGTAAGGTTATTGTTAAGTATTTCAAAGAAAATAACCTGAAAACAGATTCAACTCCCGCAGTTTTAGTCCGTTCGCATGCACCTTTTGTTTTCGGTAAAAGTGCGACAGATGCTGTTCACAATGCGGCTGTACTTGAAATCGTTGCTGAAATGGCTATGAAAACTGAAATTATCGGTGGAAATGTTACGGAGATTGATTCCTATCTTTCGGACAAGCATTATTTTAGAAAACACGGTAAGGATGCCTATTACGGTCAAAAATCATTATGACGAACTTTACACACTTACATCTTCATACCGAATATAGCCTTCTCGATGGAGCCTGTCGCATCGGGGAGGTAGTTGCCCGTGCAAAAAATCTCGGTCAAAAAAGCCTTGCGGTAACTGACCATGGTGTTTTGTACGGAGCCGTGGCGTTTTATAAAGAGTGTAAAGCAGAAGGCATTAAACCGATTATCGGGTGCGAGGTTTATGTTGCGCCCCGTTCAAGATTTGATAAAGTTCACGGACTCGACAGTGAGCGTTACCATTTGATTCTCCTTTGTAAAAATGAAACAGGCTATAAAAATCTTTTGAAACTTGTTTCTTCCGCTTGGGTTGACGGTTTTTATACAAAACCTCGCGTTGACAGAGAAATTCTTGAAAAATATCATGATGGGTTAATTGCTCTTTCAGGTTGTCTTTTCGGTGAAGTTGCTCAAAAAATCCTTGCAAGAAATATTGATGATGCAAAAAGTACTGCCCATTGGTACAGAAGTGTATTCGGTGCGGACAACTATTATCTTGAAGTCCAAAATCACGGAATGGTTGAAGAAAAAGAAGTTCTCGACGGGGTTGTATCAATAAGCCGTGAACTTGATATTCCTATGGTTGCAACAAACGACGTCCACTATTGCAAAAAGGAAGACGCGGATATTCAGCGTGTTCTTATTGCCGTGCAAACAAATAAAGTTGTTGGCGAGGACAATGCACTTGATTTTCAAAGTGATGAATTCTATCTTAAAAGCGGTGAAGAAATGCTTGAGGGCTTCAAGGACTATCCCGAAGCCATAGATAACACTAATTTAATTGCGGAGCGATGCAATTTTGATTTTGAATTTGGTGTTACAAAACTTCCGCTTTTTGATATACCTACGGACGACCACAAAACCTATTTAAAAAACGAATGTGTTAAAGGACTCAAAAATATTTTCGGAACTGTTACACAAGAATATGCTCAACGTCTTGAATACGAGCTTTCAGTAATTGATGAAATGGGTTTTAACGATTATTTTCTTATTGTTGCCGATTTTATAAAATTTGCAAAAAGCAAAAATATTCCTGTTGGACCCGGACGTGGCTCTGCCGCAGGTTCACTTGCTGCTTACGCTTTGGGTATTACGGGTATTGACCCCATAGAAAACAAACTGCTTTTTGAAAGGTTTTTAAATCCCGAACGTGTTAGTATGCCCGATATTGATATTGACTTTTGCTATGAGCGTAGGGGAGAAGTTATTGATTATGTAACACATAAATACGGTGCCGACAGAGTGGCGCAGATAGTTACTTTCGGTACAATGCAAGCGAAAGCCGCCATTCGTGATGTTGCACGTGCTTTAGGGCTTCCGTATAGCACAGGTGATATTGTTGCAAAGCAAGTTACAAGGGACTATTCTGACATTAAAACTGCCCTGGAAAAGAATCCCGAATTAAAATCCCTGTATAATTCCGATGACAATATAAAGAAACTTATTGATACTGCAATGCGTGTTGAGGGAATGCCCCGCCATGCCTCAACTCATGCCGCAGGAGTTGTTATTACACGTGACGAGGTTTCGTCCTATGTTCCTCTCGCTAAAAACGGCGATCAAACGGTGACACAATTTACGATGACTGAAATTGAGCAGTTGGGACTTTTAAAAATGGACTTTCTCGGTCTTAGAACGCTGACAGTCATTAATGATGCGGTAAATGACATTAAAAAGCGAAATCCCGACTTTGATATATCTCATATTCCTCTTGACTGTAAGGATGTTTTTATTGAATTGTCAAAGGGTAATACAAGCGGTGTTTTCCAATGTGAATCTGCGGGTATGACGAATCTTATTGTCAATATGCAACCCGAAAGATTTTCCGACATTGCGGCGGCTATTGCTCTGTACCGACCCGGACCCATGTTCTTTATTGACAGTTATCTTATTAACAGAAAGCATCCTGAAAAAATACAGTACAGAACACCGCTTTTGAAAGATATTCTTGACGAAACTAACGGGTGTATGGTGTATCAGGAACAGGTTATGCAGGTTTTCAGGACTCTTGCAGGCTATTCCTACGGTCGTGCGGATGTTGTGCGCCGTGCAATGAGTAAGAAAAAACGCGACGTTATGGAAAACGAGCGTAATATTTTTATCAACGGTCTAACAGATGACTTAGATAATGTTATAATTGACGGTGCGGTACGCAGAGGCATTGATGCCAAGACGGCTGATGCTATTTTTTCCGATATGATTTCTTTCGCTTCATATGGGTTTAACAAAAGCCACACTGCCGCATACGGATTAGTTGCATATCAAACCGCTTATTTAAAAATAAAATACCCGAGAGAGTTTATGGCGGCAATTCTGACAAGTGTAATCGGGGATGAAAATAAAACTATCGGGTATATTGAGGAATGTAAGCGCCTTAATATCAGTGTTTTATCGCCCCATGTTAACAGAAGCGGTAACAGATTCTCTGTTTCCGGCAATAATATTGTTTTTTCACTTTTAAGCATTAAAAATTTAGGCAGGGCCTTAATTGATAAAATCGAAAAAGAACGTAACTCAAATGGTGATTATAAATCTTTTTGGGATTTTTGTAAAAGGGTAACAGGAAACGAACTTAACAGACGCGCTCTTGAAAGTCTTATAAAATCAGGTGCATTGGATGGTCTGGGATTAAACCGCCGTGAAATGATTTCAAATCTTGATATTGCAATTACGGCGGCTGCTAAAGAAAACGATATGTATCGGGGCGGTCAACTTGATATGTTTTCCGCATTCGGAGGCAGCGAAGAGTTTTCTTCCGCGCCTGATTTTGTACGTTGTGAGGAATTTCCCAAAAGCGAACTTCTGTATTTTGAAAAAGAAATATCGGGAATGTATTTTTCAGGGCATCCACTTGAAGAATATCGCGGTATAGCCGAGGCTCTGGATTCACCGAAAACATCCTACCTTTATGAGTGCCTTGAAACAGGACGGGAGAATGAAATTGACAATAAAAGTGTAACTTTCTTGGGCATTGTAACATCCGTAAAGAAGAAAGTTACAAAAAAAGATGAAATAATGGCTTTTTGCGGGATTGAAGATTTGTTCGGTAATATGGAAATGATTGTTTTTCCGAAAACATATTTAATGTACGCAAGTTTGATTTCCGTAGGCAGCATAGTTTTGGTAGAAGGAAGAATTTCAGTTAAAGATGAGGAAGTTAAAATTCTAGCCGAAAAAATCAGCGTTGCACCGAAAAATGTTGATGACTTACCTAAAAAAGAAATTCGTCAGGAAGAATACCATACAAAGCCCCATGGTGTTGTAAACAAAAAGAAAAAAGTCGGAGTATTTTTACGGGTCGAAAGACAAAACCCCGAAAAGACTGAAAGGTTAAAAAATCTTTTATCAATCTTCGAGGGCGATATTCCTGTATATATTTACTGTGAAGATACCCAAAAATATGAATTTTTGGGTCTTGAATATCTTACATCAATTAACGAGCCGTTGCTAAAAGAATTAAGATTTATTTTTGGTAGCGAAAATGTTGTTGTAAGAGAGTAGTTGAGTATAAATAAATTGGTTTATTAAGTGTTATAGTTATAATTTTTTGGAGGTGTTGGGTGTGCAAATTGTTTTGCTCACTGCGTTCGGTGTTGGTGGCGCTACGGTTATAGGTTCGGTTCTCGGCTTTTTGTTTAAGGAAATAAGCCATAAGTTTAATGATATCGTTCTTTCTTTTGCGGCGGGAGTTATGCTTGCGGCGTCTGTTTTCGGGCTTGTTTTAGAATCCTTGGAACAGGGCGGCAGAGTACCTCTCCTTGTAACTGTTGCGGGTATTTTCTGCGGAGCCGTCTGTGTAAATGTAATTGATAAATTGGTGCCGCATTTACATAGATTGACGGGAATGGATCAAGAAAGTCACAGAAATAACAATGCACAGGTTAATAAGGTTTTACTTTTCGTTATTGCCATAGGTATTCATAATCTTCCCGAAGGTATTGCCGCAGGTGTCGGTTTCGGTACGGGTAATACGGCTGAGGCGTTAACTATTGCGGGGGGTATCGCTCTCCAAAACATCCCTGAAAGCATGGTGATTATCGCTCCTATGATTGCTGTCGGAATGAGTAAGGGCAGAACCTTTGCAATAGCCATTGTTACGGGTTTGGTTGAAGTTGTGGGTACGCTTCTTGGCTACTTTGCCGTAAGCATTTCAAGTGCTGTTCTGCCTTTTGGTCTTGCTTTTGCGGGAGGTACAATGCTCTATGTAATAAGTGACGAAATGATTCCCGAAACTCACGCTCACGGCAATGAAAGAGGTGCCACATTTGCCCTTCTCGCAGGTTTTTGCCTGATGGTCGCTGTTGATTATTTCATGAGTTGATAAAATCAGGGGGAAGACTTATTATGACACTTACACTAATTAACAAAACATATTATAAAAATATTCACGTTTACATTGATGATAAAGGGTATAGATTAAAAGCAGGGGAGAACATTATCAAGGATGTGCCCCAAGAATTTAAACTTGCGGTTAAAATCCTCGATGAAAATAAAGTGAATATAGCGTGGCTTTGGGTACTTTTAGATCATTTTATTGATTCCGAGGGCATCTTTGCACATATTCATTGCAACTCATTCTATGATATAGTTGCTCAAAACGATATGTGTAATATAATATTGAATGACTTGGATGCAATTTCAATGCCCGAACACTGTCCTTGCAAGTTTCATTCTGTATTTCTGGAAACAGACGGAGCAACCGTAAATTCCGTTAATCATGTTCTTACGGATTGTAAAAAAGTCAAAAAGAAATTTATTTCCCTTGAACTTTTACTTGCAGGATGCCTGCCGCTGTTGATTCTTTTTATCATTTTATATGTAGTAACTCTCGATTCTTTGTTTATAACTTTATGTCTGGTTAGTTCTTTGTTTTTCTTTTTTCTGTCAATACAATCAAAAAGACTCTGAAATGTTTTAATGACACAACGGCAAATCTGTCGCTGTGTGAAGCAATTTCATATAGGCTTCAACATGAGAAAACAAAGAAAAATAAACAAAGTTTAATTAAACGTTTTCTAAATAAATATTTTTAAAATAAAACAGCACCTTTTACGACAATTCTCGTAGTTGGTGCTGTTGGCTTTATGATTTAAATTTAAATGTTTTTTCCAAAGTCCTGCAGTAAAAACATTGCCTACAACAAATCCGACAATGGAACTTTCGGAAAAACCATAGCAAAACAGAGTAATAAAAGAGTCCATAATTATTAAAATGGGCATAATACGTGTTATAGGTCTTATGTTAGAATATCTTTATATAAATAAATCAATAGTAATCAACGTAAAAATTGATTAAAACAAAAGGGCATAAAGTTTAACTTATATGATTTAATAACAATTGAATATGTAAATTTTCCATTAAAAAACTTTTCGTTTTATTGACTTTATTTCCAAATTTTTATACACTTAGTTAAAGATTAGTACAATAATACAAGAATTACAGAAGGTGTGTTTGTGAATTTTGAAAAAATAAATAATTATGCTTTATCTAAAGAGGGAATATGCCGTGCTAACGACAATATAGCACCTGAACTTTTTAAAGAGTATGAAGTAAATAAGGGTCTTAGAGATATGAATGGTAACGGTGTTGTTACGGGACTTACCAACATTTCTAAAATCGTTTCTTCAAAGGTTATTGACGGCGAAAAGGTGCAATGTGACGGCGAACTTTGGTACCGCGGTTATAAGGTGCAGGATTTAATTAACAGTCTTGGTGAAAATGAATTCGGTTTTGAAAAAATTGCGTATCTTCTTTTATTGGGCGAAATGCCCGATGAGGATGCGCTCAAGGACTTTAAACAATGCATAAGCGATTGCAGAACTCTTCCCAACAACTTCACACGTGACGTCATAATGAAAGCTCCCAGCAGTGATATTATGAACTCGATGACAAGAAGTATTCTGACCCTCGCTTCTTATGACGAAAACTCATCCGACACATCAATAGCGAATGCTTTAAGACAATGTATTCAACTTATCAGTGAATTTCCGCTTTTGGCAGTTTATGCTTATCATGCATACAACTATTCGGAAAAACAGGAAAGTATGATTATTCACAGACCCGACCCCGAACTTTCAACTGCGGAAAATATTCTGATGATGCTTCGCCCCGATAAAAAATATACAAAAACCGAGGCAAAGGTACTTGATACCGCCTTGATTCTTCACATGGAGCACGGTGGCGGTAATAACTCGACCTTTACAACGCGTGTTGTAACGTCCTCCGGCTCTGATACTTATTCAACAATAGCCGCGGCTATGTCATCCCTGAAAGGACCAAAGCACGGCGGTGCAAATATCAAGGTTGTTGAGATGATTGAAGATATTAAAGGCAATGTCGCAAATTATGATGATAAAGATGCTTTGGGCGAATATCTTTCAAAAATAATTGATAAACAGGCATTTGACAAAAAAGGTCTTGTATATGGTATGGGTCATGCCGTTTATTCCCTTTCAGACCCACGCGAGCGCGTTTTCAGATACTATGTTGAAAAACTCGCGGCTGAAAAGGGTAGGGACAGGGATTTGTTGCTCTATGAAAACATAGAGGAACTTGCACCTATTCTCATAGGACAAAAGAGAAAAATCTACAAAGGTGTAAGCCCCAATGTGGATTTTTACAGCGGATTTGTGTATGATATGCTGGGTATTCCCCAAGAACTATATACCGCTATGTTTGCTATTGCCCGCATTGTCGGTTGGAGTGCTCACAGAATGGAAGAGTTAGTTTGTACAGATAAAATTATCCGTCCTGCTTACAAAAGTATCATGAAAGAAAAAATTCCTGATTTTAAATATTGATTTTTATTGTCGGGCATTTTATAATATTTTTAGGTGAAAACCATATATATTAGTGATGAGGTGAAAACAATGAAAAAAGTTATTTGTAAAGTCGAGTACGATACCGAAAAAGCCGAACTTGTTAAAAAGAACGTGTATGGCGAATTCGGTGATCCTGCAGGTTATGAAGAAAGCCTTTATAAAACAGCTGACGGTAAGTTCTTCCTTTATGTAAACGGTGGCGCAGAATCCCCCTATACAGAGGAAAATATCAAGCGTATGGCAGCGGCAAAGGCTGAAGAATGGCTCGCAAAATAATAAAAAAGCGGCAACGAGGTCAATTCCTTGTTGTCGCTTTTAATTATAACTTCTTTCCGTATGCCGCGCCTGTTGGAACATCATGCAACAATACAAAACCGTTGCGCTCGTAGAATCTTCGTGCATCAAGGTTTTCGTTGTCAACAATCAACATAACACCCTTTACATTTTCATCCTTTAAATAGTCGCAGAAAGCCGAAACAAGCCTTGAACCGATTCCTTTTGACTGATAATCGGGAAGTATATCAATATGTAAATGAGCAGGGTAGGTATCTTGATACACGGCATGGTCATACATTTCCGTAAGTGCCGCCGTAAGATACTTTCTGTTACTTATTTTTTCAATTTGCCTTAAATATTCGCCAAAGTCAGACTGATATTTGTTATAATCCTTTACACCGTAAATATATCCGATGGGTCTGTCGTTTTCATCAACTGCAACAAAGCAACATTCGGGCTCTTTTTCAAGATAATATTTACAAAACATTGTTTCAACATACTCTATAAGATCGTCCGATGTGCGCCCAATCATATCGTTTATGCACACGTATTTGGTTGCTTCAAAATCTTTTTCCTGATATTTTCTGATTTCCATAATAACCTCTTGTTTCTTTTTTTTATATTATAACAAGAAAATAGTTAAAAGTCTATTTATTTTGAAAGAAATATGTGATATTATACTTCACAAGGAAGTGATTCAATGAAAGAAATAAATAATGGTGTTTATCCAACTATGATTACACCTTTTACCGATGACAATAAGATTGATTACAATGGTGTAAAAGAACTATTAAAATGGTACGAAAATAAGGGTGTTGACGGAATTTTTGCCATCTGCCAAAGCAGTGAGATATTCTTTTTAAGTTTTGAAGAAAGACTCGAACTTTTGAAATTTATTATGGCAAATAAGCCCGAGGGGATGTCCATAGTCGCATCCGGTCATACTGCCGATGATTTGGACACGCAAATTGAAGAAGCAAAGGCTTTTATAGCCTGTGGAATTGATGCTTATGTTTTCATTTCAAACCGTTTCGCAAAAGAGGATGAAGACGATGATATTCTCTTGAAAAATATGGAATATGTTGCATCAAATATACCCGAAATTCCTCTGGGAGTATATGAATGTCCCTATCCGTATAAACGTGAACTCTCTCCATATGTTATGAGAAAAATGGCGGAAAGCGGCAGATATCAGTTTATAAAAGACACCTGTTGCAGTGTACCCAAACTCAAAGAAAAACTTAATATAATCAAGGGAACGGGGGTTAAACTGTTCAATGCAAATGCAGCAACCCTTTATGAAAGTCTTAAAATGGGTTGCCACGGTTATTCGGGAGTTATGGCAAACTTCCATTCTGAATTTTATTCCGCTCTTATTAAAGCACACAAATACGGGGAAACGGAAAAAGCAGAGTTCTTGCAAAATCTCGTGGGTTATTTCTCTGTAACAGAGTGCCAATGCTATCCCGTTAACGCAAAATACTATGTAAGTCTTGACGGAGTTAATATAGGAATCAATACAAGAACAAGAAATCCCGCAGAATTAACCGAAAGCAGAAAACTCGAAATTGAGCAAATGTATGCTTTCACAAAAGCGGTGAAAGAAAAATTCAATATATAAAGAATAAGGTGGGCATCAAACCCACCTTTAATTTTTTAATAAAATTCATGAATTGACAATGTCCGTCATATTGTATATGCCCGAAGTTTTGCCGTTTAAGAAAGCGGCGGCATTAACTGCACCCTGGGCAAATATTGCTTTTGAACGGGCGCTGTGGCTCAATTTAACGATTTCGTCGTTTCCTGCGAAAATTACTTCGTGTTCTCCCACAATGGTGCCGCCACGGACGGAATGAATACCTATTTCATTGGAATGACGTTTTTCTCTTTTTGAATGTCTGTCATATTCAAAGTATGCATCGGGCATCATTTCTTTAATGGCATTACCCAACATAATAGCCGTACCGCTGGGAGCATCAAGTTTTTGGTTGTGGTGAGCCTCAACTATTTCAACATCAAAATCCGTACCGAGAATTTTTGCCGCGGTTTTTGAAAGTTCACATAAAAGGCTTACTCCCAAAGACATATTATAAGAGAAGAAAACAGCAATTTCCTTTGAAACTGTTTCCACCTTTGATATTTGTTCGTCGGAAAGCCCCGTTGTTGCAAGTACAACTCCGGTTTTTGTTTTAGTGGCATAACTGAGCATATCGTCAAGAAGTGCGGGATTGGAGAAGTCGATTATAACATCGGCTTTTACATTAACTTCACCATAATTCTGGAATACGGGAAAGCCCAATGTACTGTCATCAACAATATCAATTCCGCCGACGATTTCACAATCTTTTCGGTTATTTACTGCTGAAACAACATTTCTTCCCATTTTGCCGCAACAACCACTTAAAAGTATTCTGGTCATAATTAGACATCCTTTACTTATGAATTACGGGACGGCATAAGCCGTCCCGAACAATTTTTAAATCATATTATGTTTCTTTAAAACTGATTCGAGAAGCTTATAATTTGCTTCGTTAAGAGGGGAAAGGGGCATCCTGCATCTTCCCACGTCAATACCCATCATACACATTGCCGCTTTGACGGGAATGGGGTTAACATCGCAGAACAGAGCATTACATAAATCCGTATATTCAAGTTGTAATTTTGCACTTTCGCGGATTTTTCCCTCAATACCCAACATTGCAATATCGTGTGTAAGTTTGGGAGCAATGTTTGACAAAACGGAAATAACACCTTTTGCGCCCAAAGCCGTAAAAACAGTAATCTGGTCATCATTGCCCGAATAGAAATTCAAAGAATCTCCGCAAAGGGCAACTGTTTTGGTAAAGGCGGAAATATCTCCGCTTGCTTCCTTAACTCCGTTTATGAGGGGGAGTTTGGAAAGTTCAAGATATGTTTCAGGCTTTATGTTCACACCCGTTCTTGAGGGAACATTATACAGAATAATGGGTGTTGAAACTCTTTTTTCAATATAGGTGTATGACTCAATCAGACCGTCCTGTGAAGCCTTGTTATAATACGGAGTGACCATAAGGAGTCCGTCAACACCGCATTTTTCCGCATCATTGGAAAGCATAACCGCATGAACGGTATCATTACTGCCCGTTCCTGCAATAACGGGAATTCTGCCGTTTGCAACTTTTACAGCAACGCGAATTGCCTCCACGTGTTCATCATAAACAAGGGTGGATTTTTCACCCGTTGTTCCGCAAACAACAATGGCGTCCGTTCCGTTTTGAATCTGGTTTTCGATTATTTCCTCAAAAAGAGGAAAATTGATTTTTAAGTCCTCGCCTTTAAATGGTGTTACAAGAGCAACGCCGGCACCTGTGAAAATAGGATTTTTCACAGCGAAAACCTCCAATCAGAATTAGTTATTATCAATCCATATAGCCTTCCGCACAAAGAAACTCGGCAAGAAGAACTGCACCGCCGGCAGCACCGCGAAGGGTGTTATGTGCAAGGCATACGAATTTATAATCATACTGTGTATCTTCACGAAGTCTGCCGATGGAAACTGCCATACCGTTTTCAAGATTTCTGTGAAGTTTGGTCTGGGGCATATTATCTTCTTCAAAATAGTGAAGGAACTGTTTGGGAGCGGAGGGGAGTTCAAGCTCCTGTGCTCTGCCCTTGAAATTCTTCCACATTGAGATCATATCTTCTTTTTCGGGCTTGTTTTCAAATCTTACGAAAACTGCACCCATGTGACCGTCTGAAACGGGAACACGAATACATTGTGCGGTAAAGTGAGGTTCGGTTGCGGAAACAATTTCGTCTCCCACAATTTTACCCCAAAGTTTAAGAGGTTCTTTTTCGCTCTTTTCTTCTTCGCCGCCAATGAAGGGGATTACGTTATCAACCATTTCGGGCCATCTTTCAAATGTTTTGCCGGCACCTGAAATTGCCTGATAAGTGCAAACAGCAACATCTTTAACGGTATATTTTTCATGGAGAGGGAAAAGTGCGGGAACATAAGCCTGCAAAGAGCAGTTTGATTTAACGGCAATAAAACCGCGCTTTGTTCCGAGACGTTTTCTCTGGGATTTGATTATTTCAATATGTTCGGGATTAAGTTCCGGAACTACCATGGGAACATCGGGAGTCATTCTGTGTGCACTGTTGTTAGAAACAACGGGACATTCTGCTTTGGCATATTTAATTTCAAGTTCCTTTGTTTCTTCTTTTGAAAGATTAACCGCACAGAATACAAAATCAACCTGTGAAGCTATTTTTTCAATGTCTTTTTCTGCATCAAATACAGTCATATCAAGGTATTTTGCGGGAGTGGGTTCGTCCATGCACCAACGGTTGCCGAGTGCTTCTTTGTAACTCTGACCTGCTGAACGGGAAGATGCCGCAAGAACGGTTACGTCAAACCAAGGGTGATCTGCAAGCAAAAGTGCAAATCTCTGGCCAACCATACCCGTTGCACCGATAATACCAACTTTGTACTTTTTCATAAGTAACCTCCGTATTGTAAAAAAATACTTGTAAATGCGTTATAAATGAATTATAATAAAATCCTCTTTTTAACGATTATTTATAATACCATTAACTGAAAATTTAGTCAATGTTTTTTGACATTATTTTATATATATTATGTAATGTGAAAAGGAATTACGATGAATAAATCAGATTTTTTCTACAATTTACCCGAAGAACTTATTGCACAACAACCCGCAGACCCCCGGGACAGTTCTCGAATGATGGTTCTCAGCAAGGAAAACGATGAAATATATCACAAACATTTTTTTGATATTTGTGATTACTTCAACGAGGGGGATTGTTTGATTCTCAATAATACACGGGTTTTACCCGCCCGTATATACGGAACCAAGAATGACACGGGTGCAGTTGTTGAGTTCTTGTTGTTGAAACAAATTGAAAACGATTTGTGGGAAACACTTGCAGGGCCGGGAAAACGTGCTAAAAAAGATACCGAGTTTGTTTTCGGTGATGGAATACTCTCCGCAAAAGTTGAGGAAGTTCTTGAAAACGGTAACAGAATAGTACGCTTTTCTTACGATAAAAACGATAATATATTCAACATTCTTGATAAAATCGGTCAAATGCCTTTACCCCATTATATAACCGAGGAATTAAAAGATAAAGAACGGTATCAGACAGTATATTCAAAAGAATTGGGTTCTGCCGCCGCACCGACTGCGGGACTTCATTTTACTAATGAAATCCTGGACAAGTTAAAAAACAAAGGCGTCAAAATCGGATATGTAACATTGCACGTTGGATTGGGTACATTCCGTCCCGTTAAGGCGGACAAAATAGAGGACCACCGCATGCATTCCGAACACTATCATTTGCCCAAGGAAACTGCCGATTTAATAAACGAGACAAAGAAAAACGGCGGTCGTGTAATTGCCGTAGGCACAACAAGTTGCAGAACTCTTGAAAGTGTAGCCACATTTTGCGGTGAGATCAAAGAGGATGACAGAAATACTGATATTTTCATTTATCCAGGTTACGAATTTAAGTGTATTGACGGACTGTTAACAAATTTTCATTTACCGGAAAGTACATTGATTATGTTGGTTTCCGCTTTTTACGGATATGAAAAAACTCTTAATGCATACAAATGCGCTGTTGAAGATAAATACAGATTTTTCTCTTTCGGTGATTGTATGCTGATATTATAAATTGTCAAGAGGTACGGTATGTATAAATTATTAAAAACCGAGGGAACTGCCCGCAGAGGTGAATTTCAGACAGTTCACGGAACGGTACAGACTCCCGCATTCCAGAATGTAGCCACATGCGGCGCAATTAAGGGCGGTTTATCTGCTTACGATTTAAAAGATATTAACTGCCAGGTTCAACTTTGTAATACCTATCATTTACATGTCCGTCCGGGAGACAAATTGATAAAGGAACTGGGCGGATTGCACAAGTTTACGGGATGGGACGGACCTATTCTTACGGACAGCGGCGGATTTCAGGTGTTTTCTCTTGCAAGTCTGCGCAAGATAAAAGAAGAAGGGGTTACTTTTAACTCCCATGTGGATGGCAAAAAAATCTTTATGGGTCCGGAAGAAAGTATGCAGATTCAATCAAATCTCGGCTCAACTATTGCCATGGCATTTGATGAATGTGTTAAAAATCCCGCGGAATATAAATACGCAAAAGAATCCATTGCAAGAACTACGCGGTGGTTAGTGCGTTGTAAAAACGAAATGGAAAGGTTGAATTCACTTCCCGACACTCTGAATAAAAATCAATTACTTTTCGGTATAAATCAGGGTGCAACCTTCGATGATTTAAGAATTGAGCATATGAAACAGATTGCCGAATTGAATCTTGACGGCTATGCTATTGGAGGGTTAGCCGTTGGTGAGCCAAAAGAAGATATGTACCGTATAATATCGGCAGTTGAACCCTTTGCGCCGAAAGATAAAATAAGATATTTAATGGGAGTTGGAACTCCCGGCAATATTATAGAGGGGGTTAGCAGGGGAATAGACCTTTTTGACTGCGTTATGCCAAGCAGAAACGCCCGTCACGGACATCTGTTTACCTGGAACGGTATTATTAACCTTAACAACGCAAAATATGCAAAGGACGATACTCCCATAGATCCCCAATGTAACTGCCCGACCTGTCAAAAACATTCACGTGCCTATCTTCACCATTTGTTCAAAGCAAAAGAAATCTTGGCAATGAGATTGGCTGTGACACATAACCTCTATTTTTATAATACGCTTATGGAGCGCATACGTGAAGAACTTGACAAGGGTACTTTTGAAAGTTTCAAGAATAAATATGTTGATTTGTTGGACACAAGAATATAAATAAATTTAAAAATTTAGTAAAAAGGCTTGTATATTTTTAATTTCACAGTTATAATACGATAGTATGATATTTTTGGAGGAAAAATTTATGAATTTTATTGCATTATCTACTTTGTTTAACGGCTTGGAAACGAGCACCGCTAACGGACCAATGGGCGGAAACCCCATGTCGCTTATTCTCATGGTCGGCTTGTTTGCAGTTATGTATTTTCTTATGATTCGCCCCCAGAAGAAAAAACAAAAAGAAGAACAGCAGATGCGTGATTCAATCCAGATCGGCGATGAAATTACAACAATCGGCGGTATTATGGGCAGAGTTGTTACCGTAAAAGAGGACAGTATCGTTCTTGAAACCGGTGCCGACAGAGTAAAAATGAAATTCCAGCGTTGGGCAATTCAGACCAACAATACAGCCAACGAGCGTATGGAGGCCGAAAGAAAAGCCGCTGCTGATGCAAAAAAAGCAAAGAACGAAAAAGCTGCTATTGACAAAGCGGTCAACGGTAAGGCAAAGAAAACTAAAAAAGTTGAGAACATCGGTTCTGCCGATGAAATGAAGGCTGAGGAAGAAGCAAAAATGGCAGAGGATAAAACAGAGGAATAATCATAATTCAATTTAACTCCGCATATCTTGTACAAAAAGATATGCGGAGGTTTTTTTATGCCTAAAAATAAAAATGTTGACGGTTTTTTAAAAAAAGTTAAGCCGTTTATACTGGGTACTTTGAGAGGTTTAGCGGTTTTCTGCGTACTGTATTTTCTCTTAGGATTCATTATGTATAAAACCAACGCGGAACTAACCGTACTGTATTATGCGGTGTATTTGTTTATTGCCTTGGGCGGCTTCGTTTGCGGTGTTTACGTTTATAAAAAAATAGGGGGTAGGGGATTTATTACAGGGTTAATATCAACTATTCCTTACAGTATCATAGTATTCCTTATTTTTCTGTTTGTTAACGGTTTTCATATTTCCGATAATATTCTGCTTGTTTTTGTATTAACCTTGTCGGGTGGATTTTTGGGCGGGATTACAGCCGCAAACACAAAAATATAGGGGAGTAAAATTATGTTTAAAAAAAGTGTTGTAATAAAAGCTAAACGAATTAAACCTCTTAAATGGGATTATGAAACAATAATAATGTTCACTCTGTTTCTTTGCGGAGTTATTTTGGGTATTTTTATTATAAAAAACAGTAATAATGAGTTCCGTGATTTTTTGAGTAATTGTATAAGTAATTACATATCAACAAAAAGTCAAAACGGCTTTATAATGTGCTTTTGCGGTTTACTTGTAATACTTTTAATATTTGTATTTATTGATTTCCTGTTCGGTCTGTGTGCCGTGGGTACACCTTTAGTGTGGCTTTTACCAATAGTTTTCGGCATAATGTGTGGCGGATGTGTATCATGCATGTTTATAAATTATGGTTTAAAAGGGTTATTCTACTGCCTTTTGGTTGATTTAATCTGCTATGCAATAACGGCAGCAACTTTAATAAAGTGCTGCCGAGAGAGTACAAAAATGTCCATTGATTTGTTTTCGTGCATTATGGGAAACTCCTGTTGCAGAAACGCAACATCCTTTAAAGAATATGTAATCAATTATCTTGTTCTGTGTATTCCCATTGTTTTGGGTACATTGATAAGTACCGTCTGTTTCAAGGTGTTTGCCGGGTTATTCATCTTAGTCTGAATTATCATCCTCCGGCAAAATAACAGGTCTTTTTGGGGCTTTTACGGAACTCAAAGGGTTGGAATCCGCCGCTTTCTGTAATTGTTCATCCATAATATGTGTGTAAATCTGAGTGGTGCTCAGACTCTCGTGTCCGAGAATTTCTTTAATTGCAAGTACATCCACGTTTCCGTATTGATACATAAGGGTTGCCGCCGTATGTCTCAATTTATGAGTTGAGAGTTCTCTGTCTTTCAATCCGGCTTTTTCAAGAGTATTCTTAACAATATACTGAACGGTTTTGGGACTAATTCTGCCTTTTTGACGGCTTATGAAAAGAGCGTCCTTATCTTTCACACCGTCAACGGGGCGAAAGGGGAGATAGGCGTTAATTGCGTCAATACAAGCTGCATTGAGATATATCGTGCGCTCCTTGTTACCCTTACCGGTAACAACCATTGTGTTGTTGGAACGAATATCGCTTAAGTTGAGTGAAACTAATTCCGAAAGACGTAAACCGCAATTTAAAAAGAGTGTAATTATGCAATAGTCCCGTTCTTTGAATTTCCCGTCAATATGTTTTAACAAATCAAGACTTTCGTCAAGGGTTAAATACTTGGGGAGGGCCTTTTTGATTTTTGGAGAATCAAGTTCCTGCAATGGATTTTCGTCCAATAATTTCTTTTGAACTGTCAGATACTTGTAAAACATACGCAGAGTGGTTGCCTTGCGGGCACGGGTGCGCTCATTGTTATCCCGTTCATCCTTGCAATATATTAAAAATAAATAAGCGTCGTTAAGAGTAACGGAGGAAATCATTTCAATTGTGATGTCATCCACCGATATTTCTTCAAAGGGAGTATCATCAGCCACAATCCCACGGCTGATTTTCAGAAAACGGAAAAATGTCTGTAAATCATTTGCGTATTCAATAACAGTTAAGTCGGAGCGGTTTTTAATAACACTGTTGTAATTCAAAAACTCCGCAACAAAGGAAGGGAAAACTGTTGCAAAATCCCGCTTTTTCATAAAATACCTCCGAAAATTAAACTAAAACTAAGAAAACTTTATATCTGAACACATACGGATTCGTAAACCCAGAATCTTTTCTGATCAAGCCTAAAATTCATCGCTTCTTGTACAATATTGCTGTGTTCCAATTGTATTACAATTTGTTCATTTAGTCAAATTTATATGTTTAGCCTAATATTTTAACTTTGTAATTTATTTACAGGTTTAAGAATCAGTTGAGAGGGGGGGAGAAAAAGATAAAATAACTGACTGCACTATGTAATTTCTGAGAGCAGACAGTTATTTTTTAATATTGTTTTAATGTTCCTTCTATTTTTTCTTTCAAATTAAATGTACCTTTTACTCTTAATAATTTATAACCTGTTTTATTATATATTGCTTCTACAAATCGATCACGTTCATATTGTTGCTCATTGTGGGAATAATCATCTAATTCTATTAGTAATTTAATTTGTAAGTTTTGTGGATTAGCTAAAGCAAAATCCACATGCTTTTTATTTATTTTGTTGAAGTATGTTTGCCATTTGCTTTTTTCCATAGGTTCAACTTCAACTAAATCTGCTAATCTTATTTTTGCCAATACAACTAAATTGTTATCTTTTGCTATTTCTTTTAGTTCTTTATAAAAATAATATTCATTTTTTGTTAAAAAATATTTTGGTCTGTATGGTATATATTGGTTTTGGTAATACTCATCAATCATTTCTTTATCATCTGTTTTAGTGAATTGTTGTTGAATTGTATCTTGTTTAAACTCTATTGGTTGTTGAACTATATTTTGAAATACCGGTTCTTTATCATCGTTAAATTTATTCTTTTTATTTTTCTTAACTTTTCTTATTATTATAATTATTAAAAGTATTGGTCCAAATAAAATTGTCGCCAATATTATTAAAGCAAATAATCCTGCAAAAAAATCAATCATTTATTATACCTCATTTCATTATTTTAGTTCATTAGTTCGTCTGCGAATCCGAATACGTATTTCAGTGACAGTCATTTAATTTTAGTTATCTATAGAAAACGGGGAGCTGTTCGTAGTGACTCCTGCACAACAATAGATTCACTTATACAAAATTAAAGTTTTGTATAAGTGAGAGGAGTGATTTTAGACAAGATTGATGATTTGGGCTTGAAATATCAAAACAGATACATTCATATTCAATTATAATGAACTGAATCATATATTGAACATTATCATGTATTTGATACAATCAATCTTTATACTTTTTAATACAAACTAAAATAGCGGTTGTTACTACAACCATTGTAATTGTATAACCTAATTTTGCAACTGCGTTTTTTTCGGGATTTTTCACTTTTAAATTCTCCTTTAATCTTTTTATAATAAATCTGCTTTAATCAGTTTTTTTCAAACGATGTGTTACTCATTCGGAAAAAACTGATTAAACGTATTCTGGGACAGTTTTTAAAAATTTCTCAAATTTCCTCGGTTAATTGTATAATACCGCCGAAATCACGTAAATTTCTGTTTTTGTTATAAATCGGTGTTATGTTATACTTATTAAGAAAATTTATAATATCTGAATATGCTCTGCACTTTTCTATGTTCCCGCTGAAATACATTATATTTTCCGACAGTTTACAGGATGCACCACCCAGAAAGCCATAATGCTCGTCCGATAAATACACATCTCCGGATGGAATTTCTAAAACATCAAATTGATAATTTTTTAACAAAGTTCCTAACCCATGGTCTTCCGTAATAACGGCTTTTTCATTTAAAATACAGAGATTACACTTCGAATACCCTTGATTTGTATTGATTATATTGAGTTTCTGTTGTAACGCGTGTTCAATAATGGATTTATGGGTGTATTTTTTATTACAAATTATGTTATCACCCATTCTTGCAACATTCAATGGAATATCTTTTGGGTACGGTGAAGAAATTACTGAGTCGCAATATTGAACTGTAATACCTGTTTTTTTCAGTTGCTCCTCCCCTATTGCATTGTTATCTGCAAGTATTTTACCGCCCCCAAAGTTGTAGGAAAGTATATCTGTATGGGCGGAAATTTCTTTATTTAGCAAGGGATTTTCCTTGAGAGTAATACATTCCACGCCCAATTTTGTTAATTCAATAATCTCTTCTTTGTATCGCTCACCAATCAGGCAATGCTTAACTTTACCGCAGGGCAAATTGGGATTCTCGATAATTTTAATCATATATTATCTACCGCACACTCAAATGCTTCCCTGATATTTCTTACACCGAATATTTCAATATTTTTAAAATCATTTTTCGAGAGATTTTTAAGATTTTGACGGGGTACGATACATTTTTTAAATCCGAGCCTTTCACATTCACGTATTCTCTGTTCACAATTATTGACAGTACGAATTTCTCCTGCCAATCCGATTTCACCGAAAGCAATGGTGGAACTGTCAATTACACCATCTTTAAGGCTTGAAACAAGCGAAAGAGCAACCGCCAAATCACTTGCAGGCTCGTCCGCACGAAGTCCGCCGACAATATTTACATAACAGTCCATATTTCCAAAGAAATAGCCCGCACGTTTTTCAAGAATTGCAATAAGCATAGCCATACGGCTATAATCAAATCCTGTTGACATTCTTCTCGGGTTTCCGTAACCGGAGGTGGTTGCCAACCCTTGAACTTCCGCAAGAATGGGTCTGGAGCCCTCGATAAGACAAGTTACGCAAGTACCCGATATATTGAGGGGTCTTCCGGAAATCATCGCTAAAGACGGATTTTCGATTTCAATAAGACCCTTATTCGTCATTTCAAAAACACCGATCTCATTTGTTGAACCGAAACGGTTCTTGGCGGCTCTCAAAATACGGTAGGAAAGGTTTCTTTCGCCCTCAAAATATAAAACAGTATCAACTATATGCTCAAGTACCTTGGGCCCTGCTATGTTACCATCCTTATTAACGTGACCAACAAGAATAATGGAAACATCAAAGCTTTTTGCAGTCCTCATAAAGAGATTTGTACATTCTCTTACCTGGGTTATACTTCCCGAGGTTGAATTCAATTCGGAAATACTCATGGTCTGAATTGAGTCAACCATAACAATATCGGGCTTATTTGTGCGTATGTATTCGCAAATTGCCTCCGCATCGGTTTCGCACATAATCGCCAATTCTTCACTTGTTACACCGAGTCTTTTTGCCCTCATTTTGATTTGATAAGCGGATTCCTCACCGGAAACATATAAAACGGAGAGTTTCTTTGAAAGCATTTCGCATATCTGCAAAAGTATGGTTGATTTACCGATTCCGGGGTCACCGGAAAGCAAAACGAGGGAGCCTTTTACAAGTCCGCCCCCCAACACCCGATTCAATTCTTTAATGCCCGTATCGTAACGCAATTCAGAGGTTGAATCAATTTTTGAAAGTGACAAAACTTTGCCCGAATATTGCGAGGACTTACTGTTTAAAGCCTTTTTGGATGTTTCGGTTATAATTTGTTCTTCGTTCATTGTGTCCCACTCGCCACAGGTGGGGCATTTGCCGTACCATTTCGGTGATTCGTAGCCACATTGACTGCATATAAAAACTGTTTTAGTTTTTGCCATTTTATTCATTCCTTGCAGTTAAATAATTTTGTATTCCTATTGCAATACAAAAAGCAATTTTCTTTTGATAATCCGATGATTTTAGTTTTTCTTTTTCTTCATTATTTGATAAAAATCCGCACTCAACTAATACGGCGGGCTTTACGGCATTGTACATTAAATATACCGAGGTGCCGCATTCTTTAATTTGGCGGGTATTATCGGGTTGCAAGGTGCCTACAACGCACTCCTGAATACACTGCGCCAAAGCGGAACTTTCTTCACTTGTTTTCGGAGAATAAAAAACTTGTGTACCACTGTATTTTTCAACAGAGAATTTATTTTGATGAATACTTACAAATACGGAATTGTCCGTATTCTCCATAATTTTCATTCTGTTGTGTAAATCCGAGGATTTTCTTTCTCTGACAGATTTCAATCCCTCATCTTCAACGGAAGTGTCAATATCGCGAATCATTAAAGTTTTTAAACCGAAAACAATTAGAAATTCCTCAAGATATTTTGATATGCTTAAATTTATATCTTTTTCAAGCGTTCCGTCATTTGCAACCGCTCCGCCGTCAAATCCGCCGTGTGTAGGGTTAGTTAATACTATATTTTCCACTCAATTTTGATATCTCTGGAACCATTTTCGTCCAATTTTCCGATAAAAACTTTGCTTATGAACTGATTAGCAATTTCAAAGGTTAACTCGTCAATATGTCTATATTTTTCGAGTATGGATTTAGTGTCTGTGGGTGTTGTGTTTCCACAAATTTGATTGAGATGGGTAGTTATAATATCTATTCGACTCTGACATTCGATGGATTCTTGTCTATATCTTTCTCTATATAGCGTAAACTCATCCGGAGATATAACACCATCCAACTTATCAGTATACATCTGTGCCATTCTTGCATCGTTACGCTTAATTTTTTCTTCGAGCTGTTTTATTTCAGTCAGCATAGAATTTTCTTTGTTTTCCTTTTTGGGTGCTTGGATTTTACCTATGGCTTTTTCGTCATAATAGTTATCCAAAAGTTTATTGATTTCATCAAGCACTATTCGTTCTAATTCATCAAGACGCATACTATGGGCATTTTCACAAACACCATTTGAAGATTTACGTGTCCGGCAACAAAGATAGTTGTACCTACCTTTAGCGAGCTGATAGCTCATTTTCCACATAGTGTTGCCACATTCACCACAAAAAACCTTCTTGGCGAGCGAATGACAACTGCCGCTTGGAATTTTTTGACCTTTGCCACGGGACAGCCGAATCTCCTGTGCCTTATAAAAGGTTTCTTTCGAGATAATCGGTTCGTGGGTTCCTTCAACAATATCCCATTCTCTTTCTGGTTTTTTTCGGCGCTTCCCGGTTTTATAGTTTACAATCTCTTGTCTGCCCTGCACCAAAGCACCTGTGTACTCAAATCGGCGAATAATGGCATAAACGGCAGAATCTGACCAAGTTGTCCTCGGCGCAAAGTTATTTTCATAGTTACCGTTATAATACTTACTGCCGAGTTGCTTTTTGTGGACGCAAGGCGGCGGAATCATTTCGTCATTCAATTTTTTAGCTATCGCTATGTACCCGAGTCCGCCAACGTATAAATCAAATATCTGCTGAACCGTAGGTGCCGCGACCTCATCAATAATTAAATGATTTTTGTTATCGGGGTCAACCAAATATCCATACGGAGCAAAAGACCCAACGAATTCGCCGTTTTTTCTTTTAACACTAAGGGTTGATTTAATATTATCCGAGAGGTCTTCAAGATACCATTCATTCACAAGGCCATTTATTTGCCTTGCTTTTTTATTACCCTTAATGTTTGTGTCAGCATTATCAACTACACCTACAAAACGAATACCCCACTCAAGAAATTTGCCGTGGATGTACTTTTCTATCATTTCCATATCACGAGAAAATCTTGATTGGGTTTTACAAACTACAATTGTGCATTTTCCTTCTTCGCAATCCTTTAAAACCCGATTCCAACCGGGACGTTTGCTGTCTGCACCACTATAATCTTCATCACAATAAATATCGTTAATCTGCCACCCCTTATCTAAGCAATATTTTATCAGCATTGTTTTTTGGTTTTGGATACTTTCGCTTTCGTCAGACTTGTCCTTTTTATCTCTGTCTTGGTCCGATAGTCGAACATATATATCCGCAACATCAGTTAACATTGTTTGATGCCCCCTTTTTCAGTGATAGAGCATCGCCAAGCAATGTTGTTCCTTCATTATAATCCAAACCGGTTACAAATTCAAGTTCGTTAACACAAAGATTTTTAATTATTTCATTAACCCTTGATTTTCTTTGTGTTTCACTTCCATCAGAGAAAACGTTAATGACATTGTATTCAGTTTTTTTGTTAGCCATTTTAATTCCTCCAAACTTTTTCTAAAACATTATATTCAATGTTTTCATAATGTATACCGTCTGCGTTAACGACAATCTATCGAAAAATTTTATTGATGAATAAAAAGAATTCGGCGAGAGTGGGCTCTTCCCACATATAGGTACTCGAATCCGTAAGAGAACGAAAAAGCATACGGATATATAATGTATTATGTAATACCTATGTTTTTTTTAAACTATCTCGCCATACCCGTTGCAAATGTCCAAAAGCAACGGGAGCAAAGGAGGTCTCTGCCCATTTAAAGCAGAGCAAAAAATGAAAAAGCCGAAAGTGGGAATCGAACCCACGCCTTAAAGGAAGAAAAAATGCTACCACTACACCATTTCGACATCTCTCCCCTCGTACTTGTTTGTCGAGGGGTTTAATGTTTTATTTACATTTCTTCATCGTCATCATATAACGAATCTTCGCCGGAATCTTGTACAGTTTTTTTCTGTTTATTTTTCATCGGACGAACCTTTGAAAGCACTAAGTATACAACTGAAAGAGCAAGTATAAATCCAAACATCACAAAAATTCTTGCGTCTGTGTCTTTTTCTTCCTCCTCCTCTTTTTCAACTTTGCCCTCAGTAACTCCTTCCGTTGTTTCCATTGTTGTTACTTCAGCGGTACCGGTATCCTCTTTTATCAAGGTGAGAGCATATCTGGAACTACCGTCATAAGGAATTTCTAACTCAAGAGTCCCATCTTTAGCTACCGTTTTTATATCAGGGTCCATCCCTGCATCGGTTTCGAGAGCAAAGTGCCTTCCTGCGTATTCCTCGCCAAGAACAAGAATGACCTTACTTCCGTTATCGCTTTCCATAACGATATTTTCGTTTGAATCACCTGTTACAATTGTTGCGCTAAGAATTTCTTCCGCAGTTAAGTTGTTTAGTGTTTCCTTTCTTTCTGTCTGTGTTTCACCTGTTACCTCAGGTGCGGCAAACGATGGTAAAACCATACTTGAGAGAAGCAGCATCAACACACAAACAAGGGTTATAGGTTTCAAGTATTTTTTCATAAGACATCCTCCTTACATTTATATTATATGTGGAATTTTCCGTATTGCACACACTTTATGCAATAAATTCACAAATTGGGTACTTATCAAGCAAAAAAATTATTCAGCTTCATTCACTATTTTCCACACATTCTTGTCAGGATTATAATAGAAACGCAATTTACCATTATTACCAATGTTAAGTTTTGCTTTTTCGGAAGAAACAACAGTAAGTACACACTCAAACTCACCAAGAAGAGAATCGTTAATAACATCCGGCGAGTCACTAAACTTTGTTACACCTTGACTACAACAACTTTCTTTAGAGGGATTTTTATACTCCGGAACAAGAGTTACCGGCGTGTAATTCAAAGAACCATAAAGGCATCTTTGTAAAACAACATTGTTTGTATACGCTCTAACAACAAAACATCCTGTCATTGTATTACTGCTTAAATTACAATCGGGCTTCATCCATACCACAATATATTTAAACTTGTGTAGCACCTGAGGTATCCCTTTTTTCTCTTTCGATAAATCAAGAGAGATTAAAGGTATATATGATTTTCCATCATAGGTCATAGGCGGGATTTCTTGTGTCGCACAGTACAAAGCAGCACAAAGAGCATTATCACAATCTTCACTGAAATCTGTTTCAGTATAAGATAAAGAACCTTGTTGTAATATATTTGAATTTAAAACCTCGTTCATTTTAAGACTCTTTCCCGGGAGAGGGGTTGTCCTCTCCCGTTCGTTATTTTAAATTAAGCTGTTAATGCAACAAATGTGTAACCGTTTTCTGAAGCATAAGTTTCTGCATAAGAGCCGGACACACCGTTAATCGTTTCAAGAGAAGAAAATGCATCAGTGCCGATTGCTGTAACATTTTCGGGGATTGTGATTGTTTTAAGAAGCACACAATCAGCGAAAGCCTCATTGCCGATTGATGTTAAGGTGTCAGGAAGTTCCACGGTTGTCAAAGAGGACATACCGGAAGCAAAACCTGCGCCGAGAGCAGTAACGCCTGATTTGATTATAAGTTTCTTTATATGCGTTTTATCGCTGTTAGTTAAGTTAATCCAATCCTGTGTTACGCCATCACCGGCATCAGTGTTTTTTGTCACAAACACTTCGGTTCCATCTTCGCTAATCTCAGCTACAACATTGTTTGCAGTCGTTGCTCCGATAGCATCGAGGATGTCGTTAACATATCCGGTTAGTGTCGTAAGTGTGAACCAATATGCCCACAATTTTGAAAGAAAACAAAACATAATACACACCCTTTCTTGTTTTAGTTTATTGTACTTTTACGAGAAAGTATCCATTCCTCGTACTTTAAGTATAACACGATTTAAGCTATTTGTACATAACTTTGTGCTACGAAAAGTAGAGAAAAAGAACATTTGTTTTTGTGCATTATGACGAATATATCGAACTTATTGTAGTTTGTACGATTTTACCGTACTTTGAAATTAAGGAACAATGAACTCTCTGAAACCCGCAAACAATCCATCAACAAAACTCTTTACACTGTCCAACAAGTTGCTTAAAATGTCGGCTAAATCACCCAAAAGCACAGGAATCAATGTAACTATTAGCCCTATAAGCAAGAGAACGAGAAGTATTTTTACTATTTTCATAAAACCACCTTCAGATTTTTCAAAATAAAACAAAGGGTGTCCTGTCAAACAGAACACCCTGTATAAAAAACATATTTAAAATTCAAAAACAACTTTCATATCGTTATCGAGCTTAAGCTTTGCATCAAACTTTTTGCCCGATTTTCCGGTGAACCCTTTAATTACTCTTGTTTCACCGTCTTTGAGTAGTTGTTTTATATTAGCGGGAGTTATTTTCTTTTTGCAAATTTCTCCCGGTAAGGTGTATTTGCACCCGCCGTTCTCCGGTTTCCAGTTACTACAACCGTAACCGAATTTGGTTTTTCTGATGTTACCTCCACACTTAGGACATACACCCAATGTTTCGCTTGAATCACCACCGGACTGAAACTTTTTACTTTCCATTGAACTTATAAGATTACACCAAACTCTTGTTTGTTCCTCTATATCCCTAACAAAATCCTCGAAGCTTTCCTCGCCTTTTGCTATTTTGTCAAGACGAATTTCCCACTGGGCAGTAAGAATAGGAGATTTGATTTCGTCAATAGGGATAGTATCAATAAGAGAAATTCCTTGGTCGGTGGCGCGTATAGATTTACCTCTTCGTTCTAAGTATCCCGTAGCCACAAGTCGTTCAACTATTGACGCACGGGTAGAGGGTCTTCCTATACCACCCTTCTCTCCTTCTTTCTTCAGGATATTCCTAAAAGCTTCATCATCCAGCTCTTGTCCGGCAGTAATCATTGCTTTGGCAAGAGTTTTATCTGTGTATGCAGGAGGAGCTTTGGTTTTGCGAGACACAATTTCGGGAACACAGCTTACCTTTTCGCCCTCAGACACATTCGGCAGAACCACATCCGTTGGCAGTCCCAATGCCTCGAGGCACCCTTTTTGGAGAACTACGCTGCCGTTAGTAACAAACTCGAAGTTATCAGCAACAGTTTTGATTGTTGTTTTCTCGATTTTTGCTTTGCCCATTACAGTAGCGATTAGTCTTCGGCATATTAAGTCGTAAACCCTCTTTGCATTTATATCGAGCTTTTTTGTTGCTTTATCGGGAAGAACTCCTGTTGGTATGATAGCCCCGTGTCCCTCTACTTCAGAGTCGTTGAAAAAGTAATCCGTGTGTGGGATTTTTCTGCCCTGTATCATTGCATCATAGGCAGGAATCTTACTTAAACTCTTAAGTGCGTTATTCACTTCATCATACATATCATCTGTAAGATAAGGAGAATCGGTACGAGGATATGTTGTAAGGTGAGCTTCATAAAGAAGCTGGGAAGCATCGAGTGTTTCCTGAAGAGTTAAACCGTATTTATCGTTGGCCGCCATAGCAAGAGTTGCTTGAGTAAATAACTGAGGACAGCCTCTTTCAACAACATTTTTTTCAACTGCAGTTATCGTTCCGACAGATGGAAGTTTTGTTCCGATATCCGCCTTTTTTTCGTATCTGGTTTTACATTCGCCTTTGTAGGTAACGCCGTTCTGGGTAGCAAATTCACCCGTAAGGACATAATACTCGTTGGCCGTAAAGCCTCTGAGTTGTTTTTCCCTGTCAACAACAATCTTCAGAGTGGGAGTTTGTACTCTACCCACAGACAAAACTGTTTTAGGCGGTGCGAACTTCAATGTAGTGAGCGCAGTGATGTTACCACCCACCAACCAGTCTGCGATACCTCTGGCCCGTCCCGCATCCGTAATAGGCTTGGCTTCATCGGATGTAAGGAGATTGGCGAACGCCTTTTGCAACGGGGCTGCCTCCATTGATGAGAAATGTGCTCGTTTGAACGGAACCTTACACTTCAGATATGTGTAAAGATAGTAGAAGATAACATCTCCCTCTCTATCGAAGTCGGTTGCGTTAACCAAAAGTTTTGCGTTTTTAAAAAGTTCAGCCAGTTCTTTGATACGAGCAACCTCTTCTTTGATAGGTTTAATTTCGTAAGACTCAGGAATGAAAGGCATTGGCATATTTTTCCACTGCTTGTAATCAGGATTGTAGTCGTAAGCTTGTTTCAATCCACAGAGATGTCCGTGTCCCCAAGTAACGATAACAGGTTTACCTTTATATGTAATCTCCTTATATGAAGGCATTGGTCTACCAGTCTTATTATCGAATATTGTTTTGGACATCACCGTTTTTATATTGCCGTCATCAGATAACGCGGCACATATATCACCCGCTACGCTGTATTTTTCTGCATAGATAACTACGCTCACTTATATCACATCCTTCTCTTTATTATAGAGAAAAAATCCAAAAATGCACACAAATATTGAGAAAAATTTATTCTGCCAGTGATGTTACTAATGCCACGAACCTTCGGGTTTCCCCGCAAAGAGTTTCATAATTTACATAAACGCCTTATGAAGTTCGTACTTTCCTTTTGCGGTGTTACCGGCATACTCTTTCGGACCTCTTGCATAAACAGTAAAATCGTCAGGGTCTCTCGCGCCGGTGGCAAATTCCCAAACAAGTATCTTCGTTGCATAGAGTGCTTCCCATCTGTTAACATCCTTTATACCGTAATTGGTTGTGGTATTCGGGTAACCGTGAAGCAATGTTCGGATTATTGCGTTCTGTTGTTCATAAGACAAGCTCTGCCAAAATTCAGTTTTCTGCATCGACTTTACGCCAGTCCACTCATCAGAAACATTTTCACCGGAGGTCACATCCCTTTGAAGACATATAAGGAACTCGATAGGGTCTGCTTTACCGTTTTTGTTTTTGTCGATATAGTGAGCAGAAACACCGGAGTCCATAAAATATGCCCACTTATACCACTTGACCTTGATTTCATCACCGGAAACAATAACAAAATCCTTTTGGTAAATTGCTGAAACAGATGGAATAAACAATGTAAACAACATCATTACCGCCAATAAAACACTTATCAACTTCTTACAAACTGTCATTGGTTAAAATCTCCTTTCTTTAAAATTTATATTAAAAAAGGAACCGCCCTTTCGGACAGCTCCTTCTAATATAGCGAACTATTAAATTGTATTTATGATTAAGCCATATATCCTATTGCCCAATCCCAGCCACCGCTGTCTCTTTCTACTAAAAGAGTCATTTCAAGCCACGGACTTTGCTCTCCAAACTCTTTAATAGTACCATCAATACGAGATTTTATATCCTGTTTAGCCCACTCAACCGGACTGATACCACCATTGATTTTATATTTATCTCCGTACACTTTAAGATTATCAGACATACCGACACTTGAACTCCAACCGCAAGTGTCCCAAGTAAGGTTAGGGTTATGTGTATATCCCCTGCTCTTAATGTAGTTTGCAGCATAGGCTTTAAGTTCTTCCATATCTGCAGCTGTAAGTGACGGATAATATTCATCCTTAGGAGCCTTAGTAGTTGTAGGCTTTGCAGGTTTGGTAGTTGTTGGCTTCTTTGTAGTTTCAACAGGCTTTGTTGTAGCTACAGGTTTAGAAGCCTGTGTAGTATGAATAACCTTTTTAGTAGTGTCTGCTACAGGAACATCAACCTGAACATTAGTTGTCTTTTCTACCTTGGCACTTGTGGATTTTCCCTCGGTTGCCTTTTCAGTAGTTTTCTCTTCCTTCTTCTCGGTTGCATTTACAACCTTAACTTTGGTTTCGATTTCTGTGGATTTCACAGTAACGATTTCACCATCAGCATTTTCAGAAGTTTCCACGACTTCAACGACTTCGGTATAAACCTCAGTTACAGGTTCTTCACCATCTGCAAGAGTGGTGCTTTCTTTCGGTAAACCGCCCTCATCCTTTTCTTTAAGTTTATTTGTATCCGTGCGGCTCATACTCCAAACAGCAACAACGCTTGAAAACGCAATCACGATTACGAGTGCGATAGGAAGCCCCATCTTTTTAAAACTAAACTTCTTCATAAGATTTCCTCCTTTAATTATACTTTTTCTGAACATTTTATGTAGATTGTCAAGTTTTTCATTTTTCGTCTATATTATAGCTAAAAAATTCGAAAATGCACCACTATATCTTGTGCTTTTTTTATTTTTAACCACAATTCGTAAAAACTAAACAAATAAACGCCGCTGTTTTTGTACACTATTTAGTCATATTTAAGCCGTTTTTTCTACATTTGTCTATCAGAGCCGTTTTTCGTTTTTGGAAACTAACTTGAAAATTGGAGAAAATCAGCAGGATTTTGTTTTACATTTGATGGATTTCTTACCTCAAAGTGACAATGAGCACCTGTCGAAACTCCGGTACTACCACCGAAGGCAATTATCTGTCCTTGTTTAACAGTGTCCCCGACCTTAACAGCCAAGCTGCTGTTGTGAGCATAAACAGTTTTCCAACCGTTATCGTGTTTTATTATAACATAGTTACCATATCCTCTGCCATAAGAGGACTCTGTTACAACACCGGATTTCGCTGCTCTAATCGGATGACCCTGAGTTTGGTTTATATCTGTACCTTTTTCGTCAACAACCATATCCAGACCACCGTGATTTGATGATGCACCCGCTGTTGGGCTTGGTCTGTAACCAAAGTAAGAAGTGATTTTTACATATTGTCCCTCATTAGGCTGAAGAGGACAAATATATCCTTGGGGAGAAACAACATACTCCCACTCCATATAATTGTTATTAGTATTATCTATGGTTGTTATCGTAGTTTTTAATGTATACGACAACGGAGCTAACGCTGTTTTCCGTGTTTCTTTTATATAATATTTTTGAGAACCGAAATTCTTAAATGTTGCAATACCGTTTGCATCTGTAGTCGCTGATTGAACAACCACTGTGCAGTTAGGGTCCGAGTACATAGTCACCACAACCCCGCGAACCGGTGTACCGCTTGCCGTTAGAACTTTGTGTTTGTAAATGTTCACACCATCAGGTGCGGCAAGAACAGTTCCCGAAACCGACATTACACAATCCCTTAAAACAGTGATATAGTCCGTGACGGCCATACCGCACAAATAAGTTTCAGGTGTGTAATTGGTTATTGTCAAACCGCCCTCTGTTACTTCATCGAATTCGCCTTCTATATCTGCAACAAGAGGATATGGTTGCTTTGTCCAATAATCAGGACTGTTTTGGTTACTACACTTAATTGGATGCGGGTTAAATATTCTTGCCCACATATCATCAGTTGCCTCAAACTTATGTATTGTAACCTTAATCGTATTGAAACCATCATCATTAAGAGTCAATATTTTTTTGGTATAAGATTCCGAGGGGTATCCGGGGTTATCCTCTTCAGCTCCACTGTATTGCCCTGTAGCGTATAATCCGGACACGGATTTTGTCTCAAGCGAAAGTGTTGATTCGTTGAATATTGATATTTCGTCTATAGGAGAAACATTTTGAACATAGATTTTTTCGTCTAAGCCTACACCGTCTTTTTCTGAAACTGTAATAGTTTCATCATAAGTATATAGGCACTTATCCGAAACACCATAATAAAACGAAAATGTAGAAACACCTATGGATTGATAAATAGGACCCCACCAAACAGAAACGTGGTTTTCGTTCCATTCCCCGTAATTAGTACCATAAAGAGTCAAGCCTCCGTTTGATGTTATATCATCAAAGGAAAAAGGAGCGCGTCCTCCGTGAGTTGCTTTATAATTTTCGTAATCTTCTCCCAGCATAAAAGCTACCACGGGGTATTTTAAATGAGAATAAGTAGATGTATATAAACTTATGGGAGCACAAGTGTCATATTGCAACTTTCTTATAACCTCTTCAGTTCTTGGGAAGAAAGCATTTGGATGTAACAATTTATAATTATCAAGGCATTTTCTGAAATACTCAGGCGTTGCCTCTTTGTTTTTTACCTGACACATTACTGTAAAGTGTGCAATAGCACTACAAGCATCTGTATCAAGCTGATAACCACCGGAAGCGTCTACCAGTTCATTTAACTCCGGATGACTTCCGTAAGAATCGACTCGGTTTTGAGCCTTTTCTTTCGACTCATTATAAGCCTCTTCCAAAAAATCGTTAAGAACTTTTTCGTATTCTTTATAAACCGACTCTATTGTGGCCGCTTCTACTATTGAACCATCGTCTTCAAAAGCCTCTGACCAAATTGCGCTCGGCAATGTTGTTATCGAACATATCGGGATTAAGAGCACCAAGAGCAAGGACATAAAAACTTTATATATTGTATGTCTTAACGCCCACGCTGCTCTGAGAGCCGCAACAACTACTGTGCCGACACCGGGAACAACGGAACCTTCCGCCGCACCCTCTGCTGTTGCTTCTGCTACCTCCGCAGCCTGTTTTCCCGCTTCAGCCGTTTGTTTCGCCTGTTCAGCCGACTGCGCTGTTTGAGCCGCACTTTCTCCGCCCTTAGAAACGCTCATCGAGGAGTTAACACCGGCACTACCAAGAGTGCCTGCATTTGTACTTGTTCCGGACTCCCCTCCTACATCACCGGGTTTTATCCCTGTTCCTGTTGCGTTTGGATTGCCCGTGTTACCCTGTTGAGTATTGTTTCCCGAAGAACCATTGTTATTATTGTTGTTATTTTGGTTCTGATTATTCGACGGGGAAGATTTATTGTTAGGTGATTTTTCTCCCGTGTTAGCTTGTGAGCTTTGAGGACTCGGTTCACTTCCATCAGGATTTGGTTCATTAGGTGGCGATACATCATTGTTGTTGCCGCCACTCAAATCGCTTACGTCGGAACTGTCGTTGTTCGAACCGTCACCATTTGAATTATTTTTGTCTTGTTGGTTTTTCTGGCCCTCGTTATAAGCATTTGCTTTTTGTCCGAGATTATAAAGACTACTACCTACTTGCATAGGGTCAGTACCTTCGCCGGCCTGAACCTCATCTTTTTCTTCATTTGGAATGATTTCAGACATTGTTATCACCACCTTTATTCCACTTGAATGTTGCCTAATCAAATAAAGAAGAGGTAACCTTCCTTGTAAAAGGTTACCCCCTCTTTTTGTAACTCAAGTTATTTCTTTCGTCTTCCGCCTTTACTGCGAGAGTTTTTCTTCGGAGAAAATTTATTCTCAAGAGCTTTTGGCTGTTTACGAATCGGCCTTGAGTCATATCTCACTGTACCTACAGGAGTTGTTATAGGTTTACCTTCAGCATCGCGTCTACCTGTGTCACGCTGGGTTACGCCACGAGTGCCATTGATTTGATACCAAGACTGACCGTTCTGTGCGGTAACCTCTTTGTAGTCACCTTTAACCTCATACTGTCCTTTTTGTGCAACATACATCTGTGCAGAACCGTCTTTATTAAGAACAGAAACAATACCTTCTGATTGTCTTGAAGTATCTGCATACTGTATTTTGCTTGAGTCGAGACCGTAGAAATCTGCAACAGACTGATTACTTCTTTCAATGCTTGCTCTCTGGAGTCTTTCGTCCACACCGGCAGTAACAGGATACCACTTATTACCGAAGTTATCCTCGATAGCAGAAGAACTATCAACACCTTCAGGTAAGGTATATCCATCTTTTCCGTCAAGAGCCGAGAAGTTCTGGTATCTACCAACATTACCATCAGCATCGGTGATTGTTGCTTCGTAAGGATTAAGCGGATTGTAAGAAACACTGTAATCGTTGCCAAAGGCCGCCTGTGCTTCTTCGCCACCTGCGGTAACAGGGAACCAAGTTTGACCGTAATCGTCTGTGATAACCTGTGATGAGTCAACACCTTCAGGCATATCGTAAGCCGCCGTGCTTCTGTATTCCATTGCATCGCCCACAGGATTACCACTTACATCAGTATCCTGTACAGTCATTGAGTAAGGATTATCGGCATCAAGAGACATACTGCGGTAACCATCGTAGCCTTCGTTAGCGTCTGTGAATATACCATCGTCTCTGTACCAAGTATTACCGTTAATATCAGTTAATTCTTCGCCACCAACAGAATCACCGTAAGCCAAAGAGCTTCTGAACATAACTTCGTTTCCGTAGTCATCCACTGCTCTGAGTGAATATGGGTCGCCATCTACATTAGAGAAGCTCATTCCTGATGTTTCAAGAGCATTATCCGGGAAGAACTCTGATGCAAATGTTTCTCCTGCTCCATCTGCAATTACCGGAGCACCCATACCAACGCTTCCGATAACATCATCGCTGACAACATTACCCATACTATCAGTAATAGTACCGTCACTACCGATGCTTACGCCACCTTCAATTGCACTTGTGTCAACAGGTGTAACATCTTGTGCAAACCATTCCTGACCGTTTGCATCCGTAAGGGACATTCCCTCAACAGCATCTTCAGGCATATCGTAAGCGACACCGCTTCTGAACGCAAACATATTTCCGTCTGCGTCTGTCGCGTTGAGTGTAAACGGGTCATTAGCATCACTACTAAATGTAAGCCCTTCTGCACCATCTTGACCGGGGAAAAAGTCGTTTGCAAAGGCGGTCTGTGCATCTGCGCCGGCATCCGCCGCAATTTCAGGAGCACCAAAGATTGATGCCATACCTGCCTCAGAAACATTTCCGTCTTTATCAAGAGTTTGAACATAAAAGCCGGAGCCGTCTGCGGCTCTCATTACACCGAAAGCACCACTCGGAGCTTCGTTTGCTTGCATACTTGTTGCAACTGCTTTGTAAGTATTTCCCTGCGCATCAGTAAACTGACCGGCCATTCTTCCGGCAGAGTTAAGCTGTTCACCTGCATTGAAGGCCAATCCCTGTCTGTTGAACAAGCCCGGCATAAACTTCTGAGCATCATTAAGTCCGGCCTGACCACCGATTGAGTTAAGACCTTGGTTCGTAGAGTTGGCAAAATCAGAAATTCTGCCAATATCGTTAAGACCGTTTTTAGCAACATAAGCTCTGCCGGCCATATTAGCCATAGCTCCAGCGACACCGTGGAAACCTTCTTTCTTTCCACCGAGAGCATTATTAACATAAGTGTCAGGTTTAAAGGCATTACCAACACGGGAAGGAATTGTACCGATACCACTTGTTCCGAGAACCTTTCCTGCGGCACCTATACCACCACCTGTTCGTCCTCCGAAGAAGCCGCCGCCTCCTCCGAGTATACCGGCACCACCCAAGGCATTTAAGCCCATAGGCAACATCATTCTTGCCGCCATCATTGGAGCGAAGCCACCCAAAGGACCTGTACCTGTCTTTGCAGCATTGAGACCGAGCTGACCGAGATATTCGTCAAATCTTGCAGCTACTCTAAGATATGCAAGAAGTGAAAAATAACCAATCATAAATGTAACAAGCATATTGTTATTACTGATTACAGTCGTACCACAGGTTGCTATAAACACACCTAATGCCGCACCGAAACCTCTCAAGAAGTAAACATTCATTACGATAACAAACAGTTGCGAGCCAACCATTCTACACCAATTCTTAAAGGTATCGCTTGTTGCTTTTGACGCACCAAGTGAAAAAGCCAATGGAGAAGTATAATAAAGAATACCGAGAACTACATATCTTTCACAAACCTCAAGAAGAAGTTTAAGATAGTTCCAGAACAACACAACGGTTAAAAGTATACCAATTATTGTTCCTATACCGGAGAACAAACTTCCTGCACCAAAGATGATGCTGAATACCAGCTTATCTCCCTGCAACAGTCCGGCAAAGGTTCCTTTTTGCACCGCATCGGTTATATATCCACCATTTTCGGAAAAAACTTCAAACGGAACCATTGCGATATCTAACACAATATCCATAATTTGTCCCGCAAAAGGTATGAGCATTGCGAAAAACATCGCCCTAACAGTTAATACCATAGGGTCTTCGCCTTCCACAATTTTACCGCCAAAACACTTAACCAACTGGAATACAACTATTAAAAACAACAAAGCATAAGCAAAATACGTAACCGCCGTAAATGCCGTTTTCATAAACGGGAAAGTAGCATTAAATACCGTCATACTTGGCATTGTTGCTTCAGTAAAACTTGAACTTACTCCACCTACCAAGTCCGCCACAATATTTGCCACCCAAGTTACGAACGAATCGAACACATTTTGTGCTATACTTAAATTTATAGGCGCAATAGTCAAATAGACCATCTCCTTTCTTTAGTATTTCTATTTGCAAAGTCAGAGGGTTTCTAAAAAACCAAAGGAGGTTTCCTTCTGGAAACCCCCTCACTTCATAAATAGATAAGGTAAAATTATAAAACAATTTAGACTACCGACCAAGCTTCCTCAATCGGTAGCCCGGGAACAACAGCCGTTTTTAATGAAACGACTTTTCATCATTATTGAGGTGTAACTCCGCCGTAATTACCGCCCGCGAAGAGAGGTGAGATGTAAGCAACGATAAAGCCGAGAGAGTTAAGAATAATCCAAGTGATTACTATTCTCTTGAGCCACTGTGTTGCTTCATCAACAGAACGCTGGTTCTTTGAAACCAATCTGATAACAAGAGCAATGGAAGCCATAACAACCGCAAGGATTGTTGAAATCCCGAGAATATGTCCGTACACGTCTTTGAACATTTCTGAGAGCTTTGTCCACATATCGGCAACAGTAGCAGCAGCAAAGGTCCCTGTAACCGACATAACAGCAGATGTAAGCATTGCAGATGCACCCCAGTAGAGGTTTGCGAGCTTGTTGTTCCTCTGTTTGAGATTACGATTCTGAATCATTACGAGTCGTCTCCTTTCTATAAATATTAGACGAATTTTAAATAGTTCGTGATTTTCGTACTCGAACTATAAAAAAATATCGCCTCCACAATCCTGAAAACTTTCCTTGGTCTACCAAGCTTCAAAACTGTGGACGCGATACTGCGTTTTCATTCAACTACACTTTTTCTACGATACCATTTTAACATATAGAGAAAAGTATGTCAAGCGAAAACTTTACGCAAATTTTACGCAATTTTCGTACTCACACCTACAGCAAAAAAACATTCGATATAATTGTAACGGGAGAGTCTATTGTCTCCCCCGTCATTTCATTCTGGCAAGTGCATCTAACAGAAGAGATATTTCTACATCTCCTGTTGTCCAAAGAAGTGTTGTGAGTTCCTCAAGACCTTTTTTGATATATGTGTTAAATGTTCTTTCGCTGACCCCCATTATATCTGCCGCTTCTTTGTTTGTGAATTTTTCTTTATTTATGTATTTGAGCTTTACCGCTTTATAACACACGCCATATTCGGGGTCGTTTTTTAATTGAGTTAATGCAACATTAACCCTATCAATCAAGGCCCTTGTTTCATTCAAACGAGACATTTTATCTTCCATTCGCTTGTCACGGAAAAGATACTCTGTGTCTACATAATCAATTACTTTGTCTAAGACTGCGAAAGGGTCATTAAGCTCTTTATCGACCTTTATCGTGCCTGATGTTACTTTATATACTAACCGTCTGTATTTCTCCATCAAAAGTTTTGTGCATCTGAAGCAGGATTTACGCTTCTCTTGTTCTGCCTTTTGAATATCCGTATCGGTAATGGTAGAATCACCTACAACACCCGCACTTATGAGTCGAGCAATAAATTCCTCTGATAACCTGTTAAGTGTTTCTGTATCTTGATGTTTTTGAAATTCTTGATTCACACTCATATCATTACTTACCTTTCTTTGTTGTTTAAGACTGTTAAAACAGGGCCTCTTCTTATGCTACAACGCCTTCCCTCGATTGTTGTCGATGCAAGGTTGTTTAATAGCGGTTCAGGAAATGGCTCTTTTTCGTTAACGAGCCAATCAAAATATTCAGCTAAATCAAACATAAAATCGCCATCCTTTCGAAATTATTTTTCAAGAATAATCTCCCTATAAATCATTTTAGTGTGTCTCTCCGAAAACATCTTTCCAAGGCACACAGAAAAATTCGCACAACCTGAAAGCACTTACTGAGGAAGGACTTCTTGTACCACTTTCATAGCAGCTTAAAGCGCTGACCGATATGCCTGTTCCTACAGCCACTTGTTGAAGAGATAAATGTCTATCGGTTCTGAGTTGTTTTAATTTTTTTCCGACTATTTGTGCCTTTGTTTTTCTCACTTTTATAATCGTCATAGTTTAATTTTCCTTTCAAATCAAATGGCAGTTTACTTTACTGCTACTTATATTCTATGTGGAAATTTCCGAAATGCACCAACTTTTTTGCACAAAATTCACGATTTTCGGAAAAAATTACAAATTGAAGAATAATGTACCCGATTAGAGATTAAATAACATCACAACCTGTTGCAGACCCCAAAAGTAAATTGAGTATTCTAATCCAGAGCTATCGTGTTAAAAAGAGATTCATTGAGACTATTACACGCGCACATATACTATATATGGGGAAAAGAAAAAAACGGACACGGATTTCGAGCAAAAAAATTAAGGTGCGATAGGTACGCACGACACATTTTGCAGGATAGGTATAGGAGGTGGTTTTATTATCGGAGAGGTGTGTAAATTAACGCACACATCTTTAGGTTTTTTAGGCTTATTTGAAGAATATATGTAACTGTGTATATAAACTGTCAAAGCATTTCCCGCAGGACAGTATTCTCCCCTACAGAAATATTTTATGATGAATTTTTTGCTGTTCTTTTTTATAAACGGTTCAACCATATTTTTTGCAATATTGCCATCAGGAACTAACTCGTGTAATATTTTCACGAGAAATTCCTCTGAGGGAACACAACAGCCCTCGATAAGATGATTGTTGAAAATGAGCGTACCACAGTTTGCACCCAAATTAACACAGGTGAAAATTTCAGAGTGTTTTTTCAAGAACGTCTGAACGGAGGACTTTCCCCATCCCCATCTATCTGCAAGGTCGCGGCAGGACACCGTTGTTTTATCCTCAATAACAACAACAGGAGCGAACCAAGAAAAAGCATTTTCAAAATCTCTGTAAACAGTGCTTGAATAAAGGTCAAAGAACGCTTCGCACGGAGTAAGAGGCTCTGCTTTTCTTTTGTTTCTTACTGCTCTGTTATTCTTATATCTTTTTTCCTGATAACTATTAACTCTTTCGGAAAAAATCTTTTTAGACAAAGGAATCCAACCCGTATAATCACAGTTGTAAACACAGGTTGGCATAAATTCATCATCCTCGAGATTAAGCTGAGCGTCGCCCCAGTTAATTTTATAATAAGAATCTTTAGGAGTATTATTGAAATTCTCAATAATACCCTGTTGAACAAACTGGTCGCCTTGTCTTGTTATTTTTACATCGCCTTTATAATAACGGCCACCGTTTCTGCCGGTAACAGCATCAGGCGTTTCGATGTTGCCATAATATATGTGGTCGCCTATTTGTGCATTGAAGACCTCAACATCCAACTTTTTGCTTTTTCTTTGAACGCAAATATAACCCTTATCCTCCAACTCTTGAAGATAAAGCTCAGCAACGGGTTTTGATTTTTGGGATTTGGTTAAGCGAAAAATACTCTTAATACCAACAATTCCACCAACCCAGCTTCCCGCAGGAACAAAGTTAATGTGGTTTGCGTATCTTGAAAAACCGGTTCTTACAGCAGAACTACAGGATAAAAGAAAATAGTTTCTTCCAACATCTTGCTCTTTAAAGTTATTTAAAACATAATCTTTTAGACTTGTTCGGTCTACTTTTAAAAACCTTGCATTTTTACCGTATCTTTCGATAAAATCCACAAAATCCGCCTCCTATTTACTAAATTTCCGAAAAAAAGGTGTGTTTTAAGGCAGGTACCGATTTACGATACCTACCTTAGTTATAAAACGAAGTTCACGAGTTAAATATATCACTCCAAGCAACATCATAAAACTCTGCCAACTTCAAAGAAACAAGAGACGAGGGATACCTTTCCCCTGTTTCGTAATACCCAAGTATGCTTTTTGACACACCGATTTCTTTTGACAACTGAACAAGCGTCAACCCCTTCATTTTACGAAGTGACTTTAATTTTTCTCCGACACTTGAACCGGAAAAAGCACAACCATTGCTATGTATTGTTTCCATTTGGGCGTCGAAAGATTTTGTGATAAAATTCATATAAATTTCTCCTTTATTGTTATCCGAACACACATTTCGGCTACCATTGTAACGCAGTTCGTGTATCTCGGACTTTTTAGCTGCAAAAAAACACAAACCCTTTATATGTGGTTTGTATGTAATGCGAGGACATTTTTGGGTAAGTTTCCGTATCTCGTCTTTTTATGGTAAAAAAAATAAATTTGCGGAAAACCATCTTTTGTAACGATATATTACACCCTTTGTTTAAAAAGGTCAATACCTTTTTACAAAAATTTGAAAATTTCTAATTCTCGTATTTCGTACACGATTTATGAACAATATTTTAACAATTCACGAAATATATTGATTTTTTTTCGTAATATTGGTAAAATAAAAACTGAGGAGGATTAAGGCTCTCACAAGCCGATATTTTAGGAGGTAAAAAAATGAACGAAAAAATAAATGACCAAACAACAGAAAATAATCTTCGACTCACAGACTATGTTGGAAAACGGGGTTCCGAAAACATAGCCAAACTTGTAGGCAAAAGAATAAAAGGCTACAGAATAAGACACGGTATAACTCAGGTAGACCTTGCAAAGAAATTTGGTGTTGCTAAAAGCACAATCAGTGGATACGAACGCGGCGATGTTGCTCCACCTATTGACTTTGTTTTAGCAATCTGTGCGGGTTCGGGTTACACACTAAACCAATTTTTCGAGCTTGAAGAATCTGAATTCCAATACTCACTTGAACAAGAAGTATTGTTAGACATATTCTCAAACGCAGACCCCGAAGCACGAAAATATATAATCGAAGCTGCACGAGGTATTGCAAAAGTTGGTAAGGTAAACTTTGAAACCGGAAAAGAATTGCCCAAAAAATAAATTTAATAAAGCCACGGGTTCTTGACGAGCTCGTGGCTCTATTTTTTTAGGCAAATAAGTCGAGATTATCAAGCATTGCAACTACATCAGCTTCGAGGTTTTCTTGGATACTTGACGAAGCATATTTTGATATACTCATAACCGAGCCTCCTTATTTAATAACATTTCGTCAATTTTGGTAAGTGCATCTTCAAGAGATTCGCAGTTTACCGGAGTAGTACCGGGACCGGCCTCAACACGGTAGTGTTTGAGCACTCCGTCAACCAAGATTACATAACCGCGATATTTGTACCAAGAAGCACTGTCTGCCGAGTCACAACGACCAAGCTCAACCTCATAGACGTCATAGGCAGCAACATTTAAGTATCTTATCATTAAGGGATTCGTCAATAAGCTTGTTGGCTTCTGCCTC
>CAYQYT010000002.1:0-188110 GCA_964421815.1 uncultured Eubacteriales bacterium | reverse complement strand
TAAGGTTGTTTAGTAGTATGTTATACATACTACTAAGGGGATATCCCCTTAAAAAATTTTCGCTTTATTTTACCAGCGTACCCGAACGTGATGTCGGATTGTATTTTATAATAAAGAGTTCCAAACTTTCTTTTAGCACCTCTATCTGAGATTTCAGATAAAATTCATCTTCAAACAATGCGTAGTGTACACACGCTCGAATCAGAATAAAAATCAGCGGTGTCAGTTTTTGATAGGGGATACCCAGTTTTCCCTCTAAGAGCTTTGCGTATTCCGTATAACGCTTATCCACACCTGCGAAGAATTTCTGCCCGTACCCTCTGTATTTCGGGTGGGTATAGATTTGATACATCAATCTGTATTTCTTTCCGTGTATCTTAGCGGTCCAATATGGTATCTCATCAATGAACCGCCATAAGTCCTCCACATTCGTAGGTGCTTTAGCCATAAAATCATCTTCAACCTTACTCATACAATGCTCGGTGGATTGAATAACCAACTCGTCAACATTTTCAAAATATGTGTAAAGATTTGCTGATGTGCATCCGCAGTATTTTGCAAGCGCCTTTATTCCGGTTCCATAAAACCCTTGGTCAGCATAACACTCATAGCACTGTTCCATGATTTCTTCTTTTCTTGCCTGTATTTCTTCTTTGGTAATTGGTTTCTTACCCACTCAATCGTTACCTCCTATGCTTACTTATCTATCAGTAACTATATTATACATATTCCTTTATAAAATTGCAATAGATTTCTCGCTATAATTCAAAAAAGTATGAAACTTTTTTATGAACAGTTATCGTTACTTTGAAATTTACAATCCAATGTAACGTTTTTTGTAATTGCAAAGTTCAAATTTCAACAGCTTAGAAAGCACAAAATCGGAGAGCAAGGTGTTTTGTACCTACCCTCCGATTTTGACTGTAAATGCGTTACATTATGCAAATACGATTTCCTTATTTACAATCTCCATAGCACACGCACGGATGTTATTCATTCTCTTTACATACGCAAAAGAATTTTCAGCCTTTAACTGTTCCGTAATGCCTTGTGCCTGTTTCATCTGCTCCGTAATCAATTCATACCGTTTTTCTGCCTGCTCATTGATTTCCGCAAGATAAGAATTAAGTTTGCCGGATGTCAGCAGATTGTAGTATATAACCTTGTGATGTTCTTTTAGATACCTTAAATGCCTTTGCCCGAATAAGCCCAATGATTGTTCTTGTTCATCCGGTAATGCAAGGCAAGGGATAAGATAATCACCTTGTTGCTTATATGTACCACCCATTTGTTCAAATACTGTCTTTTCCATAATCTTTAACCTCCGTCATTTGACTTTGAATTTTTTAATTGGTGCGTGAGCGAATTTAACGATGAGTTCATCAACCGCATCGGTATATCTGTTTTCCGAAATCAGTTTGTTCCGAAGTTCATTCAGACTGTCGATGATAAAGTTTCGCTCATAACTATCAAGTGCCAAGTAGTATTTTCTTTCTCGCATACGCTGTACCTCCTTTGTGGTATCATTGTAGCAGGAACAGTTTCAAATTACGAATGTGCGATTTTATTTCCACGAAAAAAGACAGAGTAAAAAGCATTTCCGCTTAATACTCTGTCTATCCTTTTTTCTGCCTTTGCAACGCCCGTTAGGTATTATTTGATGTGTTTTCAAATTACTACCTTATGTGGCGTTAGCATTTTGGAGTTGTCTTTGTTTTTTGTGATATTTCACAAAATGTCCGCCTATTCTTCAAATAAATTTTAATTCTATATTTTGGTATTTGACTTGAAAAGATTGTCGATTATTAGTACAATATAAATAATAAAATCAATATGGAGGTTTATGTCGTGGCAGATGCATTCGGTATTCCAAACACAATTCCCGTAGGACCTTTGGGAATTATTGCTACTCCCGGTTGTGAGGAGCTTGCAGAAAAAATCAACAACTATCTTACTTCTTGGAGAGAAGAACGGGAAAGCGAACACAAAGAAACAATCGCTTTCTACGGTTATCAGAGAGATACGTTCATTATTGACGCGGACTTCACAAGATTCGGTTCAGGTGAGGGCAAATGCGTTCTTCACGAAACCGTACGCGGTTATGATATATACATCATCTGCGACTGTTTCAATCACGGTTTAACCTACAATATGTATGGTTACGAGTGCCACTACTCCCCCGATGAACACTATGCAAACCTAAAACGCGCAATTTCCGCAGTTGAGGGTAAAGCAAGAAGAATCAATGTTATTATGCCCATGCTTTACGAGGGCAGGCAACACAAGCGCTCAAGAAGGGAATCTCTTGACTGTGCGATTGCTCTTCAAGAACTTTGCGTTGATATGGGTGTTGAAAACATTATCACCTTTGATGCCCACGACCCCAGAGTTCAAAATGCAATTCCCCTCAAAGGCTTTGAAAATGTTGCCCCCACATACCAAATGATTAAAGCTCTCACAAAGAATTTTAAAGACCTTAGAATTGACTCCGAGCACATGATGGTTATATCTCCCGACGAAGGCGGTATGGGTCGTTGCATCTATTATTCAACCGTTCTCGGCATTGACCTTGGTATGTTCTATAAACGCCGTGACTACTCCGTAGTTGTAAACGGCAGAAATCCCATCCTTGCACATGAATTCCTCGGCGATGATGTTGAGGGTAAGGATTGCCTTATTATTGACGATATGATTTCCTCCGGCGACTCAATGATCGAGGTTGCCTCAAAACTTAAAGAGCTTAAAGCAAACCGCATTTTTGTTTGTACCAGTTTCGGTCTTTTCTGCAACGGACTTCAGGAATTTGACAAAGCCTATGATGCAGGTATTATTAACGGTGTTTTCACAACGAATCTTGTATATAGAACACCCGAGCTTCTTCAGAAACCTTGGTACTTTGAAGTTGATATGAGTAAATACTGTTCACTGATTATTGATACTCTCAACCACGATTGCTCTGTTTCAAGTCTTCTTAACCCGGCTGACAAAATCAAGATGAGACTTGAAAAATACAAAGAAGAACAAAAGAAAGATGAACTCTCTCTTTTCAATAACTAACATTTTCAAGGGGATGTAAAAACGAAAGTTTTTTACATCCCTTTCTTTTCGTTTTTACACAAATACTTATTGACATTGATGAATAATTATAGTATTATTTACTATATAAATATATAAAATTCTTTTTGGAGGCAAAAGAAGTATGATTAAAAAAAGAAAAACAGGAAAATATATTTTCCTCAACATTATAACCCTTGGCATCTACGGCCTTTTCTTCTGGACAAAATGGACAAATGACCTTAACAAAGTTTGCGACGGTGACGACAAAGAAAGCGGACATTACATTCTCGTTTTCCTTCTCGATATTTTCAGTTTCGGTATCTACACTCTTGTATGGAACTACCAGATGGCTGAAAGAATGTATCAGAAAGCAAAGGATTACAACGTAACTCTTAAACACGGCGGTATGTTCGTAATGTTTTGGAAGATCGTTCCCTTCGTAAGCAGCGTTTACAAAATCAAATATCTTAACAAACTTGCAGCGGCATACAATACAACTATTGAGCCCGCTCCCGTAGCAGAAGCTCCTGTTGAAGAAACTCCCGTTGAAGCAACCGAAGCTGCTGAATAAAAACTCAGCCGTCCCAATGCGGACGGCTTTTTTTGAAAATTCATTCGGAGATTGTATGAAAAAAGAACTTAAATTCAACAACGGCAAATTCACAATAATGTCCTTGGGTGATTTGCACGAGCACCTATATCTTGACACCCGTGAAAAACGCAAAAAACGGGAAGATATGCATAACCTTATTAAAATGGGAATACTCGCTTTTAAGCCCGATTTAATTGTGCTTATGGGTGACACTCTCAACGAGAGGGATGAGTCCGAGGACTTTGGGGATTACAAAGCGGCTTTACGTGATATTTTAAAACCCATACTTGAGGCAGAGATTCCTTTCTGTTATGTGCTTGGCAATCACGAACACGATGTAGGGCAGGAAGAACTGATTGTAAAAGCCTACGAAGAAATAAAAACCTGCGTGGGTAAAAATGACCCCACCGCTCCCCGAGGGAATTTCAACTGCAATATACTTGTAAAAAATTCCGAGGGTACTAAAGATGTTTTAAACCTTTGGTTTCTGGACTCCAACAATCTTTGTGATGACCGTGGCATTTCATACTACGATTGGGTCCATGAGGACCAAATTCAATGGTATGAGAACAAAGCGGCAGATATTAAAGCATCCCACGGGGGCGAAACAATCCCCGCCATTCTCTTTCAACACATTCCCGTTTGCGAGGAATACGAACTTTTAAGGGAAGCCACCCCATCGGAACGTTTTGTCTGTGTTGAGGACGGTAATAAAAGGTATGTTCTCAAGGACGGTGTGGAGGGCTATTTGGGAGAACCTCCCGCAACCCCCAAAATTAACGGCGGTCAGTTTGAGAGTTGGAAAAAAACCGGCGATATTACAGCCGCATTCTTCGGACACGACCATCTCAACGATTTCACAGGCTTTGTTGACGGCATTATGCTTGGTCAAAACAAAACAAGCGGTTTTTGTTGTTACACGGACGGTTGCCGCTCCGCTGTCAGAATTACAACCGTCAATGAAGATAATCCCATGGCAGTGAAATCAAAAATATATCATTTCAAAGAATTAGGGTTGGAGTGCAACTGTTTGGGCCCCATTGAAAAAAGAATTACCGACAGGCAAAGCATAAATATGCACAAAGCGGCAAAGGTTGCCGCAGGCATAGGGGGAATTGCCGCCCTTACAACAATAGTAAAAAAACTGTCAAACAGAAAGGATTGAGATATATGAATTTTAAGAAAGCAAGTGCCTTAATCGCAGGTGCGGGTGCCGGATTCGTTTTAGGTAAAAAGTTGAAAAGTAAAGAGATTTGCCCTGCTTGTATGGCTAAAAAAGCCCTTGCTTCCACACAGGTACATGTGGCAAATACGGAAAAATATAACAGCGGAGTAGCATTAACTCCCCCAATGGGTTGGAGCAGTTGGAACACATTCCGCAATACCATTGACGAAAATCTTATTACCGATATTGCAGTGGCAATGAAAAAAACAGGATTACTTGATGTAGGTTATCAATATGTCAATCTTGATGACTGTTGGCAAAGTTCCATGAGAACACCCGACGGCAAACTTCAGGGTGACCTTACAAGATTCCCCCGAGGTATCAAACCCCTTATTGAAGAAATTAACGAACTTGGATTTAAAGTTGGACTTTATACCTCAAACGGTACTCTTACATGCGAGGATCTTCCCGCAAGCCTTTACAATGAAGCCACGGATGCAGACACTCTTGCGGAGTGGGGTGTTGAATACTTCAAATATGACTTCTGTCACAATGAAGCAATCCCCACCATCGCCCCTGAAATTATTAAAATAACCTTGGGCAAACCCGGTGAAAGGGATTTCTGCGAAATTCAGGCAGAACACGGAATAGTCCTCAAGGACGCAAAAGTTGTAGCCGACGAAAAGGTTGAAAGCGGTTATATGGTGGGCGGTCTTTGCGGCGGTCTGGGAGAACTTCTCTTTGATACAGTTGAAGTTCCCGAGGACGGAGAATACTCCCTTACAATCGTTTTCAGAAAAGGCGGACTCAAGAAAAAATTCCTTGTTTGCCTCGTAAACAGCGAAAAGGAATATGACTGCAATTTCCCTGCTTCAAAGGGATTCACTCCCGATGGCAGACTTCAAGTTGTAGTTAGTTTGAAAAAAGGTATTAACACATTAAAATTCTATAACCCCGTTGCCTCCCGTATGGACTCCGCACAGCGTCAATACACCCTTATGGGCAAGGAACTTAAACGAGCAACCAAGGAATTCGCCCAAAAGAACGGCACGGAGGAAAAGCCCATTTGCTATTCCATTTGCGAATGGGGTATGAATCAACCCTGGAAATGGGGTGCAACCGCGGGCAATCTTTGGAGAACCACCCATGATATTAAAGCAAACTGGACTTCAATGATTCTCATTTATGAATTCAATGTCAGACTTTACAAACACGCGGGAATAGGCGCCTGGAACGACCCGGATATGCTTGAAGTGGGTGTGGGTAAGTTAAATATGGAAGAAAATAAAACCCATTTCTCCCTTTGGTGTATGATGGCGGCTCCCCTTATTCTCGGAAACGATGTGAGAAAGTTTATTAACCCCGACGGAACAGTTGATGAGGACAACAAAGTCCTTGAAATCCTCAAAAACAAGGAACTTATAGCAATAGACCAGGACAAACGGGGTATGCAGGCAAAAAGAATATACACTAACGGCGTAACCGATATTCTTGTAAAGCCATTGGAAAACAAAGAACTTGCCCTTTGTTTCCTTAACAAAACAACACAGGTTAAAGAAATGGAGATGCCCATTCAAAAACTCCATAATGACCCCTATGTTGATCTTCCCTTTGCAAAGGAATACGAAATCACAGAGGTATGGGATGGTGAAACCTTTACAGAATCCCATAAAATTAAGACCTCCGTTCCCCCACACGGTGTAAAAGTTTACAGAATCAAAGCCCAATAACAAGGAGTGATTTTTTTGGACAGAACCCTGTTAAAAGAAAACGCAAAAAAAGTTTTTCGTAAAAATTATTGGCACAGTGTTATAGTGGCATTTTTAATGACTCTCGGCACGGGCGGCGTAAGTAGGTTTAATTTCAACTTTGAAGAAGAATTTAACGGCGGATTCATAGAGGAATTTTCAGCAAGCGGTTTTTCTGACTTTTTCTCGGATTTCTTATCTTCGGGCGTTGCGGCATTAGTAGGCACTGTCGCCGTTGTTGCGGCAATCTGCGGAATTATTTTAAGCATTTTTGTTTTCAGTTCCTTAAGATGCGGCGGCATTCGCTATTTTATGAAGTTAAGAAGAAATCACAAAGTTGAAATCAACGAAGTGGTTGCAAACTTCCGGGACAAAACATTTTTGAATATTGCCAAAATTTCAGTTTTAAAATTCATTTATGTGATGCTATGGAGCCTGCTTTTCATTATACCCGGTATCATAAAGGATTTTGAATACTGGGCAATTGATTATATACTTGCAGTTCGCCCCGATCTAAGCAAGGATGAAGCCTTCCGATTGAGTAAAACAATTATGAACGGAAACAAACTTGATTTATTTGTATTGGAACTTTCTTTTTTAGGTTGGAATATCTTGAGTATGCTCACTTTTTCGGTTGTTGGTGTATTCTATGCTAATCCCTATATACAGGCAACACACGTCGAGTTCTTTGATAAAATAAGAAACGAGGCAATCATTGAGGGCAGAATAACACCTTTCGATGTCCCCGATTATCAACAGTTTGAAGATGTTCCTCCCACATTCAATCAGTATCAGAACACACAGAATACAAATACTTATTATCAAAACAATGCCGCACAGCAGTCACCCGCTGCACAGAATATTGTTTATAAACCCGTTGAAAGCGATATAAACAATACTCCCGAAACTCCAAATTTTCCGACAAATGAATAATCCCTCGTAATAGAAAAAATGAGCGTTTGAAGTCAATTCAAACGCTCATGTTTATTCTTTTACAAAACTGTCAACTACGGCTGTAACAACATTATTTTTAATGGTTGCAAAACCGCCCTTACTTTTTCCGCAAAGAACCGTTTCGCCCTTTAAAAAGGCTTTTATTCTGCCTTCATTTAAAGAAATAAGACTTTCAACGTGTCCTTGCTTAATTCCGTAACTGCCTCCGCCTTTTCCTTTTTCGTTATCGCTGACAGTTAACTGAATACTGTCACATTCAACGGATTCCACCTTTTCATTAGGTGTCACAATTTTAAGAGTAAGTTTATTCATACACGTACTCCTTATTGCTTAGCTTTTTCATAAACTTCATCAATGGTACCGCACATAAGAAAGCATTGTTCGGGTATATCGTCACACTTACCGCTCAAAATATCTTCCATACCGCTTATTGTGGCTTCAAGGGGAACATAAGCACCTTTTGAACCGGTAAAACTCTCTGCAACATGGAAGGGCTGACTGAAAAATCGTTGGATTCGTCTTGCACGTTTAACCAAAATCTTGTCTTCATCGGAAAGTTCATCCATACCGAGAATGGCAATAATATCCTGAAGTTCGCGATATTTTTGAAGCACTCGCTGAATTTCTTTTGCTACTTTGTAATGTCTTTCTCCCACAACATCGGGAGTTAACATTCTTGAAGATGACTCCAAGGGGTCAACGGCGGGGTAAATACCCAATTCAACAATTCTTCTTGAAAGAACGGTGGTTGCATCAAGATGGGTGAATGTTGTGGCGGGAGCAGGGTCCGTAAGGTCGTCCGCCGGTACATATACTGCCTGAACCGATGTAATGGAGCCGTTACCTGTCGAAACGATGCGTTCCTGCAATTTACCCATTTCACTTGCAAGGGTGGGCTGATAACCAACCGCTGATGGCATTCTGCCCAAAAGTGCGGAAACCTCGCTACCTGCCTGGGAAAAACGGAAAATATTATCTATAAACAAAAGAGCGTCCTTATGGGAGTTTTCACGGAAATATTCCGCCATGGTAAGACCTACAAGGGGTACTCTCAAACGGGCACCCGCCGTTTCGTTCATCTGTCCGAAAACAAGAGCGGTTTTATCAAGAACACCCGATTGTTTCATTTCATTATATAGGTCATTACCCTCTCTTGAACGTTCGCCAACACCTGCAAATACGGAGTAGCCGTCATGTTCAAAGGCGATGTTTCTGATAAGTTCCATAATAAGAACAGTTTTACCAACACCCGCACCGCCGAAAAGACCGATTTTTCCGCCTTTTACGTAGGGAGCCATAAGGTCAATAACCTTGATACCCGTTTCAAGGACCTCGTCCGCCGCAACAATATCGGAAAATCGTGGAGCCGGATGGTGAATGGGCCATTTTTCCTCGGTTTTTACAGGCTCTTTTTTATCTATGGGTTCGCCCATAACATTAACCATTCTGCCGAGGGTCGCCTCACCCACACCGATTGTTATGGGCTCACCGGTATCAATTGCCGTAAGGCCTCTGGACATACCGTCGGTGGATTGCATAGAAATACATCTTACCTCGCCGTCCCCAAGGTGTTGGGAAACTTCCAATACGTATGTTTCACCATTATGCTCAATAGTTACAGCGTGAAAAATATCGGGTATATTAAACGGATCAAATAGAATATCAACAACAGGGCCTGTGATTCTAAGAACCATTCCCACAGAACCTTTTGCCATGAATTTTTCCTCCTGTAAATTATTCGTTGTGCTCCGAGGATGTTTCAATTACATCCGCAGTAACGGCACTTTGTCTTATATGATTGATTTGAGATTCAAGATTCTCGCAATATTCCGTTGCGGTATCGTATGCGGAACGCATTGTCATAAGAGTGGAGCCTTGCGCTCCCATGGCAGTTTCCAATGCCAACTCATAAAACATTGCCTTAAAAACCCTTTGTGCCGTTTGTGAAATAATAGTGCTTCTGTCGGGAATACAAAACAATTCCCCGTTCTGCTCCTCCTTTTTGGAAGAAAACAGTTCTTTAACGGATGGCTTTTGGTTTAACATATTATAATATTCTGAATAAACCACATAAACATTTGATACCTTGCCTTTTTTTCGCAAATCTGTTATTTCATCCAGAATCAACGATATTTCCTCGTATGTGGGCACATCGGAAATAACGGAGCTTTTATCAACCTTAACCTTTTTTGAAGCAAAGTAACTAACCGCTTTTTTTGAACAGGCAACAAGATAAACCCTTTCGTGTTTTTGGATTTCCGAAAGCGCAAGTTCAAAAATCTCGGAGTTGAACTTAGCACAAAGACCTCGATTGGATGCCATCACAATTACGGCAACGGGTGCTTCTTCATTAACTTTACCCATATACTCGGTAAACTCTGTTCCGTATTTATCAAGCATATCGGCACATTCCCTGCCATATTCCGAATACCCATCGTAAACCGATTTCAACTTTGAAAATTTTACCGTTGAGGCGGTTTTCATTGCCTTTGTCAGTTTTTGGGTTGATTTTATACCCCGAAGTTGTTTTTTTAACATTTCAATATCGGGCATATTTAAAACCTCTCTTTAAAGGCAGATATGGCTTCTCTGATTTTTTCAAGAAGTTCCTTGTCAGCTTTTGCACCCGTTTTAAGAACTGAAACAATATCCATGCAGTTTTCCTGCATATATACGAAAAGTTCTTTTTCAAATTGCGCCATTTTTTCCAATTCAATATGGTCGCAAAAGCCTTCTGTTACAGCAAACAAGAGAATTGCCTGTTGCCAGTCCTCAATGGGTTCATATCTTCCCTGCTTCAATGCCTCCATTAAGTGAGCACCTGAATTCAGTACTTTGGCGGTAACCTCGTCAATATCGGAACCCAATTGGGTGAAATCCGCAAGTTCTCTGTATTGAGCAAGTCTTGTTCTTAGGCTTGCCGCCATTTGCTTCATAAGTTTTGTCTGAGCCGCACCGCCCACACGTGAAACGGAAAGTCCCACATTAACCGCAGGACGTTGACCCTCATTGAAAAGTTCGCCCTCAAGGAAAATCTGACCGTCCGTAATGGAAATAACATTGGTGGGAATGTACGCGGAAATATCTCCGCCCAAGGTTTCTATTATGGGCAGAGCGGTAATGGAACCGCCGCCCAAATCCTCCGACAAATGAGCGGAACGCTCAAGAAGTCTTGAATGTAAATAGAATATATCACCGGGGTAAGCCTCACGTCCCGAAGGTCTGTGAAGCAAAAGAGATAGTTCTCTGTATGCTACCGCGTGCTTGGAAAGATCGTCATATACAATGAGAACGTCCCTGCCCGAATACATAAAGTATTCAGCGATTGCCGTACCCGAGAAAGGCGCAATATACTGAGTGGCAGCCGAACCGGATGCATTTGCATCAACAATAACCGTATAATCCATGGCACCACAGGACTCAAGACGGCTCTTTATTTCCGCAACCGTTGTTTCCTTTTGACCTATGGCAACATAGACACAAATTGTATCTTTACCCTTTTGGTTAATAATTGCGTCAACTGCAAGTGCGGTTTTACCCGTCTGTCTGTCACCGATTATAAGTTCTCGCTGACCTTTTCCGATGGGTACAAGGGCATCAACGGCTTTTATACCGGTGTGAAGGGGTGCATTAACCGGAGCTCTGTCCAATATGGCGGGTGAGGGAAATTCAATGGGCCTTTTATCCGTAAAATACAGATGACCTTTACCGTCAATGGGGTTTCCGATTGCATCCACTACCCTACCCAATAAAGTGTCACCAACGGGTACGGAAGCAATTCTGCCCACACGTCGAACCTTACTGCCGCTTTCGATATTTTCGTATTCACCGAAAATGACGCAACCGATTTTATCGGGCTGAATGTCAAGTACCATACCACGCTCGCCACATTCAAACTCAATAACCTCGCCGTACATAATGTCCGCAAGGCCGTCCATCCAACAAATACCGTCGGATACCTGCATTACTCGTCCCAACTGGTATGTGAAAATATCTTTTTCAAAATTTCTGGCTTTTTCCGAAAACTCTGCAAGAAGTTCCTTTGCGGCGTCATCGGTTTCAATGGGATCGCGATTGATTCGTCTTTCAAAGTGATAGAGTTGTTCAATAACCGTTCCGTCATATACGGTATCACCTATACGCAAACGAAGACCGCCTATGAGGGATGGGTCTTCTTTTACCCAAAGGGATGTCTTACCGTTAACAGTCCCGAGAAGTTCCGTGGTTGCTTTGTCAACCCTGTCAACAAGTTCTTTTGAAAGGGGGTATGTTGAAGTCAATGTAACATAAAGCACATGGTGACGCTTTAAATATGCCATATCACCGGGAGTGAGTTTAATCATACCGACGATTGCATCTATCTGCTTTTCCTCCATGGCTCGCATTTTACTTAGATACGGTTCCTTTGAAAGAACCTGGGCAATATGTTCAGTTAAAATACCCACATATTGTTTCTTGGTCTTTTCAATCATTATGCGATGTTCTTCGTCACATTCCCTTTGACCGAACAATTCTATTTTAGTTATTTTGTTTTCCGCAAGATTTTTCTCATCGGTAATTTCTTCACTTTCAGAGAATTCCTGGTGTTCAAAAACAAACTCCGGACATTCAGGCTCCCGGGTGCTTTCAATACGCTCGACTTCATCGAGTTCTTTAATTATTTTCTCACGACGTCCGCGAAAAATTTTCAGAACCATTTTTCTGCCGAAAATAACAAGGATAATCGCAAGAAGTATAAAGTTTATCAAAACATACTGAATTTCCATAGTTTTATTCCTTTACTAAACTGTCTGCAAAATACTCTGCAATTTCGGTAGCGTGTGCGCTCAAATCCTTGAGAATCAAGCCTTGCTCCTCAACGGATTTCAAGCGGTATTCATCAACCGTACGAATTCGTTTTTGATTTGCCGCCTCAACCGCTTCCTTGCTTTCCTTGCGAATTGATTCAATTTTTTTCTTTATTTTCAGGCTCTGTTCCTGCTGTGCCTGTTTCTTTTTTTCAAGTATAAGGGCGTCATACTCATTTTGCTTTTCTTCGTATTCCGCTTTTCTGTCGGCGGCACGTTTTATTCTCTCTTTTCTTTCGTCCATAACCTTCAAAACGGGCTTGAACAACAGTTTATCGAGAATTATCATAAGCAAAACAAAGCATATTATCGTCCATACGGAAATTGATAACTGAATGGTCATGGCTCACCTGTTAAATCTTTGCAACAAGCATGAATGCAATAAGAAGTCCGTAAATTGTAAGGGCTTCCATAAGTGCAAGTGAAATAATGAGGGTTGAACGGATGTCCTTTGCCGCGTCGGGCTGACGTGCAATGCTTTCCATTGCACTTTTTGCGGTCATACCCTGACCGATTGAGGGACCGAGTGTGCTGACTGCGATTGCGATAGCCGCTGCTATTGCGATAATTGCTGATGACATAATTATATCTCCTTTAACATTAAAATTATTCTTCTTCAGTTACTTCATCAAGATAAATTGAAGTTAACATTGTAAACACCATTGCCTGCAAGGCACAGAACAAAAGGGAAAGTATCATCATAACCAAAGGAACACCTATGGGGAATATGTGATACAATTCTTCCGTTACCATTTCTTCACCGAAAACATTACCGAACAAACGCAATGCCAATGAAGCGGGTTTGATAAATTCGTCAAGTACAAGTAACGGAAGCATAAAAAACATTGGGCTTACGAAACGTTTAAAATATTTCTTCACACCCGATTTCAAGCCGGCATACTGTAAGAACACGAATGTGATAACACCGAGAGCCGCCGTCACTGAAAGGGATGCGGTGGGTGCCTTAACATAATCCGTTAAGCCCACACCGGGGAAAAGCCCCGAATAGTTCCCTAAAATTATAAATATAAAAAGGGAAGAAAGAAAAGTAAAATACTTTCTCGATTTCTCTTTGCCGAGAATACCGTCGAAGAAATTATCGAGGGATTCGACGGCAGTTTCAATTATGTTTTGAAAAATACCGGGACGTTCTTTCAAATTCAGTTTGACAATTAAAGATACAATGGTTATCAATGCAAGAATAATCCACATTGTAACAACCTCGCCCGTAACATCCAGAATCCCGAAAAGACTGAACAAAACCTCTGATTTCTCACCCATGGGCAGAGCCTCCTTTCCCATTTAACGAATCATTGTATTTTACAAGTTTTGCGGTAAAAAATATCATTGGGAGTGTTACACCCAAACATCCGCCTATGAGCAGATAAATTCGGTTCCAGGGCAGATGACCGCCAAGCACATAAATCAAAAACAGAAAACCGATTTGAATTATTGACCTTACCACCTGTGCCCCGGCATATTTGTCCGGATACTTTTTAATTATAAATTTTGAAAAAGCGTAGTTTACGGTTGCAATAACAACTCCCGCCGCAAACGCTAAAACTGCGCCTATTAAATCGGAGTCTATAACATCACCCTCTTTTCGGTTACCAATTATACTACTTAATTTTAAGTATTACAATAAGTATTATAATATTATTTATAATCTTTTTTGCAAGTAAAATGCTTGCTCTCTTACGATTTGAGAGCAAGCGTTTTTAATTAAGCGTCGTATAATCCGAGTATTACAATACCCACAACTGCTATTATAATCATAATATAATGTTTGAGGGACAGTTTTTCTTTAAGGAAGATTCTGCCCCAAATAACGGAAGCAACACAGTATGCGGAAATAATGGGAGCCGCCATTGCAACATGTTCTTCGTCACCGATTGCATAGATGTATGCAAACTGACCTGCAGTTTCAAAAATTGCACCTGTATATTTGGGTGCTTCCTTTTTGGGAAAGTATTTCTGCTTTTTAATGAATTTAACATAGATAAAGCAAGCAATACCGCAAACAAGGAATGTAAGTTCGTAAGCAACATTTGCAACATCCTCGTTCAAGGATTCAAGCACAATGCTGTCCGCAAATGTTCCAAGGGCATCCAAAAGGCAGTAAATAAGCGGCAAAATAATTGCCAAGGCACTTTTTGAATACTTGTAATTTGCTTTTTTCTGTCTTTCAATTCTTAATTCCTCGTCCTCACGGGCTTCAACAAATCCAAGGCCAATAACACCCAGGCAAACAAGGGCAACCGCGATATACTGGGGCATTGCAAGTTTGTCACCGGTTATAATGCAAAGAACCGCAACAATGGCACCGGAGGAATTGCATATCGGTGATGAAACGGAAAGTTCAATATAACGAAGACCCACGTAGCCGATTGCCATTGAGAGAATATAAAGGGCGGAAACGGGCAAATACTTTAAGAGGGAAGGAATATCAATGGGTACGCCGGAAACAAATATTTCATAAAGAGCGTGAACACCCATTACCGCACCGACTGCGGTTACCATTTTATAATGGCTGTATTTGTCCGCTTTGTCGGCACAACCGATTTTTGAAAACAAATCGGAACCGCTCCAGCAAACAAGGGCGATTATCGAAAACCAAAACCACATTTTAATTCCTTCTTTCTTATTTAGATTTTCAAGGGTTTTTGTTTAAAAACAGGGAAATTATATACCTTTATCGGACTTTTTTCAACATTTTTATTGGTTTTTTTTGCAAAAAAGATGACTATTTGGAATAAAAGTATTATAATGTCCTATCGAACGGTTATTTGGAGGTGATTTTTTGAACAGACGCGGTATTCTTGATATGACGACGGGGCCATTTTTTAAAAAAATCATATTCTTTTCTTTCCCCCTCATACTCACGGGAGTTCTTCAGCTTGTTTACAATGCCGCCGACATTATGGTTATAGGCAGATTTGCGGGAAGCGCATCTTTGGCGGCAGTCGGTTCAACAAATTCCCTTGTCCATCTTATTCTCAATTTATTCATCGGCTTATCCACAGGTTCCGGTGTTGTGTGCGCTCGTCTAATCGGTGCAAATGACGACAAAGGCGTTCGTAAATGTGTTCACACAGCCATGGCAATGAGCATAGTATCCGGTGTATTTGTGGGAATCTTGGGATTTTTGATTTCGGGACCTGTTTTAAGGTTTATGGATACACCGGATGACATACTTCATTTAGCCTCTCTCTACCTAAAAATATATTTTTTGGGTGCCCCCGGCTCCCTGGTGTTCAATTTCGGTGCCGCCATTATTCGCTCCACAGGTGACACAAAGCGTCCTCTTTTCATTCTCGCTGTTTCGGGAATTGTAAATGTTCTTCTTAATTTGGTTCTTGTTACAGTGTTCCATTTAGATGTTGCCGGGGTTGCAATTGCAACAATCGTCGCCCAATATATATCGGCAGTTGCCGTTGTTTCAAGACTTTTGCACCTTGAAAATTCATGCAGACTTCATATAAGCAAAATACGGCTCCATAAAAACGAACTGAAAGAAATCCTGAAAATCGGTTTACCCGCCGGGTTTCAAAGCAGTCTGTTCTCCCTTTCAAATGTGTTAATTCAATCAACTATAAATACCTTTGGCTCCGTTGCCGTGGCGGGTAACACCGCCGCACAGAACGCGGACGCATTCGTTTACACAAGCACAAATGCCATTGCCCAGACTGCTATGACCTTTACATCTCAAAATATGGGTGCAAAAAAGTACGAAAACATACGCAAGGTATATTTTATCTGTTTGACATTCGCTTTCGGTGTCAGCGCAGTTTTAGGCGTTTTGAGTCTTACTTTCCCGGGCGAAATCATAGGTATATTCACCACCGACCCGGCAGTTATTGAAATGGGTAAACACCGCATTTATATTATGATGAGCACCTATTTCCTTTGCAGTATTATGGATGTTGCGGGATGTCAGATTCGCGGAATGGGAAAATCCCTTGAACCCATGATTATTACCCTTTTGGGTGCCTGTGGTATAAGAGTTCTTTGGCTATATACAGGTTTCCCCCTGAAAAAAGAACTGTGGAATCTGTACCTTTCTTACCCGATTTCCTGGTTTGTAACTTTCGTCGCCCTGTTCATTTGTTTCTTTGTCTTTGAAAAAAGAATAAAAAGCAGAAAAAACGACTCCGTGTAAATAATACACGGAGCCATTTTATTTACTCTTCTTCAACCTGATATTCAACATCTGCAAACTGCATTGTAACTTCTTCACGGGTGAATCCGTCCAAATCGTATCTGTCGGAATAATAGTTAAATTTTTCAATTTCAAATGTTGTATCGGGTTTACATGTTATAAGGGTGCTTCCCCTTTGAGAGCCTTCTTTGGAAATTCCCATATACGCAAGATAATCCACGCTGTAACCGTAGGAGAAAATTATATCTTTATAACTGAATGTGGTATTATTGTAATGGTCATGGCCGTTGAAAATAGCCTTGGTTGAATTCAATTCAAGCATTGCTTCAAACAGGTCGTCCTCACCCACACCGCTGTAGATTCTTCTGCCCGTTTCTCCGATAATACCATCAATATATTTAAAGTTTTCCGTATCTTTAAATCCGTTGTCCGCAAATTCGTTCCAGGCATCAGCAGTTTCGGTTAAGGGTATATGGAAAAATGCAAGGGTTTTAACGGTGGAATATGTTTCTTTTTCTTCACAGGGGTCGTCACCGAAAAGACTGTCAAGCACAACCCTGTTTTCCTCATTCAGTCTCTCAATTTCGGTTCTGTACCACTCCACCTGATTTTCGTGTATATTGTCATACTTCTGCATTGCACCGAAGTAGTCGGAATTTATGTATGACTGGGAATCCATAAGCACAAATGCCTGTGTTATAATCCCCTCTGAATTTTTCACCTCAATAACTTGATTACCGTATCCGTCAACATCCTCGGGGCCCGGTTGGAACAAGCAATGTTTAAAATCTTCACCGGAGTAAAATCCGGAAATTTTCTCACGGTTAAAATAGGAGTATGCCTCCGTGTCGTGATTACCGAAATTTATCGTCCAATAAACTCCCAGAGTTTCCATTAAGTTGGCAAATGCTTTTGCACCGCTTTTGTTATTGAAAGTTCCTGCCTGAAAAGGCACGGGAAAGGCAATATCACCGGTTGCAATAACAAGGTCGGGTTTTTCCCTTGTTATCATGGTTGCAACGGCATTAAGGGACATTTTGTCACGGCTACCGCTCATCCATCCGCCGCCCAAATGCACATCCGTAAGTTGTAAAACTTTAAAATCTCCGTCAGTTACAAAAACCCAGTTGCCCTTTTCGTCTTTTTCGGGAATTAACTGATTTTCAATCTCCGCCTTGCTGTATGAAGAGCCTTTTTCCAACAGTCCTTTCACAACAGCGGCATTTACGACAGTTGTAACAACCCCTAAGATAAGGATTAGAATTACAATAATCAACAAAACTTTTTTTAATTTACTTTTTTTGATTTTTGCCATAAAATCACCCCAAATAAAAATACCATAAATTTTCAAATAATTCAACAACATCAACTGCAATATTGCATTTTTATAATTATTCTATTATAATTATCTTGTCAAATATACTACCGGGAGAGAACTATGGAATTCAAAGACTTTTTGAAAAATGCGGCTCACGTGAAACCCACAGAAAATCAACTGACACATTTACGGGAAAATCCCTTCTATGCCTTTGTGCATTTCAGTCCCAACACATACACAAATCTTGAATGGGGAAACGGCGATGAGGACCCCGCAATATTCAACCCCACGGAACTTGACTGCGAGCAATGGGCAGTCGCCATTAAGTCTGCGGGTATGAAAGGTATGGTGCTTACCGCCAAACACCACGACGGATTCTGCCTTTGGCAAACAAAATACACGGAACATTCCATAAAAAACAGCCCCTATAAAAACGGTAAGGGCGATATTGTCAAAGAGGCATCGGAAGCCTGTAAAAAACACGGACTGAAATTCGGTTTCTATCTCTCCCCCTGGGACAGGAACTCCCGATATTACGGAACCGATGAATATAATGAATATTACAAAAATCAGTTAACCGAGCTTTTAACAAACTACGGAGAAATCTTTTATGTTTGGTTCGACGGTGCTTGCGGCGAGGGTCCCAACGGTAAAAAACAGGTATATGATTTTGACGGTTACATTGAACTGATAAAAAAATATCAGCCACGGGCAAACATATTCCACGATACCGGCGAAATCCGTTGGTGCGGAAATGAAGCCGGCGAGGCACCCTTTGCACAGTGGGCGGTTGTACCTAAAGAACTTTGCCCCATGAACGAGGCACAAACCCACGGGGCTTTAACGGACGGAAGTCTTGAATACATTTACAACACCGATATAACAATCGGTTCCTTGCAGAACATTATGTATTCAAAAGGTCTTGTGTTTGCTCCTGCAGAAGTGGATATGTCCATAAGACCGGGTTGGTTCTACCACGAAAACGAAAAGCCCCACTCTCTCCGGCGGCTTTTTGACACCTATATTAACTCCGTAGGAAACAACTCTGTTTTCAATCTTAATATTCCTCCCATGCCCAACGGCAAATTCAATGAGGAAGATGTGAAAAGACTTAAACAACTTGGGGAACTTATTGAAAATGAATTCAAAACAAATCTTGCCCAAGGCATAGATTTTGAAACCCTTGACGGCAACGGAGATACTCAACCGGAATTTCTCTTGAAACTGAATAAAAAAGAAACCGTTAAATACGTTGAAATTGCCGAAAGAATCAGCGAAGGACAAAGAATAGAAAGTTTCGTTGTTTTGGCAAAAAGCGAAGACGGCGTCTGGCAGGAAAAGAAACAGAGTACCACGGTGGGCAGTCGGAAAATTATAAAATTAAATCCGTTTGTAACGGATGAAATAAAAATTCGCATTACTTCAAGCCGTGATATTCCCGATATTGAATGGATTAAAATTTATTAAAGATAGGGTGATTGATTATGAAAAATATTCCTGAAATCAAACTCGGTATTGTTGCCGTGTCAAGGGACTGTTTCCCCATGACTCTTTCTGAGGGCAGGCGTAGTGCCATTGTGAAAGAATATGCAAAATACGGAGAAATTTATGAATGTCCCGTTTGCGTTGAAAATGAAAAAGATATGCTCAAGGCTTGCGATAATGTAAAAAACGCAGGATGCAACGCACTTGTAATTTATCTTGGCAACTTCGGTCCTGAAACAGCCGAGACCCTTCTTGCAAGATATTTTGACGGTCCCGTTATGTACTGTGCCGCCGCCGAAGAAAGCGAAAATGACTTGCTTGACGGCAGGGGCGATGCCTACTGCGGTGTTCTAAATTTAAGTTATAACCTTAAACTCAGAAATATTAAGGCATACATACCCGAATACCCCGTAGGTGATGCGTCGGAATGTGCAAAAATGATAAATGATTTTGTTCCCGTTGCAAGAGCAATACTCGCTCTTAAAAATCTTAAAATCATTTCTTTCGGTCCCCGTCCCCAAGATTTCCTTGCTTGTAATGCTCCCATTAAATGCCTGCACGATTTGGGAATTGAAATTGAAGAAAACAGCGAACTCGATCTTTTTGCCGCTTTTAATGCCCACGCAGGTGACAAGAGAATCCCCGAAGTTGTTAAAGATATGGAAAAAGAACTGGGAGTCGGTAATAAAAAACCCGAAATTCTCGAAAAGTTGGCACAGTATGAACTTACTTTGCTTGATTGGGTTGAAGACCATAGAGGCTCAAGGGAATATGTTGCAATCGCAGGTAAATGCTGGCCCGCATTCCAGACGGAATTCAAATTCGTTCCCTGCTATGTTAACAGTCGTCTTGCTTCCCGCGGCATCCCCGTTTCCTGTGAGGTTGATATTTACGGTGTACTCTCCGAATATATCGGTGCTTGCGTAAGCAATGACGCAGTTACGCTCCTTGACATTAACAACTCCGTTCCCCACGATATGTTTAATAAAGAAATTGCGGGCAAAACTTCTTATAACTTTACAGATACATTTATGGGATTCCATTGCGGTAACACACCCGCCTGTAAACTCAGTTCCTGCGAAATGAAATATCAAAAAATCATGGCAAGAACCCTCCCTGTTGAATATACTAACGGTACTCTCGAGGGTGATATCGCTCCCGGTGATATTACTTTCTTCCGTTTGCAATCCACTGCGGGCAGTCAACTTCGTGCTTATGTTGCCGAGGGTGAGGTTCTCCCCGTAGCAACCCGTTCATTCGGAGGAATCGGTGTTTTTGCGATTCCCGAGATGGGCAGATTTTATCGTCATGTCCTTGTTGAAGGCAACTTCCCCCACCACGGTGCAGTTGCTTTCGGTCATCACGGAAAAGCACTTTTTGAGGTATTTAAATATTTAGGTGTTGAAAACATAGGTTACAATCAACCAAAAAGTATTCCCTATAAAACGGAAAACCCCTTTGCATAAAAAAGGGGTTGTAAAAAAAGTGATGAGGCTGTAAAAAAACTTTCGTTTTTTTACAGCCTTTTTTATTCTACATATTCGTTTCCGGGTTCATCCATAAGAGTCATTTTTGCATTTCTTATACCGGAAAGGTTTTTTGTGGAGTCGGGTCCCACAATACCCACAACATCAACCCATGTTCCGTCCTCGGGTATTTCAACATCCTCCGAGAAAATAACCTCAATGGGTATCATCTCATCGCTTGCAAGTTCCTCGTCCCCATGTTCATGCTCGTGATCCCCATCACTGTGGTCATGGTTTCTGTAAACCCAATACTGAATCGCACCTGTTTCAAATTCTTTGGTATAAAACATACCCTGAAGATGTATTTCTGCACCGCCGAATGCAGCATAATCGTCCTCATTATCGGTTTGATAAGAAGCGTCAAGGTTCGTTATCCAATAATAGAAAGTATCGTCCGTAACCTCTATTCTAACCTTGCTTTTGTCCTCGTGGGTGCCACCCTTTGACTCTATGTCTTCAAGTTCCGACAGAACAGCATCCTTTTCTGCAATAAATGCTTCTTCAATCTGCACCAAACGTTCATCTTCAAGTTTTGTGTTGTACCAACCTGCCACAATTATAGCAACTATTCCAATAACGAACACAAGCAATATACAACAGTTTATAATGGTGACTTTTTTTCTGAAAGCGGCATCCGCATAGTCGCTTTTTTTCATACCCTCGGGAATAATTTCTTCCTTGGGATTTTTTTTATTTTTAGCCATTATAATCTCCTTATATTTTGAGATATTGTGTTTTTTAATTACTTCTTATAGAACTGTGGAAGGTATTTCTTGTGTGCTTCTTTCATTTCCTCGTAGCAAGCCTTTGCCTGTGCAAAGTCACCGCAAAGAGGATGCATCATAAGGGCATTAAGGGCGTCTTCATCGGAACCCTTCATAGCGGCATCAACAGTGTATTTTTCGTATGATTTTACCGTTCTCATAAGGCTTATAATATGGCGATTTGTAACCTTTTCAACAGGAACGGGTTTTGCACCGTCCTTGCCGATAACTGCGGCAATTTCAACAATATCGTCATCATCCATAAAGTCAAGAGTGCCGTTGTTTTTGATATTTACAACGTGAACATCATTTTTATCATTTGCAATTGAGTCAATAAGAGAAACAGCGGCAAGAGAATATTTGTAGCCGCCGCGCTGACCGAGAAGTTCGGGGTTAACAACAAGGCTTTCATCCTGATACATTTCAAGAAGTTGTTCTTCAATTTCCATGCAAACTTGTGCACGGCTCTTTGTACCCGCTTTCAGATGGGCAAGTTTTGTTGCACGGTTGTAGTAATACTGAAGATATGATGAGGGGAATCCCTTGCAAGCGTGAATACACTCCAAATCGAAACCGTCATCCTGAATGTTATTCATAACCGTAGGAGCAAATCCGTCCTCGAAAAGCTGCATCAATTTCTCCTCGCCGTCAACCTTAACGGATGTAATCCAGCTAAGATGATTAAGTCCGAGATATGTAATATCCGCATCGTCGCCAACTGCGGCTTTAACATCGTCAATCATAGTAATGGGAACATTGCAAAGACCCATTGTTTTAACATTGGTGTGGTTAATAAGATATTCGGAAATAATACCCGAGGGATTTGTGAAGTTAATAAGCCAAGCATCGGGACAAATTGCCTCAACCCTCTCTGCGATTTTTTCCATTGCGGGAATTGTACGCAAAGCCTTGAAGAAACCGCCTATACCCGTCGTTTCCTGACCGATGAGGTCGTGTTTAAGGGGAATTGACTCGTCAATATGACGGCAGGGAAGTTTGCCCACACGAATCTGAGTTACAACGAAGTCCGCACCCTGCAAAGCAAGATCCAAATCATCGGTCATAACAATTTCACAGTCAATGCCGTTGCTTTTGAGCATACGCACACACAAACCGCCCACAATTGTACGTTTTCTTTCATCAATGTCCATAAAAGCAACTCTCTTGAGTTTAAGGGAGTCCTTTGCTTTGATGAATCCGTAAATAAGTTCCGAGCAATATGTACTGCCCGAACCGATAACTGTAACATTTATTTCTTTCATTTATATCAAATCCTTTCAGAATAATATCTTATTTTTCAAGAAGCCAATTTATGCAACCTGTAACGGGAGCACAGTCAAGTTTTATGAAATTGAACTTCTTACCCGTTCTTTGAGCCACAAGTTCCGCCATTCTGTCCGTATATTTATATGAGGGCAGTTTCGTATGAATTGAGCCGGAAAGAACAACATTGATTATTTCATCTTTAAAGTTCATATTTTTCACATGACTGCAAATGAAGTCCGCGCCGCGTTGCGCCATTTCTTCAATGACCTTCAAGGCTTCTTCATCCTCATTATTTGCCGCCTCAAAGAAAGAAACAATAAGTTTTCTCAAAAACTCCTCGCCCTTTTCTTCATCTTCAAGAACTGCTATGGAATCAAGAAGCGTGTCCCTGTCTTTAATTCCTGCCTTTTCCCCCATTAAAGCGGTGATTTGGGATTTACTCTTGCCCAAGCAGAGTTCGTCATACATAATCTTGAATGTTTGAGCGCCAACCCAATGTCCGTTGCCCTTGTCCGCGGAAAGCACATCGAATCCGCCCACCTGGAGCATATTGCCGTCGCTGTCAATACAGTTACAGCAAGTCCCTGTTCCGCAGTTGTAACCTATACCTGCGCCGGCACCCACACCCGCTTTAATTACAATAAATCCGTCATTGTAAATACGGCAACCGGTAATACCGAGTTTTTTAAGTTCTTCCTGCATTTCATCGTGCTGGTAGGGGTGGTCGATACCCGCAAGGCCCATAAGTATTCCGTCGATATCCTGAAATTTCAGATTTGCCTTTTCCAAAAGCCCCGTAATGCCCTTTGCTATAATCCCTGCCGCTTGGGGAATTGCGCCATCAAGGTTTTCGTGGTTTGAGCCCTCGGTTTCATTCTGAGCCACAACGTTTTTGTTCTCATCAAAAAGAGCAAATGCGGTTTTTGTTCCGCCTCCGTCAACACCTATATAATATTTCATACAATCACCAATCATTCAATATTCTCAAAACATTCGTTGCAGACTTCTTCAAGACAATAAATACCCCGTCTAAAGTCCTCTCTGTCAATCCATTTTCCGTTTGTAAAGTCGGGTACGGGAACGGGAGCACCCCCCATTGCCACCGACTGCTCGGAAAGACAGGTAATTACCATCCAAGCCGCAGTATCATATACATCTATGGGCGGTTTTTCGCCCTCATATACTGCATCCACAAATGCGGAAAGCACCAGGTAGTCCATACCGCCGTGACCCGCCTTTATGCCGCCCTTTTCGTAGGCCGTCCACAGAGGATGCTCATACTTTTCTCTCCAAGGAGTGAAATCATCCCAACTGTGTGCCCAGTTGTCATCATCCTTGTTGGCACCGTCAATATAGATTCTGCCCTTTCCGTCCTCGGGTTCGGAATATATACCCTTTGTACCCTGTACTTCATAATCTCTTGTATATGGTCTCGGGAGCGTACAATCGTGGGTAAGTTTAATTGTTTCTCCTCCGGCACATTTAATAATCGTTGTTACAACATCACCGCATTTAAAGTCCGTTCCGTAAAGGTCGTAATCCTCGCCCTTGTTGTCCTTAATCCATTGGTTAAGACCCCGGGATTTACTTGCAACGGAATTCACCGTAAGAAAACGGTTACCCCTGTTAATTCTCAATGCTTTTGAAATGGGACCCAACTGATGAGTGGGATAGAGTTCACCGTTTCGATTTATGAAATTAAAGAGGCGGCCGTGAATATTCTCCCTACCGAGAGCAATTTCATCACGCAAATCGTGACGGTATCCGCCCTCCATATGTACAATTTCTCCGAATATACCCTGCCTGATCATATTGAAAACAGCCATCTCGTTACGGCAATAGCAACAGTTTTCAAGAAGCATACAGATTTTTCCCGTTTCTTCACTTGTTCTGACCATTTGCCAACATTCCTCAACAGAGGCGGCTCCGCCAACCTCGGTTGCAACGTGGCAGCCCGCTTTCATTGCATCAACTGCAATTTTTGCGTGAGTAATCCAGGTTGTGGCAATAACAACTGCATCAAGTTCTTCGTTGGAGAGCATTTCCTTATAATCAATATAAGCGTGAACAGGGTATTCCTTGTTATTTACCTTTTCAACAATTTCAATACCTTTTTCGGCTCTTTCGGGAACAAGGTCACAGACGGCGGGAACCTTGACTCCATCTACTTGTAACAAAAGTTCAAGCATACTTGAACCCCTGCCGCTGATACCGATAAATCCGATTTTGGCGTTTGTCTTTCTCACTGCAACAACACTCCCAAGGAAAATTCTTCATAATTATTATTATTCTATCATATTACATTTATATTTTCAATAAATAACCAAAATAAAAAGGTAGAAAAAATCCAAAAAAAACACCCCATCCGAAAAGATGGGGTGAGTCTTTGGTTTTAATTATTGCTCAACAGGATAAACGCTTACTTTCTTGCGGTCTCTGCCAAGACGCTCGAAACGAACCTGTCCGTCAACAAGTGCAAAGAGTGTATCGTCTTTACCCTTACCAACATTTGTACCGGGGTGGATTTTTGTGCCTCTCTGTTTTACAAGGATGTTACCTGCAAGAACATACTGACCGTCCGCTCTTTTAGCACCGAGTCTTTTGGATTCGGAATCACGGCCGTTACGAGTTGAACCCATACCTTTTTTATGAGCAAATAACTGGATATTGATTTTAAGCATTCGTTACACCTCCGTAGTTATCGTAACATTTTGGGGATATTGCTTTTTGAGTTCTTTTATATGAAGCTCCAATCCAAGCAATATATCTTTCGTTTTTTCTGCACTCTCAAGGGGAATTTTGAAATCCATTTCACCGCTGCCTTTTATATTAACATCCGCTTTAACACCCATTACTTCAATAATGGTATTTGCAGTCATATATGCAACGGAGGAAACTGCGGCACATACGATATCGCTACCGTGTGGGGCATAGCCCGCATGACCTTTAAAATTAAACCCTAAAGGAGTACCGTTTCCAGAATGGAAAAACTTAATGCTAATCATTGATTAAGCATTGATGGCTGAAATCTCAACCTTTGTATAGGGCTGTCTGTGACCCATTTTACGTTTTTCATTCTTTTTGGGTTTATAGGTTGCAACAACGATCTTTTTGCCCTTACCGTTTTTGAGTACCTTTGCGCTAACAGAGGCCCCGTCAACATAGGGAGCACCAACTTTGATACCGTCGTCTGCACCAACAGCGATAACCTTATCGAAGGTTATAGTGGAATCAGCTTCAACTTCGAGTTTTTCGATGAAAATAACATCACCGTTCTCAACTTTGTACTGCTTTCCGCCTGTTTCGATGATTGCGTACATAGATTTTTACCTGCTTTCTTTCAGTCTCGCTAACAAGGCTACCGATTCCGGTATTGTGGACACACCAACAGTGCCCGCCCTTAATATGCGGCAAATGGTATTTTAACAGAAACACTCCTGTTTGTCAACAGAAAAAACTGCTTTTTCTAACTCTTTTTTCATATCCTCGGGAAGCTCCGCGGTAAAGGTGAGTTCCTCTTTAGTTATGGGATGAATAATGGACACTCGGTTACAGTGAAGTGCGGCACGTTTTATATTATCAGTACACCGCCCATTATACATAACGTCACCCACAAGTGAATGACCTATATGGGACAAATGCACCCTTATTTGATGGGTACGTCCCGTTTCTGTTTTAACTTCCAAAAGTGTTGCATCATCCAAACGGGCAACGCTTCTCCAATGGGTTACCGCTCTGTCCCCCTGCTCACCCACGGCTCTGAGGGTTTTGGTTATATCGGGTCTTAGTATGGGCGCATCCACAGTCCCCTCACCCTCCATTTTACCATGGACAAGTGCAAGATATGTTTTATCGAGATTTCCGTTCAGCCTGGATGCTGAAAAAGAATTCTTTGCAAAGACCATTACACCCGACGTTACCTTATCAAGCCGTCCCACCGCTCTTGCCACAAAACTGTCATTTTCCTCTTTTTTCAGATATGCCGCAACTGCGTTACACAATGTACCGTTGGGGTGGTTTTTTGTGGGATGAACCGAAATACCCGACGGTTTGTTTATAATCAGTAAATCCTCATCCTCATAAATTACATTCAGTTCCGTTTCCCACAGAATGGGCGGTTGGGTTTTTTCGTGAAGAAAAAATGTAACAACATCTCCGCTTTTTATTCTGTCAATAACCCTGCTTTCCCGACCATTTAAAAATACCGATTTTTCAGTGTGCCTAAGAGTCTGAATTATACGCGTGGATACACCTGCATATTCTTTCAAGAAAGAATAAAGGGGTGCATTGTCATATTCACCGGGTACCGTATATTCGATTTTACGCAAAATACCACCTCATAGCCGTAAATGTATATGCAAATGTATATACATTCGTCGAAAAACAGCGAATGTTCAAAATTTTGTCAATGTAAAGTTAGTTACTTTACGCGTTTTTTCTTTTTTAGAACTTTAAAATCGTGGAAATTCATATTTGCTGACATTTTAGACACAGTTATGAACATTGTCAAGTTATCTTCTTTACACTTTTTCCATTCATTTCCATTTGAAATAAAATGTATAGAACTTATTTTTTATATAAAATATACACTTTTGATTGCATATTTTTATTTTATGGGGAATTCCGAAACTTTTCTTTTATTGAACCTTGCAACAAAATCAAAACCGGCCTCACGTGCAATTTCATAGGCCCTCGGAATACCGAAGCCGATACGCTCCGCATAGTGAGAATCGGAGCCCACGCTGACAAGTTTACCCCCCAATTCCTTGTACCGTTTTATTGTTTCAATATCGGGTGACGGCTTGTTTATGGGGTATTTAAGTCCCCCCATATTTATCTCAAGTGCCTTATCCTTTTCCGCACAAAGTTTTAAAATTTCATCCACTTTTTCGGAATATTTATTTATATCTTCAACATAACCGCAAATATTGAAAATATATCTGAACGGGTAGGTAATATGAGCCACAACATCAATATTTCCCCATTGTATCATATTGATAATTTCATCAAAATACTCGTTCATTAAATCTTCAATAACGAAACCGTCGAAGGACTCAAAATGGTAAAAATCCTGTTTTTCACGAAGATTATGTATGGAGCCAATAATAACATCGTACTCAAAGGAATTGATTATCTTTTCCGCAAGTTCGGGTATGTAATGAGGTTGAGCCAACTCTATACCTCTGAGAATGTCCAGCCTGCCCTCAAAAGCCGCTTTTGCCTTACTTACCTCAAAATAGCTTTGAACACTTCTTTTGTCGTACTCATCCTTATAAAACCAATCGACCTCACAGTGATCGGTAAATGCCACACATTCAATTCCGTTTCTCTCCGCAACCTCCGCCATATACATTGCCGAATGATTGCCGTCGGGAGAATTATCCGTATGTGTATGCATATCAATAATTTTTATATCTTTCATTATAAAACCCTCTTTCAAATTAACATAATACCACAAAAATCCGTATATTAACAGTATAATTTTAAAATATATAAAAATAAACACCTTTAAAATTGCAATTATATATGGTAAAATACCATTGTGGAAGGAGTGTTATAATGAAACTCACCTTAAAAGCAAATTCAAAAATCAATTTAATTTTAGATATTACGGGAATTAAGGAAAACGGATACCACAGTTTGTTCACCGTTATGCAATCCTTGAGCCTGGGAGATATAATCACCGTGGAAAAAATCGGCGGTGAAAATATTGAGATTTCTTGTGATACAGAGGGTGTACCCACGGACAAAAGCAATATTGTTTATAAATGTGCGGAAAAGTTCTTTGAATATGCCCGAATCGAAAATAACAGGGGGATTCACATTAACATTGAAAAACGGACTCCCTTTGGTGCGGGAATGGGGGGAGGCAGTGCGGACGGCGCCGCGGTACTTGTTGCTCTTAATAAAATATATAATACCGAATTCCCCGACAAAGTCCTTTGCAGAATAGGTGCAAAAGTTGGTGCAGATATACCTTTCTGTATAGTGGGCGGTACGGCTTTGGCTTTGGACACAGGTGCTATTGTGGCTCCCCTACCGGATTTGGAGGGCTATTACATTGTTGTTGTAAAACCAAAGGACTGCGTTTCCACAAAGGAGGCATACGCGGCAGTTGATGCATTGGATAATATGAAGCATACAAAAAACAAAGAAATGTTTGAACTTTTGACGGAGGGCGAATTCCAAACTGCTTTGAAACTTTGCGGTAATGTTTTTGAACAGGCCATTGAAGTCGCAGGGAGAGTTGACATAAAGGATGTAATGAACAAAAACGGTGCCATTGCTTCCTGTATGACCGGTTCCGGTTCCGCGGTTTACGGAATATTCAAAGAAAAAGAAAATGCCGAAAAAAGTGCCGAAAAGTTGAAAGAGATGTTTAAAGAAGTATTTGTTTGTACGCCCGAACCCTATGGTGTGGAAATAATTTCCGAAAACTGAATAAAAAGATTTAAACCGTCCAAAATCATTTTGAAAGGACGGTTTTGTTATGACCATATTCAAATATAAAGCATTTAATGAAAGAAAAGACAAAATCCTGCTATCGGTTGTTGCAATTGTAATATCTCTATATTTGGCTTTCTCCTGTACTTATTTCACCGCATCTGCACAAACTGTAAAGGACGATGTTGTAAGACTCCACATTCTTGCAAACAGTGACTCGGAAACTGACCAGGAAGTTAAACTAAAAGTCAGGGATGCACTTTTAGAAACAAATGCCGCAATTCTTGAAAAAGGTGTAACAACAGAGAATGCCCGAATGTATTTTGAAGAGTCAAAAGATGTAATGTCGGCTACTGCCGAGAGAACATTAAAAGAGAATGGGTTCAATTATAATGTAAAAATCACTCTTGGTACCGAATACTTTGAAACCCGGGAATATGGCGACCTTACCTTTCCCGCCGGACATTACACCTCTTTAAAAGTTATTCTCGGTGAGGGCAAGGGAAAGAACTGGTGGTGCGTAATGTTTCCGCCCCTGTGCGTGCCTGCGGCAGAAGGTGTGGAAACCGACAAAGAAAAAACCGCCGACTATCTTTCCGAAAGCGGTGAAAAGATAATTAACAGCGGAAATAAATACGTTGTTAAATTCAAATTTTTAGAAATTTATGAAGAATTACGTTCAAAATTAGGGACGGAAAAATAAGCCTTTCCGTCCCAACAAAAATAATATTCAAATAAGGATTTCCTTGTGTCTTGTAACGTGACAACCCACATTTACCGCAACCGGAAGTCCTGCAATATGGGTGGGTGCAGTTTCAATATTAACTGCAAGGGCGGTTATATCTCCGCCAAAGCCCTGTGCCCCAATATTCAGTTTGTTAACTTCCTCCAACATTTTCTCTTCCAATTCCCTGTAAAACTCGTCGGGATTCCTTTCGGAAATATCTCGGCACAAGGCTTTTTTGGAAAGCAATGCAACACCCTCAAAGTCACTTCCGATTCCCACACCCAAAACTACGGGGGGGCAAGGGTTGGCGTCCGCAGTTTTTACCGTTTCAACAACGAAATTCACTATATCATCAATACTTGCGGATGGGGTAAACATTTTAATTCTGCTCATATTTTCACTGCCGAAGCCCTTTGGTGCGGCGGTGAATTTAATTTTATCCCCGGGAACAAGTGACAGATGAATTAAGGCAGGTGTATTATCGTTTGTATTTCCTCTTCTTATGGGATCCTTGACTATGGAACAACGCATTTTGCCGTCAAAATAGGCTTTTCTTACACCGTTATTAACTGCCGTGTTAAAGTCCCCGTCAATAATATGCACCTCTTGACCTAATTCGCAAAAAAGTACAGCCATTCCGGTGTCTTGACAAATGGGAATATTAAGTTCCTTTGCCGCATCAAGATTTTTACACATATCGCAAAAGATACCTTTTGCAATAGGATTACTCTCCTCTTTCTCACAGTTGCGGATTTTGTCCTCCAAGGAATCCGAAAGTTTTCCGTTGGCTTCAAGGAAAATTCTTTCAACCGCATTTTCGATTAAATTTGCACTTATTTCTCTCACAAATACACTTCCTAAAATTAAACCGTGCCGAATCATCAGCACGGTTTTTAATATACCATTAACCTCTTGAATTGCCGCCTCTACGGGGAGTTGAAGCTCCGCGTTTTGCAACATTATTCTTTTTGAGATCGCTCATTTTTTCGTCGCTTACGCTTTTAAATTTTGCCATCATATCTTCAAAAGACATATTTTCCGGTTCGGAACGTTGTGTACCCGTCCATACGGGCGGTTGGCTTTTACGCGGTTTTTCTGCCGGGGTACGCTTAGGCTTGGTCTCCTCTTCCTGTTGGGGCTGTGCTTTCTTTATGGAAAGGGCTACTTTTCCTTTTTCATTGATGTCTATAACCTTAACCTTAACAACATCGCCCTCGGAAATTTTTTCGTGAATATCTTTAATAAAAGATGACGAAACTTCCGAAATATGTACCATACCCGTTGTTTTGTCCGGAAGCTCTACAAAAGCTCCGAAATTCGTAATGCCTGTAACTTTTCCCTCAAGAATCGTTCCGATTTCCACTGCCATATTTTACCTCTAAATGATTGTTTATTCTTCGGAGCCGGGAGTTATGTCAACATAGACTCTTTCGTCCGGCATAACATAACCCTTTTCCCGTGCATATTTCTCTGCAAGTTCAGCTTTGTCCCCATCTTTAATGGCAGACTTCAGTTCTTCATTTTCGGCAACACGGCTTTCATAAACACTTTCGAGCTCTGTAAGCTGAGTTTCTTTAGCATTTATTTCACTTTGAGCTTTGATATATCTTATGCCCATATAAAGCAAAAGCACAAAGCATAAAACAATAACCAATACGCTACGAGGTTTGAGTTGGTTTTTCTTTTTCTGTGCTTCCACCGATTCTCCCGCCTTTCCGTGCCTTGTGTGAACCTACAAATAATATATCGAGTAAATTATACACATAGACACGTACTTTTGGCAAGACTTTTTTCTGTATTTTTTTGGACTTTTTTTCACTTTTTTTAAAAAATGACTTTATTTTATTACAAAACCTGTAAAAAAACTTACCTATAACACGAAAGGGAAACGAAACAACTTTAAAAACAAAAGCATAAAAGCATTTCAAAACCTTTACGAAGTTGTCGGTTATTTTTATAACTGCAATACCCAATGAAAAATAATAAAAAAGTGCTCCTAATAGTTCACCTATTATTATGTATGACCTTATCTCGCCCTTGTTTGCGGCAAGAATAAAAATATAACTCCCCAAAGCGACTGCGAAAAAATATATTAAATCAAAAATCACAATCGCCGCTTTTCCCTTTGTAAAGGAAAGTCGTAGGGCTCTTAAAAAATCATAAAGTACCCCTAAGAGAAAACCAACACCCAAGGAAGCAAAAAAAATGAGGGTTTGTTCGCTTTGTTCAACTGAATACATTATCTGAATACTCTCGAAAGGAAACTACCCGATTTATCAATTACATCCGCGTATGAAAGTGAACTGATTTCTCCCTCAATACACAACTCCCCTATTTCAAGAGAAAGTTTAGTAATATGCAATTTTTCACCTTTAACGGTAAGTTCCCCACACTCGGTTTGGGCAATAATCGTTTCCTCGTCAAAACTTCCCACATCCTTAACACCTGAAACGGAAAGTCGGCTTCTGTCCTCAAGTATGCAATTATGGGGTAAAATTCCTGTTCTTTTTTCTTCTGTCATAATAAACACCTCCGCAATACAATATATGCATTAAACGGAGGTGTTATGTTTTTTATGTATTTTCTTTCCAAGAATAATTATGAAGTTGACCCTTATTCTGAAGTTCGGGATAGCCCATCTGCCTCAAAGCCTCATAAACTCCGATTGCAACGGAGTTGGAAAGGTTAAGACTTCTGGCATCGTCTATCATGGGTATTCTCACACATTCATCGGGATGCTCCAGTAACAATTCCTCGGGAAGCCCCTTTGTTTCTTTCCCGAAAAACAAAAATGATTTGTCCGCATAAACTGCATCGGAATGAGTTTTTCTTGCCTTTGTTGTAAAAAAGAAATATTTACCGTCGGGATTTTTCTCAAAAAAGTCATCAAGGTTTTCATAATAGGTTAAATCAAGCAAATACCAATAATCAAGACCCGCTCTTTTTAATTTTTTATCGTCAATGGTAAAACCCATAGGCTTTATAATATGCAGTTTTGCTCCTGTTGCGGCACAAGTTCTTGCAATATTGCCCGTATTCTGCGGTATTTCCGGTTCAACCAAAACTATGTTCAATTCACTCATTTTTGTTATTCCTTTATAAAATACAAATTTTCTTTTAAAATCAATAATTTCAAATAATCACGAAATAAATTCTATCACTTCCATTTATTTTTATCAAGTAATTATGACTACTTTCTGTTCTTACAGGGCAAACTTTTAAAAACAAACAGGAGGTGTTTTTAATGATGTTAATGAGTTCCGATAAAACAATGAAATTGGGCACTGCAGTAATGGCAGCGGGTGTTGCCGCCGCAGTAATGGCCGGTGTTGTTAATTCAAGAAACAGTACAAAGAACAAAATGAAAAAACTTGCCAAAAAGTCCGTCAAAGCAATGGACGGAATTCTGGATAATGTCCAGTATATGTTTAAATAAAATCAATCCCGGGAGTTTATCTCTCGGGAAATCTAAAGGTGAAATTATGAAAAAAACAATTTGTCTTTTACTTATAGTATCATTGGTATTCATTTTATTGGGTTGCGGCAAGGGTGATTCACAAAACACAACATCTTTTTCCACGGATGCACAAACTTCTGCCGAAACCACAAAAACCGAAACCGAATCACAACAGGAGAGCGAAAGCGAAACCTCCGAAGCTCCCGACCCGGAGCCCATGGATAAAACAACCGTAAAGAAAAAAATACTGTACGGCAAAGACACCGGCACGGACAGAACCTATACGGGATTTGAGCCCCTGCCAAAAGTAACGCTTCCGGTTATTGACCCGGACAATTTAAGCGGACTTTCCACCGAAACTCACAACCACAGCTACGGGGTTTCAAAGAACGGAGTTCCTCATGAAATCTCAGTAAACAACCAAAAATTCTATGAGAAATACGGTGCTTTGTGCCTTGATACCAGCGGTGAAAAGGTAATATATCTCACTTTTGACTGCGGCTATGAAAACGGCTGTACCGAAAAAATTCTCGACACTTTAAAAGAGAAACAAGTTCCCGCTGCTTTCTTTGTTACCCTACCCAATGTTAAGGAAAACCCTCAACTGATTGCCCGAATGATTACAGAGGGGCATATTGTGGGCAACCACTCCGACACCCATCCGAATTTTTCAAAAATCACCCGTACCCAAATGGTGACGGAAATAGAAAATCTTGATAATTATTTGAGAGAGCATTTCGGTTACAGTGCCCCCTATTTTCGATTCCCCGAGGGTGCTTGTTCGGAGAATGCCTTAGAACTTGTGCAAAGCATCGGCTTCACATCGGTTTTCTGGTCAAGTGCCTATGCAGATTGGGACACAAACAACCAAAAAGGAAAGCAATATGCCTTTGATACGGTAACATCCCGACTGCACCCCGGATGTGTGCTTCTTCTCCACGCTGTTTCACAGGACAACGCTGACGCCTTGGGAAATATAATTGACTATGCAAAAGCACAGGGATACGAATTCAAGGCATTATAAATAACGAAACAAAATAAGGGGCTGTAAAAAACTTTCGATTTTTACAGCCCCTTAATATTTTTATTCAGTACGTAAGGCTTCTACCGGGTCTTTCTTTGCCGCTATGCGTGATGGCACAAGACCTGCAATAAGAGTAAGGGAAACACTTATAACAACAAGAATTATTGCCGCCACAAAGGGAAGTGCCGCCGCAGCAGGAATGTGCGCCGCGTATTTCAGTATCAGGTTAATGGGAATTTCCAACAACAAGGTTGACAGAATACCGATTATACCTGCACCCAATCCGATTATTGCGGTTTCCGCATTGAACACTCTTGCAATATCTTTCTTGGACGCACCTATACTTCTCAAAATACCGATTTCTTTCGTTCTTTCAAGAACTGAAATATAGGTGATAATACCAATCATAACCGAAGAAACCACAAGGGAAATGGCAACAAAGCAAACAAGAACGTAGGTAACAATATCAATAATTGTTGTAAGACTGCTCATAAGCATTCCGATATAGTCGGAAACTTTGATTTGTGCTTCCTCGTGACCGTCCGCCGTAACCTGTTCGTTATAGTAACTTACAAGTTCATTAAGTTTCTCTTTAGCCTCAAAATTCTTCGGATAAAAGCATATCATTGAGGGGGATTCAAAAGTGGAATAACCCAACTTTTCAAGTGTTCCCGAAAGAGAACTGTTTGCCGCCAAGGTGTCAACATACGCCTGTTTTATGGCAAGCACCTGTTCTTCCGTAAGGAAACCTTCCATAAGTTTCTTCTGGAGTTCGCTCATATCGTCAAAGCCGAACATTGCACCCATATCCGCAAGATTCACTTCGGACATATCCATACCCTCTGCCATGGACATAAAGGGTGTATAGTCAAGGTAATTGAAGTCAATTATACTTAAATCAACATCTTTAAGGTCAAAGTCATTAACCGTAAGATTTGAAAACTCCAAACCTGTAATAACATCGGTTTTTGTATCTGCAAGCTGTTCTTTAACAACCTGACGGGTTGCGGTTTCCTCAATAGCGTAATCCATCAAATCACGCATATAACCGATACCGCCGGTACCCAATGAAAGAGTATTATTTTCGTCGGGTTTTAAAATACCCACAATTTTAAGTTCAGTACCGTTATCAACCAAATCTTTTACGAAATAGTCATTGGCGCTGTTGTCGCTCCAAAGTCCCGTTTTCTTGTCTTTTACAAAATAATCGGCACTTAAAACAAGTTTAAATCTCATATCGAGGATCTCATCATATGAATACTCGGTAATTGTTTCATTTTCCAGGGATTCACCGCTGGCAAGTGCCTGCATAATATTTTTTGTGAATTCTTCCTGGTCTTTAAGACCAAGAGCATAGACAACAAGTTCGTTAATTTGATTATTGCCGTCAACAATAAGCACAACCTCGTCGAACTTTTCGGGCATTCTGCCGGCAATAACATCGTACTGTGCATCCATGAGTTTTTCGTCGCCGATAAGTTCCATCCAGGCATTAACCTGTGTCATACTCGACATTGAAGATGCCATACTTGCCATGCTCTCGTCCATGGGTATGTTTTCCATCATTGTGCTTGGATTAACTTTGACTAAACCGTTTTCCGTGTCGGCGCGGTAGATATTCAAATCCGTACTGTATTTGTACTGAACATCGTTACAAACCTCATCGAAGGCCTCTTGATTGTCTTCGACATACTTTTTGAAATTGTCAAGGTTGTTGGAAGTGGATTCGGAAATAAAGGCATTTACCATCTTCATAAGGGATTCGTTTACATAGATTTTGTCTTTTTCATCATCATCCATACCCTCCATCATCTCGGTTGTTATACCCGTAAAGGAGGTCATTACGCTTTCAAGGTCGAAAGTCTGTTTTTCAACGGTCATGGGGTAGGAAAGGAGCATATCTTCCTGAACCCTGTCAATATAAACCTGAATACCGTTTGAAAGGGCAAGAACAAGGGCAATACCTATGATACCGATACTTCCTGCAAAAGCGGTCAGGAAAGTTCGTCCGCTCTTTGTCCGCAGGTTATTAAGACTAAGGGAAAATGCCGAAGCAAAGGACATTGACTTTTTACCCTTTTCCTTTGCATTTTCTGCACGTTTCTTTTCATTTTCGTAATCGGAAGCATCGGGCACAAAGGGGTTGGAGTCCCCGATAACTTCACCGTCAAGGCATCTTATAATACGGTTGGAGTAACTTTCCGCAAGGTCCGGGTTATGGGTAACCATTATTATGAGTTTGTCTTTGGAAATCTCTTTGAGCAAATCCATTATCTGCACGCTTGTTTCCGTATCAAGTGCGCCGGTGGGTTCGTCCGCAAGAAGAATATCCGGATCATTTATAAGCGCACGTGCAATGGCAACTCTCTGCATCTGACCGCCGGACATTTGGGTGGGTTTCTTGTGAATATGATCACCGAGACCGACTCTTTTCAATGCATCAATGGCTCTTTTACGGCGTTCTTTCTTGGAAACACCCGAAAGAGTGAGGGCAAGTTCAACATTGGAAAGAACGCTTTGATGCTGAATAAGATTGTAACTTTGAAAAACAAATCCGATTGAATGATTGCGATATGTATCCCAATCACTGTCACTGAAATTCTTTGTTGATTTGCCGTTTATTCTCAAATCTCCGCTTGTATATCTGTCAAGACCGCCGATAATATTAAGAAGTGTTGTTTTGCCGCAGCCGGAAGGTCCGAGAATGGCAACAAATTCACTTTCGCGGAAATTGATATCAATACCCTTTAATGCTCTTACCGTGGTATCTCCGGTAACATAATCTTTAACTATATTTTTTAAAACTAACATATATATTACCTCAACAATAAAGCCGTTTTCTGTTACAGAAAATTATCACACCGATTACCGCCGCCACAAGGGCATAGCCACCGAAAATATATAGTGCCGTATAATTCTTGGGGGCTTCTTTATAAATAATTGTGGGAACGTAATCGTCATCAACAACTATTTCGATTTGCGCTCTCTCTTTAAAGAGCAAATTATACAGCCACTCTATGAGTTCATCCTCCGTCATTTCAGCGAATTGCTCACCTATTGATGACGAGTAGGTCGAAAAGGCATCGTTACCGCCGCCCATTGAGCCCACAAGCAAATTCTCATTACCGGGAAGTTTCATCGTCTTTGCCAAAACTCTCAAAAGGCTCATTAAAACGTCTGTTTGATTTGCTTCAATATATGAATACTTAACATAATTTCCGTTGAGGGTACTTTTACTTGTTTTTTCGGTTTTTGTTCCCATTCCTGCTACCGCAGCAATATCGAACTCTGCAATTTTCATTCCCGAGCCGTCAAGCATTTCTTTCAGCATTTTGTTTAAATCGAGTTCGCCTGTTAATTCCGATACATCAAAATTCAAATCCGATATTAAAGACATTTTTGATGTTAGTGATGTAACGGGAAGGAGCAAATTGGAAATACATTTTTCCAAAGAACCGTTATTCATAAAATAAACTATATTCGGTAGAATTCTTGTGAGGGTTTTAACAGGATTGTCAAAAACTTCATCAAGCAAATCGAAAATCGGATCCGCAATATTGACTAAAACCGCATCCTCGTCCTTATCATTCAGATACCGTGAATATGTTTTTATGGAACTGTCCTTACATCCCAAGGCTTCAAGCAGTGGAATCACGGCGGTGTTGTAGCCGTCCGCACCCTTAATGGTGATACTGTCCATAATCACCATATCTTCCCCTGCAAGCAAAACTTTCAGCAACGGGTATAGGGGTCTTAAAGTCGCAACAAAGGCATTTTGGAATCCTCTGCGTGATCCGTTGTAAAAACCCCATGAAACATTTTTGAGAGAAAGTTTCGACCAAGAGGTCGCTTTATTTAAAACGTTGTAAACTGCGGGGTAATCATTTTTAATATATTGTGCCACACCTCTCGGGGTTGCATCAATTCCCAAAAGAACAAGTAAATCCAACATCCCCTCTTTTTCAAGGGTGCCGTATATTCCTGTCAAAAGAGCATTTATATTTGCATTTGTATAAATACTTGAGGAAAGAAGTGCCTCAATATCGCTGTAACTTCCTCCCTCTTTTACAAAATCGTCAAGGAGGTCATCAATTTCATTAAGAACTTTTTTATAATTATCTTCCGTAAGATTGGGAGTGTATTGAACAACCGTCTTTGCAACATCCGGATAAGCATAAACTTGCGGTGCGTCCAACTTGGATGGTGTAAACAAAAGAATTATTGTACCCACCAAAGCATCCGTATCATTTTTCAGCATACCGCCAAGCATATCCGTGGGAATGTCTTTTGAACCGCCCTCCATTTGAGCCATAAGTTCCGGTAACTTTTTCTCGTTGAGTTTCAAAGTATCAATGAGCCATCTCATTATTTCAACATAAGCCCTGCCCTTATTTGCTTCGAATTCGCTGCCGCTTTTTGAACCGCATTTTGAAAGCCTTTCAAAATCCACGGGGGCAAGAGTCAAACCACTTTCAGATGCCATATCGGAAAGACCCGTTGTAAGCATTTCGCTCATATTGATTTTCATTGAATCCAAATCAAGTATTTTTAAAAATACAGCAACTTCAACAAGGGGGTTAGAGAAAATGGGAGAAAGCAATGAATCCATGCACGCATCCATTTCACCGCTTTGCACGAAGTATGAAAAGCAGGGCAAAATTTCAGTCAAATTATTCATGGGGGCTTTCAAAACTCTTTCAACCATTGAAAGAATGGGCAAAAGAATATTTTTTATCATATTGCTTTTGTCCTTGTCCGCCTGTGCGGTAAACTCCGCCTGGGTCATTAAATCCGTACACTTCAAGGCTTTAAGTGTGGGTACAATGGCATTTTCGTAACCGTTTGCTCCCTCGATTTTAATAAACCTTGAAATCTTATATGTTCCCGAGCAGAACAATGTATAAAAAATATCATTAAAAGGCGACATTGCTTTACCTAAAGCAGTAGCAAAGCCGTTTTTATTCTTTACTCCCCATTTTGCACCCGAAAGATCCGCTTCATCCCAGGAACTTGCGGCGGAAAGTGCCTTTTGCACATCCGGATAATCCCCCAATCCCTCCGCAACGGCAGAAACGGAAATATCTATACCGATACTTTCTATTTCTTTGGCATTTTCGGAAAGTCCTTTATACAAAGAAACCACGAACTCCGAAACAACCTCATCACTGTATATCATGGGCTTTACACTCTGTGAAAGTGTGGCTCCCGTAAGGGTGGGAACAACATAATTCAACAATTTATCCGTTCCCTGAACAGCATTTAAAGCCTCCTCGGCAGTAACACCTTGGGGGTAATCCGTTGTGTAGCCTGCCGCAACCGTAGAAATTAAAGATGAAAATGCCACAAGCAGACATAGTATTGAGCAAACCGCTCTTTTAAACATTTTTTTCATTAACATCACTCTGAATTAAAATTTATTTCGAACATATATATTATTATTATAATTCTTTCACACTTTGAATTATACAACATCTATTGTATTATTTGTTAAAATTATGTTAACTTTGGGGGATTAAATTTGAAATTTCGCTTTTTATATTTATTTTGTCTGTTTTTGTTATTGACAATGCTCTGCGGGTGCAGTTTTACAACCTCCGGAAACAGCCTCGAGGCCTTCTCACAACGAATGAATTGTTTGAATGAAAACTATAATATGAACCCCAACGGTTATATTGTTGATACATCACAAAATACATTGACTAAATTTTATAAATTCACCGAAAAAGAAATAATGCTCAAATTCAAATATGATTCAAAAAACAGGCTCACACAAATGCACATTGTTTTCGACCTCGCAGTTTTGGAAAAAAGTGACATATCTTTTTCATTCATTTCCGACTGCATAGTCTGCTTTTGTCAAAACGAAAGCACAAGTGATGAAATACTCGGTATAAGTGATTTTAATAATATTTTAAAAACCGTAAAAAATGAAACAACCGTTGCCCAAGTCGGAGATATTAAAATCGAAATAGATTCCACCCGACTCGGCACGGTTATATCACTTTATAAGGACATATAATCCTTTAATTTTTCTGCAATTTGGCGGAGTGCATTGCCCCTGTGACTTAACGCGTCCTTTTCTTCGGCTGAAAGTTCCGCAAAACTTTTGTCACCCACCATAAAAATCGGGTCGTAACCGAAACCGCCGTTTCCCTTGGGTTCAAATCCTATATAACCCTCACATTCACCCCTTGCAGAAATCACGTCACCGTTGGGGAACACGCAACAAACCACGGAGACAAAACGGGCTGTTCTTTCTTCAAATGGGACATCATTTAAAATTTTCAGAAGTTTTTGATTATTTTTCTCATCATTGCCATGCTCACCTGCAAAACGGGCGGAATACACCCCGGGAGCACCAACAATGTAGTCAACTGCAAGTCCCGAATCATCTGCAACACAGGGCATACCGCTTTCAAGACAACCGCTGTTTGCCTTTAAAAACGCATTCTCGTAGAAAGTCTCCCCTGTTTCTTCAACGTCGGTTAGTTCAACACCGACCTGTTCAGCAGTTTTAACGTCAATTCCCAAGGGGGAAAGAATACGTTGGAGTTCGTTTCTTTTTTTCATATTGTGGGTGGCAATCAAAAAAACATTGTTTTCCATTAACCGAACAACCTCCCGAAGAAACCTTTTTTCTTTTTGGGCTCTTCTGATTCAGGCTTTTCTGCAATAAATACAGCTGTGGGACCATCTTTTTCTGCAAAGGTTACTACTGTTTCTGCAACTACGGGTTCCTCAATTGTTTCTTCAACTGTTTCTTCAATAATTTCTTCAGGAATTTCATCAACAATTTCCTCTACTTCTTCAACGGGTTCATCAATAATTTCTTCTGCTACATCTTCAGAAATTGCTTCAACTTCTTCTGCATCTTCGGAAATTTCTTCACCGTTCATTTCTGCCATAGCACTGAATATTTCGCCAACTGCTTTTGCAAGTTCTTCGCGCTCGTCAGTCTGTTCTGCAGGAACATATTCCTCACGGATTTTTGAAAGGTCTATTTCATCCTCCTCAAAGTCTTCCGGAAGATCATTGAAAAGTCCGTCCGCAAATGCCTGGGGATTAAAGGGTTGCAAATCATCAATACCCTCACCCACACCGATAAACTTAACGGGAACTTTAAGGTCATTTTTTATTGAAAGGACAACACCGCCACGGGCAGTACCGTCAAGTTTTGTAAGAATAATACCCGTAATCTCCGCAATCTTTGCAAATTCACGCGCCTGGTTAACGGCATTCTGTCCCGTTGTTGCGTCAAGAACAAGAAGCACCTCACGGTCGGAATAAGGAAGTTCCCTGTCGATAACACGGTAAATCTTGCCCAATTCCTCCATAAGATTTTTCTTATTGTGAAGTCTGCCGGCAGTGTCGCAAATAATAATTTCCGTACCCCTTGCCTTAGCGGCGGAAATTGTATCAAAAATTACTGCGGCAGGGTCCGCACCCTCTTTGTGCTTAACAATATCAACGCCTGCGCGCTCTGCCCAAACATCAAGCTGGTCAATAGCGGCGGCGCGGAATGTATCCGCCGCGGCAAGAATAACGCTCTTGCCCTCCGCCTTATACCTTGCGGCAAGTTTACCGATTGTGGTAGTTTTGCCCACACCGTTAACACCGATAACAAGGATAACAGATGGAATGGTAATAAGTCCCATATCTTCGCCGCCCTCAAGCATTTCGGCAACGATATCTTTGATTTCCGCCTTAACATCGGCGGGATTTTTTATACCTTTTTTACGAACCACATCGTTAAGGCGTAAAGTAATTTCGGAAGCCGTTGAAACACCCACATCACCCATAACAAGTGCTTCTTCAAGTTCATCAAAAAGTTCCTGGTCAATTGAAGTGTAGCTGTCAAGAACATTGTCAATGGCTCCTGAAACATTATTTCTTGTTTTCCTCAAACCAAAATTTATTTTTTTAAAAATACCCATTAGAAAAACTCCATTTAACAGATAATTATTTTTTGATATAGGATTACATAAACCGTAAATTATGTTAAATCAAACTTTTTAGCCATTTCTGCGGTTTTCAGTTCAAGAAGTTTTGATACACCCTTTTCCTGCATGGTAACACCGTACAGCATATCCGCCTCTTCCATAGTGCCGCGGCGGTGGGTAATAAGAATGAACTGCGTATTTTGAGTCATTCTGCGAACATATGACGCATACCTTGCAACGTTAACATCGTCAAGAGCCGCTTCAACCTCGTCAAAAATACAGAAAGGACAGGGATTGATTTTAAGAATAGCAAAAAGAAGCGCTATGGCTGAAAGACCTTTTTCACCACCGGAGAGAAGTGAAATATTCTGAACATTCTTGCCCGGAGGCTGAACCTTAATATCAATGTCACATTCAAGAACATCACTTTCATCCGTAAGAACAAGGGATGCCTTACCGCCGCCGAAAAGTTCCGCAAAGGTCTGACCGAAACTGAAATTGATTTTATCGAACTGTTCTTTAAAGCGAACGCCCATTTTGCCTGTAAGCTCATTTATTAGTTTTATAAGCTCGGCTTTGGATTTTTCAACATCGTTCACCTGAGTGTACATAAAACTGTATCTTTCGGAAACCTCTTTATACTCCTCAATGGCGCTAACATTAACATTGCCCAGGGAACGAATTTTTCCTTTAAGTTCATTCAAACGCTTTTTAGCCGTTGGAATGTCTTCAATAACAATATCAAGATCCTCCGCCTCGCGTTTTGTCAGTTCGTACTCATCATAGAGTTTGTTTGAAATTTCTTCAAACTCCCTCTCCATTGTTTCTTTACGTTCGGACAGTCTGGCTTTTTCACCACTCAGTTTTTCACGTTCTTCAGTCTTTTCTCTTTCAAGAATACGAAGTTTACCGCTTTCCTGTTCATATTCCTCGCGTTTCTGAATGAGGGCGGCAACTTGCTCCTTGGATGCACTGCTCTGTGTTCTCAAGCCCTCCGCCTCACCGTTAAGAACCTCAATTCTTTCACGGATTTCCTCATTATTCTTGCGGATTTCTTCAATTTCGCTGTCAAGTTGTGACAGTTTATCCTTATGGCTTGTACTTCTGTTTTTAAGGCGGGCTATTTCTTCCTGTTTCGCCTCAATTTCCTTTTCTGCAGTAGCAATGGAAAGGTTTATCTGTGCGGCATCAGCAGTAAGTTTTTCCCTCTTTTCGCGGAGGCTCTCTCTGTCACCCGTAAGAGTTGAAAGTTCCGCTTCAACCTTGTCAAGTTCACTTTGAAGAACGGAAAGTTTATCGTTGGCAGCCACCGCACCGGATTTTATAGACTCGATGCGCGCCATAAGGTTGGCTTTTTCTTCATCCGCCGAATCCTGCATTTGCAGGGTGTTTTCGTAATTACCCTTACGCAGAGCAAGAACACCCTCCACTCTTATTTTTTTTTCCCCAAGGGAAATTATTTCACTCTTGCAGCCTTCAAACTCTGCGGCTGTGGAAGAATAACTTTCCTGTTGAGCCTCTGTTTCCTTGCGGAGAACAGAGAGTTTTTCTTCAAGAGAGGTTAATTCTCCCTTGAGTTTTTCAAGTTCATTGCCTCGGCTGAGAATACCCGCATTTTGAAGTTTCGCACCGCCGGTCATTGAACCTCCGGCATTAACTACCTGACCGTCAAGGGTTACAATTTTAAATTTATAATTATATTTTTTAGCAATTACTATTGCCGCATCCAAATCCTCCGCAACAACAGTTCTTCCTAAAAGGGATTTAATAATTTCCGTATATTTTTTGTCGTACTCAACAAGCTCCGATGCAAGATTTATGTATCCGAAGCAATCGTCAAGATTTTTTTCTTCCAATACTCTGCCTTTAATTGCAGTCAAAGGCAGGAAGGTAGCTCGACCGACTCTGCTCTCTTTCAAAAATGCAATAGCTTTTTTTGCATCATTTTCATTTTCCGTTACAATGTTCTGAAGTTGCGCTCCCAAAGCAGTTTCAATAGCAAGGGAGTATTTATCTTTAACGGAAATAATCTGGGAAACGGGGGCATGTATTCCTTTAAGAACACCCCGTCTTACCTCACGAATAACCGCTTTAACGCTACCCTGATAGCCCTCCATATTCTTTTCAAGATCTCCCAGCATTGCAATGCGGGATTTCTTAATTTGAATATCGTTATTCAGTGCGGTTTCTTCTTCCCTTAATTTATCAAGTTTTTCTTTTCTCTTGGATGCAAGAAGTTCAACACCCGAAAGCGCATTGTTAAGTTCCGTGCTTCTCTCGGAAATCTTTTCCAATTCCCTTTCGGATTCCTCACATTGTACCCTAAGTTCCTCCAAAACCGGTTTTCTTGCGGAACTCATTTCATCAATGGCAGAAATACGGTTTTCAATTTCTTCAACTGATGAAGCGGCGGTGGAACTTATAACCCTGTTGTCCGCAATTTCAATGGACAGGGCGGACATTCTTTCACTTAACTCCACACTTCTTTGAGCGGATTTACTGTTTTCATCGCTTAAAACATCAAGTTCACCCGTAAAAGAAGTGAGTTCCTGTCTTTTTTCTTCAATAGAGGCATTGAGTTGTTCAATGGCATTTTCAGCATCGGAAATCTGAGTTGCAATTTCCGTGTCCGTATCATTTTCTTCCGTTTTTTCTCTCTCAATACGTTCAATAGTTTCGTTATTATGGAGAATTGTATTTTCCTGAACGGCAATTTGGCTCTCAAGAAGAGCCGCCTGCTCCTCAAGTTGAGCACAGGCACGTCTGATTTCATCAACCGCAATAGTGATTTTTTGAGTTTCTGCAATGGCAGAATCAATTTTTTCGGTTATTTCTTCAAGAGATTTGCAAACCTCGCTGTATTGGGTATCAACAATGGTTATTTTCTTTTCCTGTTCACGCAAATCGTTTTTGGTTTTCTCTATTGTGTATAACCACAGTCCGATTTCAAGATTTTTCTTTTCCCCTGCATATTCAAGGAATTTTTGCGCCTTTTCACTCTGGGTTTTCAACGGACCCACACGGGATTCAAGTTCTGTGAGAATATCTCTCAATCTCAAAAGGTTTTCTTCCGCTTGGTTAAGTCGTCGCATAGCGTCTGCACGGCGGTATCTGTAATGGGAAATACCCGCCGCTTCTTCAAGCATATCACGTCTGTCCTCGGATTTTCCGGAGATGAGTGTTTCAACCTTACCCTGACTGATCATTGAATAGCCGTCACGACCCAAACCAGTGTCCATAAACAGTTCGTGAATATCCTTGAGTCTTGCCTGTTCGCCGTTTATTTTGTATTCGCTTTCTCCCGAACGGTAGTAACGTCTTGTAACCGTTACAAGTTTTTCGGAATTGTTAAGAGCCATATCGGAGTTGTCAAGTTTTAAAGTAACCTCCGCAAAACCCACTGCACGGCGGGAATCCGTTCCGCTGAATATAACGTCCTCCATTTTTGAGCCGCGCAGGTTCTTTGTGGATTGCTCGCCCAAAACCCAACGCATAGCGTCGGAAAGATTACTTTTTCCGCTGCCGTTGGGTCCCACAACTGCCGTAATACCTTTTCCGAAGTTTAACACAGTCTTGTCCGGAAAGGATTTAAAGCCCTGCATTTCTATCGCTTTAAGATACATTTGGTTTTCTGCCTTTCATTAGTCTGTAACAATTTCATATTTTTCCAAAGCTTCCGTACCCTTTACGGAAACATTCCAACCGGCTTTTTTCAAATAGGCTTTATTGGAGCCTTTTTGTCCGATCATTTTTGAAATTTCCGATGGGTTGACCCATAGGGTTATCTGATTATTATTTTTCTCGGGGTATTTCTCCGAAAGGATTTTCATTGCTTTTTCAAGATAAATTTTCGACTCGCAAAGTTCGCCGAATGCAGGATGGTAGGGCCCTGCAATATAGCCCTCCTCCACATTTCCGCCGGAGTGAAGTCCCAATCGGATAACGGTAATTTTTTCATCATAAAATCTTTTTAGGAGAACCGCGCAGAGTTCAGTTGCTTCCTCCAATGTCTGCGGCTTGTATTCACCCTTTTTATATAACTCCCCGAGATATGTACCCTCCAAAACTATTGTAGGGTAAATGCGAACGGTGTCGGGTTTTAAGTTTATAATATCCTCCGCCGTCCCTAAAGATTTTTCGGGAGTATCACCCAAAAGACCCGTCATCATCTGAAGTCCCAAAGAGAAGCCCTTTTCTTTAATAAGTCTTGATGCTCTTATTATATCATCACGGGTATGTCCGCGGTGGTTTAATAAAAGCACTTGGGAATCGGTGCTTTGGGCTCCCAATTCAATAGAGGTAACACCGTATTCTTTTAAAATTCCCAATACTTCTTCATCAATGGCGTCAGGACGGGTGGAAACTCTTATTCCGCAAAACTTTCCGTCTTCTGTAAAGGGTTTTGTTTCCCTCAAAAGAGAAATCATATACGACCTTTCCACCGCTGTAAAACTTCCGCCGAAAAATGCAATTTCGGTATTTACGGGATTAACACCGTGGGAAACAGCCTTTAAAAGAGTTTCCCTCACCTCTTGTGGAGTAAGTTCCTTTACTGTACCGGAAATGGTCTTTTGATTGCAAAAAGAACATTGGTGTGGGCAACCCTGATGGGGTACAAAAAGTGAAATATTGGCATGTTTCATTTGTTCATATTTGTAAGAGCGTCCCCTGCCGCTGCTTGTTCGGCATCCTTTTTGGTTCTGCCCTCGCCCTTTCCTACAACCTTGTCGTTGAGTTTAACAACAAATTTAAAGGTTTTGTCATGGTCGGGACCGGATTCACCCACTTCTTCATAGGAGAGGGTGTTCCCCTTTTCTTTTTGTATTTCTTCCTGAAGAAGGGATTTATTGTCCTTAAAACTTGCCTCACGTTTAACTGCTTCTTTGATGAAATCCAGGATATACGGCTTTACAACATCAATTCCGCCGTCAAGATACATTGCCGCAATAACCGCTTCAAAGGCATCTGAAACAATGGAAGGTCTGTTTCTGCCACCCGTATGCTCCTCACCCCTGCCCATAAGAATAAACTCGCCTAAACTGATTTTTTCCGAGAATTTAAAAAGGGATTTTTCGCATACAACTGCGGCACGAAGTTTGGTAAGAGCACCTTCCGGTCGGGTTTTAAACTCCTCAAAAAGATATTCTGCAGTAACAAAACCCAATACAGAATCGCCCAAAAACTCAAGTCTTTCGTTATCATAAGGCAATTTGTTTTCGTTAGCATACGACGAATGGGTAAGTGCTCTTGCAAGAAGTTCCTTGTTTTTAAATTTATAGCCGATTTTTTCTTCAAAAACTGAAAAGTCCATAAATGCCTCCTTACAGTTTTAAGGTTTTATAGTATTCAAGACTACGCTGTGCAACTTTCAAATAGCGCTCCGCTTTATCTTTAATTCTTTCATCCAACGGATCAATTATTCCGATTGCGGCACCCATGGGCTGAAAGTTTTTAACTGTTTCGTCACAAATATATTGGGAAAGAGCACCCAACATTGTAATTTTGGGAAGTTTCAGCGGCTTTTCTCCAAAAAGTTTTCTTGCGGCATTGTATCCTGCAAGAATACCTGATGCGGCAGATTCCATATAACCCTCAACGCCGGAAATTTGCCCTGCAAAATATATGTTGGGGAATTTTTTCATACTGAAATCTCCGTTGAGAATTGACGGAGAATTAAGGAATGTATTTCTGTGCATAACCCCATATCTGACGAACTCTGCATTTTTAAGAGCGGGGAACATTGAAAAAACTCTTTTTTGTTCGGGAAATTTTAAATTAGTTTGGAATCCCACAAGGTTGTACATAGTGCCGTCCTTGTTTTCTTTACGAAGTTGAAGATTTGCCCAAGGTCTGTGCCCTGTTTTAGGATTTGTAAGCCCCACGGGTTTCAACGGGCCGTAACGCATTGCGTCCTTTCCCCTTGATGCTAGAACCTCAATGGGCATACATCCCTCATAGACATCCTTTTTCTTGTCAAAAGAGTGAAGTTCGGCACTTTCGGCATTTATAAGAGCCTCGTAAAATTCCTCGTATTCCTCTTTATTAAGGGGGCAGTTTATATAGTCATCCTCGCCGCCCCTGTCATATCTTGACTGTGTAAAGGCATATTCCATATCAACGCTTTCCGCGGTGACAATGGGTGCCGCCGCGTCGTAAAATGAAAGAAATTCTTTTCCGCAAAGTTTTTGCACTTCTTTTGCCAATCCGTCGGACATTAAGGGTCCTGCGGCAATTATAACTGCATCGGCTTTTGGTATCTCGGTTATTTCCTCACGTATAAGAGTAATATTGGGGTCGTTTTCGATTTGCCGTGTAATAAGTGTGGAAAACACATCTCTGTCAACAGCGAGAGCACCCCCTGCGGGAACTTTTGCAATTTCTGCCGCATCAAGACAAACAGAACCGAAAAGCCTCATTTCCGCTTTCAAAAGTCCTGCCGCCGAGCCCAATCGAGCCGCTTTAAGAGAATTGGAACAAACAAGTTCGCCTAAATTTTCGCTTTTATGGGCGGGGGAAAACCTTTGGGGTTTCATTTCATAAAGAGTAACCTTAATTCCTCTTTTACTTAATTGATTTGCCGCCTCAACACCTGCAAGTCCACCGCCGATAACAATCGCTTTTTTATCAGTCATCTTTTTCGTCCTGTGTTTTCTTTGTGGTTTTACGTGCGGGCTTAAAAGAATAGTCGCAGGCTTCGTTTGAACAGGTAACAATACCGCCCTTGCCTTTAAAGAGGGACTTGCCGCATTTAGGACAATTTTCTCCCGTAGGCTTATCCCAAGTCATAAAGTTACATTTGGGGTAATTACTGCAACCGTAGAATTGGTAACCGCGTTTGGATTTTTTACCTATTACGTTACCTCCGCAAAGGGGACAGGTTGCATTTGTTTCTTCAATAAGGGGTTTTGTTGTTTTGCATTCAGGGTATCCGGGGCAAGCAAGAAATTTTCCGAACCTACCTACTTTAATTACCATATTTCTGCCGCATTTCTCACATTTAATGTCCGTGATATCTTCCTGAAGCTGAATTTTTTGACCCTGCATTTCGGTCTTTGCTTTTGAAAGTGTACCCTCCAAATCATCGTAAAATTCATGGAGCATTGTGATATAGTCCGTCTTACCCTCATCAATTTCATCGAGTTTTGTTTCCATTGAAGCGGTGAACTTAGTATTAACAATTTTTTGGAATTTCTCTTTCAGAAGATTTGTTGTTGCAATACCAAGCTCCGTGGCCTTGAGGAGTTTGCCGTCACGTTTAACATACTCTCTCTTTATGATTGTTGTAACAATGGAAGCATAGGTACTGGGACGTCCCACACCGGTTTCTTCGAGAGTTTTAATAAGGGACGCTTCCGTATAGAATGACGGAGGTTGAGTAAAGTGCTGATTACCCTTAACCTCTTTAAGTTTGAGTACATCCCCCGTTGACACATTGGGAATTGTGCTGTCGTTTTCTTCATCCGCCGTAACATCCTCATAGAGTGCTGTAAAGCCGTCAAATTTAATGGAATAGCCACTTGCGGAGAACACACAAAAGCCCTCTTGTGAATCCTTTTTAGCGGTAATTTCAACCTTTACGGTATCGTGCATACAGGGTGCCATAAGGGATGCCACGTATCTGCACCAAATAAGATTGTAAAGTTTATACTGGTCATTGGTAAGACTTTTCTTTGCAATGGCAGGTGTAATAGCAACATTTGCAGGTCTTATGGCTTCATGACCGTCCTGTGCGCCCGCTCTTGTCTTAAAATATCGGGGTTTTTCGGGTAGATATTTCTCACCGTATTCTTTTACAATGAAATCATTGGCGGCGGCACGGGCTTCCTCGGAAATACGCAGGGAGTCCGTTCTCATATAGGTAATAAGACCCGTCATACCGCTTCCTGCAAGTTCAACACCTTCATAGAGTTCCTGAGCAATTTTCATTGTTTTTTGTGCCTGGAAGTTGAGTTTTCTCGATGCTTCCTGTTGCATTGATGAAGTAATAAACGGCGGTGCAGGTTGTTTCTTTCTTGTGCCTTTTTTGACACTTGTTGCAGTGTAATCAGCACCCTCAAGACGCGCAAGATAATAATCCGCCTGTTCCTGATTTTCTATTTTTACTTTTCCGTTTTCATCGGAGGTGAGAGTTGCACTTAAAGTTTTTCTGTTTGAAAGGAACTTTGCATCTATTGACCAATACTCCTCAGGGTTAAACTTCTCTATTTCTTCCTGACGGTCAACAATAAGGCGAACAGCTACGCTCTGGACACGTCCTGCGGAAAGACCCCTTCTTATTTTTTGAGAAATAAAGGGGCTGAGTCTGTAACCCACAAGTCTGTCGAGAATACGGCGGGCCTGTTGAGCGTCAACAAGTCCCATATCCAAAACTTCCGGATTATTGATTCCGCGTTTTACACTTGTTTCGTTAATTTCGTTAAATTTAACCCTGTTTTTATCGTTGAGATCAAGTCCGAGAACCGTTGCAAGATGCCAGGAAATTGCCTCTCCCTCACGGTCCGGGTCAGTTGCAAGATAGACCTTGTCAGAATTTTCAACCCGTTCTTTAAGGTCTTTTACAAGTTTTTCCTTTCCTTTTATTATGGCATATTTTGGTGCAAAATCATTTTTTACATCAACATTTAATTTCGCGGCGGGCAAATCCCTGATGTGACCCATTGAAGCCACAACATCGTATTCACTGCCAAGGTATTTTTTTATTGTTTTAGCTTTTGCCGGAGACTCAACAATAACAAGGTTGGACACTGTTATCATCCTTTCATTTTCTCTTATAGTCAGAACTAAATTATTTTATATTTCTTACCGCTCACTAATTCCGCAAAGCCCGATAGTTCAAGCTCTGTCAGTGAGGATAGTACGGTATTCATTTTCAAATTTGTTTTCCTTACAATATCATCAATATGTGTTTCATTTTCGCTAAGTACCGCATATACACATTTTGCTTCGTTGCTGATATAGTCCGGAAGTGTTTTTCTTTCGGGAATTTTTATTTTTCTTTCGGAAATAGTTGTTTTTTCACTCTCCGATATTTTAGGTGATTCGGCAGACTTGGTATTCTCCGATTTTTTCTTACGGTATTCAACATATTTCACTTCGGAAATGGGCACTCTCGCCTTTGACATATCAAATAAATCCCCGTAAAGAGGTTCATACTCAACTAAAATATCTTCTGCGGAAAACACAGGCTTTGCCCCGTGTTTTATAAGATGATTTGTACCATCAAAAGACGAGCGTACAATATCGCCGGGAATGGCAAACACTTCTTTACCTTGTTCCATGGCACAATTAGCAGTAATAAGAGAGCCGCTTTTCACACCCGCCTCAATAACCAACACGCCCAAAGACACCCCGGAAACAAGGCGGTTTCTTATGGGAAAAGTGCTTCTGCTTGCAGGAGTAAAGGGCGGATACTCGGTTACCACCGCACCGTAACGGGTTATGGCACGCCTGATAGGAGCATTTTCTTTAAGATAATCGAAAGAGAGACCGCATCCCAAAAATGCAAGAGTTCTGCCTTTTGCAAGCATAGCTCCGGCATGGGCTTCGCTATCAATACCCAAGGCACCGCCGCTCACAATTGTTGCTCCGGAATCCGCCAATATATAGGAAATCTTTTGTGCAGTTTCTATACCGTAAGTACTTGCAAGCCTTGTGCCAACTACACCGATACTTAAAGTATCATTCAAAACCGAACAATCTCCGATACCATATATCACCAAAGGCATATTGGAAAGTTTTTTAAGTCTGTCGGGAAAGAGTGCGTTATCCGGTGTTATTATGTTATACCCTTTTCGGTGGCACTCATTAAGAATTTTTCCTGTTTCAGAGGGTGTAGTACTCTTTAAAGCCTCTATTTTCTTTTGAGTAAAAAGCCCCGACAGTCTCCACTCCTTTGAGCCCGCATTATACAGATTCTCGGGAGTTTCAAAATACGCAAGAATTTCATCGGTGCGCGCTCCCGCCCCCAATGAACTCTGCATCCATATCCAATACTCAACAGGACAAATACTCATCTCATCATTTCCCAAATAATAATTGATGCCGCCGCCGCAGCATTAAGGGATTCCGCTCTGCCTTTCATAGGAATTGTAATAAGCTTTGTTGCGGCATTGCAGGTTTCACGGGTGATACCGTTGCCCTCATTCCCCACGACTGCCACAACACCGCCGCTCATATCAACCTCTGTTAATTTTTCGGCATTGGTATCGGGAACTCCGGCATAAACCGACATACCCTTTTCGGCAAGAGCGTTCAAGGTTGCGGGAAGATTTTCCGTTTCAATAACATTGAGCCTGAAAAGTGAACCCATGGCGGCTCTTTGAGATTTAGGGTTATATATATCGCAACCGCCGCTGACAATAATACCGTCAAGGCCAACCGCTTCGGCAGTTCTCACGACTGCACCGAAATTGGCAGGATTTGAAACATCTTCCAGGGCAATATACTTCCCATTGTATTTTATTTTACCTATATTTGTTTTTTTGTCAAGCATTTTGCAAAGGCAAAATACACCCTGACTACTCTTTGTGTCGGAGAGTTTTTGGGCAACCTCCTCGGACACAAGGAAACTACGCTCGGCACATTCCCTTGCCAAACGCAAATATTCTTCATATTTAATCAGTGCCTTTTCCGTCACAAAAAGTGCCGCCACCTCAACACCGCTTGAAACGGCATCAAAACAAAGCCTTGCACCCTCTGTAAAAAACAGTTTTTCCTGTTTTCTGAAAGATGCACTGTCACGAATTTTCACCGCATATTTAATGCGGTCATTTATCTTACTTGTAATCTTTTCCATATTTCAAAAACATCTTACGCCCGACCAAAGACTTGGCCGGGCGTAATTCTTGATTATTAAAGAGCTGCCTTTGCTTTTTCAACAAGTGCTGCGAATCCCTCGGGATCTGCAATAGCAATCTCTGAAAGCATTTTTCTGTTAAGTTCGATACCTGATTTTTTAAGACCGTTGATAAATGTTGAATAGTTGATACCGTTCATCTTGCAAGCAGCAGAGATTCTTGTAATCCAAAGACGACGGAAATCTCTCTTTTTCTGCTTACGGCCGATATAAGCATAGTTACCGCTTTTCATAACAGCCTGTTTTGCTGTTTTGAAAAGTTTGCTCTTTGAGCCGTAATAACCCTTTGCGAGTTTAAGAACTTTATTTCTTCTTTTGCGAGTCATCATCGCACCTTTAATACGTGCCATTATAAGTTACCTCCTACCGATTTCTTCTTATTTATAAGGAATGAGACGTTTGATCTGCTTCTGATTTGTAACGTCTGCAACATTAGTCTTGCGAAGACCTCTTTTACGTTTTGTTGTTTTCTTGGTAAGGATGTGTGACTTATTTGCGTGTCCGCGAATCGGCTTACCGTTTTTAGACATTTTGAAACGCTTTTTGGCACCTGAATGAGTTTTAATTTTAGGCATAATAAAATCCTCCTTAATATTGCAATTACTTGGATGCTTTCGGAACAAGGAACATAAGCATTTGACGGCCCTCAAGCTTAGCAGCTTTTTCAACTGTACCGTTTTCGGAACAAGCCTCAGCAAAACGCTGCATAATCGTGATACCGTTTTCGGTGTGTGCCATCTCCCTGCCTCTGAAACGAATTGACACCTTAACCTTGTCGCCGTCTTTTAAGAAACGGAGCGCATGGTTGACCTTTGTATTAAAGTCGCCCGTGTCGATATTCAAAGATAAACGAACTTCTTTGACATCCATAACCTTTTGTTTTTTCTTTGCTTCTTTTTCGCGTTTTGCCTGTTCAAATTTGAATTTGCCGTAATCCATAATTTTGCAAACGGGGGGAACCGCGTTAGGAGCAATTTTTACAAGGTCAAGATTGCTTTTTTCTGCTAAAGCGATAGCATCTTTTGCGGACATAACACCAATCTGCTCACCATCTGCAGAAATAACTCTGACTTCTTTATCTCTGATTTCTTCGTTGATTTGATTCTCCTTGCTAATACCTAAGCACCTCCAGAAAATAATGAAAAGCTCGAACAGAAATCCCGTTCGAGCTTCAAAACGCAAATATGGCGTTTAACATTGAAACTATTGACCAAACAATACACTCGGTTGGTGAGAACGGAACAGTTCTGCTTTATTGCCTTGATATAATACCAACTTTGTTACTGTTTGTCAAGCATTTTTTCTTTTTTTGTAAATTTTTTATTTAGTCTTCGGGAACCGTGTCATCATTTTCATCAACAGGTTCGTTCTCCACGGGTGTTTCGTTTATTTCTTCAGTTGTTTCCGGTGCAACTTCCACATATTCGCCGTAGTAATAAACAATTATTTCATCACTTACGGAAAGTCGCCTGTCGGAAGGTATTGCCACCCAGTTGTCGGTTTTTGCGTCCTTGCAAACAACACTGTAAACTTTTAATGAGTCCTCTTGTTTCTCTGCCACGCTTCCGGCAACGGTTTCCACCTTTTTGAAACCTGCATCCTTCAAGTCAGAAACTGCATTTTTCAAAGTACTGTTTACCACGTTGGGAATCTCTCTGCCGTTGCTGATTCTAAGAGTTATACTCCTCTCTTCAAACACGATCGTACCCTCGGTTATATCTTGGGAAATAACCGTACCCTTATCTTCATCACTATCCACGTATTCGGTTTTAAACACAAGGAATCCGCTGTATGATGTGTCGGATTTTATATCGTCATAACTCTTACCTCTGAAATTGGGCACGGATATGCTTGAAAGTCCGATTCCCTCCTGGGGTTCATTATCGGAAACAAGTTCGGTTGTGGAGCCATCCGTTGTACTTTCTTCGTCTTTATCATCGGAAAATCCCTTTATTCCTACAAGAGCAACCACAAGAATTGCAAGGCAAAGAATTACACTTATAACAAAAACCGCAACGGTACTCTTGCTTAATTTTGTTTTATCCGGTTGCTCATCCTCCGCCTCATCGGAGAATACATCTTCCAACACAGCATCCTCAACCTCATCGGACTGAGCGGCATACATTGAAGAATATGCCTGGGCTGCGGTGCCTGCGGCAGCGGGAGATGCGGAAAGTTCATCTCTGAGCTGTTCCGAGGTAGCAGTTCTGTCATCGGGAAGAATCTGAAGTCCGTTAACAAGAGCGTTTATAACATAAGCCGGTAATTGTTCGGCAAATTTACCGGGAATCATCAGCTTATCATTAGTAAGTCTTGAAGCGGAACTCATGGGAACACTGCCGATAAGTGCCCGATAAAGAACCGCAGAGAAAGCATAGATATCCGTACTTGTTCTCAAACCGTCACTAAATCCGTACTGTTCAACGGCGGCATACCCGTCAAACAATTCGCTCTCCATTTCACTATTTTGACGGCGAACCGCTTCTATTGAGTAGCCGGTAATACGAAGTTTTTCATTTTTATCGAGAATGAGGGTTTCGGGACATATACCGCCGTGAATAATTCCGGCATCGTGAAGTTGCCCCAATGCCGAAAGCACGGGCATAAAAAGAACTCTTGCCTCATCCCAAGAAATATATCCCTGTTCCCGCTCTAAAAGGTATTCACGTAAAGATTTACCTTCTCCAAGGTATTCGCTTATTGCATAAACAGTACCCAAATCCTCAACTATTCCGTAAACCTCTGTCAGAGCGGTAAAGCCTTTCAACTCTTTCAAAGTATTCCAAAGCTTTACAAATTCTTCCTTGGCATCAATAAATTCCGAGGCTTTTCCTATATTAACAAGGCAGTAGTTTCCGTCACCTCTTGAAAGGACGTCTTTGGGAAACAGTTCTCTCAATGTAACGGGATTTTTCTCTTCCATGTCAAAAGCATAATAGGTAGCACCCTCGCTGTTTGACGCAACAAGCTTACCCACAAGATATCTGCCGCCTATTACAGTCTTCAGCGGCAAAAACGGCTCTTTTTGAGGTACACTGTCTTCCTTGCGACAATAGGGGCAACTGTCATTATCACCTATTTTTCGCATACAGCGTAAACAAAGCTTTTCTTTTTCCATTTATAAAATCACCTTAATCGTCAAAACCGGGTCTTGCCGCACCGTTATGTGCAAGAGCCTCTTTAACACTCTGACGGAGTTTTCTGATATCGTTAACACTGTTTGTAAGAGTTTCATCAGTATCTCTGATAATTGTTTCAACATAGGAACTTGCGTTTCTTCTGATGTCGTTTGACCATTTTTCAGCCTTTGCCATCATATCTTCTGCGCGCTGTTTTGAAGAAGTAAGGAGTGCATCTGCCTCAGCCTTTGTCTGACGGAAAATATCCTCCGCGGCACTTTTTGCCTCTTTTGTAATTTGATGTTCTTCAACCATAATATCCGCTCTTTGACGGGCTTTATTCACAATATCTTCCGCCTCAATTTGAGCCTGGTCAAGAATATCGCGTCTTTCCTGAGCAATTCTCTTTGCCTGAGTAATTTCCTCGGGCATATTAAGACGAATATCCTCAATGAGTCTTGCAAGTTCCTCTGTATCCATAAGTGTTTTTGTTGAAAAAGGAACTGATTTTGCCTCATCAATAAGCTGCTCCATATCAGCAAGAGATTTTTCTACAATACTTGTACCCATTATAAAAACTTCCTTTCAATGTTATTTTCGGGATAATCTTTTTACTATATCGTCACAGATTTCGGCGGGTATAAAAGTTGAAACATCCCCACCCAAACTGCAAACTTGTTTTACTACACTGGAGCTTAAAAACATATGCTCCGAGTTAGAAACCATAAAAATCGTTTCCATTTCAGGATTGAGTTTTTGGTTGGTCAAAGCCTGACGGAACTCATCGTCATAGTCTGAAATAGCGCGCAAGCCTTTAACAACAGCAGAGGCACCCTTTTCGCGAACATAATCCGCAAGGAGTCCCGCATAACTGTCAACGAAAACATTTTCCAAGTCCTTGGTGCAACGTTTTATAAAATCAACACGTTCCTCCGTTGTAAAACTACCCACATTCTTATTAGGATTACGCATTACAACAACAATAACCTTATCAAAAAGTTTTGCCGAGCGCGTTATTATATCAAGATGTCCGATGGTCAAAGGGTCAAAGCTACCGGGACACACTACCGTTTTACCCATTTTAAGCATCCTTTCTATATACGGTCAAAGCAATTTTTCCGTATTTATAGCGTTTTGATGAGAAGCCCTCAATTCTTTCGGGAAGAATCTCCTCCGCCGATGTTTCACAGACGATTATACCGCCGTCCGCAATATGAAGTCTGACTCTTTCTATTGCATCCGCCATAATCCCCGCTCTGTACGGTGGGTCGAGAAACGCAACATCGAAAATCTCCGATGTTCTGTCAAGGTATTCCAAGGAATTTGCCAGAACGGTTTTGGAAATATTCCTGAATCCCGTTGACTCAAGATTTTCCTCGGTTACGGAAATTGAAGCTCTTGAAATATCAACAAACACTGCCGAAACGGCACCGCGGCTCAAGGCTTCAATACCTAACTGTCCGCAACCGCAGAACATATCAAGAATCCGCCTGCCCTCAATATCAAACTGAATTATATTGAATATGGATTCCTTAACTTTATCGGTTGTAGGTCTTACGCTGTCGCCATCAAGAGTTTTTAATCGTCTTCCCCGGGCAGAACCGGTTATAACACGCACTGACCTCCACCTCCGTAAATTTTATTTATAATGCCGTCAGGTTATACCTTGACATATAAAATCATTATATTATTACATTTATTTGAGGGATTTGTCAAGTTTTAATTGAATTTATCGGCAAAAAGCCAAAATCTACCGTTAGTGAATTTGACAACAATAAACGGCAATGATAAAATACAAACAGCAAAAAAGAAAGTGATTTGTAATATGAGTAAAATAGAATTAACAAATATGGTTATGGTGCAAAATCCCGAAACAGAAGAGGTTTTGGTACAAAAAAGGGTTAAAAACTGGTGCGGTATATCCTTTCCCGGCGGTCACGTAGAAAACGGCGAAAGTTTTTATGACAGTGCCGTAAGAGAGGTTAAAGAGGAAACGGGGCTCACCGTAAAGAATTTGAAATTCTGCGGTATAGTTCATTGGCACAACACCGAAAATGACGATAAATACATTGTCATGTTCTATAAAACCCGGGATTATTCGGGGGAATTAATAAACGAAACCGAAGAGGGTGAAGTGTTTTTTACCTCCCTTGAAAGTTTAAAGAATATGAATCTTTCACCGAATTTTGATAGATATTTACCCATGTTTTTAACAGATACCCATTCTGAAATTTTTTGCAGTTGGAATCCGAAAATGAAAGAGAATTCGGATGGCGAACCCCATTGGGATTTACAATATAAATAAACAAGGACCGGATTTTTCAGTCCGTTCCTTTTTTATTCGCCTTTAAATGCCTTTATAATTTCTTCCGCATTTGCTTCGGTAATACCGGGAACACTCATCAGTTCCGCTTTGGCGGCTTTCCCGATGGCATCCATTGTTTTGAATTTAATTATAAGATTCTTTGCTTTCTTTTCGCCTATTCCCTTTATATCCGTAAGGGAGGCGGTGAGGGCGGATTTAGTGTGTTTTTTATGATGATAGGCAACGGAAAATCTGTGAACCTCATCCTGAATATTCGTAACAAGGGCAAAGGCTTTTTTCCGCGCATTGAAGTCTATTCTTCCCCCCGCAGTCGAAATAGCCGATGTTCTGTGTTTACTGTTTTTCACCATACCGAAAACAGGAACGTCTATATTATATTCCTTTAAAAGCGGAAGAACTGCGTTGACCTGTCCTTTGCCACCGTCAAGGAGTATTAAATCGGGAAGCCGTGCAAAGCCGACGGTTTCGCCTTTTTCTTTATGCTTATAATACTCGTCAAACCGCCGTGAAAGCACCTCATTCATAGAGCGGTAATCATCCTGACCGCTGAAGCCCTTTACGGCAAAGCGGCGGTATGCGGCTTTAAGAGGTTTACCGTCCTTGAAAACAACCATTCCCCCAACATTATCACTTCCGCCCGTGTGGGAAATATCGTAGGCTTCAATATATTCGGGTATTTTTGACAGACCTAAAAGAAGTGCAAGTTCTTCAAGTGCCTCCCTGTTTCTGTCATTAACTCTGTACTTTTCCAGAAGTTTTTGGGAAGCATTTGATTTGCACATTTCAACAAGTTTTGCCTGAACACCCTTTTGGGGTACAACTATGCTGACATTTGTCCCCCGTTTTTCAGAAAGCCATTTTTCAACACTTTCCTCATCTTCAATTTCTCCGTCAATTTCAATTCTCGGGGGAATTTTTCTGTTCATTGAATAATAGGAAGTAATAAACTCGGCTCTCATTTCGGGGATTTTATCCCCCTCATCCGCAAAGAAATGTTCGCTGTCAAAAAGTCGGTTATCCTCAAAACGAAGCACCGCAAAACAGGCTTTTCCGTCCATAACCGAAAGGGCGAAAACATCCTGTTCCTTGTAAGTGGAAGAAACAACCTTTTGATTGCTTCCCACCTTTTCTATGCTTCGTATTGTATCGCGGATTTTTGCCGCTTTTTCAAACTCAAGATTCTCCGAAGCAATGTTCATCTGCTCCGTTAAACGTCTTACGGTTTCTTTGCTTCCGTTTTTCAAAAATCCCAGAGCATCCTCAACATTTTTCTTGTAATCACTGTTTTTTAATTTTCCCGAACAGGGGGCGCAACATATTCCCAAGTGGTAATTCAGACAGGGACGGCCTTTACCGATGTCCCGGGGAAAAACCTTGGAACAAGTGGGCAGTTTAAATACCTTTTTCGCTTCTTCTACGGCACGGGTCACGGAAAATCCCGCAGTATAGGGACCTATATACTCCGCGTTCTCATCATCCTTTTGAAGTACGGGGTAAATATTCTGCCACTCCCCTTTTGTTACCTTAATGTAGCTGAAACCCTTATCGTCCTTTAAAAGAATATTATATTTAGGTGTATTCTGTTTAATAAGACTGCATTCAAGTACAAGGGCTTCAAACTCACTATCGGTAAGTATATAGTCGAAATCCTGAACATTCTCCACCATTTTTCTAACCTTGGGAAGATGCTTTTCCTGGGCGCCGAAATATTGACTGACCCGATTTTTCAAAGCCTTTGCTTTGCCGATATATATTATTTCATTCTTTTTGTCCTTCATAATATATACCCCCGGACTCAAGGGTAATTTGTTTGCCTTGTCTTTAAGTCTTCTCAGCCTTTGCTCCATATACTCACCTCCCACTATAAAAAACAGCGGTAAAGGAAAACCTTTACCGCTTTAGTATTAACCGAATTAAGCCTCAGCGAAACCGCTTTCAACCAATGCAACAAGAGCATTAACAGCCTGCTCCTCATCAACACCGCCTGCGATAATGCGAATTTCCGTATCGCCCATAATACCGAGAGAAAGAACACCGAGAAGGCTCTTTGCGTTAACTCTTCTTTCTTCTTTCTCAAGCCAAATGGATGACTTAAACTCGTTAGCTTTCTGAATAAAGAAAGTAGCGGGACGTGCATGAAGACCTACCTGATTTTTAACTGTTACATCTTTAACGTACATAATAATTCTCCCACATTCAAAATTATAACATTTAATTTCTATTAGTTGTTACCTATGCAATACTGCAAGTCACTTAATATATTATACCACCAAATTATTTTTAGTCAACGAAAAAAGACCAACCTTTTCCTAAAAAACCGATAATTCGGTTGGAATACTAAACCTTTTTATTTTTACAAGGCTTGTTTTGTGCAAGTTAACTACAAATGTCAATAGTTATTATTGAACATAAACAATTATTCAATCTATTTGCACTTTAATTGTTATTTATTGGTGATTTTTCCTATTTCGGATACAAGGAAACGGGTATTACCCACCTATTTATTCTTCAATTCCTCAAGGAAAGCACGTTCACCCTTGTCCAATTCCGCATTTCCCAAAAGTTCGGGTCTTCTTTCAAGAGTTCTTTCAATGGCCCTTTCCCTCTGCCACTTTTTAATATGTGCGTGATGTCCCGAAGTCAGTACCTCCGGCACTTCAACACCGTGCCAGACAGGTGGTTTTGTGTATTGGGGGTATTCCAAAAGGGAGGAATAGTGGCTTTCGCCCATAAATCCCTCCGGCTCCGAAAGAACACCGGGAAGCATACGTGAAATGGCGTCCGCTAAAATCATGGCGGGCATTTCACCGCCCGTAACCACGTAGTCCCCTATTGAAATTTCCTCATCCACAATTTCGTCGATAACTCTCTGGTCAACACCCTCATACCTACCGCAGAGAATTGCAATATTCTCCATTTGTGAAAGTTCTTTCACTCTTTCCTGGTTGAGTGTTTTTCCGCAAGGGGACATATATATGAAATGTGGCTTTGCACCGATTTCACCCTCCACCTTTTTGAAACAGTCATAAATGGGTTGTGCCATCATAAGCATTCCCGCGCCTCCCCCGTAGGGAGTATCGTCAACCTGATTGTGCTTATTTACGGCAAAATCGCGAATTTGATGGAAATTCATCTCCACTTTTCCCGCTTTTCTTGCCCTGCCGATTATACTTTCGCCCATTACGGCTTCACACATTTCGGGGAACAATGTTAAAATATCAATCCTCATCAAAAAGCCCCCTCAACGGACGAATGTATGCTTTTTCTTCCTTAACATTACATTCAATAACAACATCCTTTATTGCAGGAATAAGCACTTCCTTGCCCTCGGGAGTTTCAATGTACCAGACATCGTTGGCGGTGTAACTTTCAACATCCTTGATTTTTCCGTAGCAAATACTGTTATCGTCAACATCAAGAACCGCGCAACCAATTAACTCCGAAACAAACCATTTACCTTCGGGCAAATTCACATCGGAACGTTTCATATAAAGAATGGTGTTACGTAATTTCTGCGCCGCCTCAACCGTATCAACACCCTCAATTTTAAGCACGGCAACATTACCGTGAGGGCGACAGGAAACAATCTTAAAACATTCCTTCCCTTTTTCGTCACGGTAAAAAGTTTTGAATTTTTTTACAAATTCGGGAGAATCGCACCAGGGATTCAGACGAACTTCGCCCCTTATTCCGTGAGTGCTGACAATCTGACCGATTTCAAGAAAATCTTTAATCATATTTCACCCAAAATTAAAAAGACGTGTGATTTTAGATGCACAGGCTAAAATTCAATCCTCAACGCAAAAAATACACGCTAAAGGTGTAAAATGCCCATGCACTAAAAACAAACGCCTTTTGATTAGTCGATATCGACCTGTACCTTAACATCCTTGCGAATAGCTGCGGCACGCATAACGGTGCGGATTGCCTTTGCAATTCTGCCCTGCTTGCCTATAACTCTTCCCATATCGTCGGGACCCACGTGAAGATGATATACTATTACACCCTCTTCATTGGGCTCGTCAACAGTGACCTCGACTGCATCGGGAGCTTCAACAAGTCCCCTTGCTACTGTTTCGAGTAATTCTTTCATTGTTGTCACCCTAATTACTTAATGATGTTTTCTTTTTTGAGAAGGTCGCGAACTGTGTCAGTGGGCTGTGCGCCGTTCTGAATCCACTTTGTAACTTTCTCTGCATCAATTTTGATTTCTGCGGGATCGCTGATGGGGTTGTAGTAACCAACTTCTTCGATGAATCTGCCGTCACGAGGATAACGTGAATCAGCAACTACTACACGATAGAAAGGTGCTTTCTTTGCGCCCATACGGCGAAGACGAATTTTTACTGCCATTTTAATTACCTCCGAAAAGTTAAATAATAATAAACTGATTTATAATAAACACTTCCGTGTTTAAAAACTTACATTGGGAATCCACCCATGCCGCCCATTCCGCCGGGCATTCCTCCGCCCATACCCATACGCTGCATACGTTTCATCATTTTCTTTGAATTTTTGCCGTTAAGTTGTTTATACAACTTTTGCATTGAACGGTATTGATTGAGAAGTCTGTTAACATCTTCAACCTGCATACCGCAACCCGCGGCAATTCTTCTTTTACGTGACGGATTGATTATATCGGGATTTTCCCGCTCTTTCATAGTCATGGAGCGTATAATCGCCATTGTATAGTCAATTTGCTTATCGTCAACATCCGTGTCCTTAATCTTTTTATTAAGTCCGGGAATCAATGAAATAATGTCCTTCATAGGACCCATTTTTTTCATTTCCTCGAACTGCACAAGCATATCGTTAAGGTCAAGTTTGTTTTCACGCAGTTTCTTTTCAAGTTGCTCCGCCTTTTTTTCATCAAGGGCTGTTTCCGCCTTTTCAATAAGGGAAAGCACATCTCCCATACCGAGAATACGGCTTGCCATTCTGTCCGGGTGGAACACATCCAAATCCCCTAATTTTTCACCGATACCGATAAACTTAATGGGCTTACCCGTAACCGCTCTTGCGGAAAGTGCCGCACCGCCTCGGGTGTCACCGTCCAACTTCGTAAGTACAAGGCCGTCGATACCGAGAGCCTCATTAAAGCTTGAAGCAACCGTAACCGCATCCTGACCCAACATGGAGTCGATAACAAGGAGAATTTCGTGGGGCTTAACCTCTGCTTTTATATCTTTGAGTTCCTGCATAAGTTGTTCGTCAATATGAAGACGGCCTGCAGTATCAAGGAATACATAATCATAACCGTTGTCTTTTGCAAGTTTTATTGCTTCCCTTGCAATTTTTACGGGATTTTCGGTACCCATTTCAAAAACGGGAACACCGATTTGTTCACCGACAACCTGCAACTGCTTAATAGCGGCAGGACGGTATATATCGCAGGCAACAAGGAGGGGTCTGTGACCCTGTTCCTTAAGCCTGAGAGCAATTTTTGCGCTGTGGGTTGTTTTACCTGAACCCTGAAGACCGCACATCATAACAACCGTTGGGGGATGTGGTGCGGATGCAAGCCTTGCCTGAGTGCCGCCCATAAGAGCGGTAAGTTCCTCGTTTACGATTTTTATTACCATTTGCGCGGGAGTAAGGCTTTCCATAACCTTAGCACCGATTGCACGCTCTGTAACGGTATTGGTAAAATCCTTGGCAACCTTGTAGTTTACATCCGCTTCCAAAAGAGCAAGTCGCACCTCGCGCATGGCGTCGCGAACATCGGACTCTGTAAGGCTACCCTTACTTTTTAATTTTTTAAAGGCATTGTCTAGCCTGTCGGAAAGACCTTCAAAAGCCACGGGGCAACCTCCTTTATTATTCCTCCAGAGAAACTATTGCAGATTTGATATTAACAACTGCATCGTTAACCTCACGGGAAAGAGAAATGTTCATGTTGTAGTTATTGATTTGCTCAACGTTTTCCATAACAACTTCCAATGCTTCGCTGATTTTTTTTGTACGCTCCGCAAAGCCCAGTTTTTTCTCCATATCGTAGAGTTGGGTCTCCGCACGCTTAACAGCATCACGAACACCCTGTCTTGTTATTCCCTCATTTTGAGCAATTTCGGAAAGAGAAAGATCGTCACTGTAATAGTATTCAATGAATTTGCGCTGATTTTCCGTAAGCATTTCGCCATAAAAATCAGCAAGCAAAACAACATCAAGATTCTTTGCCACAATGATACCCCTTTCTCACAACCTGTAAAGAACTTTAACTTTACAGGAGTGCATTATAGCAGAGTACCGTGGCTTTGTCAATAGATTTTTTCATATTCCCAAATTATTAAGTATAAAACCATCAATATTTGACCAATATTTCGATTCATCCGCTTCAATATTTCTACCGTGAGTTCCCTCGGAAATTATAACTTCCTCCACTCCGTCCGCTTCACAATTTTCGTAAAGTTTTTTACTTACAAGGGGCGGAACAACAGCATCATTCTCTCCGTTTATGAACATAATCGGCAATTTAATATTCCTGACTTGGGCAACGGTGTCCGCATTTTTAAAGGTTTCACCGATTTTTCCTTTAGAAAAAGCAGAAGTAAGCCCCGTAACTATCAGGGATGAAAAATGTGTGTCATTTTTTACGAATTCTTTCATTAAATCCGAAACCGAAGTATAACAACTGTCGGAAATTATGAGTCTTACATTGTCGGGCAAATCCTTTGAAGCGGCAAGAGTCACCGCATTAGCACCCATGGAAACTCCGAAAAGTACAATTCTTGCATCTTTGTCCTTTTCAACAATGCTGTCAACCCAACAAAGAATGTCGTCACTGTCACCCCATCCTAATGTAATATTGCCGTACTCACTTTTCCCGTGACCTCTTAAATAGGGTAGCACTATATTAAATCCCAAATCGTAAAAATGCTCTGCATATTGGGTCATTGTTTCGGGACCGCCCCCGTACTGATGGCACATAATTACATAACTGTGGGAAATGTGTTCGTTCTTAATCTGTATGCCATCCAGAGTTTTTCCTTCGGAATTTTCCGTTTCCGTCGGTTCACCTTTTTGTGAAATCCACAGGGAATCCCCTTTCAGTTGGTCAGCATACGAATATTCTTCAAACCCTTTCCAACCGCTTTTTTTGAATATTGCAAAACTGAAAAATACCGATGCCGCGGTATTTATCAAAAGCATCAGGACTACCGCCAGTGCAATTATTGTTATCAATGCCCGTTTTTTTGATTGAAAAAGATTTTTGATTTTTACAAGCATTTAATCACCGCCTACAATGAGATATACTATCACACTTTATATTATAAAATCAACAGATTGACATATTTTGTTATTTGATATATAATTCTTTTCCATATTATTTTGGGAGAGGTTTTAGTGAACTTAGCAGAAATTTTTCTTCTCGCCGTAAGTCTTTCCATGGACGCTTTTGCAGTTTCCCTGTGCAAAGGACTTGCGCTGAAAAAAATCGGCATAAAAAACTGTGCAATCGTAGGACTTTGGTTCGGTTCTTTCCAGGCACTAATGCCCATGGCGGGCTATTTTTTAGGCAGTACCTTTGCCGATAAAATAACATCAATCGACCATTGGATTGCTTTCATACTTTTGGCAATTATCGGTGGCAATATGATTAAAGAATCCCTTGATAAAGATGAAGAAAAAGTCAACGACTCCCTGGGCTTTAAAACAATGCTTATTATGGCAATTGCCACCAGCATAGACGCCCTGGCAGTAGGGGTCAGTTTTGCGTTTACGGATTTTGAACCCCAATGGTTCGTGTATATCTCATTTGCTCTTATCGGAGTAACAACCTTTACCCTCTCCGCCGCAGGTGTTAAAATCGGTAATATTTTCGGCACCAAGTACAAATCAAAAGCAGAATTTGCAGGGGGCTTAATCCTTATTCTTTTAGGAGTTAAAATTCTCCTTGAGGGGCTTGAAATAATTAAATAATTGAAACAAAAAACACCTTTCTTTCGTCCGTGGGGACAAAAGAAAGGTGTTATTTCTTAATAGCCTTTGATTTTCTTCAAATCACGGTAGTTGATAAGTTCAATGCCGCAAGCCTTAATGTGTTGAAGGGTCTGGGGATCGGAGAACAATCTGTGTTCCCAAACTCGTCTGTTCCATGAACCTGTAATGGCTTTGAGTTCATCGGACTCAAGTGCGGGATGTATGTAGGTCTCCGTTACACCGTTGGGGAATGTTTTGTAAAGTTCGTAAATATATTCCTTATAATTCTCGTAACTTTCTTTCTGAGGACCATTCCACTCGCCGGGAATGAGATAATCGGGCATTGCAACACCCTTGCTTTTTGCAAAAGAAAGAACTTTATCAAAAATACCGGCAATGATATCAACATCAATTTTAACATCGAGGGTCTCATTCTTGAACATTTCGGGTACGAATGTACCGGGGAAACGGAAGGGCAAACCGTACTCACCTGCAATATCAAGAGTTAAATTGAGAAGTTCAAAACGTCCCGTTTCAATGCCGTAAAGGGAACCCATGTGATTATCAAGGTGGGAGGGCTCTACACCGAAGGATTTAAACCGTTCAATCTGGGCTCTGATTTCTCCCGCAACCTCGTTAATGTCACAGTTCTTCTCAAATTCATCGGACTCATGGTACATAAAGTCCTCGCTGTCCCTCAATGAATCGGTATTGTTGTGTGCAACGGGGCACCATCTGTAATTTTTCCACTCGCTTGTGAAAGTCAGGTGAACACCAACTGCATATTCCGGATGAGCCGCCGCCCATACTCCCGCTTCTCTTGCCCATGAGCAAGGGGTCATAATTGTTGAGGAAGTTATTCCGCCTTTCTCGAACAAATCCGCTACTGCCATATTTGTGGAGTGGCTCATTCCGAAGTCATCCGCATTGATAATCAAATACTTATCCATTAACATTATCCCCTATCTTATTTATCTTCCTTGTCCGCTTCTTCAAACAAATCCGATAAGCTTTTAATTCCATCCTGATTTTCCTTATTCGGTTCGGCTTTTTCTCCTGCATCATCCTTGGGTTCTGCCATTGCATTTTTGCTTTTCTTTTTTGAACCGTTCTTTTTCTTTCCGAATACGAAAAGCAATACGATTCCGCCGATTGCCAGTACCCAAATTATTATCAGCACAATTATGAGTAAAACACTCGAAACATTGCTTTCACTGTCGGAAGTTTGTGCCGGATCCGTTGCAACCGCACCGGTGGTTGCTTCAAGAGAAACCTCAATGGCACTCACATCCCCGCCGAGTACGGTTTTGTAATAAAGCACCTCTGCGGCACGGATTACATCCTCCGTAATATTGCCGTCGGCAGTCATGCCGTTTTCCTGTTGAAGTTTTTTTACAACTGCAACAGTATTTTCATCAAGAACACCTGTTATTCCGTTTTCGTCCAATCCGTAATGGGTATAAATAAAAATCCATTGAATCCATTTGATTGATTCGTCGCTGTCCCCGGGGGCAAAGTCTTTAGTAGGCTTTGTATATGGATTTGAAGCGGCGGTATAATTCACCGTTTCGCCAATAGTTGAAACCTCTGTGGCGGCTGTGGTGCTTTCCGCTTTTTTTGTAGTAGTTTGAGTTGCGGCAGGTACGGGAACAATAAGTCCGCTGTTTCCCGAAGCCGTTGTGGCGGGTGCGGAGGTTGTTTTTTCGGTAGTACCCGTTAAACCTCCCAGCAAATCACCGATTCCGCCGATTGCATCACCTATTCCACCGGATGAGCCGCCACCGATTCCGCCGATTACATCACCTATTCCACCGGATGAGCCGCCACCGATTCCGCCGATTACATCACCTATTCCGCCGGATAAACCGGGACCGATTTCACCCACAACCGAACTTACCGCATTTCCCAGGGAACCCCTTGTGGTGGCGGTACTTTCGGTATTTTCGCCATAGTGAACTTTTGCGGTTACCGTGGTAACATCGGTTTTCTTACCGCCGTTCACGTGAATTACCGAAAAAGAAACCGAAAAAGCAATTATCAAACTGCAAAGAACTGCAATTTTTTTCTTAATCATATTTCCCATTGCTATCTTCCTCAAACTAATATCTTTAACCAATAGAATATGCCAAAACAAGCATATCATGTCCGTATCATTTGGCTCCACATTATAACACAGAAAAAAACCAATTTGCAATAGAACAAGGGAACATTCCCTGTTTACAACAGTTTTATAAAACTCTTTTTATACACTTATTACAAAATAAATTCACGGAAAACTCCCGCTTCGATAAAGTGAATCAAACTTCACCGTTTTTCTTGGTAAAAAACACAAAAAACTCCGACTTTTTCAGCCGGAGTTCACTTATTATTTACTTATGCTTCAAGATTAAGAATAAGTTCGGGATTTTGGAAAAATTCCTCCATCTTTGAAAGGAAGGGTCTAACCTCGCCGAAGTCAAGGGCTCTGTGGTCGAAGCAAACGTTAAGGGGAAGAATTGTTCTGATTTCAACCTTTTCTTCGCCGTTTTCATCCTTGACAACAACCGGTTTTCTCTGTAAAGTGCCGATACCGATAACACAAACCTGGGGAGGAATAACCATAAGCATTGCAACCTCGCCGGAAAGTCCTCTTGTGTCCGCACCCACATTGGAAACGGTGATTGTTCCCTGTTTCAAATCCTTGTATGTAATTCTTTCAGTTTCGGGAATAGCCTCGTATGCTTTTTTCTCCTCGCCTTTAAGGAGAGGAATTCTGTGATTTTTATTTGAATTTGCACCGTAAAGTCTTTTTATAGCCTTAATAATATGACCTTTTTTAAGTTTGTCAACGGTATCGTTGAAAGAAACGGAGTAAAGTGCTTCCGTAAGATTTGTCTTTTCAAGTCTGCGGTTAATATCCGCCTGATATTCGGCAATTTCTTTGAGGGTTTTATTGCCCATATCTTTCATTGTAATGGTCATCATATTTCCGTCGGGAAGAATCCACGGAACGGAGATATCAATATTATCAAATACAGTAACCTTACCTCTTACAAGACCCTTTTCAAAATGCATGTGTGCATTGATTTCCGGGTCAGCCTTGATAGCTTCTGCAATAGCTTTGAGAAGTACGGCATTAAATGTGATTTTAGCACCGCCATCGCCCTGATGCTCTGCGGTGAATTTTTTGAATTCTTCCACAAACTTTGTAGCATCGGGTTCATACTGATAACTAACGTGGGGAATATTCTGCCAACTTTCCGTTGTCATATTTGCAACGATTTTTCTTTGAATACCGAACCTTGTAACACTTTTAATTGCCATAATCTACACTTTTCCCAACTATTCGATTATTTTTGAAATTACAAAGAGTTAACCAAAGCGTAAAACTTACGTTCCTACAACCCCATATCAACTTGAATTATTATATCAATTTGATAAATGAATGTCAATTCACTTTTAAATGAAATTGCCTTAAAAAAACTATTTTTGGAAAAATATACAAACAAAAACACTAAAACATACACATTTTACAACATTTTAATAGGATTATGTTAACAAAATATTAAGAGAGTTAAATATGTTTCTTCCTCTTGTGATTTTTTACTCACTATGTTAAAATGTATATACTATTTTAAGTGTTAGGTGGCAAATATGCACTTTATCATTCAAATCCTCAACAAAATCCTATATAAATTACACCTTAAAAAACCTCCCCGTCCCCATTTTTGTCGGACGGTTAGTTTGCCTGACCCGATTAAAGAAATTTTAAACGAATCGGGACTGAATACGGACTCCGTGATTTATTCTTTCAAATCCGATATGTGTGACGCGGAATGTTTCGGGGATACTTACATCTTTTTTGATGAAAAGGGTATTTACACCGCACAGGTTGAAGAACCGCCCCTCCCTAAGAAAATGAACAAAAAAGTCCCTCCTGCAAAGCCGCGACTTTTAAAACTGACATCTTTACCCGTAAATGAAATTGACGAGATTTTCACGGAGGAATATCTTGCAACCGGGCAACTCACGTATAAATACAATGGGGAATATTATTCTTTAGGTTATTTTTCCTTAGGGCTTTTGGAAAGGGCGGACACCTTCCGCAAAGTATTCAATGCCTTTAAATACGGTAAGGATTACAACCAGTATATTCTCGGAATAAAAGACTGCACTTGTAAAAAATGCGGCGCTCCCGTCCCCAAGGGTCTGCACTACTGCAAGGACTGTGTTGACAAAAGTTCAACGGTTAAACGGCTTTTCTCTTTTTTCGGTGATGTTAAATGGAAAATGATATTTATCATTGTGTTCATTCTTATGAGCACGGGACTCAACCTTTTGATACCCAAATTCAGCACTCAAAAACTCTATGACGAGGTACTGAACACAGGTAATACATTGGGTTATGACGCCCTCTTAAAAGCGCTTTTCACCGTTGTTCTCTCCATTGCGGCAATCAAAATATTTAATCAGGTTTTCACCCTTATTTATCAGTATCTTGTGGCAGGGATGCTCCCCCATGTTATCTACAGTATAAAAATCAAAATATTCAAGGCTATGCAACGCCTTTCCGTGGGATTTTACACCCACAAACAGACAGGCTCCTTAATGGAGCGGGTAACCCGGGACTCCAATAATATTTATTGGTTCTTTGTTGACGGCTTTCCCTACCTTATAGCTAACGGTATTACTGTTGCGGGAATAATTCTTATAATGTTCAAAACAAGTGTTAAGCTTACGCTGATGACCCTTGCGGCAGCATCACTTATTCTTGTTTGCTACCCCATTTTTGACAGGATGTTCAGAAAATTGCATCACAGGGTATGGGTACAAAATTCCCGTTTAACTTCAAAGGCAAGTGACAATATAAACGGTCACAGAATTATAAAAGCCTTTTCAAAGGAAGAAGACGAACTCAACACCTTTAAGTCTATCAGCGGTAAAGTTAAATCAGCGGAAATCACCGCTTCAAATGCCGAAACAACAGTGTTTCCCATTCTTTCAATTTTTGTGTATATTTTAGGCGCCTTTGTTATAGGCTACGGCGGAGTGCTTTGTATTACAACAAAGGAACTTTCTGTGGGCGAGCTTCTCACCTATGTTGTATATCTCCAGATGCTCCAAAGTCCCATTGAATTTTTATCCTGGGTCACAAACTGGTGGGCTCGGTGTGTTGATTCCGCCCAACGAGTTTTTGAGATTATGGACACGGAGCCGGATGTTAAGGACTGTGAAAATCCAATTATTCTTGATGAAATCAAGGGGGACATTGAACTTAACGAGTTGCAGTTTGAATACGAGCCCGCTCACCCGGTTATAAAAAATCTTTCCTTGAAAATAAATGCGGGAGAAATGTTGGGCATAGTTGGTAAAACAGGTGCGGGCAAAACCACAATTTCAAATCTTATTGCCCGACTTTATGACCCGAAGAACGGAGTTGTAAAGTTGGACGGACACGATGTTAAAGACCTTTCTTCAAAACAGTTAAGAAGAAATATCGGCATTGTTTCACAGGATATTTTCTTGTTTATGGGCACTATTGCGGACAACATCCGTTACGCCCGTCCCGATGCCACCAACGAGGAAGTTATTGCGGCGGCAAAAGCCGCGTCCGCCCACGGTTTTATATCAAAACTTCCCGACGGTTACGAAACTTGGGTGGGCTCCGGCGGTCAGGATTTGTCCGGCGGCGAACGGCAGAGAATTTCCATTGCAAGAACCATCATACAAAATCCGAAGATTCTTATTTTGGACGAGGCAACTGCCGCCATGGACACCCAAACCGAAAGGAATATCCAAAATTCCCTTTCAGAATTGAAAGCGGGACGAACAACCATTGCCATCGCCCACCGCCTTTCTACTTTAAGAGATGCGGACAAACTTGCGGTAATTGAAGATGGTGAATGTATAGAATTCGGCACCTTTGAAGAGCTTATGGAGAAAAAGGGCGCCTATTACAAACTTTTCAAACTTCAGGAAGATGCATTGAAATTCATAGGAACGGAGCAACAGCCCCAACCCGACGAAAAGGAGGAAAAGGAAAATGAATGACAACCGACTTACAATTGATTTTTTAAAACCGGAAGAATGTAAATTTTCCTTTAATAAAAACGGCTTTCTTGTTATGGGAACGGACAAGCCCCTCAGAGTTAAACTAATAAAAAGTTACCCATATTCCCTTGACGACGAGTATATATGCGTTCACGATATAGAGGACAACGAAATCGGTATAGTAAGAGACTTGAAGATGCTTGACGATTCGTCAAGGGACGCAGCATCCAAGGAACTCCAAAACCGTTACTACTGTCCCACGGTAACCTCTGTTAAAAGCATAAAGGAGCGCATGGGTCACTTCTATTTTGAAGTAATAATCGACGGCAGGGAAAAAAGTTTCACGGTTCGCGATTTAACTCGAAATCTTCGTTTTGCAAACGAAAACACCCTACTTATATTCGATGTTGACGGAAACCGTTACATCATTCCCGACCACGAAAAAATCGAACACAAAAGCAGACGAATTTTGGAACCCTATTTATATTGATTATGGAAATTAAAACCGTACATTTTGATATTTCACCCGAGGGAAAGGTATGTGACGGCACTTTAACATTGTGCGACGGTTACATCCTTAAACAACTTGACGGGGTAGAAGAAAAATTTAATATTGACGGCATTGAAGAAGCGGTACAGCTTACGGATGTGGGATGCGGCAAATTGGAATTGAAGCCCGCAGGTGCCAAAGATGACGGAAGCGACAATATTGCGGTCTGTCGTTTTTCAATGAGCATGGTGGGAGAAATAGGAGAACTTGTCAAGGTGCTCAATCACTATTTTGAAAGCGGTGAATTGCTTTCAATGAATACGGATGACTTGCCGCTTTGTCCCAAGTGCCATCGGCACTATCCCAGGGGCACCAATGTATGTATGTTCTGCACGAAGAAATCATACGTATTCGCCAGGGCATTCGGCTATTTCAGGCCCTATTTAAAATCGGTAATCGGTGCAGGACTTTTGTTGACAGTTGCCAATATACTCGGAGCAGTTATGCCCATGTTCAACTCAATTCTCATTGACAACTATCTTGTTCCTACGGAAAATGCCACCCCCTATTTTGAATCACGCACAACGGGTGTTATTTTTATTGCCATATTAATGAGCCTTACTTTTGCGCTCTCCAAAATAATAAGCATAATAAGCAACCGTATGACAAATCGTATCGGTTCAAGTTTCTCAAATGATTTGAGAACTCTGGTTTATTCAAAAATACAGGGGTTGTCCCTGTCTTCAATGTCGGGAAAATCGGCCGGTAACCTAATACACCGAGTCACAAAAGACACGGAAAGGGTCAAGGACTTTTTCAATGACCAGGGACGATATCTTATTGAACAGGTTATTATGTTCACGGTAATTCTCACAATACTTTTTGCTACCAATGTACCGCTGACACTTGCGGTTATTATACCCATTCCCATAGGTGTGCTCTTCATGACAACTTTCAGGCACAGCACCGCTCTGAGATACCAAAAGCAATGGCGAGTTGACTCAAAAGCCACTTCAATTCTCCACGATATAATAAAAGGTATTCGAGTTGTCAAGTCTTTCGGCAACGAGGAAAGAGAAATCGAAAAATTCTCCAATGTTTCCAAGAAACTTGCGGATGTTGCCGCTTCAAACGAAAAGTTCTGGGCGGTTACATTCCCCTTAGTAGGTAACTTTATGGCTTTGGGAGAATTTCTCGTTCTTCTCATCGGCGGTAAAATGGTGCTTGACGGCAAACTTACCCTGGGCGAACTTACCCGTTTCAACCTCTATTTAGGTTTTCTGTATGCACCTTTGCGCTGGATGTCCCTGTTCCCCAGAAGAGTTGCGGACTGTTCCACAAGCCTTGTAAAAATCTATGAAATAATTGACGAGAAACCCCAGTACGTATTAACTGATAAGCCCCAAGGAATCAACTCCGCAGGTTCCGTAGAATTTCACGGTGTAACCTTTGGTTACAAATCCTACGAGCCGGTTTTGAAAAATGTCAGCCTTACAATTAGCCCCGGAGAAATGATTGGTCTTGTAGGCCATTCGGGCGCGGGAAAATCCACTATGATAAATCTTTGTATGCGGCTATACGACCCATCTTTAGGTAAAATAACAATCGACGGAGTTGACATCCGCAACATTTCGCCCAAGGAATTAAGAGACAGTATAGGTGTTGTTTTCCAGGAAACCTATCTGTTCTCGGGAACTATATTTGAAAACATTGCTTACGCACGTCCCGATGCCACCCGTGACGAAGTTATCGGAGCGGCAAAGGCGGCAAATGCCCACGAATTTATAACAAAACTCCCCGACGGCTATAACACGGTTATAGGCGAAAACGGACATTCACTTTCCGGCGGTGAACGGCAGAGAGTAAGCATCGCAAGAGCCGTCCTGAAAAACCCGAAAATCCTTATTCTTGATGAAGCCACAAGTTCCCTTGACCCTGAAACAGAAATTAAAATTCAGGAAGCATTAACAAGGCTCATTGAAGGACGGACAACCATCGCCATTGCCCACCGACTTTCCACTTTGAAAAATGCGGACAGACTTGTGGTAATGGAAAAAGGCAGAATTGCAGAGGTCGGCTCCCATAACGAACTTATTGCCCAAGGAGGCATATACGCAAATCTTGTGGCGGCACAGCGGCAAACCTCATCTCTACATTAAAAAATCGGATGTAAAAACTTTCGCTTTTTACATCCGATTTTTTATTTGTGGTTTATTTAAAATACTTCACCGCGGCTTTGAACATCTGAATGTCATAGTTACCGGAAACATTCTTGTAAAGTCCGTCGCCGATACGCTCACTGTGTCCCATTTTACCGAATACTCTGCCATCGGGTGATGTAATTCCCTCAACTGCGAACACTGAATCATTGGGGTTAAAGTGAACATCCACCGTTGCATTACCCTCAAGGTCAACATATTGAGTTGCAATCTGTCCGTTTTCCGCAAGTTTTCTTACAAGTTCCTCGCTTGCAAGGAAACGTCCCTCACCGTGAGAAATCGGCACATTGTAAATATCGCCCACCTCTGTAAGTGCAAGCCATGGAGATTTGTTGGAAGCAATTCTTGTTCTTACAATTCTTGACTGGTGACGCGCAATGGTGTTGTAGGTAAGAGTGGGGCAATTTTCGTCCGTATCAACAATCTTACCGTAGGGCACAAGACCAAGTTTAATGAGAGCCTGGAAGCCGTTACAGATACCGCACATAAGACCGTCGCGGTTGTCAAGAAGATCCGTAACACCCTCTTTAACTTTTGCATTACGGAAGAATGCGGTAATGAATTTTGCAGAGCCGTCGGGCTCATCACCGCCGGAGAAACCGCCGGGAATGAAAATCATCTGTGCATCATTAAGTTTTGTTGAGAATTCGTCAACACTTGCGGTAATGTCCGCAGATGAGCGGTTTTTAATAACTATAATTTCCGGCTCTGCCCCTGCGTCACGTACCGCCTTTGCGCTGTCATATTCGCAGTTTGTACCGGGGAATGCGGGAATAAGTATTTTGGGCTTTGCAACCTTAATTGCGGGAGATTTCCGCTCTGTTGCAGAGAATGAGAAATTCTCAACAGGTGTATTAGTATCGGGAATATTACAACTATATACGCTTTCAAGTTTATTTTCATAGATATTAAGAACATCGGCAAAGTCAACAGATTCGCCCTTCAAGGAGAATACAGGTTTATCTGTAACAGTACCTATAAGTTTTGCGTCCTCAATACATTCCGTTGTTTCAACAAGGAATGTTGCATAGTTGTATTTAAAAATGTCCTCAACCGTTAACTCTCCGTCAAACTCAAAGCCGAAGCCGTTACCGAAAGCCATTTTCATTACCGCTTCACCGATACCGCCCATACCGGGTGTGTAGCAGGAAACTGCCCCACCCTCACGGAGAAGTTTGCAAACTCTGTCAAACACCGCAACAAGTGAATCCGTTACGGGAAGTGAGTTTTCATCAAATTCGGGAGCGATAAAGTAAACTTTGTTACCCGCCTTTTTGAACTCGGGAGAAACAATATCTTTTACCTTTTCAGTTGTAACAGCAAAGGAAACAAGTGTGGGAGGAACGTCCAAATCCTCGAAAGTGCCGCTCATGGAGTCCTTGCCGCCGATTGAACCGATACCTAAATTCTTCTGTGCTTTGAATGCGCCAAGAAGTGCCGCAAGGGGTTTGCCCCAACGCTTTCCGTCCTTGCCAACGCGCTCAAAGTATTCCTGGAATGTAAGATATACATCCTCGAATTTTGCACCCGTTGCAATAAGTTTACATACGGACTCAACAACTGCAAGATATGCTCCGTGATAGGGACTTTTTTCCGTAATAAAGGGATTGTAGCCCCAGGACATAAGGGAGCAATCGTCCGTGTGTTTTTTCTCGACGGAAATCTTCTGTACCATTGCCTGAATGGGAGTAAGTTGGTTTTTACCGCCGAATGGCATAAGAACCGTGCCCGCGCCGATGGTTGAGTCAAAACGTTCGGAAAGTCCGCGTTTTGAGCAGATGTTAAGGTCATCCGCCATTGCTTTCATATTTTCTGCAAAGCCGCCGCTGACTTTCTTGTCATAGGCTTCGGGCTTTGAAGTAACAACATCAATATGCTTGTCCGCACCGTTTGAATTAAGGAAATCACGACTGATGTCGCAGATAACCTTGCCGTTCCAATGCATAACAAGTCTTGCTTCCTCCGTAACCTTTGCCACGGGGCAAGCCTGAAGGTTTTCCTTTGCAGCAAGTTCAAGGAATTTTTCAACATTTTCTTTTTCAACAACAACTGCCATTCTTTCCTGGGATTCGGAAATGGCAAGTTCCGTACCGTCAAGACCCTCGTATTTCTTGGGAACTGCGTTAAGGTCGATTTCAAGACCGTCGGCAAGTTCACCGATTGCAACGGAAACACCGCCCGCACCGAAGTCGTTACAGCGTTTGATCATTCTTGTTGCTTCTTTATTTCTGAAAAGTCTTTGGAGTTTTCTTTCTTCGGGGGCATTACCCTTTTGAACTTCTGCACCGCAGGTTTCAAGGGAATCTGCCGTATGGGATTTTGAAGAACCGGTTGCACCGCCGCAACCGTCACGGCCCGTACTTCCGCCGAGAAGAATAACTATATCACCGGGATCGGGACATTCACGACGGACATTCTCCTGAGGAGCCGCCGCAACAACCGCACCGATTTCCATACGCTTTGCCGCATAGCCGGGATGATAGATTTCATCAACAATACCCGTAGCAAGACCGATTTGGTTACCGTATGAGGAATAACCTGCCGCCGCAGTTGTGACGATTGTTCTCTGGGGAAGTTTGCCCTTAATTGTTTCGCTGACGGGCTTTAAGGGGTCTGCCGCACCCGTAACACGCATTGCACCATATACATAGGCACGTCCTGAAAGGGGGTCACGTATTGCACCGCCGATACAGGTTGCCGCACCGCCGAAAGGCTCAATTTCCGTGGGATGATTATGGGTTTCGTTCTTGAAAAGCAGGAGCCAGGGTTCGCTTACACCGTCAACATCAACATTGATTTTAACGGTACAGGCATTGATTTCCTCGGACTCGTCAAGTTTATCAAGTTTTCCGTTTTCTTTAAGATATTTAACCGCAACAGTGGCAAGATCCATAAGGCATATAGGTTTTGTTCTGCCGAGTTCCTTTCTTGTTGCAATATAATCCTCATAGGCACTTTGAAGAAGTTCGTCCTCAAAGGTTGCGCTGTCAATAACAGTAAGGAATGTGGTGTGACGGCAATGGTCGGACCAATAAGTGTCAATCATTCTTATTTCCGTTATTGTGGGATCCCTGTCCTCCGATTTGAAATAATCCTGACAGAAAGCGATATCGTCCGCATCCATTGCAAGACCGAAATCCTTAACAAATTTTTCAAGTCCGCTTCTGTCAAGTTTAATGAAGCCCTCAAGAGTTTTAACCTCTGTGGGAATATCGTACTGCATTGCAAGAGTATCATATTTTTCAAGAGTTGCTTCCCTTGCTTCAACAGGGTTGATTACGTATTTTTTAATTGCCGCAACATCGGTTTCGGAAAGGTCTCCGTAAAGAGCGTAAACCTTTGCGCTCTTTATTGTGGGGCGCTCTCCCTGTGATATAATCTGAATACACTGTGCCGCGGAGTCCGCTCTCTGATCGAACTGACCGGGAAGGAACTCTACCGCAAAAACAGTTGCATCGCCTAATTCAACCTCGCTTGTTGCAATATCAAGTTGGGGTTCGGAGAAAACTGTTTTAATTGCATAATCAAAAAGTTCCTCAGTTATATTTTCTGCATCGTAACGGTTGATAACACGAACATCTTTAAGGTTTTTGATGCCTAAAAGGGTACGGGCATCGCCCAGCAGGGACTTTGCCTCATTGGCAAGTTCCTTTTTCTTTTCCACATAAACTCTATAAACCATTTCTTAATCCTCCAAAACCGCAAGTGCTTTTGCGCCGATATCGTGGCGGTAGAAAGCGTTGTCAAAGGTGATTTTTTCCACAAGTGAATATGATGACTTTACTGCATCTTTAAGATTGTTTTCAACTGCCGTAACACCCAAAACGCGACCGCCGTTTGTAAGAAGTTTGCCGTCTTTAAGGGATGCTCCCGCAACATAAACATTGCCGCTGATTTCCTCGGGAATATTCATTTCAAAGCCTTTTTCGTAACTTACGGGATATCCTTTAGATGCCATTATTACACAGCAAGCACTTTTATTGCTGAACTTAACCTCTGTATCTTTGAGAGTACCGTTGGTTGTTGCTTTCATTACCGTGAGCAAATCGCTTTCAAGGAGGGGTAAAACAACCTGTGTTTCCGGGTCACCGAAACGGCAGTTATATTCAATAACCTTGGGGCCGTCGGGGGTAATCATAAGTCCGAAATAAAGGCAACCTTTAAAGGTTCTTCCCTCTTTATTCATTGCGTCAATTGTGGGAAGAAATATTTCTTCCATACATTGTGCCGCAACCTCTTTTGTATAGTAAGGATTGGGAGCAACTGTACCCATACCCCCGGTATTAAGTCCCGTATCGTTGTCCCCTGCCCGCTTGTGATCCATTGAGGAAATCATGGGAACAACGGTTTTACCGTCCGTAAAGGAAAGAACGGAAACCTCGGGACCTGTGAGAAATTCCTCAATAACAATGTTATCTCCGCTTGTGCCGAACATTTTGTCCTGCATCATGGAAACAACCGCCTGTTTTGCTTCTTCCCTTGTGTTTGCTATTATAACACCTTTGCCAAGAGCCAAGCCGTCGGCTTTAATAACTGTGGGAATGGGGGCAGTATCAAGATATTTGAGGGCCTTTTCCATATCGTTAAATACTTCGTAAGCCGCCGTGGGAATACCGTATTTTTTCATAAGATTTTTTGAAAATACTTTACTTCCCTCAATAATTGCCGCATTGGCTTTAGGTCCGAAACAGGGAATTCCCTTTTCTTCAAGAGCATCAACGCAACCGAGAACCAACGGGTCATCGGGAGCAACAACTGCATAGTCAATTGCATTTTCAGTTGCAAACTCAACAATTTTTTCGATGTCCTTTGCACCGATATTAACGAGGGTTGCGTCCTTTGCCATACCGCCGTTACCGGGAAGGGCAAAAATTTCCGTAACCTCTTTATTTTCTTTCAATTTCTTTATGATGGCGTGTTCACGTCCGCCACCGCCGACAACCATAATCTTCATTATTTCACCTCAAAATCAATGGTGGAAAAGGCGCATACCCGTAAATGACATTGTAATACCGTACTTGTTGCAACAATCAATTACGATATCGTCACGGATTGAGCCACCGGGTTCCGCAATATATTTAACACCGCTTTTCTTTGCACGTTCGATATTGTCGCTAAAGGGGAAGAATGCGTCGGAGCCGAGAGCCACACCGTCAATATTTGCAAAATATGTTTTAACATCCTCATCTGTAAGGGGTTCGGGCTGTGATGTAAAGTATTTCTGCCAATTACCGTCGGCACAAACATCTTCTTCATTTTTGTTGATATAGCCGTCAATAACATTGTCACGGTCGGGACGACCGAGAGTGTCCTTAAAGGGAAGATTAAGAACTTTTTCGTGCTGACGGAGGAACCAGGTGTCCGCCTTTGTTCCCGCAAGACGTGTGCAATGAATTCTTGACTGCTGACCCGCACCAACACCGATTGCCTGTCCGTCAACTGCATAGCAAACGGAGTTAGACTGTGTATATTTAAGAGTGATAAGCGCAATTATAAGGTCACGTACTGCACTTTCGGGCATATCTTTATTTTCCGTAACAATATTTGAAAGGAGTTCTCTGTTTATTTCAAAATTATTTCTGCCCTGTTCAAAGGTAATGCCGTAAACCTGTTTATGCTCAACGGGGGCGGGAACATACTCGGGGTCAATTTTTACGATATTGTAATTGCCTTTTCTCTTGGATTTAAGGATTTCAAGAGCCTCGGGCTCATAACCGGGGGCAATAATACCGTCGGAAACTTCCCGTTGAATGAGTTTTGCGGTTGTTACATCGCAAACATCGGAAAGTGCCACCCAATCACCGAAAGAACACATTCTGTCGGTGCCTCTTGCTCTGGCATAGGCACAGGCAAGGGGTGAATCGTCAAGGCCCTCTATATCGTCAACGAAACAAGCCTTTTTAAGTTTGTCGGAAAGGGGAATCCCAACCGCCGCAGATGTGGGGCTGACATGTTTAAAAGATGTTACCGCAGGAAGACCAAGAGCCTCTTTAAGTTCCTTAACAAGTTGCCAACTGTTGAAAGCGTCAAGAAAGTTAATATAACCGGGGCGACCGCAGAGAATTTCAATGGGAAGTTCGCTTCCGTCCGCCATAAAAATTTTTGCAGGTTTTTGGTTGGGGTTGCAACCGTATTTCAATTCAAACTCTTTCATTGGGGTATCTCCTTATTTGTTTTTATTTACAATTCTTGATTCATATTTTCCTGTTTCAAGGTCAATATATCTTACAAAAAGTGAAACCTTGTTATCTGCGTTAAGATTTTCCCAAATAATATTTGTCAATGTATCAATATCCACATCGGGAAGTGCAAGTGTTTTCGGCTCACCCTCAAAACTGGGGAGGGGGTTGCCGTCGCATTTATATGTATGAATGAACTTTGCCTTGCCCGGCAAGGGGTTTGAATAAGCAAAGGTGTATCTTTGACAGGAAGAGCCGTCGCCGTCGGCGGATTTGAGAATTGACATTGCATAGTTCATATCACCGTTTTCAAGACGGATTATACCTGAAATCCGGGGCGTGAAATTGGGAGCGTCGTCCTCAAACTCACGTGTACGCAGAGCCTGTTCAAAAGTCATCTGCCTGTCCATTAAATCATAGATTGTGTCGGTCTGGTCGCCGTTTGTAACAATTGTTTTGTTACCCAGAACTCTTACGGGAGCGTAGATAATAAGGTGGGGGTCAACCATTTTTGACTCATCAAAAGCCTGTGTTCTTATGCCCTCGCCGTCCTCAACAAAAACGCGGTTACGGCTGTTTTCGCTTCTGCCCATAATGAAATAAGCGGTAACCGCTTTTTTACCGTCGGGGCTTTTGCCGATCATTATACCTCTACCGTGATAAGCGAGAGAATTAAGTTCATTTTCAAGATTTTTGATTTCCATATTATCTCTTCCTTTCAAATAGTTCTTGTATTTATTTTATAATTGTCTTTGAGCCCGCAACGGTTATTCTGCCGTCACAGAACAACTGAACTGCTTTGGGCAATATTTTCCACTCCGCCTGTTCCATAATCCTCTTTTGAAGTGTTTCGGGTGTGTCCCCCTCAACTACTTCAACTGCTTTTTGGAGAATGATTGGTCCCGCATCACATTCCGCGGTTACAAAATGCACGGTCGCACCTGAAACCTTTACGCCTTTTTCCAAAGCACTTTCGTGAACATGGAGTCCGTAAAAACCTTTTCCGCAGAAAGACGGAATAAGGGCGGGGTGTACATTTATCATTTTATTTTTAAATGTATCGCACACATTTTCATCAAGGATTGTCATAAATCCCGCATATACAACCAAATCCGCATTTTCTTCCAAAAGTGCATCCCTCATTGCAATACTGTAAGAGGCTATATCGGAATATTCTTTCCTTATAAGTGTGCGGGTTTTAATACCGTTGTTTTCGGCTCTCGTAAGGGCATAGGCATCCGCTTTCGATGAAATTACACATGTAATTTTTCCGTTGCCCAGTTCCCCTCTTTTCTCTGCATCAATAAGGGCTTGGAGATTTGTTCCGCCGCCGGAAACAAGGACAACTACATTTTTTGTATTGGGCATCTTTTTACCCTCTTTCGATTATTCTAAAATAATTTTATCTTCGGATTCGATAATTTCACCGATTACATAAGCGTCCTCGCCGTTTGCTTTGAGAATTTCAAGAGCCTCTTCAACCTGTGAAGCGGGAACAACAACGCTCATACCAACACCCATATTAAAGGTGTTGAACATATCTCTTTCGGGAATGTTTCCAACCTCTGCAATAAGTTCAAAAATAGGAAGAACTTTAACGGAACCCTTATTGATTTTTGCGCCGAATCCGTCGGGAATACTTCTTGGAATATTCTCATAGAATCCACCGCCCGTAATATGGGAAATGGCTCTTACATCAACTTTTTCAAGGAGAGCAAGAATGGATTTAACATAAATCTTTGTGGGAGTGAGAAGTGTTTCACCAATGGATTTACCGCCCAATTTTTCAAGAGGGGTTTTAATATCTGCATTTTCAACGTCGAACACTTTTCTTACAAGGGAGAAACCGTTTGAATGAACACCGCTTGAAGCAAGTGCGATAACTGCATCCCCTGCTTTCATTGTTTTGTTGTCGAGAATTTTCTCTTTATCAACAACACCTACGGAGAAACCTGCAAGGTCGTATTCGTCAACGGGATAGAAACCGGGCATTTCTGCGGTTTCGCCGCCGATAAGAGCGGAGCCGGACTGAACACAGCCCTCGCTTACACCTTTTACAATGTCCGCAATTTTCTCGGGAACATTTTTACCGCAAGCGATATAATCAAGGAAGAAAAGGGGCTTTGCGCCGCTACAGATAACATCGTTAACGCACATTGCAACGCAATCAATACCAACCGTATCGTGCTTGTCCATAATAAAAGCAAGTTTAAGTTTTGTGCCCACACCGTCAGTACCGCTTACAAGTACGGGTTTTTTAAGACCCTCGGGAAGTTCAAAAAGACCGCCGAAACCTCCCACGTCGGAGCAAACACCCTCTGTAACGGTTCTTGCAACGTATTTTTTCATAAGTTCAACGGCTTTGTAGCCCGCTGTAATATCAACACCTGCTTCTGCATAACTTTCTGATCTTGAATTGTTCATATCTATTCTCCTATAAATTATTTCTTATTAAAATCAGCCTTTGCCGTTCCAACAATATGTGCAAAGTTCTTCTTCGGGGAGGCCTATTGCTTTAACAATGCCCTCCAAGGACTGAAATTCCAGGGATGCGAAATGGAGTTTCTCACAAATTGCCTTTCTCATTTTTGCACCGCGCTCCGTGGAAGCATCGCTGTATTCGTCAAGATGTTTGAAACCTTCTTCCCCCTCAAGTTCCATAATGGTACTTCTTGAAATAAGTTCCATTTCATCGGTTGCTCTTGAAAAATTAAGGTATTTGCAACCGTACATAATGGGTGGACAGGCGGAGCGCATGTGAACTTCTTTTGCACCGTTTTCATATAAGAACTCAACTGTTTCCCTAAGCTGTGTGCCTCTTACGATACTGTCATCAACAAAAAGAAGTTTCTTGTCCTTAATGAGTTCATGAATGGGAATCTGTTTCATTTTTGCAACCCTGTTACGCTCCTTTTGGTTTGCGGGCATAAAACTTCTTGGCCAAGTAGGAGTGTATTTAATAAAGGGTCGGGCAAATGGAATTCCGCTTTCGTTTGCGTAACCTATTGCGTGGGGAGTGCCGGAATCCGGAACACCGCTTACATAATCAATGTCCTGCGCTTCACCCAATATTTTATCTGTCTGAGCCATAATTTTTCCGTTTTCGTAACGCATGGCCTCAACATTTCTTCCCTCGTAGCAGGAGGTAGGATAGCCGTAATACGACCAGAGAAAAGCACATATTTTTTTCTTTTTTCTCGGAGGGGAAATAACCTCTACTTTATCTGCGGAAATTTCAACAATTTCCCCGGGACCCAATTCCTTGTAATCCTCAAAGCCCAGTTTCTTATATGCAAAATCCTCAAAGGAAACACAGAAACCGTCCTCACGTTTTCCGATAAGTACGGGAAGTCTGCCCACTTTATCACGAGCGGCAATAAGATTACCGTCCTCTTTGAGAATGAGAATTGAAGAGGTTCCCTCAATCATATCCTGTGCAAATCTTATACCCTCGGCAAAATCGGTTTTCTGGTCAATCATTGCCGCCACAAGTTCCGAGGAATTAATACCCTCGCTTGTCATTGCACCGAAGTGACCGCCGCTGAACGAAAGGTACTGTTTCACAAGTTCTTCGCTGTTTTTTATAACACCGATGGTACTTATTGCGTAAAGTCCGTGATTTGAACGCATTAAAAGGGGTTGCGCGTCAGTGTCGCTTATACAACCTATTGATGCGTTACCGCTCATCTGGTCAAGAATATTCTCAAACTTTGTTCTGAAAGGAGAATTTTCAATTTTATGTATTTTTCTCTGTATGCCCTTCTCCTTGCTGCAAGCCGCCATACCCCCACGGCGAGTTCCCAGATGGGAATGATAGTCAACACCGAAAAAGGTATCAAGCACAGCATCATTTTTTGATACTACTCCAAAAAAACCGCCCATTTTGCACCTCTGATTCTAAAATCTGACTTTTAATCAGTTATTGTATTTATCTTCTATTGCTTTGTTTTTTTCAAGAACTTTTGCGGTGTCCGCCGCTCTTTTTTCAGCCAGTTTCTTTTCAAGTTCCGGCTCACTCAAAGAAAGAATTTCTATGGCAAGTAATGCGGAATTTGCCGCTCCGTCAATGGCAACCGTTGCAACGGGAATACCCGAAGGCATCTGTACTGTTGAAAGAAGCGCTTCCATACCGCCTAAATTCTGAGATTTAATAGGAATACCGATAACCGGCAAGGTTGTGTTTGCCGCAACGGCACCTGCAAGGTGAGCCGCCATACCCGCCGCGGCAATAATAACACCGAATCCGTTAGCGCGGGCATTTTCGCTGAACTCCTTTGCCTGAACAGGAGTTCTGTGAGCAGAGAAAACATGAACCTCAAAGGGTACGTTAAATTCCTTAAGAGTGTTTATTGCTTTTTCAACAACGGGCAAATCGCTGTCGCTACCCATTATGATTCCGACTTTTTTCATACAAATCATCCTTTCAAAAAATCGAAAAGGCACACTTGTCCAAAGAAAGAACAAGCGTGCCCAGACGGTCGGCTTTCTACGGTCAACTTAACTTCCTGCTCCTTTGTGGTGCTCCACATAATACTCCGTCAGTCACAGGAAAATCCGCTTAATTTTTACAACAATATTTTAACATAATCTACGGATTCAGTCAAGGCACATAAAGTCTAATAAAACTGTATTTACCGTTGGTGTTTTAGTGAAATTGCCGATTATTTTTTAGCCTGTGTTTCGCAGTAAATACAACGGTAAACACCGTTGTCCCTGTCGGTGAGTTTAAATACGTGATTTATCTCCTGTTCCGTTGAAGTAATACAACGGGGATTTCTGCATTTTATAACATTTGTAAGCATCCCGGGAAGTTCAAGTGTGCGTTTCTCCACAAGTTCACCGTTACGGATTATATTAACCGTGGCATTCGGGTCAACATAACCGATAATGTCGATATCTATTTCAATGTCCGCATCGATTTTAATTATATCTTTTTTCCCTAATTTTTTGCTTACAACATTTTTTATTATGGCAACGGAGCAATCCAAATTATCAAGACCCAAAAGGTCATAAAGGCGCATACCCCGTCCCGCAGTAATATGGTCAATTACAAATCCGTTGGTAATGGAATCTATATTCATTTTCCTGCCTCCTCCAACAATTTAAGAATGAGTGCCATACGAATATACTTACCGTTGAGAACCTGTTTAAAATAGCAGGCTCTCGGGTCATCATCAACGGCAACGCTTATTTCGTTTACACGGGGAAGGGGATGCATTATGCACAAATCTTTTTTGGCATTAACAAGTTTCTTGGGTTCAAGCACATAACTGTCCTTTAAGCGTAAATAATCTTCCTCGTTGAAGAAACGCTCCCTCTGAACTCTCGTCATATAGAGAATGTCAAGTTCGGGCATAACGCTTTCAAGGTCCGTTGTCTGCTTGTAGGGGATACCGTTCTTTTTAAGGACATCTTTTTTTACGTAACTGGGGAGTTTCAATTCCTCGGGTGAAATAAGAACAACCTTTATTCCGCTGTATCTTGAAAGTGCATTTATAAGGGAATGTACGGTTCTGCCGAATTTAAGGTCACCGCAAAAACCTACGGTGAGGTTTTCAAAGCCGCCTTTTTCACGCTGAATTGTAAGCAAGTCCGCAAGGGTCTGTGTGGGGTGATTATGTCCGCCGTCACCTGCATTGATAACGGGAATTGTGGCATTCTTCGCCGCAACAAGGGGCGCGCCCTCTTTGGGGTGGCGCATTGCAATAATGTCCGCATAACAACTTATTGTTTTTGCAGTATCCGCAACGCTCTCCCCCTTTGCCGCGGAGGAATTGTTTGCCGCGGAAAATCCGATAACACTTCCGCCCAATTCAATCATAGCCGCTTCAAAACTGAGACGTGTTCTTGTTGAGGGCTCAAAGAAAAGTGTTGCAAGTTTTTTTCTTTTACACTTCTCGCAGTATTTATCGGGATTATCAATAATATCATTTGCCGTCGCTATGAGTTCGTTTATCTCATCCACGGAAAAATCAAGAATATCTATCAAACTTCTCATCAGTTGCTAATCACCTTTCCCACAAAAATTGAAAACAGTGAAAATTATTCTTTCGCACCGTTAATCTCTAAATATTTTTTAATTCTGTCAACGTTTTCCTTGTTCTTTTCGTCTTCTTCAAGGTACTCGATAATATCGTAAACATCAACAACGGAATATACGGGGAATCCGAATTCTTCACCGACTTCCGCCATTGCGGATTTCTCTGTTTGTCCTTTTTCTTTGCGGTCAACCATAACAAATGTTGCGGCAACCTTTGTACCCTCGAGACCCGAAAGGATGGACATACTCTCACGGATTGCCGTACCCGCTGTAATTACATCCTCAACGATAACTATTTCTTCGCCCTCCTGGGGTTTGTAACCTACGAAAACACCGCCTTCGCCGTGATCCTTTTCTTCCTTACGGTTAAAGAAGAAAGGTACATCAAGTCCGTTCTTTGCAAGAGCAACCGCAACGGAAACCGCAATGGGAATACCCTTGTATGCGGGGCCGTAAAGGACTGTTTTCTTGTTGCCCACTTTTTCAAAATATGCTTTGGCGTAAAATTCGCCTAATTTACAAATCTGTTCCCCTGTTTTAATATCGCCGGCGTTTATGAAATAAGGGATTTTTCTGCCGCTTTTTGCAGTAAAATCACCGAATTTAAGAACTCCCGCGCCCTCTAAAAACTGTATAAATTCTCTTTTATATGCTTCCATTGTTTTTCCTCCTGTAATCAATCGCAGAACTCTGCAACGCATCTGTTATATGCGGCTACCGGGTCATCCGCGGCGGTAATGGGTCTGCCAACAACAATGTAATCGGAGCCGATTTTCTTTGCCTCGGCAGGTGTCATAACTCTTTTTTGATCGCCTATGTCACCGTCTGCAAAACGCACACCGGGAGTAATTGTCAGGAAATCCTTGCCGCAGGTTTCATGCACCTTACCCGCTTCAAGGGGGGAGCAAACAACACCGTCAAGTCCCGCTTTTTTTGCGTTATGTGCATAGTGCATAACAACTTTGTCAATAGGTTCTTTAATAAGAAGATCTGTTTCCATACTCTCCTGATCCGTTGATGTGAGCTGAGTAACCGCAATAAGAAGGGGTCTTGTTCCATCGGGACGTGTAAGACCTTCAAGGGCGCCCTCCATCATACGAATTGTACCCGATGCGTGAAGATTTGTAATATCAACATCAAGGTTGGAAAGAACAGCCATAGATTTTTTTACGGTGTTGGGAATATCGTGAAGTTTAAGGTCGAGGAAAATCTTATGTCCCCTCTTTTTGATTTCACGAACAATTTGGGGACCTTCCGCATAGAAAAGTTCCATACCGATTTTCACGAAAGGTTTTCTCTCGGTAAATTTGTCAAGAAATTCATAAACATTTTGTGCGCTTGAAAAGTCACAAGCAACAATTACGTCTTTACCCATTATTTTGCCACTCCTATAATATTTTTTAAACTGTCAATGCCGTATTTGTCCATTACTCTCGGTAAATCATTGATAATATCACGGCACACGTATGGGTCAACAAGGTTCGCCGCGCCGATTTCAACTGCCGTTGCACCTGCAAGCATCATTTCTATTACATCTTCCGGGGTAGAAACTCCGCCCATACCCACAACGGGAATATTAACGGCATTTGCAACCTGATACACCATACGGACTGCAACGGGAAATATGGCACCGCCCGAAAATCCACCCATTTTATTTGCTATTACAGGCTTTTTGGTTTTAAGATCAATTCTCATACCCAGAAGAGTGTTAATAAGACTAATACCGTCCGCACCCGCCGCTTCACATTCCTTTGCTATTGCAACAATGTCCGTAACATTGGGTGAAAGTTTTATGATTACAGGCTTATTTGTTACGGCTTTTACAGCCGCAGTAACCTCTGCCGCGGCTTTTGGGTCCGTACCGAAACTCATACCGCCCCCGTGAACATTGGGACAACTGACATTAACTTCAAGCCAACCCACCTGTTCTTCCTTGTCAAGTTTTTCGCAAGTGTAGGCATAATCGGTAACGGAAAACCCGCTGACATTTGCCATAACCTTTTTGTTAAAGCATTTTTTAAGTTTAGGTAATTCTTCCTTTATAACCTTTTCAACACCCGGGTTCTGAAGTCCAACCGCATTTATCATACCCGCAGTACACTCTGCGATTCTCGGTGTGGGATTGCCGAAGCGGGCGTCCTTTGTTGTTCCTTTAAAAGAAAATGTACCAAGAACATTTATATCGTAAAGTTCTGCAAATTCATAACCGTAGCCGAATGTACCGCTTGCGGGAATAATGGGGTTGTCAAGTTCAATTCCGCAAAGGTTTACGTTTAATCTTCCCACAAGATCTCCTCCTTTTCAAGGACGGGTCCGTCTTTACATATACGCTTATAGCCCGTAACTGTTTTACATGAACAACCCATACAGGCACCGAAACCGCAACCCATCCGTTCTTCAAAACTGAACTGACCGCTTGTATCGGTTGATTTGAAAACCGCTTTGAGCATGGGTTCGGGGCCGCAGGTGTAAAAATATGTGTAGTTAATATCTTTGATTGCATCCGTTACAAAGCCCTTAATTCCGTAGGAACCGTCGGCAGTTGCAACAAGAACTTCGGCACCGAGATTTTTAAAATCCTCCTCACAGAAGATTTCCTCTTTTGTGTTAAAGCCGAGAACTACGCTGACTTTTCTACCCTCTGCAATGAGTTTTTTACAAAGCATATAAAGGGGCGGGACACCTACACCGCCGCCCAAAAGCAGGGGATGTTCTCCGGAAAGAGCGGTGTTGTAGCCGTTGCCGAGACCCGTGAGGACATTCAGTTCCTCCCCCGCAGTCATTTGGGACATTTGCTCCGTACCCTTTCCCACAACCTTGTAGATAAGGGTCAGAACACCGTCCTCACAGTCGCAAACGGAAATGGGTCTGCGAAGATAAAGACCGTCAAGCTTTATATTTACGAACTGCCCGGGAGCTGTGATATCGCTCACATCTCCCGCGAGTTTCATTTTATACACCGTTTTTGTAAGGGGTGCATTGTCAATTATTCTGAAAATTGATTCTCTCATAAATTTCCTTTTGCGTCGATAGTTGAAATTGTAAGGGTGATATCTTCAAGAACGTCAAGAAGAACTCTTACGGTATCGAGGGCTGTAAATATTGTTGCGTTGTTCTCTATTGCATAACGGCGGATTTGATAACCGTCGTTTTCTTCACCTGTTGAACTTATGTCCTTTGTGTTGATAACATAAGCAATGTGACCCTGGCGGAGTGCATCGGGAATCTCCGTGCTGCCCTCGCTGATTTTCTTGAGAACGTGGGTTCTTATGCCGTTTTCTTTAAGGAAGTTTGCAGTACCCTGGGTTGCCTGAATGTTGAAGCCCAACTTGTAGAAACGGCGAATAAGGGGAAGTGCCTCCTCCTTGTCGTTGTCTGCAAGTGTTGCAAAAACAGTACCGTAGTTTTGAAGATGCATACCCGAAGCCTGAAGTGCTTTATAAAGAGCACGGTTGAGTTTATCGTCATAGCCGATTGCTTCACCCGTTGATTTCATTTCGGGTGAAAGGTAGGCATCAAGACCACGGATTTTGTTAAATGAGAAAACGGGAACTTTTACATACCAACGGTTTTTCTCCGTGGGGTAAATATCAAATATACCCTGCTCTTTAAGACTCTTGCCCATAATAACCTCTGTTGCAATATCTGCAAGGGAGTAGCCCGTGGCTTTTGAAAGGAAGGGCACTGTTCTTGATGAACGGGGGTTAACCTCGATTATATAAACATCGTCATTTTCGTCAACAATGAACTGAATGTTATAAAGTCCCACAATGCCAATGCCAAGTCCCAATTTCTTCGCATACTGAAGAATTATGCCTTTAACCTTGTCAGAAATACTGAATGAGGGGTAAACGCTAATGGAGTCACCGGAGTGAATACCCGTTTTTTCAACAAGTTCCATAATACCGGGAACAAAAACATCCCTGCCGTCGCAAATTGCGTCAACCTCAACCTCTTTACCCTGAATGTATTTGTCAACAAGAACGGGCTTGTCCTCGTCGATTTCAACAGCGGTTTTAAGGTAGTGACGGAGTTGTTCCTCATTGGCAACAATCTGCATTGCACGTCCGCCGAGAACGAAACTGGGGCGAACAAGAACGGGGTAGCCGATTTCCGCGGCGGCATTTACACCGTCTTCAATATTTGTAACCGCCTTGCCCTTGGGTTGAGGAATGTTTAAGCTTTTAAGAATTTTTTCAAAACTGTCTCTGTTTTCCGCTCTTTCGATGGCTTCACAGTCCGTACCGATGAGTTTAACTCCCCTTTTCATAAGGGGCTCCGCAAGGTTGATTGCGGTTTGTCCGCCCAAGGAAGTAATTACACCGATGGGCTTTTCAAACTCAATAATATTCATTACATCCTCGGGAGTGAGGGGTTCAAAATAGAGTTTGTCCGCAGTTGTGTAGTCCGTGGAAACTGTTTCGGGATTGTTGTTGATTATAATTGCTTCGTAACCGGATTTTTTAATTGTGGTTACGGCATGAACCGTTGAATAGTCGAACTCAACACCCTGACCGATACGGATGGGACCCGCACCGAGAACAATGATTTTTTCCTTATCGGTGATAATTGAGTCATTCTTTTCGGAATATGATGAGTAGAAATAAGGAATATACGCATTTGTGTGGCAGGTATCAACCATTCTGTAAACGGGGAATATATTATTCTCTTTACGAACTTTATATACATCAAGTTCGTCAACACCCCAAAGATGTGCAACAAATTCGTCACAGAAGCCCATTTTCTTTGCTTCCGTAAGAACTGCGGGGTTACCCTTGTTTTCCTTGAGTTTATTCTCCATATCAATGATTTTCTTGAAGGATTCAAGGAAAAATGGTGTAATCATTGTAATCTCGTGGAGTTTTTCGATAGTAACACCGCGGGCAATGGCTTCGGTAACAGCAAAAATGCCGTCCGCTCTGAATTCAGAAATATATTCAAGAAGTTCGTCAACCGTCATATCGTTGAATTTTGCCGCGTAGAAATGGCAAGTACCGACTTCAAGGGAACGAACGGATTTGAGAAGACACTCCTCGAGATTTGAACCGATACCCATAACCTCGCCGGTGGCTTTCATCTGCGTACCCAGGATGTTTACGGCAGTTGTAAATTTATCAAAGGGGAAACGGGGAAGTTTTGCAACGATATAGTCAAGAGAGGGTTCAAAAGCCGCCGTTGTGTTTGCAATCTTAATATCTTCAAGAGCCATACCCATGGCAATTTTTGCGGTAACTCTTGCAATGGGGTAGCCGCTTGCCTTTGAGGCAAGGGCGGAAGAACGGGAAACACGGGGGTTAACTTCAATAAGGAAATATTCACTTGAATGGGGATTGAGAGCAAACTGAACATTGCATCCGCCCTCAATTTTAAGTTCACGAATAATTTTAAGAGCGCTGTCATTGAGCATTTTCAAATCGTGGTCATTAAGAGTGAGAATGGGCGCAACAACAAGGGAGTCACCTGTGTGAACACCCACGGGGTCAATGTTTTCCATACCGCAGATTGTAATTGCGTGGTCATTGGAGTCGCGCATAACCTCAAACTCAATTTCCTTGTAACCCTTAACGCTCTTTTCGATAAGTGCCTGGTGTACGGGGGACATTTTGAATGCGTTGGTGCCGATATCTATAAGTTCTTCTTCATTGGAAGCAAATCCGCCGCCTGTACCGCCGAGAGTGAATGCGGGACGCACAACAACGGGATAGCCGATCCTCTTTGCCGCGGCAAGTGCTTCCTCAAGGCTGTAAGTGATTTCCGAGGGAATTATGGGTTCACCGATTGACTGGCAGAGTTCCTTGAAAAGTTCGCGGTCCTCCGCTCTTTCAATACTCTCGCTGCTTGTGCCGAGAAGTTCAACTCCGCACTCTTTGAGAACACCTTTCTTTTCAAGCTGCATTGCAAGGTTAAGACCTGTCTGACCACCGATACCGGGAATAATCGCATCGGGACGTTCATATCTCAAAATCTTTGCAACGTATTCAAGTGTGAGAGGCTCCATATAAACCTTGTCGGCGATTGTGGTATCCGTCATAATTGTTGCGGGGTTGGAGTTAACAAGAACAACCTCGTAACCCTCCTCTTTAAGTGCCAGACAAGCCTGGGTACCTGCGTAGTCAAACTCTGCCGCCTGACCGATAACAATGGGGCCTGAACCGATAATTAAAACTTTCTTGATGTCCGTTCTCTTTGCCATTAAAAAATCCTCCAAATCTATATCATCATATTTATTAACTTATTTTATATAAGCAACTTTTCCGTTGCATACCGTAAGGACACATTCGCCCTTGACTTTCATATTTTCAAAAGGAGTCGCTTTTCCTTTTGAAAGGAAATCTTCGGGATTTATAAAACTTTCTTTTTCCAAATCCCAGACCGTGAAATCCGAATTCAGCGGAATACCGAAACGAACTCTCGGATTTATTGCCAAAAGATCAATGAGTTTTTCCAAGGTAATTTCGCCGGTTTCAACGAAGTTTGTAAACATTATCTGAAAAGCGGTTTCAATTCCCACAACTCCGAAAGCACTTCCCGAAAGGCCCTTGCTTTTTTCCTCTGCGGAATGGGGCGCGTGGTCGGTGGCAATCATGTCTATTGTGCCGTCCTTGATGCCCTCTATAAGAGCCATTCTGTCCTCTTTTGAACGCAGGGGCGGGTTCATTTTAAATCTTCCGTTTTCCTGCAAATCATTTTCGTCAAGAACAAGGTAGTGGGGCCCCGTTTCACAGGTTACATCCAAACCCTCCGCCTTTGCCTTTCTTATAAGTTCCACGCTCTCCTTTGTGGAAATGTGGCACACATGGTATTTACAACCCGTTTCTTTCACGAGTTTCAAATCGCGTTCAATGGGTTTCCATTCACTTTCACTGCATATACCTTTGTGGTTATGGGTCTTGGCATATACACCGTCGTGAATATAGCCGCCGCGGAGCAGGGAATTATCTTCACAATGGGCAACGATTATTTTACCCAAGGACTTTGCTTTAAGCATCGCCTGTCGCATAAGTTCCTCGCTTTGAACTCCCCTGCCGTCATCGGAAAAGGCTATTGCATTTTCCGCCAAATCACTCATTGGGGTAAGTTCCTCGCCCCTTTGCCCAACGGTAATTGCGGCATAGGGGTAAACATTTATTGTTGCGCTCTTTTCTATTATGTCCGTCTGTTCTTTAAGATGCGCCACGCTGTCGGGAACGGGATTCAGGTTGGGCATTGTCAGAACCGCGGTATAACCTCCGTGAGCAGACGCCTTGCAACCTGTTTCAATGGTTTCTTTATAAGAAAAACCCGGCTCACGAAAATGCACATGCACATCGCAAAAGCCGGGGAAAATAAAATATTTATCACAATTAAAAATAGAAATAGCGGGAAAAGAAGACAACTGAGCCGCAACATCCGAAAAGAAGGAAGGAGAACCGACCTTTTTAGTTGCAGCGTTATTTATTGTTTTTGCCTTTAATTGCTGTGACATAAAAATCCCTTTCAATAACATTTCTAAACAAAAAGCCTTGCACATCGGCAAGGCTGAACACACAAAGACATTGATACAGCTGCACTGTACCCACATATTCATAATTCAATCTTGCCGATCTCTCTGTATCGACTTAAAGACCTTAATAATGATACCAAAACCCGCGGGATTTGTCAATAGGAACTCTGTTTTTGCACCGCCATTTTTTAGAATATAAATGATAATGTTTTTGGTGAGTTTCACTAAAAGATTTTTCCTTTGAATTCGCCCGTATTTTTAAATATTGTATGTCAAATTAAACAAATAAAAAAAGTTAACTTTGGCAATGTTAAAACTAACAATTTATTGAATATCAAACATATATAGTGTAAAATAATACAATATAGCAACTTGGGGGTGGCACTTTGCAAAACCGGAACACTGTTTACATATTTCAAAAGGGGTTTAACTACTCCCAGGACGGACCGGGAAACCGCCTTGTTTATCACCTTTGCGGTTGCAATTTAAAATGCCCCTGGTGTTCAAATCCCGAGGGAATGGAACTGTCGGACAAAGCTGCGGCTTTGAATGTTGAAGAGATACTCAAAGAAGTCCTTTCATGCAAAATGATGTTTATTGACGGGGGCGGTGTAACCCTTACGGGTGGCGAAGTCACCTGTCAAAAAGAATCGGTTTTATTGCTTTTGCAAAAACTTAAAGAGAACAATATTCACACCTGCATTGAAACAAACGCATCCCTGAAAAATTGCGAGGAAATATTTTTAAACGTAGATTACATGATAGCGGATTTTAAATCCCCTGACGGTGAACTCCTCAAAAGTATCACCGGTGCAGACATAGAAGTCATAAAAAGCAATCTGCTTTTTCGGGCAAAAACCGGCAAGCCCCTGCTTATAAGAATCCCCCTTATAAACGGATTTAACAACAAAAAAGAGGACGCCGTTTCTTTTGGGAAATTTTTTGAAGAATTAAGGGAGAAAAGCGGTAATCAAAACCTATATTTTGAAATACTCACCTACCACGAATACGGGATGGAAAAGTACGAAAAGGCGGGTAAAGTCTATAATTTCCGAAACGGCTTTGTAACACAGGAAGATGTTACACTGTTGGCAACTGAAATAAAAAAAAGAAATTTGAATTTAATTCACACTTGAGGTGTTTTTATGTATAATTTTGACCCCATTAAAACAACGGAAAAGGCAAAACTTCTTTTCAAGGAAGAAAGAGCAATCGACCATCTTGAAGGCTGGTTTATCATTAAGGAAGCGGAGCAGAAAGCGGATGAAAAATACCGCTCCCTCCCCCCAATGAAAAGAGCCGCGGAAAAATTCAGAGAGGCGGTAAAAATTCTACCTCTTTCCATTAGCGACCACGGTATTTTTGCAGGCACTCAAAGGGACGCTTTTGCAAGGAGTTACGCTCTCATAAACCCCTCTTTCAGAGTTGAAACCTTTGCGGGCTACTGCGACCCCACCGCAGTTTATGACGATATTGACCCGACGGAGGAATTCCCCAAAGAGCGGATAGAAGCCCTCCGTGAACTTGACAAAGAAACCGATTATGTTAAAACGCTCTCCGCAGTTTATAAAGAGTGTGAAAATCTTACGGGCGAGGTTGCGTTTTTTGTTGAACAGGTTACGGGACACCTTATTCCCGGTATGCGTTATGCATTAAAACACGGCATTAAAAGGATGCTTTCGGACATTGAGGAGAAGCAGAAAAGTGCCGACCACGAGCAAAAGGACAATTACGATGCAATGAAAATTGCTTTGGAATGTGCCCTCATTCTTGCAAAGAGATACAAAGAAATTGCAGAGGAAAAATTATCCGTTGCCGAGGGCGAAAGAAAGGAAGAACTCCAACTTCTTGTTGATACTCTCGCAAAAGTTCCCGAAAACGGAGCGGACACCCTCTATGAAGCCCTCCAGAGTTTTATAATCCTTTGGGAAACAATGTGTCTTGAACAGGCACCAAACCCCTTTGCATTCTCCGTGGGCAATGCGGACAGAATTTTCGAGCCCTACCGTGCAAAAGACGGTCTTTCAAGGGCTGAAACCGCCGCACTTTTCAAGCATTTCCTTGTATTTTTCAATGTTGCGGACAGAAGTTGGGCAATCTCCCAGAACCTTATTGTCAGCGGTCGGGACAAACATGGAAACGACCTTACAAACGACTCCACATACGCACTTCTTGACGCGTATTACGATATGAATCTCCCCCAACCCATTCTCTCCGTAAAGTTACATAAAAACACTCCCCAAAAACTTTACGAAGAATTGGGCAGATTCCTTTTCACTCCCGGTTGCCTTACCCCCTCATTTTTCAATGACGATTCCCTCTACACAGTTCTTGAAAAAGCGGGAATTGATATTGATGATATTGAGGACACCTCCATTGCCGGCTGTCAGGAACCGCTGATTATGGGCAAGGACAACGGCAACACAACAAACAGTTGGTTCAATTTAGGCAAAGTTCTTGAACTGACTTTGAATGACGGTTACTCAACAATAACGGGTGACTATATAGGCACGGTTTGTGAAAAGACGGATGCTCTTACGGCACTTAAAAATGTCAGAGAACGTTTTTACAAGAACGCACAGTATTACTGTGACGAAATGGTCAAAGCCGCCAACGGCTGTTCAAGGGCAATATCCCACTTACCCGTACCCTTTTTAAGCACGGTTATGGGCGGAATTGAATCCGGCTACGACACCCGTGACATCACTCACCAAGGCACAAAGTACAACGGAAGCGGTTGCCTTATTCACGGAACAAGCGTTGTTGCGGATTCCTTTGTTGCCATTGACAAACTTATTAACGAACGTCCCGAGGATGCCTCGAAACTGCTCGATGCATTAAAATGCAATTTTGAGGGCTACGAGGAATTGCACGAATACCTCCTCGGCGCCGAAAAATTCGGTAACAATATTGAAAATGTTGACAGGGAAACCGCGGAAATCGCGTCAAAAATTGCCGATATGGTACGGGCACAGAAAAACTATCTGGGCAACAATTTCCGTCCCGACTTTTCAACCCCCTCAACCCACCTTTTATACGGCTACTGGGTGGGCGCACTCCCCTGCGGAAGAAAGGCGCGGGATATGCTCAACTACGGTGTTGACCCCCTTTACGGCGAGGCACAGAACGGACTTGGCTTCCGTACCCTTTCACTTATGAAATTGCCCTTTGAAAAAATGTGCGGCGGCTATGCTTCACACTTTGGAATCGACCCGAAATATTTTACAAGCAAGGATTACGAGGGCAAGGGAATTGAATTCCGCGACAAAGTTATGAAGCCCCTGTTCTTCAACGAATTGAACAGTAATGTGGCACCTTTCTATCTCTATGTTAACGTAACAACTGCGGAGATTCTCAAAAAGGTACTTGCGGAGCCGAAAAAATACGCCCCAAGCGGAGTTTATATTATGCGAATTCACGGTACATTTGTAAACTTCCTTGACCTTTCCCCCGCAATTCAGCAAGATATAATCCGCCGACTCGACCCTGCATCAACTGCAGTTATGTGCTAAAACTATGAATATATTGGGAATTGATATAGGCACAACAACCGTAACGGCACTTGTGCTGAACACCGAAAAAAGCGGTGTTTTAAAAAGTTGTACTTTAAAAAACGACTCGTTTATCAAGGGCAGAAGTTTTGAAAAACTTCAGGACCCCGAAAAAATAATTGAAACCGTAAAATCCGCAGTAAAGGATGTTACGGAAGATTTGGCTATTGATGCCGTGGGCGTAACGGGACAGATGCACGGAATTCTGTACCTTGACAAAAATCTCGCCCCCTGCTCCCCTCTTATGATCTGGCAGGATGAACGTGGCAACGAGATTTACAAGGACGGGTTAACCTATGCAGAATTTCTGACAGAAAAAACTGGCATAAAAGCCGCCTCGGGCTTCGGTCTTACAACTCATTTTTACAATTCGGTAAACAATGAAGTTCCCGAAAATGCGGTAATGCTCTGTACCGTTCACGACTATCTTGTTTCCGTTCTCACAAAGGAAAAGCCCGTCACCCATTCAAGTGACGGAGCAAGTTTGGGAATATATAATTTAAAAGAAAACCGATTCGACGAAAAGGCTTTGGAAAAAGTAGAAATTGACGGAAGTTTTCTTCCACAAGTTATTAAATCGACGGCTTTGGCGGGAAAAACCGCTTGCGATTTTCTGCCCCAAGGTATTCCCGTTGCTGTGGCAATCGGGGATAATCAGGCCAGTTTTCTCGGCTCCGTGGCGGATTCGGAAAGTTCCCTCCTTGTTAATGTGGGAACGGGAAGTCAGGTTTCCTTTGTAACCGACAAAGTAATGCTCACCTCTTGCGGAGAAATCCGTCCCTTAACCGACGACAAGTACATTTTTGTGGGCTCCTCTCTTTGCGGGGGCAGAGCCTATGCAATTTTAAAGGACTTTTTTGAGAAATGCTCCCAAATTTTCGGTGGCACTGCGGAAAATCTGTATGCGCTTATGGATTCCGCGGCGGAAAACATTTCTGAAACCGATGATTTACTGACAGTAAACTGTCAGTTCTGCGGAACGCGTGAAAACCCGAAACTTAGGGGCAGTATTGAAAATATGGGAACTTTCAATTTCACCCCCGAAAACCTCATATACGGCACACTTAAAGGGGTTTGTACAGAACTTCTTGATATGTACGAAAGTGAAAAATCCCTTTTGTCATTTTCTCCCACACAACTTGTTTGCTCCGGCAACGGACTGCGAAAAAGTGAAATCTGGAGAAAGATATTCACGGAGGATTTTAAAATGGAAGCCGCCCTCCCCAAGCACAGGGAAGAAGCCGCGGTGGGTGCCTGTGTGTTCGCATCCGTAGCGAGCGGTATTTTCAAAGATATAAAATCGGCGCAAAATTTATTACTGAGGTAAATTTATGAACACAAGAGAAATAGCAACAAAACCTGTATTTTTTGAGAAAAACCGTGTTTTCCGCGTGTATCTGGGCGGCAAACTTTTCAGGGATTTTTTCGGTGACGACAGCGAGGATTCCTTTTATCCGGAGGAATGGATCTGTTCTTCCACAAAGGCACTTAACGAGGGAAGCACCGACGAATTTGAGGGACTTTCCACGGTGAAAGGCACAAATATTCATTTCAATGAACTTATTGAGCAGGAAAAGGAACTTATGTTGGGGGACAGAAAAAGTCTTGATGTTCTCGTTAAGGCTTTGGATTCCGCAATAAGATTGCCCGTTCAGGCTCATCCCGACAAGGCTTTTTCGAGAGTACACTTCAATTCCGAATTCGGTAAGGCGGAGTCCTGGCTTGTTCTGGCAACAAGGGAGGATGCCTGTATATACTTCGGTTTCAAGGACGGTGTTACACCCGAAGAATTTGAAAAAGCCGTGGAGGAAAGCGAAACCGATAAATCCGCAATGGAAAGGCTCCTCAACAGAATACCCGTAAAAACCGGGGATGTTTATTTCATTCCCGCAAAGGCAGTTCACGCCATCGGTGCGGGATGTCTGATTCTTGAAGTTCAGGAGCCCACGGATTTCACAATTCAGCCGGAGCGTTGGTGCGGAGATTATCATTTGAGCGACAGGGAAATGTATATAGGTCTTTCAAAAGAAGATGCCCTGGGCGTTTTTGATTACTCTTATAATTACAAAAAGGTAATGGACGTGTGCAAAAAAACACCCGTTACAATATATGAAAAAGACGGTTGTAAAAAAGAGAGCCTTATAGGTAAAAATGATACCCCCTGTTTCAGCGTTGAGAGGTACATTACAGAAAAAGGCAGAACAGAGGGTTTGCAAGGCACTTGCGTCTATGTTGTGACCGAGGGTGAGGGAGAACTTGTTTCCGAGGATTACAGTAAACCCCTGAAAAAAGGTGACTATTTCTTTATGCCCCACTGCTGTGACGGGAAATTTTGCGTTGAAAGCAAAAGTACTTTGACTCTTGCAAAATGCGTTCCCCCGTCCAAATAAAAAGGAGTTATTATGATTAACTGTTCACAAAAATCTTTGCCCAAATCCGCAGAAGATTTTATAAAAGAAATTTCCCCATATACAAAGGAAGAAAAATGCGTTTTAGTAAAAGAAACCGCCCATGAACTTCTTGAACGGGGCGGAAACCGAAACATTGCCATAGGGGAAAACATTTTGATTTACGCAACACAGCACTATTTTGATGTTTCGGACTCCCAACTGAAAGCCGATGTGTATTACTGCCTTGGGGAACTTTACGAAAAGTACAAGGAGAATTTTGTAAGAGCCTACACCTATTATGAGAAATATACCCTCAACAATAAAAACAACGGCGGAACACATTCTCTTTTGCTCAAAGCCCTTATTCTCCGTGACGATTTCAAATATTCCGACGAACTTGAAAAGGAGTTCCGAATGAGCCTTGCGGAAAGTGATTTGGGACTTAAAAATGACCAAATTTACGAAAATCTCGGAAGATATATTGTATTGGAACACGAGAATAAGACGGAAGAAGCCGAAAAAGTTATGAAACGGCTTTGGGAAATAATCAAGGCGGATGAATTGTTGGTTTTGAAACTGATTCCCTCAAAGGACAACTACCCCGATTCCGTCCGTGTACCCCAAAAAGTAATTGCGTTTATTAAGGATTCCTATACTTCTGAGGTATAATTTTTTTGTTTCGGTTTTGTCTGTGTGATAATGAAACCTTGCAAACAAACACTTATACAGCAAACAAAAACCGACTTGCCACGGCAAGTCGATTTTTATTTTACTTTATTCGGATTTTTGTCTTTTCTTCTTTGTTGTGATTTTAATAAGCATTGCCGTAGCACCTGCATCGCAACACATAAATGCCATAAACAAAGGCAAACTCTGTCGGGCAACATCCTCGTCAAGCGCATTAACTGCCACAATAATCAAGGGTTTAAGTGCCAATCTTACTGTTGCTTTAAGAGGTTCTCTTTCGGCAATGAAGTCAGCAACGGGAGGCGATAACTTGTAATACGCTTTAACAAATGCCGTGCCTAACGGATTTGTAAGCAAGCATTTATCACGGAATTCGCAGAGCAAACCAACCTCACCGGAATCGTGACCGTAGGACGCCGTGGCTATAAAGCAAAGTGAGGGAGCGGAAACTTCGTTTTCCATATTGTCACCGGAAATTATGGAATCCGCATAAACCCTTAAAACAATTCCGCCGTTGTCAGATGCACTTACAGAATCGCTTTTCAAAGAGCCGTCCGCGTTGTATGCCGTAGCTTCTGCAATTTCCCCGTCGGCACCCAAATTTACCCTGGCATTGCCGCCGTATTCTATCATATTCGGAAAATGGTATGCAACATCAAGTCCGTAGAAAATATAATCATCAACAATGCTAATGGGATTGGGGTTTGTGTTCTCGTCATAGCCTTTAAAACACAAGGCTTTATTGTTGGCATCAAATTCTTCTTCAACCGCAACAATGCTGACTTTAACACCGCAGGAAATTTTATTAGCCTCATCTCTTAAAGGAACTATGCTTAAGTAAATGGGTTCTTGCGAAAGGCGCCGGGCAGAAGCACGGGGTTTTCCTTTGTCAAGAACGCTTATATAATAACCATCCAGTTTTTTTTGAGCACCTGGACAAGAATCCGGGCATCCGCTTGTTTCATTCCATGTTTTGTCACATTTCGAACAAACATTATACTCCTCGGCAAAAAGGTAGGAATAGGATTTATCCACTTTGTTGCCGGTGGGGACAACGGATATATCGTTAAATATATCCGCCGTCTTTGAAGCGGCAACACCGGTGGAACCCTTTTGGAGAAGTTCCGCAACAAGTTTTACGGATTCCTGTTTTCTGTATCGTTCCTCGGTTTTGTCGAAAGACTTGATAGTTGCACGGAACATATTTGCAAGAGCAACAAAACCAAGGGAAAGGAGTACCAATATTATCATCAATTCCACAAGGGTGAAGCCCTTTTTTGATGTCAAAAATTTGAACATAATCCTTTCTCCTTTTTAGTTTGTTGCGTGACCGGCTATGGCATAAAATTTTCTGCTACCCAAATCAACCCATAAAAGGTCGTTTTTATTTTGGGAAACATCGTGCTTGCCGTTGTATGATGCTTCTTGGATTTTTGTAACACTAACATCGCTGAAAGCATCAAGAGAAACACCTGCCATCCAACCGTTACTCACAATGTAATAATAGCCTCCGATAACCGCCGCGTCATTTATTACATCGTTAAATGTACCGTTTTGAACGGCACGCCAGTTCCAACTACCGTCGGAATTTTTTACGCCGACAACGAAGTATTCGTAGGATACGGTATCCGCCTTTTTGCCGCTGATAATAATAGTATTATTGGTTGCGTCAATGGTATTGATTTCCTTGAAATATTTACTCAGGGATTCACCGCCAATTTTAATTTCCTCCATGGAACCCGCCGAAGTATTCTCTGCACCGGAATACGTCAGATCCTTGATAAACGGAACGGTATTGACGTTGGAAGTAACAACAAGATCCGTATCGGAGTTGTTACCTCCCACATCCACAGATGTATCGGTTGTGCCGGTACCTCTTGCAACAAGGGATCTGAATACCCTGCCCTTGTTATCGCCGTAATACGCATAATATTCAAGGTTTACCGAGTTGTTGCCCGTTCTTTCCTGTTCAACCAAAAGGTCAACCGCAGTAAACTGAACGCTGTCACGGGAGTGGTTTCCGTACTGCTGTGCTAAACCTTTATCCGCGTCCTTGAACTGTGAATAGTTTGCCTTGTTTTTGGATAAGAAATCCCTGTCCATTGTTTCATTATCTTTAAAATAAAGAAGATTGTTCAGGGAGGTATCCTTCCCCTCAATCATGGCGGCAAGAACTCCGTCATTGAAAATACCGCCCAGAGCAGTGGAACTGCAGTCGGCATAATTTGCGGTATCCTGATTCATCCACTGATATGTTGAACCGGAAACGGCATAGCCCACCGCAACGGTAACACCGTTCTTTGAAGCAATTTTGTTGAGGTTATACATTTCTCCGGGGAACCAGACATTATAATAATCGTTATTATAACTGTTGAGATAGTCGTATCCCGTATCATTTCCGTTGTTACCCGCCCAACCGTCAAGGCAGCCGCCGGTTATTCCGGTAATACCGCAAAGATTCCTGTTTGCAACGCGGTTAGCGGTTCCGTAGTGGGAAATCCAATAGTACTCCTCAAAGGAACGAATTTTTTCCGTATTACCGTCGTAGGTTATTTTTGAATAAACCTTTTCCCTGTTTGAAGAATAGCCGAACGTAAAGGAAACATCGTCCATGTAAATTGTTTCCCACTCGCCCGTAGTGCCTCTTGTGGGGAAGAAGAACTCATTTTTTGTTGCTTTTGTAGCGGCAGTTTGAGCTGAAGTATGTGTAATTGCATAAAGCTGTTTCGCTCTTGCATCTTCACCTAAAATTCTGTCAGGAGTATAATAATTTTCACTAGGTTTGGTTTTAGTAGCGCCTTCTTCATGCGGTGCTCCGGTATTATGGAATTTTGCAATATATGTTCCTGTTCCGTCAGCGTTACTTGCAACAAGGTATTCCGTAAGAGCACCTGATAAAAAGAATGTACTGTTTTCACCGTTGCTTCTGTAATATTTTCCATCAGATTCATCTTTTTTGTATGACAGCGCGTAGTCCCATACACAATTATTATTTATTTTGTCAATTTGGTTCAAATGCGAATATGCATGAACATTGCCCACATAGAACATGGACCCTTTACTTGTTCCACCGGCTGTAGAAGGAATATATATAGCGTCGGTAATATTTACGTCGAACGACTCATACCTCAGATAGCCCAGATTTCCGTCATACGCCGGGCTCTTTGCGTTGGAACGAGGCGTTCCTATACCATCGTTATCACCCTGATTACTCGAACGCTGGAAGTAATTCAATCTGACATTTTCTGTGTTGTTAGTAAGTTTTCCGGTGCTATTACTATAGTTGTCAAAAGCTGTTATATTATATGAGGCGAGCGCCGCGATACTGATTGAGGAAAAAACATGTTCATTGTCAGTTATATACTTTTTTGCATTGTTTCCGTAGAATGCATATACTTCATTTGCCCAGGTCCTTTTATAGGATTCTTTTCCGAATATTCTGTAACCGTAACTACCCGCAGTGTTCGGATCATACAGAGCCTGCATTCCGTTGTATTCTCTGCCATTATCGCCGTTAACGCTTCCGAACAGTCTGAGAGCATATCCGGATTCGGTTAATATATATGAAATGGGACGCGTCTTTTTAAACTTTCTCTCGAAGTCACATTCCTCATAGTTTGCATAATAAACAAACTGGGCTACGGGACTCATAATATTGTATTTCGCAGCACCCTTTACACCAAGCTCATCTTCGGAGGTAATCCATGTTTTGTCACCACCGGGATAGTTTACAGAGGGACCGTAAGCGGAACTTTTATCTTGTCCCGTGGAATATTCAAAGGCATGGGAGAAATCTCCGCCCCAGAGTGATGAATAAACTCTTTCACCTGTTTCGAGTTTAAACGCTTTGTCAAGGGTATCGGCGCCCGCGCCTTTTGTCAGGTACGCCTGAGCCTGAGAATTGTTGTTCATAAGTTCCGAGCCCACTGCCGCTTTGTAAACATCACTATCGTGGCTCTTAAAGTTATACATTCTGTATATGGCGCCGTTTGTACCTGTCATAACATAATAGGGGTCCAGAGAAGCGTCATTGTCATTGTCAATCCAGCGGATTGAACGGATGTCAATATCGAGTTTGCTGTTGGTACCCGGACGACCCATGGTCAACTGATAAGAACCTTTGTTGTATCTACTGGGCTGATTAAGATACGGGCTGTTGTCCGTACGCATTACTCTGCCCTTTGCATTAAGGCTGTAAACGGTTTTTCCGTCGGTACCCGTTTCCGACTGAACTCCCGCGGAAGTGTAGTAATCTGCATTGGAGTCAGTTTCACCCGCAAAAAGAATGGTAGCAGGTTCAATATGCAAATATTCCGATATAATTCGCATCTTGCCTCTTTTGTTTACATAGTACACCCTTATTTGAACAGGGGACCGGGTGAAATCAAGGTCCGATCTGCCTATTCTCAGAGTTATTCTGCCGTCGGTACCCATGGAAAGATCTCCCGGATCGGTTGTTGAGGGTTCCGAACCGGTTGTGGACACATTCAAATACTGGGAGGCTGAATCACTGTAAACGGTTTCCTGGAGAGTAGCACCGGTTCCGGTGTATTTTTTATTGGGCATAATAACCTGTAAATGGATTTTTCCCTTCCAAGCGTCCACATTCGTTACTTCTCCGGTAGTTTTGTCATAATTTTCCACCTCACCGAATGTAACCGTATCGTAATCCATACCCGATGTCTGCAAAATAATTTCGTGGTATGTATCGTCATCATACACCGTGGAGGGTGAAATAAGTTCAACCGTAGTTCGTTCATAACCGAAAAGGGTTTCAAAACCATCAACAAGTCCGCCGATTGCTTTTTTTCCGCTGACCTCTATAGACTGAACAAGGCTATTGAAGGACATCTGCATATCCAGACTATCAAGTGAAAACTTTGATACACGGGAAGAAAGCACGGTTTCGACACTCTCTTTTTTGCTGTAAGTATTAGCCTCTCTCTCCCCCGCGGAATAAATTCTTTCATAGGAGGATAAAAGCATTGGGGTGAACATTACCACAATAAGACTGAGCAATGAAAGAGCACAAAGGAGCTCAACATAGGTCATACCAAGTTTGTTAAAAAAACGTTTCCTTGCGCCGCTCTTTTGGAAATTACGCCTTTTCATTTAATCAATCCTTTCTTAATCAATATAATAGAGAATATGCCTTAACTCTCCCATACAACATAGAAATCATCAACGACGGGAGTCGCGCCAACTGTTCCGTTTTTTATGTTTCCAACCCATTTTAAATCTTCTTCAACATAAGTGGGCTCTCTGAAGGTTTCCATTGCTTTGTCAAAGATTGCTCCGCGCATACGCGTAACAAAATCCCACCAAGGAGCGGTCGTTTTGGCGTCACCTTTGTTATAAAGAACATCCATAAAGTAACCCGTCATTGAAAACCCGGCGTATTTTGTATCATCTGTTTCTTTGACCTCGTTATTAAAGAGGAAAACATCTCCCGCATTTGCGAATTTGTAAAGAAGAATATCTTTACCTTTGTAATATACGGTCTGGGTTTTGTAGTCCGAACCATCCTCCCCGTAGGGTACGAGCCAAATATATGCATCCTCTAAAAAGTAAACCTTACCCGCTTTAACAACCTTGCCCCGTTCTTCGTTCAGATAACTGTAGGGAGTATTCTGCGGTGCAGAAAGAATAATGCTGCTCATTCTGTAGGCATTATAGTTACTTAAACCTGCTGCAAGACCCTCTTTACGGTAAAGGGACATAAAACTGTTTACACTTTCTTTAAAAACTATGTCCGGCGCCTGAAAGCACATAATCTTGTAGAGGGACTGGTTTGCGGAAATACCGTCACCTATTCTCATAGTACGGCAGGGGTTAATAAGAAGATTGATTGGCATATCAACTTCAATTGCATTGGTTGCGGTGTAGGCAACGAAATTATCGCGCTGAGCGGAAATTGCCCAAGATCTCATATTGTTTGTTTTTACACAGGAAAAAGAGGGATCGTTTGAGGGTTTAAGGGTTGTCGTAATTGGGTGCAGACCCAGAGAGAAATCTGCGGAATTATTGATCAATTTCAAACTGTCGGCTGTATGCAGGGGATTATTGTTGTAATCTTCAATAAATTTATTATAATCCACATAATTGCCGTCTTTATCCTTGATTTTCATATTTTCCTTTGAAATTACCATATTGCCTACGCATGAAAATATGAAAACAGACTGTTTGTTAAACGCTTTTATGTCCCCAACGAAATCGTCGGGTACATCCAGGTTTGTTATACTTGTTGCGTTTTCGGTATCGGGGAAAATCTGATTGCTTTCCATGTTCGCGGGAGCAATCCAGTTCTTTTCCGCAGGCTTTGAAGGAAGATACATAACACAGCGTCTTTCGCCGACTTCACCGTTAACAGTTGCCCTTGCAACAAATGTAACTTTTTCCTGTTCCAATTTGGAATATCTTGTGTCTGTTTCCCCTTGAATGTTGCCGTCCCTTGCCGATTCAATATAATTCTCGTAAATTGTTGCCGCGTTAGGATCCGTCATCAAGGTAGTCTCAAAGGCTTTTTTTTCCGAATTATATTTAGTTTCGTAATACTCTTTTGCTTCTTCATAAATAATATTGCAATCAGCTTCGCCTAAATAAACGTAATCTCCGGAAGTGTCTTTACTTGTGAAATACCGGATATACTCGTTTGCTTCGTCTATCTGAGCCTGTTCTGTGACATTGGATATATCCGGAGCATCTTCATTTTTTTTGTAGATATAAATAGTCTGAGCCTTCATTGTGTTACTGGTACTGCCGTCCGGGATAGTCTTAAATGAGTTCATTATCTGAAGATATGTTGAATCCGTATTTGTTTCTTTATCTTCTTCGGCAGCGTCGTAAAGATCTTCAAAGGCTGAAACCGTCATTTCAACCATTGAACGAGCGTAATATGAGGCTATTTGCTTATCTTCTCTGGAGGCAGCACCGGAGATAGCGTGCTCGGACATGTTAAACATTACAGGAAGCAGCAATGTCAAAACAAGCAAAATCGTCAATACTGCAACAAGCGCAATACCGTTCCTCTTTGTTAAGATTTTCATAGTCTCAAATCCTTTCTTTCCGACTTTCAGATAAATAATAAGCCACGCACGATTTAAAACTTAACCCACCTTGTAAACCGTAGAATTATACGATAACACGAAGAACTTCTTCTACCGAGGTTGTACCTTCAAGAATTTTTGCGATACCTTCCTGGCGCAAGGTCTGCATACCCTGTGCCATTGCCAAATCCTTGATTTCCTGAACACCGGAACGCTGAAGAATCAGGGTTTTCATTTCCGGAGTAATCTGTAAGAATTCAAATACACCTTGACGTCCTTTATAGCCGGTGTTACTGCAAGCAATGCAGCCCTTGGGTTGATAAATTCTTACTGTATCGTCAAGTGTTTTTCCCTCGGGAATAGGGAAATCTTCCATACTGTTACGAAGTTCACGGTACGTTACATCAACCGCTTCCTTACATCTGGGGCAAAGCACACGAACAAGACGCTGTGCCAAAACACCAACAAGGGATGAAGCCGTAAGGAAGGGCTCAACACCCATTTCATCAAGACGGGTAACCGCACTGGGAGCGTCGTTTGTATGGAGTGTGGAGAAAACCATGTGTCCTGTAAGAGCGGATTCAACAGCGATTTTCGCAGTTTCACCGTCACGAATTTCACCGACCATGACGATATCCGGGTCGGCACGGAGAACGGAACGAAGAGCCGCCGCAAAGGTCATACCCGCACGGGTATTCATCTGAACCTGGCAAAGGCCGGGCATTCTGCGCTCAACAGGGTCTTCAAGAGTAATAACGTGCTTTGTAATGTCGCTAACCTCTGAAAGAGTTGCGTAAAGTGTTGTTGACTTACCGCTACCGGTAGGACCTGTAACAAGCAGGAAACCGTAGGGCATAAATATTGTTTTCATAAACCTCTCCGACTGTGCGGGAGAAAATTTGATATCTTTAAGCTGAACTGACTTTGCACCGCGTTCCAAAAGACGCATAACAATTTTTTCGCCATATACGGAGGGAAGAACCGCAATACGAATATCAAATGTTCTGTCATCAACCTTAACGGTTGTACGTCCGTCCTGGGGAACACGTCTTTCCGCAATGTCCATACCGCCGATAACTTTAACACGGGATGAAACCGCAGCATGAAGTTTGATCGGTTGTTGGAGAACCTCATGCAAAACGCCGTCTATACGAAGACGAACACGCATGTTTTTTTCCATTGGCTCAATATGAATATCGGATGCGCCGGACTTAACCGCATTTGTAATAACCTGGTTAACAAGCTGAACTGCGGGTTTTTCATCCGCAGCAAGCTGTTCAAGAGAATCAAGCTCATCTTCGGATATCTCATCTTCATCATATGCATCTATGCTGTTTGCGTTATTTAATATTGTATCAATGGCAACATTAAGTTCCGTATCCGTTGATACAAGGGGAACGATTTCCATTCCGCCTGTAATGATGGAAAGGTTATCTCTTGTAACAATATCATTTGGGTTACGCATAACAACGAAAAGTCTCTTTTCTTCCTGATAAAGGGGAAGAACACCTTTTCGTGCAACAATATCCGGAGGAATTATATTTGCAATTGCAAAATTTATTCCTACTTCTTCAATGGAAACAAGTTTGCAACCGGTTTTAGTAGCAAGGGCAGCGGCAACATCCCTTTCCGTGCAATACCCCTCATTTACAAGAATTGTTCCCAATAATGCTTTGCTTTCCTTTTGTATTTCCAATGCATTAAGCAACTGTTCCTCGGTAATCGTGCCGTTTTTTACAAGAAAATAACCCACAGTACCGGGAATTACTATATTCATATCTGCCAAAACAAACTTCCCTTTCCAAACGCATAATTAAAAGCCAACAAGAACTGCGAGTTAATCGTTATTGTAATAAACTATCTGCCCGCAATTCTTATATTTTTGGTAAACCTAAAGTATTTTAACCCTCAGCCGCAACAGCTACAATGCCTTCCGCACCGTTTTGCGAGAGTATCGTAAGAGTGATATCTGCATTATATTTGTCGTCCTCTGTTTTTGTTAAAACAAGAGAATCAAATCTGTGCATCTGTTCAAGAGATGAAACATAAGCCATATAGTTATATATATTTTCAAAGGTGCCTTGAACACTTAAAACAAATTTTGTTTCCTGTGTCTGTTCCTGAACCTGGGATACCTCTATTGCAGAAACATCAAGGGAAAAATCTTTGCATGTTCTGATAACATCTTCTTGAAGTATATATACATCTCCCAGTTCATCGGGAAGAATTCCCTTATAAATCTCCAACTGTGCCTCGGCTTTTTCACTCTGTGCTCGGAGTTCTTCAAGAATTGCAATCTCTTTTAAATTATTCTGATAAGACTCTCGTGCTTCAACAATTTCTTTCTTTGTTTCAAATATTCCTAATACGGAATACACTATGGCAGCTATAACCAAAATAACTACCAAAATCAATGCAACCGCCGAGGTGTAAGGAGAGTTTTTTATATCTTTTAAGTTAATATTTTTATTTTTCATAAACGTCTCCTCTCCTTATTCTACTGCAACATCGGTTGCTTCGTCCGTTGTTGCTGCGGCTGTTTCAGGGGGTGCTGTTTCCACGGGTGCGGAACCGCCGGAGCAAGTTACCGAAATTGCAAAAGCAACACCATCGGTTTCCGCAGTACCCTGAACATAGGAAACGCAGGTAACTCCCGAAACTCCTTCCATTTTTCCCACAGATTCTTCAAAAGCCAGATACTGTTTACGATTGTCGCAGGTACCTGTTAAATTACAAACACGGGATACTTTCCAATCCGTACATTCAAAACCCTGTATTGAAACACCGGGTGAACGTAAATTTGACACACTTGCTATAAAGTTCACAAGCATGGGCTCATTAACCTGAATACTTTCAATAAGCTGAACCTTGCTTTGAAGATTTGCGTTAATTTCACGGAACTGCTCAAGCTGAGCAACCTCCTGGGCACTTTCATTATCAAGCGCTTTTGCTTTTTTCAACTGTCCGTTGGCATAAATCGTTGTGCCCATAACAACAAAGGCAAACAGAGCCAATACAAACAAAGTTATAAGGGTATTGATTTTAATTTTTTCAAGTTTTTTCTTATTGTTTAAACGCTTCCTGTTTTGCTCGGGAAGCAAACTAACTTTGTATTTCACCATTATCCCTCCAATGCTGCCTTTGCAAGACTGATGCATCCGGCAAATTCACTTGCATCAAACGTTTCATTTGAAAAATCCTTATAAAATTCCGGTATTTCAAGAGGAACATAGCTTTTTTCCGAAAGTTTTTCCACAATTTCTTTTTCCAAGGCGGTAGCCGCTGTGAAAAGAACTTTATTCATAACGTATCCCGTTTGCATTTGGAAATAATTTATTGATGAGGAAAGTTCGGATTGCAGTAAATCAACAATTATATCCATTTCCGTACTAACCACTTCGTCGGGATCGTTGAAGGCTTTCTTTACCTCAATTGTTGCACGGTCGGGAATATTGATTGAACGAACCATTTTAATTTCTTTATCCGCAATGGCTACGAAGTCGAGAACATCATCGGTTAAGCAAATAAATCCGACAACTTCCTCCGGATTGATTTCATCAATAGCCACTCGACACCAAGCCAGGAACGAACTGTCAATATCCACAACCTCCAGCTTTACTTCTTCAAAGTTCTGTATGAGGTTTTGCAGCATAATATTCCTTGCACCCACAAGCATAACATTCAATGCAGGTTGGTCATCATCATCGGTTGTTTCATCAATAACAACGAAATCCAACCCCAACTCCGAAATGGGAACAGGAATAAATTCCTGTGCCTGCATAGTAACAACACCTCTTAATTTATCGCTGGGAACCTTGGGAAATGTTGCGTAACGCATAATAACATTTTCGTTATTAACACCAACTACAACCGGAGCATTTTTATTGAATTTTCCGTTTGCGATAATATCATTAAGTGCGCTACCGAAAAGGACACTATCCAAAATCATACCGTTTCCGATAACAGAATCCTCTAAGGTTGCTTTTCCAACGGCAAGAATCTCAAATCTGCCGTCCGAATGTTTATAAAGCTCTGTGGCTTTAATTTCGTGTGAGTTGTATTCAATGCCGATAGCACTGTTCACTTTAGCCATTATATCTGCTCCTTTGCGAAGGATTTTTGATTTTTAATACAGTTTATGTCGGAGTTGCTGTTGTTGCCTGGAAAATAGGAAGATAGAGGGCGATAATCAAGAAACCAACGATACTTGCAAGACCTACAAGCATAATGGGTTCGAGAGTTGAACCCAAACTCTTTGCAAGGGTATCAACGTCTTCCTCATAAAACTCCGCAACCTTGTCAAGCATGGTGGGAAGTGTACCGGCTTCCTCACCGATTGCAATCATACCGATAAGCATGGGAGGGAAAAGTCCCGATTCATCCAGGGATTCGTGGATTGTACCACCGTTTTCAACTTCTTCAATTGCCTTCGTAACTGCCGCCTCAATAAGTTTTGAACCGGAAGTGGGGCCCGCAGTTTCAAGGGCTTTAACGGCTGTAACACCGCCGCCGATGAGTGTTGCAAAAATACGGCAGAAACGGGCGAGAATTGTCTTTGTAATCAGTTCGCCGACAACGGGGCACTGCATTTTGTGATTTTCCCAAAAATGCTGAACCGGAGGTGATTTTATTACCTTAATCAAAACGAAAATGAAAACACCGATTCCGGGGAAAATTATGTACCAATATGCCCTCAAGGACTCTGACAGGAAATAAACAAACTCTGTAATGGGGTTCAGATTTTCAACGGTTGTAGTCATTCCTTGGAATGTGGGAACCATAAAAATAAGCATCGCAAAAAGAACAACAATAGCAAAGGAACCAACCATCTTGGGGTAGGATGTTGCAGACTTAACGGAGTCTTTCAGCTGTTTGTCCTTATGTAACTGGTTGGACATGGCAAGCAAGGTTTTGTCAAGCATACCGCCCATTTCACCGGCAGCAATCATTGAACAGAAAAGATCCGAAAATACCGGTCTTTGCGCAAGGAATGCTTCGGAAAGAGCTGTACCGCCCTCAACATCATCAGCAATATTACTTATAGCATTTGCAAGGGTCTGGTTGGTAGTCTGACCGACAAGAGTCTGCATGGCCTGAGTAACGGGAATACCCGCACTAATCATCGCAGAAAGCTGACGCGCAAACATGGACATATCTGCAAGTCCGACTTTTTTACTTTTTGTTTTTTTGACATTCTTGCCTTTTACTTCGGTAAGTTTTGTAACAACAACACCCGCCTCACGAAGTTTTTCATAGGCTTCGCTGGTATTGTTTGCAACAACTTTACCGGTTATTGACTGACCTTGTCGGTTTAAGGCTTCATACGTAAAATCCAATAGTCTGCCCCCTTTGGATAATAAAAATATTTATCAATACATCTGCATTTGTCTGAGAATTTCCGCTCTTTCAACACAGTTTTCCAAAACAGATTCTCTGCTGATTTTCTGTTCTCTGAGCAGTTTAAGAAGAGCCTGGTCCATTGTCTGCATGCCCTCTTTTTGAGCGGTCTGCATGGTGCTGTAAAGCTGATGGTCCTTACCCTCACGAATCATATTTCTGATAGCGGGAGTATCCACCATATACTCAACCGCAGAAACACGGCCGCCGCCTAAACGAGGCATTAGTTGTTGGGAAATAACAGCACGCAAAGTATTGGAAAGCTGGCTTCTGATTTGGTTCTGCTGTTCGCTGGGGAAAGAGTCGATAATACGGGAAATTGTCAGCGGAGCAGTCTGTGTATGTAATGTTGATAGAACAAGGTGACCTGTTTCAGCCGCCGTAAGAGCGATACTGATACTTTCCGGGTCACGCATTTCACCGATCATAATAACGTCCGGGTCGTGACGAAGAACCGTTCTCAACGCATTGTTAAAACTGAGTGTATCTCCGCCCAACTCACGCTGTCTGACGATGGAACGTTTATGGGAATGTAAGAACTCAATGGGGTCCTCAATGGTAACTATGTTATATTCATAGTTTATATTCATGTGGTTTAGCATTGCCGCAAGAGTAGTTGATTTGCCGCTACCGGTGGGGCCTGTAACAAGTATAAGTCCACGGGGAAGAGAACAAAGTCTTCTTACATCGGCAGGTAAACCTAATTTGTCAAGAGTGGGAATTTCAAAGGGAATTGCTCTGAAAACCGCGGCGAGAGTACCGCGCTGAACAATAATATTACCTCTGAAACGAGCACATTTGGGGACCGAATAGGAAATATCAAGTTCCAAATTATCGTGCAATTCTCTTTTGTGTTTGTCCGATAATACTTGCATAAGCATATTCTCGACATCCGGAGGAGTCATAGGGGGAAAATCCTGCTTAACGATGTCGCCGTCAATACGAATGCAAGGAGGCATACCTACAACGATATGAAGGTCGGAGCCTTTTTTCTCAACCGTGAGCCTGAGCAATTGCTCAAGGTTCACGGGATACATACTCGGTTGATTTATATATTCCATTTCAGTCACTCCAAATGAAAAGTTTTTAGCCTATCTTGCCCCACATATCTGTAATAAGGTCAATGTTTTCGGGAGAAGCGTAAACATAAATAACATATTTTACGCCGTCATCAGTTGAATCAAGATCGCCGGACACAGCAAAAGTACTACTATTGATTTCCGGGTTGTGGAGAAGCTCAACAACAAGATCCATCTTCAGTCTTGCAGATGCCAGAGCCTCATCACTTAGAATATTTTCAATGGGATAATACATTTTGTCAAGGTTGTTATCAAGAGAGGCTATGATTTCCTTAACCTCTGCTTCCTTGTTCTTGCTGCAATATACCATAATGGATTTAGTCTGCTGAGGATATGAGCCGAAGTAGAATTCAACATCGTCAAGGTTAACGAAACCAACCTTGCTCTGAAGTTCGGAGGCAACAATATTCTGAAGCTCGTATTTGAAGAATATCTTTGTTGCGTCGTTTTCGGCAGTATCGTTTTCTTTTATTCTTGCAACTGCTTCTTCAACTTCTTCTGCCTCACCCTGGATCCAAATTCTCTTTTCATAGAGATCGAGGCCGAGTATTTCAACATCATAACCGAATGTAGTAACTATTTGGCTTGCATCTTCTTTTGTAATGTACTGAAGGTCAATTTTTACAAGTGAGGTTTCGCCGTCGCTGATCACAACATCTGTTGAACCGCCTGTTGTACCGCCTGTTGTACCACCTGTTGTACCACCTGTTGTACCACCGGTTGTGCCGCCGGTTGTACCGCCTGTTGTACCACCGGTTGTGCCACCCGTTGTGCCACCCGTTGTGCCACCTGTTGTGCCGTCTCCTGCAACATCCGTTGTACCCTCTGTTTCTGTGTTTTCGGCAGCATTTTCGTCATAGTAGTCAACGAGTTTCTTAACTCTCATAATGTCTTTATAAGCATCGCCTGAAGCATATACAAAAAGTGTCATGGGGTGGGCACTCATAACGATACCGGTATGAAGGCCGAGAGAACCAAGCAAACTGCTGAACTCGCTGGCGGAAATATGTTTCATTTCAATAGCGGTAAGACTTGAACTAATCTTTGCACTACTGATAGTTGTATTCTTTTTATTATCAAGGAGTTTAATAAGCTGATTAACTTTGGCAAGCTGCATGGGTGTACCGCTGAGCCAAAATTCTCTGAGGTTGATATCAACCTTAACGAGCTTAACGCTGACGCCGAGTGTTGAAAGTTGAGAAGTCAACGTATCGGTAGAAATATATTTGAGAGAGAATTTGGTAAGGGCTTCGCTGTCTGCAAAACTTGAGTTAAGGTCGCCGGCTGTACCCACATAGATCATGTCATCATTCTTGATATAAGTCATATCAACCATACGAAGAATATAGTCAATGGCTGTAAGAGGTGACACATTATCAAGAGAAATTTCGGGAACAGTTGTGGTGCTGCCCTTAAAAATCATTGTGTAGCCCGTGTGAGCAAGAACGGTTTCGAGAGCACCGATAAGGTCCGCATCCTTAAAGTTAATGGAAATGGAACTTGATGTGCCGTAATATGTAGTGGAGTCGTCCTCGATATTAACCGCACCGGGAATGGAAAGTTTCTGACCTGCATAAAGCTCTGCAGAAGCAGAAATTCCGTTGGATGTTACAATGTCTGAAACGGTAACACCGTGAGCCGCGGCAATGGAAGAAAGTGTATCACCCTGCTTAACCACATAGGTTCCCATTGCTTCGTCAATGGCACTGCCGGCTGCTGAGAGCGGTAAAATCATGCTCACAAGCAGAACAAGTACAAGGGCAAAAATGCCAATTGACCTCATTTTGCGTTTGTTTGTTTTCATCTGAAAATCCCCCTATTTATGTAGAATAAAATAGTTTACTTTAAGTATTAGGCTAATTCCAATTTCTTAGTTATGTTACCGGCTTTAAAAACAACATAGTCGGAGTAAATTTCTATAAGTTCCCAATCGGAATCCCCGATTGTTTCACCTGCCGAAAGAACCAATGTATCACCGGATGTACCGATTTGAATAAGTGCGGTTTTCAAACCGCTTGATCCCGTAACCGAGCCGGTGTAAGTGGCGGTGGCAAGAATATCGGGAGAAAGAGGATCATTGTCAATCAGCTTAGTAATTTCTTTATCTCTGATGATGTTGTTTCCCGGGACGACCTGAACCTCGTTAGTTCCGGCGGAATTCGCCGTTGTGTCCGCGTTTTCGTCATCGGTCAAAACACCGTCACCGAAAATTACCAATAGAAAAACCGCAACAAGAATCAGAAAAAGAATCACCGGAATGATTATCTTCATAATCGGATTTTTCTCGAAAAACTGTCCAACCTTCAAGGCGAGCTGAGATTTTTCACCGGGTTGTTTTTCTTTTTTTGTTAATTTGGGTAATTCAAGTGCCATAAACAAGCCTCCAAATCAGTATATAATTACCTAAAAATAATTTAATCAATTAGGAATTATGTAATAATTATACAAATCCATTTTATAAATCGCCTATTAAACACAATAAGACAATATACATATATATAATACCATAAAAGATAAAATAATCAATAGTTTTTATGTTTTCTGTTGAAAAAAAAGGACGAATTTGTTTAGAAAAATATTGTGATTTTTTATAAATAATGACTAAAAACAGAATAAGAAAGAGGGACTGTAATGCGTGGGTGTCCAGAGGACACTCACGCAGTTTTATTCGCCATACGGCGAGTGATATTGCTTCGCAGTTATATAATGCTACGCATTGTGATATTGTCCTTCGGACAGTTTTATGCGAATAAAATAACACTGAAATCGAAGATTTCAATATCACTATGCCGAAAAGTGCATAATATCACTCTTTCCGAAGGAAAGAATATCACTTGAAGTTAAAGGCGCACTTACTCACCACTTTTAGTGGCAGTGCAAAAAAGTAAGAGTTAATGTAGCTTTTTGCTACATTAACTCTTTTTTGTCCTTTAGAGTACGACTCAAAAAACTTTGTTTTTACAGTCCCAATTGAGTTCTTAACCGGTTAATGTCTTGAAGACCTGTGTGTCTTACCGCCATAGTAATATGACGCACCGTAGTTGGAGAAATAACCGTCCGCCCTGTTTGTAACAAAGGAACCTTTACCGCTGCCGGCACAGTTGTAAATGCAACCGAGCACTTCGGATTTTGCGGTTGTAAGGTCACTGAGTGCGTACTCAATCTGTGAAATTGAAACTCTGTCTTCCGCTGTAACAAAAATAACTGAATCGGTGTAGTTTGCCACAATAGCTGCATCGGCAACAACACCCGCAGGAGGACAGTCAATAATTACATAATCAAAGTTGGCTTTTGCCTGTTTAATAATTTCGCTCATGGCATCGGAAGCAAGTGTTTCCGACGGATCTTTAACGGCAACAGAGGTAACAAGCAGATAGAGGTTAAGTTTCTCTATGTATTTAACGGATTCTTCAAAGGATTTGTTGCCTTTGACAATATCATAAACGCCTCTTTCGCCCTCAAGGGAAATGCCGAGAGTTTTACAAACAGCGGGTTTTCTGAGGTCCGCATCAATAAGGAGAACGGATTTACCGCTTTTTGCAAGGGAGAGGGCAGTGTTAACGGAACAAGTGGTTTTGCCTTCACTTTCCGTAGAGCTTGTTATGGCAAATACGGAATAACCTTTTTTCAGCTTAATGTTTTCGAGCTTTGTTCTGATGAGCTTAAACGTTTCAATAAAAGGCAGTCCCACATTTTTGTCGGTAATAAGAAGTCTTTTAGTATCTGTTTTCTTTTTGTTTTTAATATTGGAAACAGTGGCAAGAATGCTCAAACCAAAGTTACTTTTAATATCATCCGTACTCTGCAGTTTGTTTTGCATTTTTGCGACAATGAGAATTATAAATATCGCAATAGCCGCACCCAAAAATAATCCTAAAGCAGTATAAATAAGTGTTGTAGAGTCGGAAGCAAGAGCAGCTTTGGTGGCATTATCAACAACGCTGATCTCAGCCGTAGGGAAAGCCTTCTTGGCAATTTCCGGGTAAATGCTTTGGATTGCGGAAGCAACGGCATAGGTTAATTCTTCATCATTTGAATTAACGTTAACCTTAATAAGAGTTGTATCGGTAACAACACGAACATCAATTAAGCCGCGGAGGAATTTTTTGGAATACTCCTGACCGGTAGTGGATTTAACAATGTCCTGTACCATGGTAATAAAATCATTACCTGTCTGAATAAGTGTTTTAAAGTTGTTGGCAAGAGTTGTGGAGGCCTGGGCATCACTTGCAGAAGTATAGGCACCGGCACTGCCCGCAATATCTCTGTCTTTGTTGGAAACGTTAAATATTATACCTGAAGAATACACCTCGGTATAAGTAATTTTAGCAATGCCGAAACCTGCAACGGCAAAAGTAACGGCAAAAATAACAACGAGCCACCATTTAGCAAAAACGGTTCTGATAATTTTAAGAATCGGTTCAAACCCCATAACATCGTCGTTGGGTGTTCTTTTCTCTTCGTAAGCCATTTTAGAATCCCCTTTTAAATTAATAAATGCTGTGAAAAGCCACAATATTCTATGCTACTCATTGTAACATAAAACGAATCAATCTACAATAGTTTTTAAAAATTTTATACATGAAATTAACTGTGTTTTTAGTTGCGGGATAAACTTGTCAGGCATTTTTTTGCCAATCGAAATACCCTGCGTTTAAAACGTCTTAAAGGATATCTGCCACCGATGTTTTTCAGAGATTTTTCTTTATATCTTAAATACTCGGCATCATTGTCCGTATCAACTTCCCTGCCGTCAATAATAAGGGTCTTTGCAATTCCTATAATATTTTTGTCGGTAATACCGTATTCCAAAAGGGTTTGGTTATCTCCGCACATAATGTATTCGCCGTTTTCTGTCAGTCCCACAACACGGTGAAGAACAAAGGAGCCGTCATTTCTGCGATAGAGCGGGATATCGCCCAATTTAAGGGGCAGCGTGGGTTTTTCTATTTTAACAAAATCCCTGTTTTGATACAAAAGAGGATTCATACTTGTTCCCGTAACGGGAATCCGGAATGACTTTCCTCTTTTGAACGCCTCCTCAATATAGGGAAGCAACGTTTCCATATTTACCTTGGGCATAAAATAATCCTCTCTTGCGGTTATTATTTCGACATATTATCGGATAGTTCCTGTCGGCTTTTTGTTCGTATATTTTTACGTGTGAACCCGAAGTTTATTTTTACAATAAAGCTTAGCGGGTTGTTGAAAGTGCCGTAAATTTGTACCTGTTTCGATTTGTAAGGCTTGCAAAACCAAACAGAAACAAATTTATTAACTCAAACAAGCCGGGTTACCCCGGCTTGCTGAAAATTTTTTAATATGAGGTTTACTCACAGCCCGCTCCCACACATGGTGGGAGGGACTACATAACTTTATCGGAAAAACCGTTGATAATTAATACCAACCGTTATCTCCGCCAAGAGAAGCGTTCCATTCGCCATCAGTTCCGCTGGAAACTGTGAGTACATCCTCGAGCTCGATCTCCATGATTTCGAGCTCAGGTGCTGTGTATTTTTTCATTATAAAAAATACTCCTTTCAATATCTTTAAAGTATTATTGAATCACTGGAAAAGGTCAGAATAATCAAATTCCGCGTCGCCGCTGCCGCCTGCTATGTTTCCGTTGCCGGAAGTTGTTCCGGGCAAAGTGGTTGAAGGGGCGGTTGTGTTTGGCCGAGTTGTGTGAACAACACTTGAAGCGGTCAAAACATCCTCAACGGCAAACTCTATAATTTGAAAATCTGCTTTTTCGTAAGCTCTCGAAATCATTACGGATTTGCTGCTGTGTAATTAGCAAGTGCTGTGTCATACATCTGTTTTGCTGTTGTTGTAAAAGGATCACTGTAGATAACTGTATCGTCAGCCTTTGTAACAGCATAAGTGCATGTTAATGTTTCTTCATCTGTGATAGTCATATTTTTGATTACAGCACGGAAGAGATATGAACCGTCTGCCTGTTTGTAAACAGTATATGCTTCAGCAGTTGTTGAACCATCGGTAGTTGCGATAGTAACTTCAATCTTTTTAATTTCGTTACAGTTGTCATTTTCATCAAAGGTCAAAGGAAGGTTAGAAATTCTACCAACCAAACCGCCGTTGAAGGGACCTGTCAAAGATGCCCAGCTCTTCATCTGACCCATTGTTTTATCATGAGCTACAGAGGGAGTTGCAGATGCAGCTGCAGTCAATGTAACAGCACTATCAGACCAGTCAACCTGTGAACCATTTTTGTTGAGTTTACTACCGCCATTACCGGTAATATCACGCAAGTAAGCTCTTGTTGCATTCTGGAAAGAATTCTGAAGAATAGCAACATCTGCGGAAGATGTTCCGTCGTAAGTATCCGCAACTTTGAAAGTGATTGAAAACATCTTATCTTTTAATGATTTAATGCAATAACCGGTTGAACCCGTATATCCATAGGAATTGGTATTATCAACTTGGCTACCGGCAATTGCACAAGAACCGGTATATTTTGGCGCCTCTTCTGTTGTGAGATAAGATGAAATCCAACCGTGAACAGTAGAGGTGGTTGTATTAAATCCGTTAGTAGGTGCCATAAACTCTGCATAAGTATCGCCCCATGTTCTTGTAACGGGGGTCAAGATATCTTTATTATAAGAAACAATTAACTGGAACAAACCGAGTTTATACGTTGTGTAGTCAGTACCTGCAGGAAGTTCAATATAAAAATCCACAGTTACTGTACCACCGGCAACAAGCTTATCAGCTGACTCTGCAGTAAAACCGACTAATTTACCGTCTGCACAAGCAGCAGATGACGCAATTGCCAAAACATTGAACATAAGTGCAATAGCCATTACAAGGCTAAGTACTTTTTTTGTTTTAGACATTTTTGTGCCTCCTAAAACTATTAAATTAAATTATTTACAAAATATATAAACTAAAAATCAGCACCAAACAGTTGCAAGGTCTCCGGGAAGAGTTGTAATATCATAGAGATTTTCTAAGAAGCCAATTTCAAACTCACAAATAATACTTGCATCAAGACTATCAGCACCGCCATCTGCGTTAACATCGCCGGCGATGAATGCTATATCATCAGAGATACCGTAAGCACTGAAATCAGATATAAATCCAATTTCAAACTCACAAAGAATGCTGGCATCAAGTGAGTCAGCAGAACCGTCACCGTTTACATCACCGTGAATAACTACGGTATATTCGCCGATAACACTGCCCGTACCGTTGGGACCGGAATAAACAGTAATAACAGCGCCCGTTCCTTCTTCCACACCTTCAACACTGGGTGTTACCACAAAGGAACCGCCGTTGGTAACTTCAAATACATCGCTAAGGGTTTCGCCTGCATCCATAACATCTATACCGTAAACGCATTTGTAAGTATCGTTAATAGCACCGTTTGTACCTGCTTTTACAACAAGTTCGGGTTTGCCTGCTGCACCGATTGTTTTTGCTTCGCCTGTTGACAAAACTGTCTGGCCTGCAATGAAATCTGTGCCAACAATGTTACCGTTGCCCATACGTGCTGCAATAAGAGTACCGGCTGCATTCTCCTCGTTAAAAGGATCGTTTTTGATAGCAATCTGTGCAGAACCGCTACCTGCATAAGTGTAGGTAAGGGTTGCAACAACACCATCAATTACCGGTGCGGTAATCAAACTGGTATCTGCAGTTGTCTGCGGAACGATAACTACAAGACCTGAAGAGTTTTTACTTGCTTCAGCATCATAAGTGATAGCCGAACCAACTGTTACACCCGTGAGTGTAATAGCGTTGTCAGGGTCGGTTTCTTCAACAAGAAACTGAATTGCACCTGTGGGGTAGTTTGTGGTAAGAGTAACATCAACGGAATATGTGCCGTCTCCGTTATCTTTTGGTTCACCAAGGGACCAAGTTTGTGTATTTGTGCTTAAACCTTCTGCGTCCAATTCTTCAAAGGTAACGCCTGCTGCAAAAGCAACAGTTGCCAATGTTGAAAGAACAAGTACAAGGGCAAGCATAACACTAATAATTTTTTTAGACATTTGTTTGCCTCCTTGAGTAATTTTTTCAAATTCTCTCCAAACAACAGTCTTTCGACTGCACCGATTGACTGCGGAAATCTGAAACACCCATATATTATATATATAAATGGTATGCAGTTTTCAACTTCCCCTCCTGCCGATTTCTCGGCAGGAGAGTTTTTTCAGTCAATGGATTTTAAACATTTCAAATTACTTATGCAAGAACTTTGTTAACAACCTGGAGATAGTCATCTCTATCGATGCCGGCTGTAATGTCGCCAACCATGTTACCTGCTACAAGGTATGCACCTTCAAGTTCAGCATGCTCAGTTGAAACAACCTGTACGATACTTGCGTCAAGTACATTAACAACACCGTCGCCGTTTACGTCACCTTCAACAACAAGTTTAATTGTTGCAACGGGAACTTTAACTTCGTCGATAGTTTTGTAGTAAGTAATTGTTGCGTTTGTACCAACAAAGCCGTCAACATCATACTGTGCTGCAGAGTAGTTAACGTCTGCAGAAACGATAGCATCTTCTGAACCGGTTGCTGTGAAGAGAGCCTTAACAGCTGCTGCATCAAGCTTAGCGCCGATTTTTGCAACACTGCTGAGTTTAACTTCTTCAATGCCTGCTTTCTCGTCTGCTTCAACAAGAACGATGTCTTTGACTGTATCGGAGCCATCTGCAAATCCAACATTTGAATCTTTGAATTTGAGTTTTGCAAGAGCTTCTTTAAGAGCTGTTGCTGCACGGTCAATCTTCTTCTGATCGGTCCAGTCGTAACCCTTATGGTTAACTTCTTCTGCGGAACCGGGGAAGAGATCTACCTTATCGCCGTTTGCAAGAGCAACCTTAATAGCCTCGCCCTCTTCATCATAACCAAAGCCGAGTTCTGCAAGAACTGCACCAAAATCTTTAGCAGTGTTGTCATAGAGATCCTGATGTGCAAGTGCATTCTTAGCCTGTGCAATGAGTTCTTCAAGTTCGCTGTAATCAGCCTCGTCAGCAAGAAGTACAAGACCGTTACGTGCAATAAGAAGTTCCCACTTAGTGTCAAAGATCTGCATCTGTGTTGCCTTAGCATCAGCATTTAAAGCTTCAGCAGCTGCAAGAGCTTTTTCATATCTGCTCCAGCTACGATCTGTGTATTTGGGATCGCCGAATTCATCTACGTTCACTTTGCCGATCATTGCATTTGCGGAAGCAATTTCGTTAGCAAGGTGTGTTTTAACAACAGTCTTGTTACCGCTTGCATCTTTATAACGTACAATGAGTCTTGCGGGGATTCTGTTAAGAAGGTTCGATGCCTGTGCAACGTCAAGAGCGGAAACGTTTGCATATCTGCTCTTTGCATTTTCGAGTTCTTTGTTACGTACAAGCATCTCTTCAGCGGTATAATCCTCAAGAAGTGCGGAGATGAAGTTTCCATCATCAGTACCGCCCACATAGCTGCCGATAATACCTGCGTTTGCTGAATTTGACAAAATACCCTTAATTTCTGTTTCTGTTACACCTGAGTAGGGGAAGAACTTAGAATCGGGTGCTGAGGGAGCAGCTGCCTTCTTCTTATCAACGATTGATCTTGCGTCCTCTCTTACTGTGTTGTAACGGTTCCATCTATACATCATATAATCAGTATAGTCCTGAGTATCGCTGTACTGAGCTTCAACAGCGTCAAGCTGTGCTTCGAGTGCATCAACTGCACTGTCAAGGCCTGCACCGCCGGTTGCTGCAAGCTCAAGGTCAGTTAATTTAAGGAACTGAACTTCTGTTGCAGAGATATAAAGGTTTTTGTAAAGTTCTCCCTGGTTGAAGAGTGATTCTGTACGCCACTTAATCTGCCATGCACCGCGCATACCGATTTCAAGGTTGGCCCTGTATCTGTTCCAAACATCTGCACCGTTAAGTGTTGTAACCTTTTTAACAGCAATCTTTGTATCACCGCTAACTACCGTACCGGTCTCGGATTCAACGATTCCGGTATCTTTTCCGTTAACTTTATAGTTGGTGGTAACGATATTTGTAACCTGTGACTCAGCATATACATTCTTATCGTCATCAATCCAAGCAGTTCCTGTGCTTGTGGTTTCTTTAAGAAGGTCTTCGCTTACTTCCGTTGTACGAAGGAGTCTGTCAGCATAGTAGGTAGTGTTGTCATTATGATACATATCCGTTGTTCTCTGAATTTTAGCTTCGTCATTAACAAGAGATAAGAGCTTGGAAGCATTTACAGAGCTGTAATACTTAATTATTACATCGCCGGTTTTTGTCTCAGTATTGCTACCCGGTTTACACGTGATCGTTACAGACGTTTTGGTTTCGTTGCCTTCTTTTCTGTTTGCAGCTTCCCAAGCAGCACGGTTGAAAGATGCGCCGGTAACCGTGATGCTTCTGTCGCCTTCTGTTTTACCGCCTTCACAAACGTAGGTACCGTCTTTAAAGAGATAAATATTCGGGAATTCTCTCTTTGTACCCGAACCCAAGTAGTCACTGGAACCCTTGTCTGCAGTACCGGGTGTTATACCGTCAAAAGGTGTAGCCGTAACGTTGTATCCGTTAAGTCTCTTTGTCGGGTTATCAAACAATATAAATGCAGGAGCTGTATTCTCAATATCGGATTCTATATTATCTATATCAAGATATTGGGGTGATTTAGTACCAAACCTAAGGTTATCGCCCGCCCAGTTTGATCCGTCAAACAAGAAAGTTCTGGTACCTTCATCGGAACTTTCGTAATAACTCAACCATGCATAGGATGACTTTACAAACGTCTTATTAGCAAGAGCATTGCCGTCTTCATCAAGAACCTTATATGATACGTCGAATCTGACAATGACACCGGGGTCGGTTACGTTGGCAACTGTATAAGTAACTGTTGCTGCTTGGCTGTAGTCAAGTTCTTTGGCACTAAGAGTTATGTTTGTAATATAGGGTGAAGCAGAACCATCATAGTTATAAGCCTTTACATCGGTAATCTGGTATTTGTAATGGTTATCATTCTGAGTGTTGCCGCTTGCGTCCTTATAACCTCTCCAAAGACCTGTTGAACCGTTTGTAATCATGAAAGTGGTTTTAACAGCTCCCGTGTCTTTATCCGTGGGAGAAGCACCGTTGTTAAGACCAACAGTAGTTCTGAGACCGATGCTGGGTTCACCGAGTTCCTGTTCGCCGCCCAAATCGGGAATAAGCTTACAAACTACGGGAAGAGCACTTGTAAGAAGAGCAGGTGCACTTGCTTCAAGCTGGTTAAGAAGATTTGCGATTACCGTGCTGAGGTTATCACTCTGAAGCAGAGCGTTAACACTTTCGTGTGTGCCGAGAAGTTGGGCTCTGAGCACAAGAGCAAGAATGTTATCTACAACATCAAGAAGGGTTGTAACAACGTCACCTGTGTTAAGAATGTTGTAGGTGTTTGGGTCTGTGTTACGTCCGAAGAGACTAACAATTGTATCAAGGTTGAAGTTCTGGAAGAGATCTTTAACCTTGTTAAACAGTACTTCAACGTCAAGGTCATAAGCTGCGGTTGTGCATCCGTTAACAAATTCAAGAGGAAGGATTGTGTTTAAGATGTAGCTGAGCTTATTGAGAGGACCGGTAATTGCGCTAACTTCATTCTTTGAAATGCCTTTAAGAACGCCGTTTGCACCGTCCGCGCTGCTTACGTAGCCAACAGCCCAAAGGATTGCGTTGTCAAGCATACCCTGCCAACGTGTTGCTGTGATTTCCTGTGCAGGAATAGCAGTGTTGAAGTTTGTAATCTGGTTGAGATATGTGTAGGCAATGTCCATACCCATATTAAGAATAAGGTCGAACCATTCGTCTGCGGAATGACTCGCGAACTGTCTGCCTCCTGCAGAGGTCAATGTGCCTGCTGCAAAAATCTGTGCATCGTAGTTGACATCGGGAGTAATTTCAGTCATAAACTCACGGATTACAATTGCACCGAATTCAAGAATCTGAACACCGTCGTGGAATGCTACCAAGCCATTTTCATCCTTGGGCATGATAAGCTGGGGCATTGCATCCTCAAAGAATGTGGGACCGATGTGTGCAATGAGCTCAACAAGAGTCATATTTTCAACATCTGAATATTCCCAAGCAACATAGGGTGAATCCTCACCGAAAATCTTATCTGCATATTCCGCAAGAAGGAATTTAACGATGCGCTCAACGTTTTTAAGGAATACGGTTGAATTACCTTCTGCCGCGGATGTAGCTCCGTCTTTCCAGATGGGGTTACCTGCCTCTGCATCACCGTAAACTACTTCGTTAAAGTACTTTCCTGCATAGTCGGAAAGTGCGTTTTCAGCAACGATATATACAAGATGGTTAAGAGCCTGAGTGATTGAACCGTATTGGCTGATAAGTCCTGCATAATCAAGTTCATTGATTGCTCCGGTTGCTGTACCGTTAACGGGGTTGGGAGCAGTAATGTTCCAATCCCAGTTAATGAGATCGAAGAAAGAGTTTGCAGACGCAGTGTTGATTCTGTAATATTTACGAACCTTTTCAATAACTACATTGCCGTCTTTATCAGTCTCCGGCTCACCGTTAGAACCGATTTTCTCTGAGTTCTTGAGAGTTGTATAATACCACTCACCGTCGCTGCTCTTGAAGATTTTGTCGTATGAGATGTATGTTATATAACTTTCAGTACCATCTTCCTTGTCGGCTTCAAATGCTGTTTTAGCATCTGCGGGAACCTTGCTTATATCAATTTCTTTAGTCTCTGCCTCAACAGCGTCAAAGAGAGCTTTCTTGAGGTTGTTGTTAAGAGGATTGATACCAAGGTCATAAATTGCATAGGGAGCAACTTTGTCAAGAAGAGCAAAAATGCTGTTGCTTGGATTTGAAAGGCTGAGATATGTTGCCGCATCTGCTGCAGTATAGTTGTTTGCAAATGTGGGCATAACATAGGAATTCATATCCCAATTTTTCAATGTAGGTGTAACTTCATCCCATTCATAATCCTGAGGGCTTGTAAGAAGACCTGCAACAGCCATGTCGATTATGCTGTCAATAGTAGTTAACCCGGCAGGAAGTGTGCCGCCGAGATCTTCAGCGGAAGGATAGCTGTTGTTCTCATAACCCTCTTTATAGGAGCCGTGGATGAGCATGTCGTAAACCATCTTGGTTACATAACCGTTGATGTCTGTGAGAATACCATTGATTTCACTGATATCAGCGAAGCTCTTGACTATACCGTTAAGGAGTGAACCGAGGGAAATACCGTTACTGGTAAGAAGACCGTAGGGTGCTTTTTTAACAACCTTCACGGTTCCGTCTGCTCCAAGGTAGTTGAAAAGGGCATAGGCTACATTAAGGTCGCCGCCGCTTCTCTGAACGCCTTTAAGAAGATTCTTACCTGCGGTCAGGTTTTTAAGGTCGGTTACCGAAACAGCCAAAAAACCTACAGTACCGTTGTTAAGTAAGTTGTAGATGGATGATACAGCATTGTCGATACTTGTAAGATTCAATTCACCGAGAACACTGAGGTCCACAGTACCCAAGCCGGGCATTACTGATGCATCCAAATAGTTGAAAAGAACTGTTGCAGCCTGTTCTGCACTAAGAATAGCGTCGTCAACTGAGTCATATGTCATTTTATCTTTGGTAACGTCTTCTTTTGTAGCGCTACCGATAACAGTCATACAACTAAATGCCATTATGAGTGCAAGAATCATGCTTAACAATTTAGTGGATTGTTTCATAAATTTACCTCCATATTTTTTGTACGCCAATACATAAAATACGCGTGCGTTAACTAAAAACGAATACCGCAAACACGCACCGATTGCGGAAAAACATTTCTGTCGCACAGTCCCCCTTTCATAAATTTCCGTAACGACACAGAGCCCGGACAAAACCGGCAAAAGAATAACACCCGAAGGGCGGCAGGGCAAGAACCTTGCCGAACAAAAGTGAAATCCCCCACCGCCGTTTAAAACTCCGCGTCCGATAGGATGTGACTAACCGTGGGCCGTTTACAAAGTGCACAGCGCCGAATTGCTCAGAGCGCATAGCGGTGAGCGTTATGTCGTTACCGACCGCCGCGCACTCCACCGCTGCTGCACCCTGCAGCACCGCTTTGTGCACTTAGCGCCCACACACTTTATAAGACAGGAGAGGTACTGACCTTTCCGCCCGGGCAAAACAAACACACGATTCGGAGATATTCTCCGCGGAAACGGCATACGCCGTACCGAAACCCGAGTGTTTGTTTCACCCGACCGAAATTGTGCCTCACAAACCGAGGCCGAAAACCGACCTTTTCGGCTTGAGGGTATAATACCCCCACTGCCCCAACCTTATGGTCACACTAATAATACAATATGCTGCTCTGCTTGTCAATACTTTCGCGGAAAATTATGTATTTTTTCTTATAATGTGTTACGCGTGCGTAAAGCCCCTTGCCGAAAGTGGATTATTTTGGTATTTTTTACGAAATTTTGAGAAATAAAATCAAAGCCGAAGATTTCAGAATTGCGATGAAAAGTTGCCGTAATCGTTCCGGCGATTTTATCAGCCTCGGAACAGGTGATACCCTCCCTCTGTTTTTATGTTTACCCGGGTTTTTATTCCCTCGGGGCAAACGGTATGGATCTGCTGTTTATTGTGAATTTTTAACAATTATATGTGTAAAGTGTATGTTCTTTACAATTTGCGTTTTTTCTCCAAAACCGCAAATGCAGAAAAATTGTTCGATTATTAAGATTTTTTCCTTATTTTATCGGGAAGTAATTGCATTAAAGCATCACAGAGAAAAATGCAAAAAACTTCCCTGTAAAATGAAATACCTTTACACTTAAAACAACATTCGTTCTGCATTTTTGCAGCGTTTTCAAAAATATATTTGTGCAATTTGACGATACCCAAAAGACCCGAAAAAGCCTTCTGCAATCTTTGCCGATTGCACATTTTTACGACAAAAAATATTTTATTTTTTGTATCGGTTTTCTATTGCAATATTTCGACAATATATGTATAATGATTTGTGTACATTTTTTGAACGAGTGGGAGATTTTCAGATGAAACTTTTGGAAGAGAGAATCGCTAAGGACGGCGTGGCTATCGGTACCGATATTTTAAAGGTGGATATGTTCCTCAATCACCAGGTGGATCCCATCCTCATTGACGAAATGGGCAAGGAGTTTTACCGACTGTTCAAGGACTGCGGCGCCACAAAGGTTGTCACCATTGAATCTTCGGGAATCCCAATGGCTGTTGCCACGGCTCTGCGTTTCGGAATCCCCGCCCTCTTTGCCAAAAAGGGCGACCACAAAAATGTAGGTAGCGATGTTTATACCGCCAACTGTTATTCTTTCACCCACGGCAAAGATTATCAAATGAAAATTTCCAAAAAATACCTTAATGAAAACGATAAGGTGCTAATTATTGACGATTTTATGGCGGGCGGTAACGCTTGCAATGCTCTCATTGACATTATCGGACAAGCCGGTGCAGAGGTTGTGGGCATCGGTATTGCCATTGAAAAGGGCTTCCAGCCCGGCGGTAAAGCACTTCGTCAAAAGGGCTACAAAGTCAGGTCTTTAGCAATCGTTGACAGTATGTGTGACGGTAAAATAACTTTCACACCTGACGAGGATTGCTGAAAATAAAAAATTCCATAAACGGAGGTCACAAGAATGAAAAAATTCACAAAAGTTCTCGCTCTCTGCCTTGCTCTTGTATTGGTAGTAGGCTGCTTCGCAGCATGCGGCGAGAAAACACCCGCAGGCGATGACACAACTGCCGCTCCCGCTAATAAAGCAGAAGTTAAAGTTGGTTTCATCTTCCTTCATGACGAGCAGTCAACCTATGACAGAAACTTCATGGACGGTGCAAAAGCCGCTTGTGAAGAAATGGGTGTTGAATATGCTCAGAAGACTCAGATTCCCGAGTCAAAAGACTGCTACGACGCTGCCGTTGAACTTATTGAAGTTGACGGATGCAACATCATCTTTGCAGACAGCTTCGGCCATGAGTCTTTCCTTATTGACGCTGCTAAAAAATACCCCGATGTTCAGTTCTGCCACGCAACAGGTACACAGGCTCACACAGCAGGTCTTGCAAACTTCCACAACTCCTTTGCTTCAATCTACCAGGGCAGATACCTTGCAGGCGTTGCCGCAGGTCTTAAACTCAACGAAATGATTGACAAGGGCGACATCACCGCTGACAAGGCTAAAATGGGTTATGTAGGCGCTTTCACTTACGCAGAAGTTATTTCCGGTTACACATCCTTCTACCTTGGTGCAAAATCTGTTTGCCCCTCTGTTACAATGGATGTTAAGTTCACAGGCTCCTGGTATGACGAACAGCTCGAAAAAGAAGCCGCACAGGCTCTTATTTCCGGCGGTTGCGTTCTTATCAGCCAGCACGCTGACTCAATGGGCGCTCCCACAGCTTGCGAAAAAGCAGGTGTTCCCAACGTTTCTTACAACGGTTCAACTGTTGCCGCTTGCCCCAACACATTCATCGTTTCTTCAAGAATCGACTGGACTCCCTACTTCAAATACATGATTGAATGTGTTCAGAACGGTACTGCTATTGACACCGACTGGACAGGTACAATCGAAACAGGCTCAGTTGTTCTTACAGATATCAATGAAAAGGCTGCCGCTGAAGGCACTGCTGATAAGGTTGCTGACGTTAAGGCTAAACTCCTTGACGGTTCAATCAATGTTTTCGACACCGCTAACTTCACGGTTAAGGGCGAAAAATTAACAAGCTACCTTGCTGATGTTGATACTGACGCAAACTTCGAGAAAGATACGGAAGTTATCGAAAACGGCGTATTCTATGAATCAAAACACCGTTCCGCTCCCTACTTCGACGTTGAAATCGACGGTATCACTCTCCTTGACAGAAATTACGGCTAATAAGTAATTAAAACCCGGGCGGGAGGAAACTCCCGCCCCGGACTGATTTTGAAGAAACGGCTCCAAAACCTTTGTAACCGTTTCTTCAGAATTAGTACGAACGGAGGTTTACTGTGGCTAAACAACCTGCTATTGAACTTAAAAACATTACCAAAACTTTCGGCAAAGTAGTCGCCAACAAAAATGTTAATCTTACCGCTTACCGTGGTGAGATTCTTTCCATTTTAGGCGAAAACGGAAGCGGTAAGACCACTCTTATGAATATGATTTCGGGTATTTATTTCCCCGACGAAGGTCAGATTTTCATTGATGGAGAAGAAGCCCGTATCCAATCCCCCAAGGATGCGTTCACCTACAAAATAGGTATGATTCATCAGCATTTTAAACTTGTTGATGTTTTCAGTGCCGCGGAAAACATTGTGTTGGGCATTGAGGACGGCAAATACAATCTTGCTTCTTCCGCGGAGCAAATCAAGAGAATCAGCGAACAATACGGCTTTGAAATTGACCCCCAAAAGAAAATTTACACAATGTCGGTTTCCGAAAAACAGACCGTGGAAATTGTCAAGGTTCTTTACAGAGGTGCCGATATTCTCATTCTTGACGAACCCACAGCCGTTCTTACCCCCCAGGAAACCGAAAAGTTGTTCAATATTCTCCGCAGAATGCGTGATGACGGTAAATGCATCATCATTATCACACACAAACTCCACGAGGTTCTCTCCCTTTCCGACAGAGTTTCCGTGCTCCGCAAGGGTGAATACGTGGGTACGGTAAATACTGCCGAAACAAACGAATCGGAACTTACGGAAATGATGGTGGGCAAAAAGGTTGACCTTAACATTCAACGTGCCGACCCCGTAAATCCCCGTGAAAGACTTACGGTAAACAGTATCACCTGTGTTGACAGAGTCGGTGCAACGGTTCTTGACAATGTTTCCTTTACCGCAAACAGCGGCGAAATCCTCGGTATTGCAGGTATTGCGGGTTCGGGACAGAGAGAACTGCTCGAATCAATCGCAGGTCTGCAAAGGATTGAATACGGCGATATTTTCTACTTTGACCCCAAAACAGGCAAAAAGGAAAGTCTCAGGGACAAAACTCCTTTACAGATAAGGCAGATGGGCGTCCGGCTTTCATTCGTTCCCGAGGACAGACTTGGTATGGGCCTTGTGGGCAATATGGACATTGTTGATAATATGATGCTCCGAAGCTACACAAAGGGTCACTCCGTTTTTCTTAAACGTAAAAATCCCAAGGACCTTGCAAACAAAATAATCAACGACCTTGAGGTTGTAACCCCCGGCGCAAACACTCCCGTCCGCCGTCTTTCCGGCGGTAACGTGCAAAAAGTTCTTGTGGGCAGGGAAATTGCTTCCTCACCCACGGTTCTCATGGTCGCCTACCCCGTCCGCGGTCTTGATATAAACTCATCCTATATGATTTATAATCTTCTCAACGAACAGAAAGAAAAAGGTGTTGCAATTATCTTCGTGGGCGAGGACCTTGATGTTCTTCTTGAACTTTGCGACAGGATTATGGTTATCGGCTCCGGTAAAATCACGGGTGTTGTGGATGCCCGCACTGCCACAAAAGAAGAAATCGGTTATCTTATGACAAAATCGGACAATAACGGAAAGGAGAATGACAATGGCTAAACACACTCAAACAAAACATCATGAGCCCCTTTTCCATATTGTTAAGCGGGACGATATGCCCCAATGGAAAGCGTGGCTTATCCGTGGTTGCACAATTTTAATAAGCTTTCTCCTTGTGGGATTTCTTTCAATGGCAATTACCGAAAAAAATCTCGGGGAAACATACCAAATTATGTTTTCCGGTGTTTTCGGCAGACTTTTTCAGGGAAGCACCACGATGCTCTGGAAGTATTTGCAGGAAATTGCAATTCTTCTCTGCCTCGCTCTCGCCCTTACACCCGCTTTTAAAATGAAATTCTGGAACTGCGGTGCCGAAGGTCAGGCTCTCATGGGCGGTCTTGCCACCATATTCTGTATGATTGAATTCGGTGAAAAACTCCCCTACGGTGCTCTGATTGTTGTCATTGCCGTTACAAGCATTCTCGCGGGTGCTCTCTGGGGTGTTATTCCCGCAGTTTTCAAAGCGTTGTTTAACACCAACGAAACTCTTTTCACCCTTATGATGAACTACATTGCCACACAGATTATCGCATACTACGTTTACATAGAGGGCGGCGGCTCAAATGTTATTAACCCCGTACCCTACGGTAATTTCCCCGCTGTGGGCAACAACGAATATTTCATAAACATTTTAACTGTGGCTCTTATCACCGTGGTTATGTACATTTACCTTAAATACAGCAAGCAGGGTTACGAGATTTCCGTTGTGGGCGAAAGTCAAAACACCGCCCGCTACATCGGTATCAACGTCAAAAAGGTTATTATACGTACCATGCTTATTTCCGGTGCCTTGTGCGGTGTTACGGGTATGCTCCTTGTTGCCGGTAAGGACCACAGCATTAACACAAACCTTGTTGGCGGTCAAGGCTTTACCGCAATTCTTATGTCCTGGCTTGGTCAGTTTAACCCCTTTATTATGACGGTTATGACCGCTATTGTGGTCTTCTTGAGAATCGGTGTTTCAAAGGTTGCCGACACTTCACGCCTCAACTCATCTTTCTCGGAAATCATTGTGGGTATTGTTATTCTTATGCTTGTTGGCTGTGAATTCTTTATTCAATACTCCGTTAAATTCCGTCACAGCAAAAAGGAGGTTAAAGCATGATTATTCAGTTCATTTGCCGTGCAATTCTCCTTGGTGTGCCGCTTCTCTACGGCTCAACCGGTGAAATTATTACGGAAAAATCCGGACATCTCAACCTGGGTATTCCCGGTGTTATGTATGTTGGTGCCATCAGCGGTGTTGTAGGCTCATTCATTTATGAAAATGCCTGCGGCAATGATATAGCCAATATGAACGCTTTTCTTGCGGTTATAATCCCCCTTTTGTGTTCCGTTGCAGGAGCGGTTATTATGGGACTGGTTTACAGTTTCCTTACAGTAACTCTCCACGCAAATCAGAATGTTACGGGTCTTGCACTTACAACCCTCGGTATCGGCTTGGGTAACTTCCTCGGTGCATCCCTCATCAATATTACAAAAAGCGAACTCCCTTCAATCGCACTTACAAAGACAAGTTCGTTCTTCTCCGCCAAACTTCCCTTTGCCGATGATTTGGGTTGGTTCGGTGAACTGTTCTTCTCCCACGATTTTATGACATATCTTGCCCTTGTAATTGCCTTGGCGGCTTCGTTCTTCCTCAATCGCACACGCACGGGTCTTAACCTTCGTTCCGTTGGTGAAAACCCTGCCACCGCTGATGCGGCAGGTATAAATGTTACCAAATATCGCTATGCCGCAACCTGTATCGGTAGTGCTATTGCAGGTTTGGGCGGTCTTCAGTATGTTATGGCTTATGCCAGTGGTGTTTGGTCCAACAACGCATTCGGTGACCGCGGTTGGATGGCTATTGCACTTGTTATTTTCGCTCTCTGGAAACCCTCGGTTGCCATTGTAGGCTCCTTTGTTTTCGGTGCACTCTGCAACGCAAACAACTATATTCCCGGCCTTGGTACTGAAACACAGGAACTTTTCAAAATGCTTCCCTATGTTGTAACAATAATTGTTCTTATAATCACAAGCATGCGTAAAAAGAGGGAGCATCAACCCCCTCAAAGCCTTGGTCTTAACTATTTCCGTGAGGAACGATAACAAAACTAAAGTGTTATCCTTCGTCCGTGCTACACATTTTCCTCGTAATAAAAAATAGGATGTAAAAAACTTTCGTTTTTTACATCCTATTTTTTATCTTAATGCGAGATTCAGAACTTGTTGATAATCAGCCGCACCGACCTCTCCGTTACTTTCAAAATCAGCCGCAAGTAAATAGAAATCTTCAAGGGTTGTTTTGTTCACTGATGCCATCTGGGTAATCGACGCATCAACAACATTAACAACACTGTCTCCGTTTACATCACCGTAAATTACAACATTGTATGTATATACGAGAGTGCCTTTTCTGAAGAAATATATCACAGAGCCTGTTCCGTAATAATTACTATCCGCTCTCACAATCGACGGAATAGCCATTACAGTATAACTTGAATCCGCCTTGACTATGTCTTCAACATTAGTTTTTGAGGCTTGCTGTGAGAATATAATTCCCGCCTCTTCATTTATAACCGTTTTGCCCACAGGAATGAGATCAAGAAGCACATAGGGTATTCCTTTAGTTTCTGCAAAACTTTGCGCATATGACCCCTCATAGCAATATATGGTAACATTTTCGCAATCGTCAAAGGCATTTTCGGAAATTGTCGTTACCGATTCGGGAATAATTATCTTGTTCAACTTTTCACAGCCTGCAAAACACTTGTCACCGATTGTTTCAACAGTATTGGGAATATTAACCGAAGAAACTCCGCTTTTATTGAGGAATGCATTATCTGAAAGGGCTTTAACCTCCACGCTGTCTTTTTCCATGGGCACCGTTACATTGGCGGCAGAGCCATTGTATGCTGTAACCGTCAGGGAATCGGAGTCCATTTTTGCAAATGTGAAGTTTGAAGTAGGAATAGTGCTGAAATTTGTTATATCAACCATAACCGTACTTGAAAGCATATTGTTACCGATTACGGTCAACGCATAACTTCCGTTTTTGCTTACAGTAGCTTTAAGAGTCTCCGTAACATCCTCACCGTTAAAATATATTTTAAGGTATCCGGATTCTCCCACAACGGGAACTATTGCAATATCGTAAGGTGCATCCGTTTTTTCCGTTACTCCGTAAATAATTTGGGCGGTGGGTTGAATGTTATCTATCATAATTTTATAGGAGTTTGACGGTGCGCTTTCAAGTCCCGCGCCGTTAACAGCCTTAAAAGTGTAGTTGGCATTTGTACTTTTATCAAGAACAAGCACATTGCCGTCAATCCTATGCCAACCGGTGCCGTCATTGTAATAATATTCACATCCCGACACACAATCCACAAGGGTGCTGAGGGTGAAAGTTACATTGTCCTTTGTCCATTGTCCAGACACTCCCTCAAAATCAACCCTTACATTGGGAACGGTTCTGTCAATATTTACATCAAACTCATAGACTTCACTTTCAAGACCGGAATAGGAAACAGCCTTGAAACCATAGCAGTATGCTCCGTCATCTTTCGCACGGATAGTATCCGTTGTAAGTTTTGTCCACTCGCCTCCGTCAATATTGTAATAATACTGATAAATTCCCGAGAATGAGTCTGCTTGGGGGCACATGAAAACCATATCATCCGCCCATTCACCGCTTTCATATTCCTTCTTCCCATCTTCACCGCAAATGGCATTGATGGTTGTTATAACCGGTTTGACACTGTCGTGTACAAATCCGTCGGAATAATAGGATGAAGATGTGTTTCCCACCTTGTCAACCGCCACGAACTCAAAATAGCCTTTCATATTGCTTTCGCAAACTGCCCGGGTTTCCTCCGTAATAACTACCCAGGATGTCAAGGGGGTATAATCCGCGGAAACAAGTCTGTATTTTATATAATCAACACCTGCAACACCGCTATCCTCGGCAGTTGCAACAGCTACAAGATTGCCGCTGTAATAATTGCCGAATTCACCCTCAAGATGCCTTTCGGGAGCATCGGCGGGCTCCTGAATAAGTTCTATATTGGTTATACCCGGGGCTTCCTTATCAATATTATTGACATTTAAAGTCACGCTTGTTGAAAGCCCGTTATTTGCCGTAACTTTAACCGTATAATCGCCGTTTACGGAAACTACAAATGCCCTTGAATCGACACCTAATTCCTCACCGTTCAAGGTGATTGATTTAATTCCCGAAATACCGCAAGTCAAATTTTTAATACCGACGGCATAACCCTTGTTAGTAACGGAGGTTACACCTTGGTTTAAAGTAAATCCGGGGTAAGCTTTATCAATTTTTATTGTAATAGGCTCGCTTTCGTCACTTTCATAACCCTGACTGTTTACGGCTTTTATATATATAATGCCGTCATAGCTCGAATCAAATGTAAGAACACTGCCTTCAATTTGGGTCCAAACCTCGCTATCGTTTTCCCGCCAATAATATGTTGCACCGTCAAGCTGGTGGGTGCTGTCAAGATTCAGGACAACATCTTCCGCGGTCCATTCACCCAATACACCATCTGCACTAACCGAGATGACGGGTTTACCATATACAATAATCGGGAACGTGGCTTCTGCGCTTCTGTCAACATGTTCATAAACCACTCTTACATTCTGTTCAACATCGTAGGTTTCCATGGAGAATGAATCTTCGTCTATTTCATAATCCGTAACCTCTTCACTCTCGGCGTTGAGATAGTTCGCAATAACTTTAAGTCCCGTTGAATCGAATTTTTCGCCTTCTACATATACTGTTTTTGAAGGTGGGGTAATTGTGATGGTATCAACCTGTTTTGAATTAAGGGTAATGGTAAATACCGCATTAAAGGTCTCGCCCGCTCTTTCCACAGAAACAATAATATACTGCGGGGCATCAAGAATTTTAGTATTGATTCTGCTTACGGTATAGTCAGTAACACTGCATCTGAGAGATTCATCCGTATAGCTTTCCCAGTTCGAATAATACGGTTCAAGGGATTCTTTTTTATAATTAAGATAAACCTCCATGCCCGTCAAATCAAGTTCTGTTTCACCCTCAACATACTCAAGCTTATCAGGTGCTTTCAATGTGATACTGTCGGGAATTATCTCGATAATTTCAATTTCCTTTGTTCTGACAATATGGCTCTGGAGTAAATATCTGCTGAAGCCGTAAAGTGTTGTCGTTCCCGTCTTTTTGCCCGTGACAATTCCGTCGTCGGTAACTGAAGCAAACTCATTTTCAAGATTAACATTTCTAACAGTATTTGCCGTAATACTCCAAGGCTCACTTCCGTCATCCTTTATAAGTCCCCAACGCACCTCGGACTGAGTAAGTTCCGCAGGGTAGGTTTTCATTGTGAAGCTGTTTGGAATATCACGAATAACATAATCATCGCCCTCCACCTGACCGTCGGTGAACTTTGAAAGTGCCAAAAGTCCCCTTTTTACAGTAACCGTTGCACTTCTCGTAACACCTGAAATTGTTGCATAAACCGTAGTGGATTTTGACGAGTTTCTTCCGCCTGCGTCACGTCCCAGCACAACGCCGTCAGCGGAAACCGAGGCAATGGAATCATCCTCCACGCTCCATTTAATCGTATTAAGCAAACTTTCTTCATAATCATCCGGTGCCAATACATTTACGGAAAGTGTGGTGGTTGAACCCTCATTGACCGTAGTTTTTCCGGTAATTTCAAAATCGGTAACAGCATTTCCGCAGACAATTTCCATACTTGTTTCAACACTTCCCGAGCCGTAGGTGGCTTTTGCATAAAGCCTTCCCACACCTGCCGAAGCCGCTGTAACATTACCTTGATAATCAACACTTATAATTCCGTCGGTTACCGGTGAGCCGGAGGTTGCGTAAATTACCGTTCCCGTGTCATTGTCATATACGCCCCATTCACGATTAACGCTTGAACTGTTATTAAGTCTGTCGGGAGAAACGCGGGATGTATAAGTTTCCGTAACACCTAAGCCCAGAACTGTATTTCCCTCAATCTCAACAGAAGTGAGTGCGGAAACAATGGGCCTTGTTACCTTAATATCAACATTTTTTTGCACACCGCCCATACTTGCGGTAATAGCAACCGTTTTTGAGTAAGTTAAACCGTCACCGCCGTTAAGACCCGTTACGATACCGGTTTCATCAATAACCGCAATGGTGGGGTCTGCAGTGCTCCAAGCAAGATCTCCCCTATATGCACCCTCGGGAACAACATTATCTATACTAAGTTGAATTGTTTCTCCCTCTGCCACGGATGTTGAACCCACAATATCAAAACATTCAACAGGTAATTCGGATTGCTCAACAACTGTAAAAGTAATTGTGTCCGAAAAAGTTGCGTATGCGGTACTTTCGGGGTTAACGCGGACTGTAACTTGCCCTGCTGCCAGGAATGTAACAAGTCCGTCACTGCTGACGCTTGCATAATTGGATGCACTTGTGTCAAATGCATTTTTACCCACTGACCATTTTATACCCTGACCGAGTCTTACGGGTGTACAGGCGCCGTAAAGTTGAACCTGTGCTCCCACTGCAACAAGGGTGGGTACAGTCTTTTTATTAGTAATATGCACGCCTGTGGGTGCAACCGATGCTATTAAACTTTTTTCCACCACAATCTCTACGCTGTCACTTCCGAGAACATTACCATCCACATCATAGAGTGTTGCCGTAACAACAACATTCATATTGTCAAGGTATGTACGCAGGGATTCACCTAACTGTTCCCCTGCAATTGCGGACACAATTGCCACAATGGTATCCGTATCCGCATTATCCACATCAATTCCCGAGGAATCAATGGCATTCCAAATGGCTTTTGCGGTTGCCTCGCCCACAAGGGGAATTGACATAATATTTTCATCGATCCAAAGTTGGATTATTGCACGTTTTGAGAAATCGTATGCGGTAACCTTACCGGTATCGTCAACATCTGCAAGCAAGGGAAGATTACTTTCCCAAGTCACATACTTTCCGTCGGAAGTATCAATTTCCGTACCGCTGACCGTACTGTCCTCGTTTGTTGTGGGAGTGAGTGCCGACAACTGCTCACTGCGATATTCGGTGATATATATTTTATCGGTAATCTGAACACCGCTGTCATCGAATATTTCCACAACACTATCCGCAAACACAGAGATAACCGGGATATATGTAATTATCAATGCAGCGGCAAGTATAACACTTATGAATTTTTTCATTTTAGCACCTCGTTTTTGTGAAAAGTTACGTAAATTATATCACATTATATTTATTTTTACAATTCTTTAATTGTATAATTGTAAAGAACTTGTAAAAAAAATTATTAAAATTACATCAAATTGGTATAAAAAATGAGTTTTTACAAAAAATAATCCCAAAATCACTTTAGGGAGTTTTTTATGCTTGCTGTTATTACTGCGGTTATTTCAGGTGCGCTGATGAGTATTCAAGGGGTGTTCAATGAGGGCGTAACAAAGCAGACATCCATATGGATGTCCGCCGCCTTTGTACAATTCACCGCTTTCCTGTTCTGCGTTGCCGCCTGGTTTTTTACAGGCCGTGAAAGCTCCGTGGGAGCTCTTTTCAAAATAGAAAACAAATATATGCTCTTGGGCGGTATCATAGGTGCTTTGATAACCTACACCGTTATACGCAGTATGTCGGGGCTTGGCCCCGCCCAAGCGGTTATGATAATAGTAACCGCCCAACTTCTTGTTGCATACTTGATTGAACTTTTCGGACTTTTTGGTGTGGAAAAGGTGGATTTTCAATGGCAAAAACTTGTGGGAGTTATAATATCCATAGGTGGAATATTGCTCTTTAAATGGGAATTCAAATAAAGGAACTTGGAAAATGCGTAGAACGGATAAACCGAGTCACTAATAAACAACGGACGGGAAACCGTATGTTTTCCGTCCGTTGTATTTATATTTTGTTATATTTGCAAGAAACGCCGTTTGAATTGAATGCACTGTAATACTTGCCGTTATATGACCTTACGCTGTATTGGTAGGTTACTCCGTCTTCCACATCAATGTCAACAAAGGAAGTTGTGTCACCGCCCGTAACTTTGGAGATTCTTTCCCAATCGCTGTCGGCGGTTTTACGGTAAATATAATAGCCCTTCGCCCCATCCACATCTTTGAAAGTCAAAACAATACCTGTTTCGCCGCTTTTTGCGGTAAATCCCTTTGGTGATGTAAGAAAAATTGTTTCAATACCGCTGTTATTGTAACAGCCCTTAACCTTTCCGTCGTATGCTCTGACAGTATATTTATATGTTTCGGAGCAATTAACTCCTGTATCCGTGTAGGTGAGTTTTTTTCCGCCCTTGACAGTTGCAATCCGTTTCCATGAACCTGAGTTCCCTTTTCTATATACATAGTAACCGTCTGCGGAGGATACTTTTTTCCAAGTGAGTTTAACTCCGGAACTATTATTCTTTATTGAAGAAAGCGTGGGTGCCGCCAGGCACTTGATTTTCTCCCCTGCGTAGTACTGGCTTGTTACTTTGCCGTCAACGGCTCTGACCATATATGTATAAGTAACACCGTTTTTTGCGGTGCTATCGGTATAACTCTTTGATTTTGTTGTTAAAAGTCTTTCCCATGATGAATCGGAAGTTTTGCGGTAAAGCCTGTATTTATCCGCATTCTTTACCGAACTCCACTTAATAACAATACCATCCGCACCGTTTGCCACAGAGGAAATTTTAGGAACTCCCACATTGGTCTTTTTGCCGTAAAGTTTAGGAACTTCATACATTCTTACGGAATACAAAGTCCAACTTTCTCCACCGCAATGCCTGTATGTATAGGTTATTTTTTGACCGTTATGAGCGTTGTTGTGTGCATAGTCCACGGAATAACCGTCGTTATTTTCACCGTTACAAAGAACTACATGTTCAAAGTCGCCGCAATAATTACATTTGTAAAAAATCGGGTCGCCTTTTTTGATTTTACCGGAATTTTCAGACATACTGATTTTTCCGCTTTTGCCGTTTGTGAGTTTCAATTTATATGCTTTACCGTATGTATCTTTAAGACTGTTATACAGTTTTTTCACCGTATCGCTATATACATCAACATCACCCGCTTGCAAACATTTCGAAACGAAATCCGCACACAAGCCAATGCCGTTATTCCAGTTTTTTTGTGCATATTTAAGAGCTTTGGAACTACTGTATATTTCCATTTTAGCAGCCACGGAGTTTACACTTGCAAAGGGTATAACTCCCAAGGCAAAAATAAACGCAAAGACAAAAGAAAGTAACCGTTTTGTCATATTCCCTCTCCTAAAAGTTACAATTTGTAATCTAAAACGAGGAAAATTATATCACAATGTTTACAATCTGTCAAATATACCGAAAGGGATGTAAAAGCTTTCACTTCTACATCCCCGTTGACTATCTATGATTACCTTATGATTACTCAACTATCTCACTTATAGTTTCTGTTTCTTTTTCTGCTCTCTGCTTATCTCTTTCGTTTTGTATCATCGCTCTTATTTGTTGGGGCATTTTAAAGAAATCCTCTTTTTCAAGACCCTTTGTTTCAATGGGCGGTAAAAATGTTACATAAACCGTACCTGCAGTAACATTGCCTGTTTCTTCAAGTCTTGCTCTCGTACCCTCAATAAGCACGGGAACAACTTTTGCTCCGCTCTCCATTGCAATTTTCATTGCGCCGCCTTTGAATTCGCCAAGTTCGCCTGTTTTACTGCGGGTACCCTCGGGGAAAATCACAAGACTTCTGCCGGATTTCACCATTTCAATGGCTTCGTGGAGCGAGGAACGGGAACCGTTTTTCTTTTGTCTGTCAACAAAAACGCAGTCAAGCACCCACATCCATTGTTTTAAAAACGGGAACATACTTAATTCTTTCTTTGCAATAAACATGGGCATTGTGGGAGCATTAAGAAAAACCGCGGGAATATCAAACATACCCGCATGGTTTGGGGTGTAAATAATGGGTTCGTTTTCGGGAACAAGTTCCTTACCCTTAACCACAAAATTAACATTCGCCATATCAATCAGAGGAATTAGCCAATCTCTGACATTTTGATCAACAAAGGGCTTATATTCTTCCCAGGATTTTGTTTTCTTCATTTTAATGGCTTTCCTCAATTCAGGAGTGTAGCCTAAAAGGGATGTTATAAACTTTGTGTACCACTTAACTGTAAATGCATTCATAAAAGAACCACCTTATTATATTCAGTTTCTTAATTTTATCACAGAAAGGAAAAATTTCAAGTATGCAGATATAAATTTATAAAAACAACTTTTCTCTTGAAGGCTTGTGAAACCTGTGATAATATGTGTTTATATACAGTTTTATGGTGGTGTATTTATGAAATACAATTTCACAAGTTTAAATATTGAAGCAGTTGGAAAGGATTCCGTAAAAGCGGCTACATATTTTGCTAAGGAAATAAAAGTAAGAACGGGTAAATCCCTGCCCGTTTTTGAAAAGGCACCTGCTTTTCCGAAAATAATCTTTATTACCGACAACAGTATAGACAACAAGGATTTCTTTGAAATAAATCAAACAGAGGGCGAAATCATAATCACCGCCAAAACAATTCGGGGGTTAATTTTCGGCTATTCACTGTTTCTGAGGAAATGCACATTCTCCAACGGTGTAATTACCCTAATAAAAAACATTTCCGGAAAGTATTCTCCCCAAAAGAAAATACGCGGACATCAAGTTGGCTACCGCACTACGCCTAATACCTACGATGCTTGGAACTACGAACAGTATTTCAGATATTACCTTGATATGATGGCTTTCGGGTCAAATACCGTGGAGCATAACGGAACAAGACCTAAAGGAAATTTCAAAAACCGACTTATGAAATACGAGCAAGAGGAGTTTTTGGCAGAGGCATCAAGGCTTGCGGACACCGTGGATTTGGATGTTTCTCTCTGGCAGGCAAACAATTCCTGGGAAACGGAGGAGGAAGCCCTCGCCCAAAGCGAAAAACTATATGCCGATATGCCCCGACTTAATATTGTTTTCCCTCCCGGAGGTGATCCGGGTGAACTTCCTGCGGACGAATTCTTGGAACGATGCAAAAAGACGGAAAGAATTTTAAAAAAATACCATCCCCACGGCAAAGTACAACCATCAGCCCAAGCCCCCCACTCAATTAAAGACTGGGGAGAGGTTTTCTGCAAGGGATTACAGAACGAACCCGAAGAAATCAATGCAGTTATTATGGGACCTAACCATGCTTTCCCCATTCATGAGTTAAGAAAGCGTATTCCCGAAAAATACCCAATGAGATTTTATCCCGATATTACCCACAATCTCCGTTGCGAATACCCCGTAAACTTTCAACAAGACGACTGGCACTATTCCCTTGCCGCCACACTTTCAAGAGAAAGCGTAAACCCCCGTCCCACAGAGTTACGCACTCTCCACCGCATTTTTTCTCCCTACACCATAGGAAGCGTAAGTTATTCGGAGGGTGTTCATGATGACCTGAACAAAGCGGTTTGGTCCGCATTGGAATGGGATTGTAATACGGATTTAAGGGAAATCGTACTCGACTATGTCAGGTTATTTATGTACGGTGCGGATGAAGAAAAAATAACCGATTGCATATTCCTTTTGGAAAAGAACTGGCAGGGAGCTCCCGAAGAAAATCCCTGTATAGATCTGTGCTACAAGATGTTTTGTGAGCTTCTGAAGGAATACCCCGCTCTTTCGGGTAACTGGCGATTTTTACAGTTATATTTCCGCGCTTGCTGTGATAAACTTGTTAAAATGAGACGGGTTTTCGAGTTAAAACTATGCAAGGATGCTACGGAAGAACTTAAAAACCACAGACTTTCAAGTGCTTTGGAAATTCTCAACACTCCTTTCAATTTTCAGTATTCCCTTATAAGAAGTGAAATCGGCACATTGGCGGAAAAACTTTTTGAACTTATCGGTTTACAGCTTGATGTTGAACACTATTGTGCGGACAGTTGGGAGAGGGGTGCTGTATTAGAAACCATAGATAACAACGTAACCGACAAAGCATTTCTGATAAAAAAAATCGAATATGCTCTCACTCTTAATGAGAACGAAAAAAATGCCTTCATCGATCGCCTTATTTCTTGCAGAAGTTGTAATAATGGTGAAATATATTTCTCCGTTGCCCTCCACGGTCTTAACACCCTGGGCACATGCCAGAGCGGTGAGTTCTACATGGATGTTTATGCAGACAAACCCATTGCAAAGGAACTTTCCATGCCCATGTCAATGACAAAGGTTTATGACCATTTTTCTTTCAAGGCTCTGTTTGGCGGATTCAAAGCCGACATGGATTACACATTGAAAATTGCTTATAAAACCGATATCAACCCCCAAATAGAACATCACCGCGTAATTGCCAACGGTGTAACGGTTTATGACGGCAAACAGTACGGAGGTAAAAAAGATCCTGCCTTTGACAGAGAAATGCTGGCAGAAGGTTTTGAAAGTGCCGAATACACTTTGCCGAAAAATTTATTCATAAACGGCACATTGGAGTTGGAAATAAAAGAGGACATTGACGGCTTTAAGTTGTGTGAACTTTGGCTAAAACCTGTAAAATAACATATTTGTTACCTTTTTCGACCGTTTTTGCAATCTTTTTGTAATAAAATGTTGCAAAGAACGGTCGTTTTATGGTATTATGAAGTTTGATATGGGTGAAATTATCACTCAAAATACCTAACAAGGTTAAGGTGGATGTATGATAAGAATCATTTGTACGGAATGTAAAAACGCTTATCTTCAAAATAAAGGCGGCAAATTCGTATGCCCCTCATGTGAGACAACCTTCGAGGAAAGTTGTGAAAATCTCCTTTTAGGTGTCCAGTATTATAACGAAGGGAATTACGGTGAGGCGGATAATTGCCTGATGAAGTATATTGTCAAAAACGGTGCTGAACCCCTTGCGGTTATTTACAAGGCTTTATGCGACGCAAAGAAATTTGACGAGGACACCGATTCTCTTGAAGCCACTTACAAAAAAATAATTGATGCTTTTTCCGATGTTCCCCATGAGGACTTCCCCAAACTTATTGCAATATCAAATGACTTAATTCAAGAAACCGAAAAAGCCCTTTCTGAAAGTCATGTCAGATTGTTTGCAGATGCGGATGCGGAAAAAATAAAAAAAGAAGTTGCCGCCATTCTTAATATTCAGGACAAAGCAACTGCTTTCAGATCAAATCTTTCGGACCTTGTGGCAAAGTACAACGAAAGTTCTTCACAACAAATATCCGTTAAATTTTCCGACTGCTTTTATGTTGAAAAGGAAATTGCAGAAGAAGTCGGAGACATCAAATTCCAAAAAATCTGCGAAAATATCGCGTCCCATACGGTATTTACGGGAATACTTACCAACGATATAAAAAATCTCGAAATTTATTACCGCTGTATTGTTATGTTCTTCCAAAAAAGCCATGACAAATACGAGTTTCTTCTTTCACAGGCAGAAAAATTCAATCAACTTGAAGAACTGCTCGAGCAAGGTCAGTACAACACAATTAAGGGCACGGGTGCAATTGCCGATAAATTGAAAAGCGTTTCCTACGAATTTCTTCAGGAAAGCTATAAGGAGCACTTTGATGAACACATAGCAACCCAGGAAGAAACAGTTGTTTTCATCGAACCCGAGATTGTCCCCGAACCCGTTACCAAAGAAGCACCCGAAGAAATTGCGGAGAACACCTCTGACGAAAACGAAAACGCTCCCGAAATTCAAGAAGAAACGGGTGATGTTGTTGGAGAAAGCGAACCTGCAAACGAAGATACACACCCCGACTCCGAGATAATTGACGAGGTTGACTCTGTTGAGGAAACATCCCCGGAGGAAGAACAGGAAACCGAAACACAGGAAATTTCCGAGTCTGTTACCGAGGACACACCCGAAGAAGAACAGGAAGATTACCTTGCTGACGATGTAATCGAAATTGAAGTTCAAGATACATCCACGGACGAGAAAAAAATTGAACCCGAAAACATTTCCTCCACATCGGTTGATGAAGAAGTAAACGACGTTGAAACAGAGGAGGAAACCAGTTCGGAAGATTCCTCAAACGGAACTGACGAAACCGATGAATCCGACGGAATTGTGGAAATTGAATCCGAACCTAAATATGACATTATTGAATGTGATATTGCGGTGAATGATACCGATAAAGATGATATTTCAAACGAACCTGTTCCGGAAGAAAATGGAACCGACAAAAAACCAAAAAAGAAAAAAAGCCGCAAAGGTCTTGTTTTGGTTGTTTTGTTAATTGCCCTGGCAGGACTTGTTTCAGGCTACAAATTCGGACCTCAACTTGTCAATGACTACAAATACGACAAAGCCGTTTCCTTGGCGGAAGAAAAAAAATACGATGATGCTATCACGGTATTTGCCGAGTTAGGCGACTATTCCGACAGTAAAGACAAACTGACGGAATGTGAATACAACAGGGCTGTACTTCTTGAAGAAGCAGAAAACTTCTCGGAAGCAAAAATCATATTTGAAAAATTGGACAATTACGGTGACTCCAAAACAAGAGCACAGGCATGTGCTTACAGTGAAGCAAATAAGGCTTTGGAAAGCGAGGACTTTGATACTGCAGCCAAACTATTTACCGAACTTGGTGAGTATGGAGACAGTGAAACAATGGTTAAGGAGTGTTCTTACAGAAAAGCTCTCTCCTTAATGGAAAACAAAGAGTATGAAACTGCCATTGAAATACTTACGGCAATCAAGAAATACTCCGATTCCAAGGACAAAATTACCGAAGCCAAATATATGTATGTTACGGATAATTTTGATAAAACAAACAAAACTACCGTAAAATATCTCGACGAGCTTACATCTGCAGGTTACCGCAACAGTGCAGAACTTCGCAAAGAACTTTTGGGCTCATCAGAGGTTACTTCCTCCGATGTTAAAGTTTTTGTAAATTACGGTTCCTCCGACCTGAAAACAGCCCTTACAAAACTTGACAATACAAAGGTTATATACTTCCACACCGTTGTCAATGATAAGTCTCTTTACGGTCAAACACTTACTCTGAAATATACAACCGCATACGGTTATTCCCAAAAACAAACCGTAACCCTTTCCGAAAGCAACAATACGGCGGTTATGTCGTACCCCTCAACCCAATACACCAATTACACGGTTGTATTTGAACTTTTGGACTCAAACGGTAAAACAGTTGCACAACAGAAAATCAGTTTTTAATATAAAAACAGCAAATCACGAAAAATGATTTGCTGTTTTTCTTGTTTAAAACAACGGACAGGTAAAATTTAATAGTTATTATGATAAAAACTTTTGAATATCAATGCAGAAGCCGATTTCTTGCCTTGAAGTTAGTGAATACCACAAGGGAAGAATCGGCTTATGGGTAAAATTCAGAAATCCGTTATAATAAAAACTTTTGAATATCAATGCAGAAGCCGATTTCTTGCCTTGAAGTTAGTGAATACCACAAGGGAAGAATCGGCTTATGGGTAAAATTCAGAAATCCGTTATAATAAAAACTTTTGAATTTTAATGCAGAAGCCGATTTCTTGCCCCGAAGTTGTATATGGATACTACGAGGGGGAAAAATCGGCTTATGGGTAAAATTCAGAAGTTTTTAGCGTGTTAAACCTTCCGATACATCAGTAACTGCATCCGACACGCCCTCTGAAATATCTGTAACAATATCACCTAAAACACCGTTATTGCCCTTTTGGGACTCATCTGTTACCACACCGGGATTCTGGGTGGCAGAATTTGATGTGGCGGGTATTGTGGTAGTAGTTACATTTTCATCATTACCGCCGCAACCGGTGAACACAAATGCGATACAACCGATAAGCAAAGCAACTGCAACAACCGTAATAAGCCTTTTCATATATTCACGCCCTTTCCGGAGATAAATAAATTTCTGGTAGCTCCTATATAATTATTCCTCGAATTTTTTTAAATATACTTATTTTGTAAGAACTCCGCCGTCGCTGTAAAGAAGAATCAAAATATTCTTTTCTTCCCCTGTCAACGGGTCAATATAAACAAGTATTTCCCGGGAATCATCCGCTCTGCAATGATACTCATAAACATAATTTTCCGTTTCGTAATCCGTAGGAATAAACGCTTTTTTATAGGACAAAACTTTCAAATCGTCTTTTAAAAGTTTTTTACCCGATTCCAATGTGTATTTTGTTTTTGCGGGAATGTTACGGGTTTTATGGTTCATTATATAGCCGGTGGCATCAAAACCGGTTATTTCTCCGTTATCAAGAGCCACACTGACTTTAATAAGATCCGTGTAATAGGTCACTCCATCCTCGTAATAGGAGAAATTAACGGTACACACACCATCCACGGTGGAATAGTAGCTTTCTTTAATTTTGGTGTAGCCCTTTTCTTCCAAAAATGCCCGTGCCTTTTTCACCGCATCCTTTGCTTCAAGGGTGCTTTCCCCTGCATATCGGGATTTAAGCATATATGAAATCAATCCGCCTTTTTGGGTTACGGACACGGTGGTGTCCGAATTATAAAAGGTGTATGTGCTTAAATTACTGTCGGTCTTATTTGAAAAATAGATTTCTTCTTTGTTAACACCGAGAAATTTAGCGGCTTTTTCCTGAGCGTTGTCCTGGGTCACATCCTCAAGATTTTCAAGAAGTTGTGACTTTTTTGAATTGATATGGTCGGAAAACGGTCCGTCATAAATAAGCGTTGGGTAATCCTCCAATGCCTGATTTACATCGTTGAGTTCCGTAGCAAGGTAGAGTTTTTCATCCCCCTCGCCCTGAAGCGTGGATTTAACTTCTTCAAAGTTAAGTCCGCCGTTTTCTTCTTCCTCAATGAGATAATTTACGGTTTGGGAAAGTTTTTCCGAATATTGTTTTAATTTTTTCAGATTATCGGTTTCTTCCTCCGTAAGTTTCTCGCCTTTGGAAAGTTTTTCATTAAGAGACAGGGTATATTCACCCACCTGTGACAAAAACTTATACACTTCGGAAACCTGGGTGTTTCCGTCAGTTATCTCTGAAAGGCTTTCCTTTGCAGAGGAACTTGAGCGCCAAAGTTTTGAAGCAACTTCGGAAAGCATTGAAGGGCTTGATGAATAGATACATTTCTGCAAATTAAGGTCAATATCATCCATATATGTCCCCAACTGCGTCAAAGCCCGTTCTCTTGAAGCCTGAACATCACGCTTTATTACGGCCAATTTGTACATATTCATTCCGCCCCATATACCGAGAGCCACCACAACAGCCGTAAGAAAGCTGACAAGTCTTACTACGTTACGTCTTTTTTTAATCATGCTATACACCTCTTTGAATACATCATTTTCATTTTTTACCGAAGTTAATAAATTATTCAACAAATTTACATTAAAAGTTCATCTAAAAGCATTTACAAAAATGCCGTTTATATAGTATAATAAACGAAATAATGGGTAATTATCGAAAGGAAGTATTGCTTTGAGAGCGTATTTTGACAACAGTGCAACAACTAAGCCTTGCTCTGCGGCGGTAAATGCCGCAAAAGAAGCAATGGAAAACGCCTGGGGCAATCCTTCCTCACTCCATTCTTTTGGTTTGGAATCTTCCGATAATCTCCGAACTGCAAGAAAGCAGGTTGCCCGACTTTTAAATGTCAATGAAAATTCATTTTTCTTTACCTCCTCCGGCACAATCGCAAACAATACGGCAATTTTCGGAGCGTGTGAAAAACTTAAACGTGAGGGCAACAGAATCGTTACAACGGCTATTGAACATCCGAGTGTTCTTGAACCTATAAAGCGTCTTGAGGCTTCGGGCTTTGAAGTTATCCGACTGAATCCCGATGAAAACGGAAAAATTCGTGAAGATGAGCTTTTTGAAAGCATAAATCAAAACACAATTCTTGTTTCCTGTATGGCAGTTAACAATGAAGTGGGTTCCGTACTTCCCGTAAACCGTATTCGCGCCGCCGTAAAACGTGGGGGTGCTCCTGCGGTAATTCATTCGGACTGCGTTCAGGCTTTTTCAAAAATCCCCCTATCACCTAAAACGCTGGATGCGGATATCTACACCGTAAGCGGTCACAAAATCCACGCTTTGAAAGGTGTGGGCGGCATTTATCTCAAATCAAAAGGAATAATAAAGCCATATATACTCGGCGGTGGACAGGAACAGGGAATCCACTCCGGTACTGAGGCCACTCCCGCCATTATGTCTTTCGGTGCTGCGGCACAGGAGGCTGCGGACATCGCCTTAAACAGCGAATATGTTAAAACCCTTAAAAACCGTCTGCTCAGCGGTATAATTGATATTCCCTGTGTTAAAATTAACTCCCCCGAAGATGCAATACCCTATATTTTAAATATTTCAATTCTGGGTCTGCCAAGTCAACCCATAGTGAATTTCATGAGCGAAAAAGGTATCTGCATTTCCGCAGGTTCCGCCTGCAAAATGGGGCACCGAAGTCCTGTGCTGACTGCAATGGGACTTTCTCCCGAAAGAATTGACAGCGCAGTAAGAATCAGCCTATCCCGTTTTAATACGGAGGAAGAAATTGATTATTTAATAAACGCAATAAAAGAAGCCGCAGAAAAATACGGCAAAAAGGAAAGATGAAATGAAAGAAATCATTCTTATAAAAGACGGCGAACTTGCTCTCAAGGGCTTGAACCGCTCCTCTTTTGAATCAATGTTAATGAAGAATATTCGTCGGAGAATACATCCCTTCGGTACATTCCAACTTAAAAGTTCACAATCAACAATTACCGTAACACCTATGGATGAAAATGCTGATTTGGATGCTGCGGCGGATGAAATTTCCCGAGTATTCGGAATATCCGCTTATTCAAGGGCGGCGGTTTCCGAAAAAGATATGGATAAAATACTTGAAATTGCACCGGAGTATCTGAGGGAACAACTTGAAGATGCCAACACCTTTAAAGTTGAGGCAAAGCGTTCCGACAAAAGTTTCCCATATAACTCCCCTGAAATTTCCGCAAAGGTCGGAGAAAGACTTCTGCAACATTTCCCCCACCTTAAAGTCGATGTTAAAAATCCCGATATCAAGGTTACGGTTGAGATACGCGACCAAGCATATATCCGCGGAAATCAGTTAAAAGGTGCGGGTGGTATGCCCGTTGGTTCCTCCGGCAGAGCAATGCTCCTTATTTCCGGCGGTATAGACAGTCCCGTTGCCGCCTATATGATGGCAAAACGCGGACTTGAACTTGTGGGTATTCACTTTGCCTCTCCCCCCTATACATCCCCTCGCTCCGAGCAAAAGGTTCACGACTTACTTGCAAAGGTTGCCCGTTACAGCGGAAGAATTTGGCTTCACACGGTTCCCTTTACGGAAATTCAGGAACTTATCCGTGAAAAATGCCCCGAGGAATACTTCACAATTATTATGCGCCGTTTTATGATGCGTATTGCCTGTATGCTTGCAGAAAACACGGATTGTCATGCACTTATTACCGGTGAAAGTGTGGCACAGGTTGCAAGTCAGACAACTTTAGCTCTTGGTTGCACGGATGCAGTTGCAAATCAACCCGTTTTCCGTCCCTGTATCGGTATGGACAAAGAAGAAATAATCACAATTTCAAGAAAAATCGATACCTTTGATATTTCAATCCAACCCTTTGAGGACTGTTGCACGGTATTCACACCAAAGCATCCCAAAACCCGTCCACAACTTCATGATGTGGAAGAGGCGGAAAAAGTCCTTGACATTGAGGCTCTTTGCCAAAGAGCCCTTGAGGGAATCAAACGTATTGCCATAACTTCAAACGGTGTAGAAAATGACTGAACTTGATTTAATCAAACTTGCCGAAAAGGCGGTAAATAAACTGAAAGAAAGCAACAAAACCCTTGCACTTGCAGAATCGTGTACGGGTGGTTGGGTCAGCAAAATAATAACCGATGTCAGCGGTGCTTCCGCGGTTTACCAAGGTGGTGTTTGCTCCTACTCCAACCAAGTAAAAATGAATATTTTGGGTGTAAAGGAGAACTCTCTCAAATCCTTCGGTGCGGTCAGCGAACAGGTTGCCTCCGAAATGGCTAACGGTGTACGAAAGGCTTTGAAAAGCGACATCGGTATAGGCATAACCGGAATCGCGGGTCCGTCCTCCGACGGCACCTCAAAACCCGTAGGACTGATTTATGTCTGCATCGCGGACGGTAACACAACAATCTGTAAGGAATTGAGAAACAACTTTACAAATGATATAAGATTACAAAATAGAATTTCTGCTGTTTTTACAGCATTAAATCTTTTGGGTGATATATAATGAAAAAAAAGAAAAAAGAACCTGTTTCTTCACCTTATACCTACTTTGAAAAATCGGAAGAAACGGTTTTCAGAACCGACGAAACCCAAAAGCAAGAAATATATAAACGCTTAAAACGAAGAATACTAAAAAAACGTATTCTGAACGTAATCAGTTTTGTTCTTGCTTTTACGGTACTCGTTTCCGGATTTTATGTGGGTAAAAAAGGCATAGAAAAATTCTTGGTTCTGCGCCAAGAGGAAAAAACTCAGAATGAGGCCCTGCTTCCTGACAGCGTTCTAAAAGACCTTGACGGACTTTCCGAGGAAGAAAAGTGGGCATATCTTTACGAAAAATATCCGGAACTTTTAGATGTGAAGTTCCCTGCGGGCATTCTTTATGACTATGCGCTCTATTATGCAAAAAATCCCCAGACGGTAGGCTATCTCAAAATCGACGGAACAAAAATAGACACTCCCGTAGTTCAGGCGGATAACGACAAATACTATTTGAAACATGACTTTAACGGTAAAACCACCAGCTACGGTGCTGTTTTTGCAACCTACAAAGCAGATTTCAAGCCCCTTGACAGAAACACTCTTCTCTATGGTCACAATATGTTTGACGGTGAGAGATTTGCGGCTTTGGCAAACTACAAAAGTGCCGAATATTTCAAAAAACATCCCGTGATACAATTTGACACACTCTTTGAAAAACATGATTGGAAGGTATATGCCGTAATTATTACAAACGGTTCAACGGACAGTAACAGCGGTTATTTCTTTGACTTTACATTTGACAACTGCTCAGATACATGTTTTGAAGAATATATCGAAGAGGTGGATAAGCGAAAACTTTATGATACCGGTGTTGATCTGCTCCCCACCGACAAATTGCTCACTCTTTGTACCTGTACTTATGAATTCGATGACGCAAGGCTTGTGGTGATTGCAAGAATGGTACGTGACGGTGAAAGTCCCGAGGTGGATACGGAACTCGTACAATTTAAGAATACTCCTGTAAAATATCCTGATTGCTACTATGACAATCCCAAAAGCAATCCCTATAAAGACGATAAAAAATTCTATCTGTATTAACTATAATTAACTCTGTGGTAAGAGGTGTGATATATGAAAATTAAAGCATTTGCTTTTGAACAGAACAGCTTTTCTCTTGCAACCGTAAAGCAGGAGATAGTATCAAAGCTCAACGAAAGCGGAATTTATTTTGAAAGTTTCAGCGAACCCAATGAACTTTTTAACGAAATTTCCGTCGCTCTTGAAAGCGAACAGGTACTTTTAATAGGCGTTGAAGAGGATTTATATCTGAAATTTAAACCAATTCTCATAAAAGCTTTCAACTTTACTCCTGCGTACAGCGAGAGGATTGAAGCGGCAATGGGAAGTGCCGTTTTGGATGAAAAACTAATAAAAGCCCACACTCTTGTTCCCAACGAGTGTGTTGAGCTTATTTCCCCTGACGGACTTTTCAGTTCATTTTACGTTAAATCCTCCGATCAGTATATTGTTGTTTTCCCCTTAATTGAGAACAGCACCGCAGAACTTCTTTACAATTCGGGTCTCCCATTCTTTAAGAAGCCCGAAAGGAAGTTTACGGTTTCTAATGACATCACTTCTGAGGAAAAAGCACCCCCTAAAGTTGAGAGCATTGTAGCAAAACTTGTAAAAAATGATTTAAAACTTGCAGTGCCGTCAACCCCTGCGGCAAAAACACTTAAAGAGGATGTTAGAGCCTGTCCCAATTATGAAAACAATGTGTTCTTCACCCCTTATGTTAATGATTCCGGTGTGGAGGACCCGAAAGAATATGCCGCACAACTTGCAAAGGGTTCAATGGAATTGAGAAATGCAGATTTGGGTGCAACCATATCAAATATATTCCGTGAGAAAAAAGGTGACACCGTAACAAACTACTATGCCTTTGTAAGTGTTGCAACCGAAGAAAAAATTATTGTTAAAAAGCTTTTTGCCAAATCCGACGAAAATATTGACAACCTGATTCTTGAGGCAACTAACGAACTTTACACAATGATTGACAAGTATGCCGATGAGGTGATTTTCAAAAGAAGTGCCACGGAGGAAGAAAAATCAAAATACGAGCAAGCGCTTATTGAAGCAGAATTTCAGGCGGATCAAAGACCCACTGCTTCCATAGGCAAAAAAGGTACAATTGCCGCAATCGTCATCTTAACAATTGCTGTAATAATCTGTGTTATTTTGGGATTTAAATTCGGGGGTTATTTTGTCAGCCCATCCGACGCTCCCGAAAACGAGTCCGTTCAAGCAGGAAATACCACAGGAAGTACCGCTCCCTCTACAACCCTCGGCAGCATCCCCGCTCTCACGGAAGATGACAGCACAACGACAAAGAAATCGGAAATTACCGAATTTGTTTCCGAAGAAGAAAAAACAACATCAATTTTTGATGTTCCCGGCACTACCAAGCTAACACCGATCCCCGACACCAACAATGTTATAAATTATACACCCAACCAAAACACAGGCCCTGTTACAACGGAGAAAAAAGACACTCCGGAAACAACAACTAAAAAAGATAAACCTACAACAACGGAAAAAGTCACAATGGAAGTCGTTGAGTTTTAATTATTGAGGAGGATTTTTTATGGCAGTTCTTGTTACCGGCGGCGCGGGTTACATAGGCTCACACACCGCCATTGAATTACTTAATTCCGGAAAGGAAATTGTTATTCTTGATAATTTCTACAACAGTTGTCCAAAGGTTCTTGCCAGAATCAAGGAACTTTCCGGTAAGGAGTTCGTCTTTGAGGAATGTGATATCAGAGACAGAGACGGTCTCAGAAAAGTGTTTGAAAAGCATAGCATTGACTCGGTTATTCACTTTGCGGGACTCAAAGCCGTTGGTGAATCCTGTCAAAAGCCCTTGCTTTATTATGAAAATAACATTAGCGGTACTGTTACCCTTTGTCAGGTAATGGCGGAATTCGGCTGTAAAAAAATAGTATTCAGTTCTTCTGCAACGGTTTACGGAGAAAACAATGTTTCCCCTCTTAAAGAAACGATGAAAACCGGCGGAACAACAAACCCCTACGGCACAACAAAGTATTATATTGAGCAAATTCTCACGGATACAGCAAAAGCCGATCCTCAATGGAGTGTATGTCTTTTGAGATATTTCAACCCCATCGGTGCCCACGAAAGCGGACGCATAGGCGAAAGTCCCAACGGAATCCCCAATAACCTGATGCCCTACATAACTCAGGTTGCCGAGGGCAAAAGAGAGTTTTTAAGTGTTTACGGCGATGATTACGATACTGTTGACGGAACCGGTGTAAGAGATTATATCCACGTTGTTGACCTTGCAAAAGGCCATCTTAAAGCACTCCAAAAAATTGAAAAAGAAACCGATGTTTTTGTATATAACCTGGGCACCGGTACAGGTTACAGCGTTCTTCAGGTTGTAAATGCTTTTGAGAAAGCATCGGGAGTAAAAATCCCCTATAAAATAGTTGACCGCCGTCCCGGTGACCTTGCTACCTGCTATTCCGACCCGTCAAAAGCGGAGAAAGAATTAGGGTGGAAAGCAGAAAAAGGTATTGATGAAATGTGTGCCGACTCTTACAGATGGCAACACAATAACCCCAACGGCTACGAGGATTGATGATTTTTGCAATTTGTTCCCTATAATTCCCGCGATATTCGGCACAAGTCAATATTCGGTAGCATAGCCTCAAATGAAAATTTGAGGCTTTGTGTTCTTATGCCCCGTTCCTTTGCCTGTGAAAATGTTTCCCTTGTTATTCATAAGGACGGAGAGGAAGCACAGTACCGCAATATGTATTGGTGCGGCATGAACGGGGACAGCGAAGAATGGTGGGACATAAACATTGAACTCGAAACGGGCCTGTATTTCTACCACTTCACCTATGGAACCCCATTCGGACAAGGAAATATTTTTCTGCACTCCGGCGGCTGCGGACGGATTGCACCCGAGGGCAAGGAGTGGCAGTTAACTGTATATGACAGGGACTATAAAACACCTGAATGGATTAAGGGCGGTATAATGTACCAGATTTTCCCCGACCGTTTTTTCAAGGGCAAGGGGAACATAAAAAATGTACCTTCCGACAGAGTGATGCACGAAAACACAAGTGATATTCCTGTTTGGCAACCCAACGACAAGGGAGAAATTTTAAATAACGATTACTACGGGGGTAATCTTAAAGGAATTGAAGAGAAACTCCCCTATATTGCTTCCTTGGGTGTTAGTGTTATTTATCTTAACCCCATATTTGAGGCCCATTCCAATCATCGCTATAACACCGCCGATTACAGTAAAATAGATTCTCTTTTGGGTGATGAGGCAGATTTCAAATCCCTTTGTAAAACAGCGGATAAATACGGAATAAAAATCATTCTCGACGGAGTATTCAGTCACACCGGCTCCGACAGTATATACTTTAACCGTGAGGGGAGATATGACTCCCCCGGTGCATATAACACCGAAAGCAGTCCGTATAAAGACTGGTTTACTTTTGAAAACAACGGCAAATATAAAAGTTGGTGGGGAATTGATACTCTCCCCGAAACAAACGAAAGCAATGAAAGTTATATTGAATATATTACGGGTAAAAACGGCATAGCCGAGAAATGGCTCAACTGCGGTGCATACGGTTACCGTCTTGACGTTGCCGATGAACTCCCGGACAAATTCCTTGACGAATTTTGCAAAAGTGTTAAAGCGCTTAACCGGGACTATCTTGTAATAGGCGAGGTTTGGGAGGATGCCACAAACAAAATCAGTCACGGGGGCAGAAGAAAATATCTTTTGGGCGAACAACTTGACTCCGTAATGAATTACCCCTTTGCAAATGCCATTCTTACATTTATGCGATACGGTGTGGCGGAAACCTTTATGGAGTCCGTTGTGTCAATATGTGAAAACTATCCCAAGCCCTCATTGGACTGCCTTATGAACCACATCGGCACTCACGATACCGCCCGTATTCTTACAAGTCTTATTTATGATTCCATTGAACATAAACCCCGAAACATTCAAGCCGCCTGCAAATTGAATGGGGAAGAATACGAAAATGCAAAAGCACTTTTGAAATGTGCAACCGTACTCCAATACACCCTGCCCGGTTTTCCCTCCCTTTATTACGGGGACGAGGCAGGTACTCAAGGGGGCGGTGATCCCTTCAACCGCTCATTTTTCCCCTGGGGAGCCGAGGACAGCGATTTGACGGAATGGTACAGGAACCTTGGGGAAATAAGGAACTCCTTAAAATGCCTGAAAAACGGCACTTTTAAGCCCTATTCGGCAATGCTTTCCTGTGTTGCTTACACAAGGGAAACAGAAACCGAAAAAATAATGGTAATTGCAAACCGCAATTACCACGAAATAGACTATTATTTGCCCGAAGAATTTAAATATAAGAAAGAACTGATTTCCGGCATATACACAAAAGAATCCGTAAAGATACCCGCAAACAGCGGTGTAATTATAAAAAGCAACCGATAACTGAACCGGTTGCTTTTTTCTTTTTAGTATGCACAAGTGTATAGATTACCTTTTTTAACATCAATCCCCTTAACAGCCATAAGTTCGGAAACCGTAACAAGTTGATAACCGTTTTTAACAAGCCAGGGAACAATGATTTCCGTCGCGTCCCCCGTAGAGCCGTAAAGGTCATGCATAAGCACTATGGAGCCGTCTTTAACATTGCTCTTTATGTTGGAAACTACCGACGAAGAATTTCTGTTTTTCCAATCCAGAGTATCAACTGACCAGTTGAACAAAGGATAATTTACATTCTTTTTGACCGTAGAATTAACCGCACCGCCGGGGGCTCTTACAATTTTAGGTGATGTACCCGTAATATTCTTTACCGCATCATTTGTTTTGGAAATTTCCGACTTGATGGTGGAAGCGGAGGCAGATGTCAGAGTTGTGTGGTTGTATGTGTGGTTACCTATTTCACAGCCCAATTTCGCTTCCCGTTTAATACAGTTCTTATATGTAGAAACACGGGAACCCACAACAAAGAAAGTGGCTCTGCCGTTATACTCTTCCAAAACATCAAGAATTTGATTTGTTACGGGTGTATATGGTCCGTCATCATAAGTGAGCGCCACCATTTTCTTTTTGGGATTTATTCCGTAAAGGGAACAGGTTGAGGAAACAGCATCGGAATTTTTGACAGCAATCCTGTAACTGTTTTTCTTACCGTAGGCGGGCTTTTTATCCGTATAAGTAAGGGTTGCCAAATTTGTTATTGTGGCAAGGTCCTGCCATTTGCTTTCTCCCTGTGCTTTCCGCTGAACAATGTAACCGGTGCCGGTTGTTGACTTTTCCCAATTTAAAACAATCCCCTTTGGAGAGTGTTTTGCAGTTAACTTGGGAGGACAAATATATTTGACTGTTACACCGTCTTTCAGGAAACTTCCCATTTCGGAACCTTTAACCTGCCTGACGGTATAGGCGTAGGTTTTACCGTTCTTTACATCCTTGTCCTTGTACGATGTTGATGAATTTCCGCTAATCTTTTTAACTAAATTCCATTTTGTTTCGCCCTGAAGTTTTCTATATACCCTATATCCCGTAGCGGAGGACATTTTCGTCCAGGTAACAGAAACACCGTCGGCTTTGCTTTTGGCGCTCAGTTGTGAGGGTCGCTTTAGTGCCGTAACACTCTCATTGGCTGAATAGCCGCTTTTCCCTCCGTTAGTGCCCCTTGCTTTTACGGAATAGGTATATTTTCTGCCGTTGGTAATTCTTTTATCTTCAAAACGGCAACCCGAGGCTTCTCCCACCTGAGTCCAATGTGTATTCTTAGTATCTTTTCTGTAAATTATGTATTCCGTTGCTCCCGAAACCTTGTCCCACTTAACTCGAATTGTATTTTCGTAGTGATTGTTAAGCACAACACTTTTAGGGGCGCTGACATATTTGGCAACAATACCGTTTTTGTCATAACCGCCCTTGATTTTTCCGTCCACTGCGCGGACAGTGTAATAATAAATATCTCCGTTTTTTACCGTGTTGTCTTTAAAACTATTTGCATCCCCGTCCACCGTAGCCAACTTTGTCCAGGATGTGTCCTCGGTCTTTCTGTAAACTATGTATTTGTCGGCGGTGTTGACTCTTTTCCAAAAGACATTAACATAGCCATTGCAAACCTTTGTTTTTTCAAGAGTTGGCGGGGTTAATTTAATACTCGCCGCAACGGACACGGTGGCTCCGCAAATCATAAAAATATTTATAAGAATAAGCAAAACCAATGCCGAAGAAATATGTTTTTTCATACCAATCACCAACCAATTACCTAATTACACAATTATTATAGCCCAAATAATTACAAAGTACAACAATAAAATACAAAAAACAACAAAATATAAATAAACATTACAAACACATCTCTTTAAATTGACAATAAAATTAAAAAATATTATAATATTGAATCGGCATTAAATATGTGGGGGTGGCGTGGTGTCCGACAAGGCTTTCAGGCTTTCATTATCTTTTCTTTCGATATTTTCAGCAATAGTTTTAACCGTGGGTATTCTCCTTTCGGTTTTCACTGCCCAAAAAACTGTTACAACAGAAAACACCGTTTCTGCAGGTGTGCAAATTACCGAAACAAAAAAACCTGCATCCGTTATAAACACTTCCTACCCCGAAACCTTTGATTCTTTAATAGAATCCGTAACGGCTTTAAAAAACAGATTCCCCGATTTTTTGAAAATATATACCGTAGGTTATTCCGAGAGCGGCAGAGAAATTCTCATGTACACTCTCGGAAACGGAAGTAAAAAAGCCTTAATTACGGGCTCAATTCACGCACGGGAGCATATTACAACAAAATACCTTTTAAAAGTTACCGAGGACTACTGCAATGCCGCCCAAAGTGCTTCCGGGTATTACGGAAACTATGACATACGCAGTCTTTTAAATGAATACACTCTTTATATAATTCCCTGTGCAAATCCCGACGGAGTTGAAATCATTCTTTCAAACGATGTGCCCGAAAGCAATGTACGGGTTTCAAAACTCTCGGAATACAAAGCCAATAAAAACGGTGTTGACCTGAACAGAAACTTCCCGCTTGCCTGGGAGCATATTAACAACGGAGTTACTGCCCCTGCGGACTACTACTTTAAAGGCTACGAAAGTGCAAGTGCAAAGGAAACTCGGGTGCTTATGGGACTGTGTCTTGAAAACGACTTTTCCTTTATGATTTCGGTGCACATTAAAGGCAACTGCATCTTTTGGGGTGACACATATAAAACAAACAACAATGCCCTTTATAAAGCCTTTGCAAAAGATATTTGTGACGCTTCGGGACTTTCAATGACCCGGCCCACAAAAAAAGCAAAGGACTACGGCGGAGGTTTTGAAAACTGGTTCAGACACACCTTTGAAAGACCCGGAGTGTGTATTGAATTAAGCGACAGCACTAATAAAGTAGAGCCCTGCACAGATAAAAACTACACGGATTTTGACGATTTCGTCAACTACGAAAAATCTTCAAATGCCATAGCCGCCGCCATGGCATCAACAAATAAAAAAAATTAGGAGAACCTAATGAAGCCCCAACAGTACTTGCAAAGTGAAAAATATTCAAAATTGATGTTCATAGCCTGTTTTGCGGCATATACATCCTCTTATATCGGCAGAATCAACTTTTCCGCCGTTCTTCCCGCAATTATAGGGAACGGGCTTTTCACAAAAGCCGAGGCGGGTATAGTCGGCTCCGCATTTTTCCTGGTTTACGGTACTTTCCAAATCATTAACGGCTTTTTGGGAGACAGGCTTTCACCTTTTAAAATGATAACTGCGGGAACGATTCTTTCCGCAGCAGCAAACACGGCAATGACCTTTTGCACCACAAATATGCAAATGGCGGTTGTTTGGGGATTCAACGGCTTTGCACTTTCGCTTCTCTGGGTGGCAATTCTAAAAACACTTGCAAATATAATCAATGACGGTATGAGGGCAAAGGCTTGCCTTAACATTTCCGCCACACTTCCCATAGGTACAATACTGGCATATCTTTTCGCTTCCCTGTCCGTAAAATTTATCAACTGGAAATTTGCTTTCTATATTCCTTCGGCAATTCTTTTTGCGGTTGGTATTTTCTTTGCAGTATCTTCTTTAAGGGTAAAACCCCATATAACCCAACGTGAAATCCTTTCGGACGGATTTGAGGAAAACAAAAAGTCCTCGGGTAGTCTTATGCCCTTGCTTATTACCGCAGGTATATTTTTCGTGTTGCCGGCAGATATTATTTACGGCTTAATAAAAGAGGGAATCTCCACCTGGACACCCACAATGATTACCGAGGTTTATTCGGCGGACCCCTCATTTTCCGCATTTCTGTCCATACTTCTTCCCATATTAAATATTACAGGTGTTTACATAATTGCGCCCATTTATAAGAAAATATTTAAAAAGGACGAACTAAAAACAGGAGCGGCAATTATACTTTTCTCTCTTATTCCTCTTTCTGCCCTGATATTCATGGAAAAGTTTCCGGCGGTGTTGAGCGTTACATTACTTGCGGTGATAACCACCGCATTGTCCGCCTATAACTATATGATAATTACCCTCGTACCCATGCAGTTTTCCTATTGTTCAAGGACTGCAACGGTCACGGGCATAATGAACACGGCGGCTTATGGCGGATGCGCCGCGGCATCTTACGGATTCGGTATAATCTCCGACAAAATCGGTTGGAACGGAACGGTTTTAGTATGGATCGGATTAGCCGTAACAACTTTCCTGATTACTTTGGGTGCTTCGGGCAGATGGAGAAAATTCAAGGAATCTTCAAAATTACCGAGGTAAGAATATGAATGTTTACGATTTTGATAACACCATATATGACGGAGAAAGCGTTGTTGACTTTTTTCTGTACTATTGCAAAAAAGACAAAACTCTTTTGAGATATCTCCCCTCCGTATTTTCGGCACTTTTAAAGTACAAATCGGGGAAAATCACTATTGAACAGGCATTAAAAAAATACGGCAAAGCCGTTGCGGACTATTATGCAAATCACCCCGACATCCCGGAGGAAATGGAACTTTTCTGGGACTGTCACATGCACAAAATCAAATCCTTTTACAAGGATGTTCAAAGTGATGATGACCTTATTATTTCCGGCTCCCCCGAATTTTCTCTTGATATAATCTGCAAGAGACTTGGTATAAAACGCTATATCGGCTCCCTTATTGATACAAAAACGGGAGAGGTAAAAAGACTTTGTATAAGAGAAAACAAGGTAAAGGCTTTTTTCGAGGAATACCCGGACACACAAATAGAAAACTTTTATACGGACTCGGTCAATGACCTGCCCCTTATACAAATAAGCAAAAATGCATACCTTGTGAAAGGCAAAAAAATCACAAAAATAAAGTAATCCGAAACAAAAAGGCGGTGGAAGTTTGGCGGACGAACTTAACATATTAAAAAAGCGGTTCAAAGAACTTTCCGACCGCTCCCAAAACCGAGGTATATATTTTTACAGTGATTTTCTCAATTTATATGAGCAAACCGTTCTTTATAATGAAATAAAAAATAACGTAACCCTTATGGGCGGTTTTCCCGATGCGGAAAGAAAAATAGCCTGTTTCGGCAACGGAAATGACTTTGGCTATGAACCCGCTCCCCCCATTGCAATACTGTGCATTGAGCCCCTGTCCCAAAAATTTTCCGATGATCTTACTCATCGAGATTTCCTCGGCTCTTTAATAGGTCTCGGCATAAAAAGAGAAACCCTCGGGGACATTATAATTACTCAAAACAAGGGCTATGTATTTTGCCTTGAAAGTATTTCTCAATACATAATTGAAAATCTACTCAAGGTTAAGCACACAAGCGTAAGTTGTTCCCTGTGCGACTGTTTACCGGAAAACGCACTTCCCAAACCCAAAGAAGAAACCGTAATCATTTCTTCAATGCGACTTGACGTGGGTATAAGTGCGATTTACAATATTTCACGTAATAAAAGTTCCGCCCTTGTGGATGGGGAAAAGGTTTATATTAACGGAAAACTCATAACCGGTTCTTCTAAAAACATCGAAATCGGTGACACGGTTTCCGTAAGGGGTTACGGCAGATTCCGTTACAAAGAAATTTTAGGCGATACACGAAAAGGCAGAACAAGAGTTCTGTGTGAGGTTTATTAACTCCAAATCTTGTAAAAGAAAGGAATTTATTATGAGAACAATGAAACTTGGAAAAAGCGGTGTGGAAGTACCCGTAATTGCAGTGGGCTGTATGAGAATGGCGGACAAATCCGTGGAGGAAGCAAAGGCACTTCTTGACACGGCAATGGGCGCGGGACTTAATTTTTTCGACCATGCGGACCTTTACGGCGGAGGAAAAAGTGAGGAAGTTTTCTCAAAAGCCATCGGTATGAACGATGACGTGAGAGAAAAAATTATACTCCAATCAAAATGCGGTATCTGCCCCGGAAAAACAATGTTTGACTTTTCAAAGGAGCATATAATCGAATCCACAGAGGGTTGTCTTAAAAGACTTAACACGGACTATCTTGACTTTCTTCTTCTCCACCGTCCGGACACTCTTTATGAGCCGGAAGAAGTTGCAGAAGCCTTCGCCATTCTTAAAGAGAGCGGAAAGGTTAAGCATTTCGGTGTTTCCAACCAAAACCCAATGCAAATAAGACTTTTGCAGAAATATTTGGGTAATGAACCCGTTTGCATTGACCAACTTCAGTTCAGCATCACCGACTGCCACATTGTAAAGCAGGGGCTTTATGTTAATATGAGGGAGGACAATGCCATTGACCGTGACGGCGGAATTTTGGAATACTGCCGTTATGAAGATATCACAATTCAAGCCTGGTCCCCCTTCCAATACGGCTTTTTTGAGGGTGTTTATGTGGATAATCCCGACTTCCCCGAAATCAATGCAAAACTGCAGGAATTAGCGGACAAATACGGTGTAACAAAATCAACCATTGTCATTGCCTGGATCCTCCGCCACCCTGCAAAAATGCAACCCCTCACAGGCACTATGAACCCCAAAAGACTTCTTGAATGTGCCGCCGCAAGTAACATTACCCTTACCCGACAGGAATGGTACGCTATATTCTCCAGCGCAGGAAATGTTATTCCGTAATATTTAACACAATAAAAAATCCGCCCGTAACGGACGGATTTTTATTATTTTATTGCTGTAATTATATCTTTCTTACCTTAACAACATCTTCACATTTCTTAACAGCCTCAACAACGCTGTCGGGGATGTTATCAGCACAGATGAGAGTATAGGCATAATCGCCCTTTGCCTTTGAAGCAAAGCCCTTTGTTTCAATGCCGTTGCTTGTAAATGCACCGAGAATATCGTTAACCGTTGTCAATGTATTGAAATGAATAACGGAAATTCTGTCTCCCTCACCGTCAAGTTCAACATTGGGGAAGTTAACGGAATTCTTTATATTACCTTTTTCAAGATATTCTCTGATTTCAACTGCCGCCATATATGCGCAGTTTTCTTCACTTTCGGGTGTTGATGCGCCCAGGTGGGGAAGTGCAGTAACATTTTCAACTCCGATAACCTCGTCGGAGGGGAAATCGGTTACATAAGCAGCAACCTTACCGGATTTCACTGCATCTGCCATATCAGCACCATTAACAAGCTCGCCACGAGCAAAGTTGAGAATTCTTACGCCGTCCTTCATTTTTGCGATTGTGTCAACATTTATCATACCCTTTGTGTCCTTTGTGCAAGGGAGGTGTAGGGTTATGTAATCCGCCTTATCGTAGATTGCGTCAAGGCTGTCAACATACTCCGTATCGGCGGGAAGTTGATCTTTAAGTGCTTCGTTGAAATAGGGGTCATAGCCCACAATTTTCATACCCAAATTATTTGCGGCAACTGCCACAAGTCTGCCGATTGCTCCGAGACCTACAACACCGAGGGTTTTTCCGAGAATTTCGGGACCCGCAAACTGTGATTTACCTTTTTCAACAAGTTTACCCACATTCTCGCCCTCGCCTTTAAGGGTTTTGCACCAGTCATAAGCGGCGGCGACCCTACGTGACGTAAGCATAAGACCTGCAACAACAAGTTCCTTTACTGCATTGGCATTAGCACCGGGAGTATTGAAAACGACAATCCCCTTCTTCGTGCAATCCTCAACGGGAATATTGTTTACGCCCGCACCCGCACGGGCAACTGCAACAGTTTTGGGAGAGAATGCAAAATCGTGCATTGATGCGGAACGGACGATAATTCCGTCGGGATTTTCACAACAATCGGAAATTGCATATTTGCCGTCAAGTTCCTTGAGACCGATTTGGGAAATTTTGTTCAATGTAAGAATATCGTACATTTCAATCACCTTTTATGAATTTTCTTTTTCAAATTTTGTCATAAATTCAACAAGTTTTTCAACACCCTCAATGGGCATTGCATTGTAAATAGAAGCCCTCATACCGCCAACGGTTCTGTGACCTTTAAGGTTAATAAAGCCCGCTTCCTTTGCTTCCTTGATGAATTTTGCGTTAAGTTCTTCGCTGTCTGTAACGAAGGGAACATTCATAAGTGAACGGTCCTCGGGTACAACAGTGCCTCTGAACATTTTGCTATTGTCAAGGAAATCATAGAGAATTTTTGCTTTTTTACGGTTTCTTTCCGCCATAACTTCAAGACCGCCCAGGGACTTGATCCATTCAAGAACAAGTTTGCACATATAGATTGTATAGCAGGGAGGTGTGTTATAAAGAGAATCATTATCAGCGTGAATCTTGTAGTCAAGCATTGTGGGGCAGTAATCTCTCGCTTTACCGAGCAAATCCTCACGAATGATTGCAATGGTAAGTCCTGCGGGAGCAACATTCTTCTGCGCACCGCCGTAAACCATAGCAAATTTGCTTACATCAAGGGGCTCCGAAAGGAAACAACTTGAAATATCTGCAATAAGCGGAACATCCCCGGTATCGGGAATCTCTTTAAAAACTGTTCCGTAAATAGTATTGTTCATACAAATGTATGCATAGTCAGCGTCCTGACGGAAATCTTCTTTCTTTGTCTTGGGTATGTAGGTGAATGTTTTGTCAGCGGAAGATGCAACTGCTTTGCAATCGCCGTATTTCTGTGCTTCCTGATAGGCTTTCTTTGCCCATTGTCCTGTTATGATGAAATCCGCTTTACCGCTTCCGTTCATAAAGTTTAAGGGGATGGCGGCAAATTGTGTTGAAGCACCGCCCTGAAGGAAAAGAACCTTGTAATTTTCCGGAATATTCATAAGTTCGCGGAGAAGTGACTCTGCTCCTTTGATAATAGCATCATATTCTTTTGAACGGTGTGACATTTCGGCAACGGACTGACCCGTACCCTCATAATCGAGCATCTGGTCGGCTGCTTTCTTTAATACTTCCTCGGGAAGCATGGAAGGACCTGCAGAAAAATTGTAAACTCTGCTCATAATAATATATCTCCTTTTAAAAAATTATAAACTGAATCAGTCGGGTATCTCCCCTACTCCGCTTAATATCAATCGTGGACGGTATGCGTAGTGGTCAATATCCGCTTGGGATGTAACTCCCGAAAGCACGAGAACAGTATCAAGACCGCCCTCTATGCCCACAATAATATCAGTATCCATTCTGTCGCCGATCATAACCGCTTCATTTGAATGGACGCCCAACATATTAAGTCCCGTTCTCATCATCAAGGGGTTGGGTTTGCCCACAAAATACGCTTCTTTACCCGTTGCCATTTCAATGGGTGAAATCAAGGCACGGCAGGCGGGAATAATATTGCCGTTGTCGGTGGGACCCGTAACATCCGAATTTGTGCCGATAAGCTTTGCGCCCTTTAACACAAGGTTAACTGCTTTGCAAACGGACTCGTAGTTATAATTGAAAACCTCACCTACTACCACGTAATCGGGATCGGTTTCGCTAATGGTAATTCCCTCGTTGTAAAGAGCGCTGTACAGCCCCGGTTCGCCTATAACATAAACCTTGCAATTAGGGGACTGCTTACTTAAAAACTTTGCAGTCGCAAGGGCACTGGTATAAAAATGACTTTCGTCAACTTCAAGCCCCATATTCTTCAACTTCTGAGAAAGTTCCAAGGGTGTTTTTCCGCTGTTATTTGTCAGAAAAAGGAATTGCTTATTCTCCCTGTAAAGCCATTCAACAAAATCCTTAACCCCGGGAAGAATTTGGTTACCGTGATATATAACGCCGTCCATATCACAGATGAACCCTTTCTTGCTTCTTAAATTTTCCATAATTTTTCCTTTCGGTGCGAATCACCATAATCAAGTATTTCTTAATCTCTTCATTTATATTCTTCTACCACATTTTAATATTATATTATTTTCACTTTAAATACAATAATCAGAAATACGAAATTTATTAAAAAACCGTGAATTTTTTGTTCAAAATTAACACCCCCGTGCCAAATTTTCTTTAACACAGGGGTGTTAATTATTTTTTAGAATTATTCAACTTCGGGAGAAATCAGTCCGTAGCCTGTTTCATTTCTCTTGTAAACAACATTTATTTGGTCAGTATCGGCATTGAGGAACATATAGAATTGATGACCTAAAAGATTCATTTGGAGAATCGCTTCTTCAACATTTTGTGGTTTGAGAGATACAACCTTTTCTCTTATAACATCAAAATCTTTTTCTTCTTCCACGTCAATTGTAAAATCCTCAAGTGCCGCCGAGTGAAGCCTTTTATCAAGGCGGGTCTTGTTTTTCCTTATTTGTCTTATAAGGGAATCAACACACTCGTCAAGGGCATCCACCATATTATCTGCTCTTTCTTCGGCTCTGAAAATCATGCCGCCTTTTGTAACGGTCACTTCCACAATCCGGCAGTTTTTCTCAACCGTTGCCGTAACCTTGGCATTGGCTTCTTCCCCGAATAGTTTTTCAACCTTTGAAAGTCGTTTTTCGGCTCGCGCGCGAAAATCTTCGTGGGGGTTACATTTGCGTCCAACGATAGTAATGTTCATAATAACACCCTTTCTGTGTATGCAATAAAGGAGTACCGGTTAAATTTTTCAACTTAACAGGCCCTCCTTTGTCTAAATTGTAGCATATGTATTGTAATTTGTCAATATTTTTTATATAATACCAACAATATTTTTGAACATTTACAATTATATTATTCACCATTGCAATCTATTTATTGATGTGATAAAATTTAAATATTGTAAACTTGAGAAAGGTTGTAGCAAAATGGAAAACAAAAAAATGAGTAAAGCCTACACAATTATGTGGGGAGTTGTTGCGGCAGTTTACGGCTTGTGGATGAGCATTTTTATGGGATGGGACAAATACCCCTGCTTAACACCCACGGACGAGGATTATCTCCTCCCCGCAGAAGAATTCATAGCAAAATTTGACGGCATTCTTTACGAGCCCCTTTTTAAAAGCCACTTGGAATTCTGGGTTTGGGTTGTTGCTTCCACGGCACTTCTCGTTATGTATGCAGTTTTTATAAAAAAGATTTTATTTGCCGAAAAGTTGGGCAAAGGTGTCACGGTATTTTGTGCCGCAAATCTTATTGTTGGTTGCATATTTGTTACTTGGTACGGATTTTTACCCTATCCGGAGCAATTCGGCAATATTTTAACGGATGTTACCGCAAGTATGCTGGGTTTGAAATATCCTTTGTACTTTAGATTATGGGGTGTATTCTCCTCACTTTCTGTTTTCACAAATGTGCTTTATATGTACCGCAAAAACAACTACTATGGCAAAGCCGGTATTATAATAACATCATTGGGCTGCGCCGCACTTTTCATTACGGTTAACGTGCCCTCCGCAGGACTTGATTTGGTTATGACCGCCCGTTGCTTAAGCCATTGGGCATCCGCTCTTATTTTCGCATTTTTCGGTGCCGCAGGCGTTATTATTTTCCTTATACACAAATGCAGAGAAAAAGACGTAAAATTCATAGTTTCCACCGTTATTTTCACCTCGGTACTTGCACTCATGCTTGTGCTTCTGGTTACTGTCGGTAAAAGCGCATTTATTGAAAATCTTCCCATGTGGGTTGTTTATGTGCTTTTATTTATGATTAACTTCACCTCATTCTTTGATAAAAAGAAAGAAGAAAAAAAGCCGGAATCAGTTTCGGTTTAACAAACGCAAACAAGGAACAATCTTTGAAGGGTGTCCAAAAAGGCACCCTTTAATTTTGCTTGTAGGTGGATTTTATGCGTCAAAATGTAAGCATTGAACGCCTCTCCCCTTTTATTTTAATTTACACAAATAAAAAAAGACACCCTTTTGGATGTCTTCTTTTTATGGTGACCCGGACGAGAATCGCCAAGGCAAGCCTTGCCGATTTGCTTCGCAAATATCCTATTTTATGTCCCTTTCGGCTCCGCCTTTGGCGAACCGCCGAAAGATGGACGATTGAGTTCGATTCTCTTTTTATTCTGTAAATTTCAATAATAAAAATAGACACCCCTTTGGATGTCTTCTTTTTATGGTGACCCGGACGAGAATCGAACTCGTGTTACCGCCGTGAAAGGGCGGTGTCTTAACCGCTTGACCACCGGGCCGTATATGAGGGGCTCGAAAGCCCTTTTATGAAACACCTTAGTAGGTAGGTGTGTTGATTTGGTAGCGGCAGTGGGATTTGAACCTACGACCAATCGGGTATGAACCGAGTACTCTAGCCAGCTGAGCTATACCGCCATATATATGAACAACATACATACCTACGTAGGTGAATTGCTCTCTTTTCGAAAGCCTGTTAATTATAATATGTAAATTCCTATTTGTCAATACTTTTTTAAAATTTTCCTCTTTTTTCTATAAGTAATAATTAACAAACTTGATATATAGTAAAATCTTTGATATACTTAACAATACAATATGGCACTTGTACTTCCCGAATATTCGGAATACATTTAATCCATAACGGAGGCGAAATATGAAAGAGGGACTTACACGCCGAGAGCGTGAAATTACAGATATCGAAAAAATTGTGGAAATATTGCAAAAAGAGAAGGTTATACATATTGCCCTTACCGACGGGGATGAGCCTTACGTAATCCCCATGAACTACGGTTTCACCATGGAAAATGGCAAATTGACCGTTTATCTTCACGGTGCCACCGAGGGCAAAAAACTTGATTTGATCAGGAAAAATCCAAAGGTTTTCTTTTCTGTTGAAAGTGATATTATCCCCTTTAGCGGTCAGGTCGCCTGTCAATTCGGCACCTCCTATTATTCTGTTATGGGTAAAGGTGTGGCTGAAATTCTCGAAGATGTTGAAGAAAAGAAACGTGGTCTTTCCATTTTCATGAAATCCCAGACAGGTAAAGACTTTGAATTCAATGAAAGAATGGTCAGCGCCGTTGCAGTTATAAAAATTGATGTATCTCAATATACAGCGAAGCACAGACCACTCCCCATCCAAAACCAAAAGCAAATTGAAATAAATAAATAAATAAAAAAAATATAACTCCCTTGAATTTTCTTTGGAAAATTCAAGGGAGTTGTCATATAAACTTATCTTTCAACCGATTTTGCGGAAATGATATTTCCCTCGGCGGATTTGTAAGAAATCTTAACTTTATCGCCGGTGTTGAGAATTACAACGGAATCGTCATCGGAAGCGGAAAGGGAATAATAAGTCTTATTGCCGTCAAGAGCAATATAATATATGCTGTTCCCGTTAACAACTGCGGAACGTATATCCGTAATAACACCGCTAACTGTTTCAAGTTTTGCGGGAGTTTGGCTTTCAGCGTTTTCACCGCCGGACTCTCCGCCCGCCAACGCATCGGGAAGAATTGCGTCGTATGATATTTCAAGAACTTTCTTTGTACTTGATTTAATCTTGCTTACGTATGATTTAAGACAAGCCTCCAAGTCGGGATTAGCGTCGTCCTCACTTCTTACGGCATCCTGAACACGCTCAACACTTACCATTGCATAACTCTTAACAACATTGTTGTCTTTAAGTGCCATAAAGTAGGTTGCTTCGCCGTCAAGATTGAGAAGAACGGGGAATGTTGCTCTCCAACCCTTATCGGAAACTATGCCCTCTGCGGAGGTCTGTGCTCCGTTTTCGGTGGTACCGGAAATTCTCTGGAACACGGCTTCCTTTGTACGCTGGTTGATAATGGCAAAGCCAACAATGGAGTCGTCATTTGTAACGGAGGTAACACCTGTATAAAGCCACACGTCGTCACCGCTTGCAATGTAACTTTCGCCGTTTGTTGTGGAAACAACACCGCTTTGACCGATATATGCGTTAATAAAGCCTCCGGAATATTTACCGTAGTAATTGTACTGCTCAACAAGGAGGGAGTCGGAATAAATCTGGTCAATCCACTGGATTTCTTCATTATTCTTTATTTCATCAAGGCTGTAATAGGTAACATTATCTTTGTCACAAGCGTCAACAAGAACAACACCCACAACATCCGTACCGCCTATAAGACCAACGGTTTTGTCAACTCTCTCGCAAACCCACCAAGGATGTCCGTTTTCGTCAATTTCAAGGGATGGAGTACCGAACATATATGTGGGATATGCAAAACGGAGTACACGGGCAAGTTTCTCATTAAAATACTCGCTTGTGGAAACCTTAATATTGGGGAGTTCCATATCGCTGAGAACAACAGCATTTGCTTCCTGGGTGTACATATTAACAGCAAGGTATGCGGGAATACCGTCACGGGTATTCTTCACCCACTTGAACACATCGCCGTATTTAAGAGGGAATATTCTGTAGGGATTTCCCTGATAGTTAATCTGGGTTGAGTATTTTTCATCAATAACGAACTGGGAAACCCATTCGGACAAGTCACCCAATTTTTTGTTTGCAAGGTTAAGCGCAACGTCTTTATCAATCATGGGAACGCTGCTGAAATCCTTGAGGCTTGTAATTGTTGTGATACTCTTGTCACTCTCACCGAAATTCTCCGTGGTAACCTCAATGATTTCGCTGTAATCCTTTGCTCTGAAAAGAGCGGCGGAAGTAAGATAACCAACACCGAGAATAAGGGCGAACACAAGACCGATTACAAGGGGAACAATGGACTGTCTCTTAACATAGGTCAGGTATTCGGGCTTTATAAACGCCTTTGATGTAAGGAAAATCATGCCGATATAAATTGCAATAATAATGGCAATGAAATAGTAAAAATCAAGGGATTTAAAGTTCAAAGCAGGAAGCATAAAATAGTATGCCACCCCACCGCCTATGGCAGTTACAATAAGGCTGATTATAATTTTTAGTACCTTTTTATCCGGAGGAATGACAACCTCCTTGGGTTTGCCTTTACCGGAAAAATCCACTTTAATAGGATCCATTCTGACAACTCCTTTTGAGAAAGAATTATATTTTTATTCAGACTGTAATTATATACTATGGAGCATTTAAATACAAGTCTTATTTTGTAAACACATTATGGGGCTTTATCGGTCTTTCGGCATTTTCCAATCGCTTACGGACGAATAAAGATAATTGCTGTCGCCAATTCCGGAAATATTAGGATTCACCGATACAACGGCTTTCCTGTAAAACAGGGGCAGGAAAGGAATTTTTGCGCTGAAATTTTCAACAAATACCTTTGTGCTAACTTCCCCGTTTCTGTATTGAGAATATATTTCATACATATCCTCACTTATGCCGTAATTAAGGTTGCCCTTTTGGGAGAAAAACCCCGTAAGGTTACAGTTGTTTGTAAGTTGAACCTCTCCGATATAAAAACTGTAATGACCTTCCTCAAGGGCGGCAATGAAATCCGCCTCTTTTTTATATTCTTTGATTACTACTCCAAATCCCAATTTTTCCAATGCGGATTTAAAACTTTCGGCAACCGTTAATTTATAGGGATTTTTTGTACATACAAGAATGTTAACTCTCAATAAAGTTGAGCCGTTTGTTCTCACACCCTCGGAATTAACGGAGTCGTAACCGTTACGCTCTAAAATACCTATTGCCTTTTCAAGATTTCCGCTTTCACCTATAAGTTCCATATTTTCAAGTTCGTAGAAACCTTTTTTAAAGGGTGTAACGGTGGCAGTGGCTTGTCCCAGGAAAGAAGACGCGGCAATAAGGTTTCTGTCTATTCCGATATTGACGGCTTGGCGCACCCAATCAATGGAAGTGACCGTTCCTGCCCATTGGGAGTTTACTCCCACATAGACAAAATTATTAAGCCCTACGGAAACGGTCTTTGAGGACAGGTTTATATATTCTTCGGAACTTAAATCATTTTTAAAAATACTGATTTTATTGGCTTTGAAGGGATAAACAGGACTTGAAACACCCGCCATATCATACAGCGCAATCTGTTCATTCCAACTTTTTTCAAAATCCCTGTGATTCCTGTTAACTTCCAGATAGGACTCATTCTCGGTTTTCTTCAGAACATATTTGCCCGTACCCAAATATTCGTCCCCGCTTTCTTTGGCAATGGGGAAATCCAAAATATTAAGTGCCATGGGGTCGTTTTTGTAAAGGGTGAATTTTATTGTATAGTTGTCAATAAGGGTAATTGAACTGATATTTGAAAGTTGAGCCTTGTAATAGGCGCTGCTTTTTCCTTTTTCAAAAGAGGATTTAACATGGGAGGAAATAAGTTCATCACCATTACTGAATTTAACTCCCTGCAAAAGTTTCACGGTTACGGTTGTACCGTCAATCTCACCGCTTGCGGCAAGTTGAGTTTTACCTTTTCCATCATCCGTGGGAATATACAACCCCTCGTACATTGTGGGCAACAAATCCCTGTTTAAAGAACTTTCGGTTTTATATGGATTAAAATCCGCCGCACTTGTATAGGGCAGGGAAATGTCCGAAGTAACAACGGGAGTGGGCAAAACATAGTCTTTATCCGTTGTTGTTTCTTCCGTATTCGTATTTCCGTTACAGGAGCAAAAAGCAAATAAAAGGGCTGTAATAAGAAGTATTGAAATAACTTTTCTCATCTTACCGACACCCTTTCTATTGATATTGCTTTGCCCGTTTTCTCGTCAATTTCCAAAAGGCAACCGTCCATGGAATACTCGCCCTTTGCGTTTTCAAACCTTACGGGTAAATTGCTTTTGAACTTTCTTATGGTAAGTTCCGGCTCAATTCCCAAAACCGACTGCACGGGACCCGTCATGCCCAAATCGGTGATATATGCCGTGCCCTTGGGGAGAATCTGTTCATCAGCTGTCTGCACATGGGTGTGTGTTCCCAAAACTGCAGTAACTTTGCCGTCAAGATAAAAGCCCATTGCGCGTTTCTCCGCCGTGGCTTCCGCGTGAAAATCCACAATTACGGTTTTACAGCCGTCGGTTTCCTTTAATGCCCTGTCAATCTCCCAAAAGGGATTTCCCAAAGGCTCGGAGTAAACCGTACCCTGCATATTTATTACGGCAACGCGAAACCTACCTTTATCAATTATTCCAACTCCCCTGCCGGGCGCGCCCTCGGGAAAGTTGTAGGGGCGTATAACCGGTATATCCTTGTCGAGATATTCCATAATTTCCGGCCTTTTAAAGGAATGATTTCCGAGGGTTATAAAATCCACTCCGCTTGAAAAAACCATTTCACAGGACTTGGGAGTGACGCCGTTACCCTGTGCGGAGTTTTCCCCGTTGGCAATGCACACATCTATACCGTTTTTTCTCTTGAAATCAGGGAGTTTTCTCATTAAAAATTCGCAACCGCCCTGACCCACAACATCGCCTAAAAAAAGCAAACGCATATTTTTACCATCGTTTCTATATATAAGTTTCGGGAACCCCGTTCCCTATTAAAATAGCGAAACCCACCGTAGCGGGAGGGTTTCGCCGTGTTTTCATTTATTTTGCAAATTCAATTGCTCTGCTTTCCCTGATTACATTAACCTTAATCTGACCGGGATAGTCAAGTTCGTTTTCGATTTTCTTAACAATATCTCTTGCAAGAAGAACCATCTGATCATCGGAAACCGATTCGGGCTTAACCATGATACGAACCTCTCGACCTGCCTGAATAGCGAAGGAATTGTCAACTCCGTCGAAAGAGTTTGTAATTTCTTCGAGTTTCTGCAAACGTTGGATGTAAGATTCGATATTTTCACGTCTTGCACCGGGACGTGCCGCCGAAATAGCGTCCGCCGCCTGAACAAGACAGGCAATAACGGTTTTTGCTTCAACATCACCGTGGTGTGCCTGAATAGCGTGAATAACCTGTTCGTTTTCCTTATTCTTTCTGGCAACTTCCACACCCAATTCAATGTGGGTACCCTCTTTTTCGTGGTCAAGAGCCTTACCGATATCGTGGAGAAGACCCGCACGCTTTGCAAGTTTAACGTCCGCACCGAGTTCCGCCGCCATAAGTCCCGCAAGGTAGGAAACCTCAAGGGAGTGATTGAGAACATTCTGACCGTAACTTGTACGGTATTTGAGTTTACCCAGAAGTCTTACAAGTTCACCGTGCAATCCGTTGACGCCCGCATCAATAACAGCCTTTTCACCGGTTTGCTTAATGGTGTTTTCAACTTCACGTTTTGACTTTTCGTACATTTCCTCAACACGCGCAGGATGAATTCTGCCGTCGGAAACCAATTTTTCAAGAGTAAGCCTTGCAATTTCACGTCTCACAGGCTCAAAGCAGGAAACTGTAATTGCTTCGGGAGTGTCGTCAATAATAAGGTCAACACCCGTGATTGTTTCGATTGTACGGATATTTCTACCCTCACGGCCGATGATTCTGCCCTTCATTTCATCGTTGGGGATTGTAACAACGGAAACCGTGGCTTCTGCCGCGTGGTCAGCGGCACAACGCTGAATTGCACCGGAGATAATCTCCCCTGCAAGAGTGTCCATATCGTCCTTGAGTTGTTGCTCATAATCGAAAATTTTAGCGGCTTTTTCGTGGGTGAGTTGTTCTTCAAGTGTTTTGAGAATAACATCCTTAGCCTGTTCCTTAGTATAACCGGAAATTCTTTCAAGGATTTCAAGTTGACTTTTTTTAAGAGATTCAACCTCTTGCTCTTTAACTTCAAAATCCTTGATTTTTTGAGCTAATATTTCCTCTTTCTTTTCCTGTGCCTCAACTTTTTTATCAAGGCTTTCTTCCTTTTGAATCATTCTTCTTTCCTGACGCTGAACTTCCGCACGTCTTTCGCGCAAATCCTGTTCAGTTTCAGATCTTAATTTGTGAATTTCATCTTTGGCTTCAAGAATTGCTTCTTTCTTTTTCTGCTCAGCCTCCGTCATTGCATTGTTGACAATGCGTGCAGCTTCCTCTGTAGCAGAGCCGATGGCAGCCTCCGCAACTTTCTTACGGTGAGCGCCGCCGACAACAAATCCCACAATGCCGAATACAACAGCAGCAGCAATAACAAGGCCGATTGTTAAACCGAGATCCATTTTTTCGGTGCTCCTTTCATAAATAAATTTAAACAAAAAGCGACGAAAACGCAGAAGCACTTCCGTCACCGAGTATGCGACCCACGGACGCCCCGTGCCGCCGCCTATAATAAAAGTTTTGTCGCAGGCATTCACATGCGTGCGGAACTTATCTATAAATATATAAAAATGACTAATAAATATGCAAAAATACACCCCAAAAACGTAAAACGTATGTAATTTCAGAATATTTATTATGAAAAAATATATAAAAATATAAATAACAAAACCATTATCATATCATACGGATAGTGCATTATTACCACAAATAATACATTACCGCAATCATTATAATAAATTGTGAAACAATAGTCAAGAAAAAATAACCATCAAATCAAAAGTTTTTGAATAATTTTTTAAATAATATGAATATGGTAAATACAAATATTAAAAACACTTGATAAATTTCTTGATTTGTGTAAGATAATAAGCAAGTCAGGGATGGAACAAATAAAATGTCATATATACCGCCCAATCGGATAACAGATAAAGTTTTATCACTTGCGGCTGATTTAATAAAACCAAATAACACCTTGCAATTTTAAATAGTTTATGCTACAATTCCATAAGTTGTAAGGGAAAAATGAATTCGGGCATTCCCCTTCAACATTACACAGTATATTCGCGGGTATGGTGGAATTGGCAGACACGCAAGATTTAGGTTCTTGTGCCGAGAGGTGTACAGGTTCGACCCCTGCTACCCGCACCAGAAAAAAGCACGCGAAAGCGTGCTTTTTTCAATGAAATTCGTTCCTTGCGGAACGAGTGAAATATTACTGCGTAATGTGAAATACGCTTTGCGTATGAAATATGCCTGCGGCATATAAAGGAACGAATTTTATTTCACATTCGGCGTTAGCCGAATATTTCATAATCCGTAAGGATTATTTCATATCGCGCCAGCGATATATCATTGAAAATCGCCGGGTTTTATTATATAATCCAATTAGATAAACTTGAATTTGATGGTATGAATATATGAAAAGGATTATGGTAATTGGTTGTCCTGGAAGTGGTAAAAGCACATTTTCCAGAAAGTTGCATAAATTGACAGGTATTCCGCTTTTTCATTTGGATTTGATGAATTGGAACTCGGATAGAACTACTGTAGATAAAGCTGTCTTTCGGGAGCGACTATCAAATACAATTCAAATGGATGAATGGATAATTGACGGCAATTATGGCTCTACAATAGAATTAAGATTAAAAGCATGTGATACTGTTGTTTTTTTGGATTATCCATTAAATGTTTGTCTTAATGGTATCAAAGAACGAAGAGGGAAAGCCAGAACCGATATGCCGTGGATAGAAGACGAAAATGAAGAAGATACGGAGTTTATTGAGTTTATAAAAAACTATAATTGCCAAAGCAGACCTAAGGTAATGGAATTGTTGGATAAATATTCTCATAAAGATATTTATATTTTTAAGACTCGAAATGAAGCTGATGAATTTCTAAATCAATTATAACGATTAATTCCAATTTGTTGAACTGAGTAATCACACTACTTTTACTTACTCTTATCTCAATTCTGTGACCTTTGGTTACTCTTTGGCAGAAAAAAGCACGCGAAAGCGTGCTTTTTTCAATGAAATTCGTTCCTTGCGGAACGAGTGAAATATTACTGCGTAATGTGAAATACGCTTTGCGTATGAAATATGCCTGCGGCACGATAAAATGCGGAACACTTAACTTCACCTCCTACACATTCTCCATCCTTCGAAATTGACATTCGTACGTGGGAGTGATATATTGATTTCACAGAAAAGGAGAAAATGTTATGCATATTATTGAAAAAATTATTTCCATGCTTTTATGTCTGTCCCTCTCTTTGATTGGGGCCATTGATAACGGCGGAGCGGATGCCCTCGCTAACGCGGAATACTTGGGCTCAAAATATTACAGCGGCGACGATTTCCGTTGCTCAACCCAGGGTATAACCAATGACGGAGAATACTATTACACAACCGGCGCGGTTGTTGCATTGGGATTTAACGGACTTCAAAAAATCAATATTGAAACAGGTGAAGTTCTTCTTCAGAACACGAACGCAATGCCCGACGAATTAAAGGAGCAGACCTTCAATCACCTTGGGGGATGCACATATTTTGAGGGCAAAATTTATGTTGCGGTTGAAGATATGTTCAGAAAACATCCCTGCATTGCTGTTTTTGATGCGGACACCCTCACTTTCACGGGGGAATACAAAATCCTTGACGAAAGCATACAGCCAAACGGCAATCTCCCCTGGTGTGCCGTTGACCCGGAAAACCGAATTCTATATACGGGTGTTTCAAGGGACGGTGAATTCGTCAATGCCCTAAACATTGATACTCTTGAACTTATTGAGCAAAAGCCCATTGAACATTCCCTCCACAGAATACAGGGGGCGGAATTCTGCAAGGGTCTTCTGTACATTTCCTGCAACGACGAAACAAAGGTTAAACACGTTTACTCCCTTGACCCCGACACAGGAAATATTGAAACCGTTCTTGAAAGAAAAGCCGGTACAAACAGCGTTGAAGCCGAGGGTGTAACCGTAAGAGAAGCGGAGGACGGAATAATCCTTGATGTTCTCGATGTAATCAATTCATCAAACTCCGCAATCAGAACATATAAACTGAAATGATTTACTACTCTTTTTAAATATCAAAATAAATAGGGGTTGTAAAAAAAGTGTAGAGCACATAAAACCCGATATGTAAAGGGCTTTTAATACTCCCGAGCAACTTTAAAGTGTATCAGAAGTAATAAAACCCAAAAAGAAATAAAAAACAATGTTTTATGCTATGAATAAACTTCGCCACTCGATGTATCAAGGGTATCCAATAACAAGGCCGATGCTTTGTTTTCGCTCAGTTTGTCCATTCTACGCATTTTTTCCTAACCCATATCAAAAGGAGCTGTATAAAAACGAAAGTTTTTTTGAGTCGTACTCTAAAGGACAAAAAAGAGTTAATGTAGCAAAAAGCTACATTAACTCTTACTTTTTTGCACTGCCACTAAAAGTGGTGAGTAAGTGCGCCTTTAACTTCAAGTGATATTCTTTCCTTCGGAAAGAGTGATATTATGCACTTTTCGGCATAGTGATATTGAAATCTTCGATTTCAGTGTTATTTTATTCGCATAAAACTGTCCGAAGGACAATATCACAATGCGTAGCATTATATAACTGCGAAGCAATATCACTCGCCGAAAGGCGAATAAAACTGCGTGAGTGTCCTCTGGACACCCACGCATTACAGTTCCTTTTTTAGAACTTACCCGTGGAAAACCCCTTGTACTTTTTATAGGTGTATTCACGGCAATCGGGTCGGGACTCATAACCATTTAGGCATACGCGTTTGTTACTGTTAAAGATATACGGCACGTTTACGCTTGATTCTACTTTTCAACAGTTACACTATTATGTGTTGAAACAATTTTTATACCCTCGGTTTTTTCTGTGCATCATTTTAAGAATTTAGTCCACGCAATAATCTTGTAAGCGGTCGGTTGTCAAAAACAATAACGCGCTCATTGCTGTTTTGCAATTCCTTTTCCTGTCTCCTTATTGCTTTTCTATGCGAAATTCAAAACGTGCGTTGTCCTCGTACCAGAGGGGGAAATTTGTTCCCCAGACATTGTTGCACAGAAGATATGAAATTCCGTCTTTTTTTGGATCTTCCGTTTTATTGTCAAATTCGAGAATTTTTCCGGGTCCCACTGATATGATGGGTGCGTGAATATTCTCAATTTCAAAAATACTGCCGCCGTTTCTTATAATACTCTTTTCCACGGCATGAAGATTTTTGCCCCCCATGGATACGGTGCTTTTATAGTCAATTTCCCTGCCCGTTTTTATAATTGTGAAATCCTCGGCATTGGGGTAGAAATGGAGAAAAATTGCTTCGGGGGAGCGGTTTGCGTCCTTTTTGAACCAGGACAGGTCAATTAAAAGTCCCTTTTCGCACAGGGTGTAAATAATCTGCACGTTTTTCGGTGCACCCAGTTTTTCCCAAAGAATCGGGTCACATTCCAAATCCGCAAAGATTTTTATGCCTGTTTCTTCCTTTAAAATACGACAGTCAGCCATAGTGTAAAAAAATCTGCCCCGGGGGTAGTCTTTTTCGTAGTATTTTAACATGGGCTTGCCGAAATCGGGGTATGCCCAGTTGCCGTTTTTCTTCATATTGCGGGAATAATGAGAAAACCAAAAATCATAGTCCTTGCTTGTGTATGAGCGGTACTCAAGAATTGCTTTGTCATTTTGCTTTATAATCTCGGTATCTTTATATGTAAGTTTTCCCACCCCGCCGAATTTGTTCAGTTCAAATCGGAAATCGGCAAATTGAACTTCTGAATTGGAATTGAACTTTTCGTAAGCCGATATGTCACAGGGGATTTCGGGTCTAAGACGGTCAAGAGCGGATTTCGCCTCTGCTTTATGCGCCTCTGAAAGACTGTTTACGGCCTTTTCAATATATAACCTTTGCTCCTGCCAACTTTTTTCATAGGTGCTGTATCTGCGTTCTTCCGCACCCATTGACCTGTAGATTGCGGATTGGGGTAATCCTCTCAAGGGATGCTTAACCGTAACCTTATCGTTGGCTCTGGCATTTTGGAAATCTTTTTTCAGGTAGTTTTCGTAATCGGCAAAATATATTTTTGAATCCATACCGCAGGTATGTTCACCGATACATAAAAGAGCGTCGGAAAAGTTTTTGTATTCCTCGCTCATTCTAATCATAGAACTATCTGCAAGCCATTTTCTTTTGAGCCCCATAAGGACACGCAAAGAGGCGGATTTATAGGGGTCGGAGGCACTTCCGTGAAGCCAGGTATCACCGATTTCATTTTCAATTACGGGTAATTTGTCACGAACATTCCAAATTGCTTCGGCAAAATCGTCAAGTGTTCCCGCGCTCACATCATAATCAGGAAATTCCTTTTTTATTTTATTAAGTTTTTCGGTAATTTTTTTTGCCGGGGGTGCCCCGTGGTTGTCAAGGGTGTGGTCAAAGTATAATACTTCGTCCATATAGTCGCATTTAAATGCTCCGCCGTAGTCTCCGGAATAAATAACAACTACTTCGCTGCCGTCACATTTCCATAAGAAACATTCGGGTACTTGGGGAACCGCGGAAGCACCGTTGACACCGATATGCAGTAATTTGATTCCGTGTTTGTTGAGTAGGGGGACTATTGCTTTTGTGTGTCCCGGGACATCGGTCATTTTTGCGGCAACGGTTTTTCTTCCTCTGATTTTGTCAATTTCGTCAACAATTGAAAGCCCGAAATCGAAGGTGTCCTCATCAAAAAGTTCCGAATGAGTTGTAAAAGGCATTGCGTGGGGAACGATGCTGCCCTCTTTGAGTGCCTTTATCAACTTTTCTTTTGCCCCTTCTTCCGAACCATTCAGAGCCTCTTTAATAATCCATGAACCCGTTGTCCATATAAATTTCTTGCAGTCCGCTGTATTTACCTGCTCTGCAAGAGCAACGGCGGAGGGTATAAATGTATCTATGTATTTTTGCAGAATATTCCCCGCATAATCCGTAAAACCCAAATCCAGATGCGTTTTTGAAACTACATACACTTTTTTCATTAGTTTTCCTCCTGCTCGGCAATTCCGTAGAATATAAAATCAAGGATTTTTTCAAGATTTTTTTCATGATTTAAAAAATCGGAATTAAAACTACTTTTTGCGACCCCGCCCATATTTATATAACCGTTGAGCATATCCTGAAGTAATGCATAGTAATCAAGGGCGTCGTTTTCGGATATACCCTTGCGAAGTTTAAGGCTTTTTACAGCGGTTAAATATATATCCCTGTTAAATTCGTCGAACTTACCTTTTACGGCACTTATTTTTTCGGAAAACTCCCTGTTATCGGTCATAACAACCGCAAAAATAAGACGGTTGTCGTACGGGTGGGATTCAAAGAAAGCCTGTCTGTCTTTCATATACAACTTGAAATCTGTACCGTATTCACGCTTGCTCATATATGATATAAAATCACTTACCGCATCATCAACACAGCGAAGATACAAATCCTCTTTATTTTCAAAATTGTGGTAAATCAATCCTTTTGAAATGCCGTGATTTTGACAAATCCCGTTGATTGTTGCGCCGTCAAACCCGTGTTGAGCAAATTCTTCGGCACAGGCTTCAAGTATTTTTTCTTTCGTGATTTCTGTTTTTAAATCCTTTTTCATATCTTCACCGTTTCATTATTGATATTGTCTGTAAAAACGGGTTATAATCTACTTGTTGACCGTTCGGTCAAAAATAGTTTATTATGAATTCCGAGCGGTGTCAAGACATAAGACGGAAATTACGAATTATTCTTTTGTTTTCTGTATTTCCATGTGAGTATTTTTCATTATTTTCGGCTTTAAAATGATGAAAAAACAAAAAGCAAATATTTAAAATATATATTGAAGCAAAAGTTAACAAAAGTATTGAATTAAAAATAACAATAATGTATAATTTATACAAAGAAAATACAAAAGAGGTGTGTTATGGCAAAAAAGAAAAAGTTGGGTGCAGCCGTTAAAGATTTGGGCAAGGACATGAAAGCCCATTGGAATGTTCCCGAAAAGGGCAAGTATGTGCCCTACAAAGAATATTTCAGTATCTTTTTAGGTGTGGGCAGTAACTATGTAGGACAAAAAACATTGGAGTACATAGGATTTGCGGCAAGTTGTTATTTGATGATGTATCATTACAAACTGCCCTATCTTACGTTCTCCATAATTGCCCTTATAAATATGCCCTTGAATTATGTTTGGACATTGATAAGCTGGGTTATAAACGATAATCTCGGCTTTCTTGCCAAAAAAACCGAGCGGAAGTTCAACATTCTTTATTTAGTCTCCGCCATATTGGGAATTTACTTCATTGTGGGGGATTTTTCGGGGATATTGGACCCGTCAAACAGGCTAGTTGCCTACCTTAACGGTCTTGAGGGTATCAGCGCCGCCTCGGCAATTAAAATTTTCGGCACACATATTCTGTGGAACGGATGGACGGGATTAAGAAATATTTTCTGGCGTAAAAAACTTGTTCCCAAGTACGGCAGATATAAATACTCCCTATACTGTGATTTTATCCCGAAAATTATTATGGTATTCCTTATCGGTTGGTTGCCATTCTACAAAACAATTACGGATGTTACAACAAGGGTGTGGGTTGCAAACCTGCTGTTTTCTATTTACAACCTGTTTAACTTTGACAACAAACTTGAATTCTGCGCACAGAACTGCAGTCCCAACGTGCGTGAAAGAATTTTCGTAAGAACATTCCCCATAAAACTGTCCCATCTGGCACAGTCCATACTTGCGATTTTACTTCCCGTGTTCATCGGTATGTGCAAGGACGAGTGGGCGGACATTGCAGTTTTCAAATATATTATTCCAATTACGTTTACCGTTTCTGCCGTGCTTACCATGGTATTTGCAGGAAGGATCAAAGAGCGTATTCCTCAGCCGCCCCTTGAAAAGAAGGTTAATATTAGCTTCTGGGACGGAATGTTCGGGGTTATGAGAAATAAATATAAGTGGATTCAAACCATTGTGGGACTTTTGGATTCACTGGGCAACGGTATGCTTGCTTTTACAACAATTCTGTATCTTTATACTTTCCGTTTAAGCGGTCTTGCATACAGTCTGATTGTCACTCTGATTTCCTTTGCGGGAACGCCCCCGGATTTCTTTACACCCTATTTCTTAAAAAGATTCTCATACAAGCAGATTATGATTTTCTATCAACTCTCAAGAGCGGTGGGATACGGTATTATCGTCTGTTGTTACCTTTTCTTCGGTGAAAATCTTATGCTTTGCGGAACATTAAGCGTTATTGTTATGTTCCTTATGGAAATGTGCAAAACGGTGCCCACATCCGCCGGTCACGATATGGATGTACGTGTCAACGACTATCAGATGTATCTGTCCGGTGAAAGACTTGAAAGTTTTTCAGGTGTATTCGGTTGGTTCACGGGTCCCATCACATCTTTTGTGGGACTTATTATTCCCGTGCTTCTGCTGACATTCGGCTTCAACAGTAACTGGGATGTACTGTTCATTGATGAATCGAGAATAAAGATTATCGTAATTCCCCTTATTTTTGATATCGTCGGCTATCTGCTTATGACCATACCCTACTTGTTCTGGGATTATGACGATGACAAGCAGAACAAGGTTATGGAGGTACTGCGGCGACGGGAAGAAGTAACGAGAAAGCAGTACGACGAGGAACACGGTGTTACGGAGGGAACCGTAACCGATGAATCGGAAAATGAAAAGGTTGTTTCGGAGGTGAGGTCATGAAAAAAGAAAAACAGAACACCGACTTTCTTGAACAGGAAGCAAAAGAAGAAAAGGAAAACGCTCAGGAATACACCCTTGATATTCCCGAGGATGAAATCTGGACATATAGGATAGAGGGTCTTCAGGAACCTCACATTAACAAGCCTTTTAAAAATGCAAAACGCAATAAGATAATTGTTGTAATTGTGCTTTTGTTTGCAATAAGTTGTTCCATTTATTTCTCCGTCCGCGCCGTTCACAATGACACATTCAAATACAAGGATCTGGGGGACGGAACATACGAACTTGTTAAGTTTTCAAACCCCGGCGGTATTAAGGAAATAACCATTGACTACGTTGTGGATTCTGAAACAGGAGAAAAGGACAAATCAAAGCCCATTTCCGTAATCAACGAATATGCCTTTAACTGTGATGAAACCTTGAATTCAATTTCTTTCGGTAAAGATGTCAGGGAAATTGACGGAAAATCCATTTACAGTTGTTGGTGGGTTCAGAATGTCTGGATTGACGATGAAAATCCCCACTACTGCGACATTGACGGAGTGATATACAACAAGGATTTAACAGAGGTTGTTTTCTACCCCAATGACCACGACAAGTATCTGAGGGAAAAGTTGGGCTATGACAATCTTCTTGATGACAACGGTCAGCCCATGGAGGAACTCTGGGGCGTAACCGAAAGATATGATGAAGCATTCCTTGAGGAATATAACCGACAAATAAGAACCTACGTTATTCCCTCCACCGTAACAAAAATAGGCCAACTTGCCTTTGCTTACTCCAATATTACGGATTTGTATATTCCCGAGGGTGTAAAGACTATGGAGTCCATGGCGGTGTTCAAAAATACGGTTTTGCTCAATGTGTTCAGCTACACCACCGATAAACCCATATCCGATGTTACATATAAGGCTATCGACAATATGAAAAGCGTCTATAATTCTCTCCCGGAGGGATTGGAGTATATCGGCTCAGACTGTTTCTACTATTGCAGAAGTTTGTCCTATATGTATTTGCCCGAATCCGTAACATACATAGGTCACCATGCTTTTTGGGATGCGGTTTATAAGGAAAACGGCGAACTGAAAGGTATCGGAAAAATCCATACGGGAGCAACCGAGGAAGAATTTTCATCCGTTGAAACAGGGGATCAATGGCGCCCCCAATTTGACTACAAACTCTTTAAAAAATCCGTGGATGTGGTTTACAGTGCGGAAAGGGAGTAAACTAAACAGGAACACAGGTTGAGGAGAACACAGGGGGAGAACACAGGGGACGGTTAGCGTGAAAACCTCGTCCGAAGAAAGCTAAAAAAGGCAGCAAA
>CAYQYT010000001.1:0-315641 GCA_964421815.1 uncultured Eubacteriales bacterium | reverse complement strand
CCTTTTTTAGCTTTCTTCGGACGAGGTTTTCACGCTAACCGTCCCCTGATTGTCTTTATTCACGTAAATCTTTCATAAATAATTTCACCAGTTGTTTTGCAAACAATTTCAACAGTATTGGACGGAACACCATAAAAGACAATATTATAATCGTCCGTTTCATAAAGGAAAATTGCATTGTTACTTGATGACGGAACAGTTTTAAAAAAAGCCTTCGTTTCTCGCACATCAATCGGTAATTGTAATTCATCTAAATATTGTTTAATTTCTTCTATTGTAACGCTTGTTGAATTTTTTTCATTATTTCTAATAGTTGAATTAATAGTTTGATATAGTTTTTCGTCGAATAATGCGCCTGAAACCAAATAATCTGCCATCTTGAAGAATTTGCTTCCGTTAATATCGGTGTATTTATTATACATAACATTTAAAAGTGTTGTTGTACAAAATGCCTGCTCGCTATCCACATACGGCAAACTGTAATGTAAAAATGAAAAATATATTTTAAGTTTTTCGCTGTCCAAGTTACACTCAGGAACTACTGAAGAAAAATCCACACTTGTTTGTTCAAAACTTTGCAGTAACATATTACAACATTTAAGGTATGACGGTAACAAATCCTTAAAGTTTAAGGGATTTCCATTATCATCAAACAACATACAAACAGTGTAATACATAACTATTGAATCATGTAACTTTATTAATTTTTCTTCTTTTCCTTCAGTTACACCATAGACTTCGGTTAAAACCTTATCCAAACCTTTCATATTGGCTTCTTTGTCTTTATCTGAACAAAACAAGAATTTTTCAGCATATTTTCGCGTGTCTTTCATATTGTTTTCTTCAAAAGCATAAGCGACCAGATATGCCAACGCATCAGAATTGTTAGGGTCCGAATTATAAATTGCTTTCATTCCTTTATAACTTATTTCGTTAGTACAAGAACACAAAGAAAATATTATTGCTAACATTAAAATAATAGATATCGTTTTCTTCATATAATACCCCCTTTAAAACAACGATGTAGAACCTTTGCTAGCATGGTCATATTTTTCACTCAACCACACTTTTTCATCCCAAGCTACTATTACACCAATCATTTGCTCTTTTTGTTCAAGAGTTAAGTTATCAAAATCTGTATTCAAATCAATCGAAAAAAACTCTGCAGTAGTTTGATATGTTGAAAAAGCATCTTCACAAGATTGGCGATACATATCATCCGTAATGAAAATATCTTTATTGGGATTTTTAACTTCATACGTTTGACCTGTAGAGGTATAGTAGTGTAAATTGTGAACATCTTTTGTATATTGGTATATTTCTTTTTTCGGATTAACATTAACCTCATTATTAAATTCAATAACTGAACCAACGGTATTCAAGGGTTTGTATAAAATAGAACCATATTTTCCCGTTTCTTTAATAATTTTACTATTCGAAAAAGATGTTACTGCAAATAATAAATTTTCACCAATGGATTTTAACTTTTCTCCTAACTCTCTCCAAAAACAACCCGTTTGGTCACTAAACATTACCGGATTATTACCACAATACGCAAACATATTGTAGCTTAAAACACCTTGACCGGTAGTTATATACCCGTCCGCATTCAAAAACCTGCCAATCTCCGGATTGTAGTATCTGCTTTGGAGATAATACAACTCGGTATCGGTATCGTAGTAATAACCTCTGTAACGTATGGGGTTAATGTTTGCAATGTGGGTCTGACTTGTAATAGCATTACCGTTCGCATCCTTGACGGAAATTACATTTCCCCATGCATCGTATTCATAGGTTGCCCAAAGAACACCGGTATGACGGTAAATTGCAACAACGTCCCCGCTCATATTTGTTGCGGTATAGTAGTTTGTACCGTTATGCTCTATCCGTGAAAGTAAGCCGTAGCTGTTATAGTAAAAATACAGCTCGGTACCGTCGGAACGCTTTTCGTATATAAGCTTGTCGCCCGCGTAATAGTATTCGGTTGTTACTCCGCCCACCGTCTTTTTGGTTCTCAAACCGTTGGAATCGTAGGTATATGTTACCGTTCCCAAACCCTGTTTGGTATATGTTGTAAGCTGCCTGCCGTTCCAGGTCAAGGTGGCTCCCATATAATTTGTGGGATTTCCGATTTTGTCGTAGGTAATGCTTTTTTCTGTTTGGCTTGAACCGGATAAACTACCGTCCGGATTGTATGTGTTCTCCGTGAATATCAACTTAGTCAGAAGTTTGTTCCAACCTGAACTTCCGGTATATTGGTAATCAATACTTTCTTTTATTGCTCCTACGTCACCCGTGGTATAGTTGTAGGTTGAAACGAACTCTATGTTTCCTATGGAATCATAATTCCAAACCTTTGTTTCGCCGGTGGTATTGTTGTTTTCACGGGTTAATTGACCCAAATCATCATATTCATAGGAACGGTATGCGCTGAATCCTCCCGCTCCCGTAGAAGATGGGTCCGCGTCTGTTCGACTGCCCTTGCTTACCGAGACAATATTTCCGACACTATCGTAGGTATAGCCATAAACATCATCCCCGATAAACTCTTTACTCAACTGCGTTGTACGGTATTTGGTTTCTCCCGTTTTGTTTCTTCCTGAGGATTTGTATATGTAATTGTAATACAGGGGTGCGTCAAGTGTAAACTTACGCTGTGTGAGTCGGTTGATGCTGTCATACTCATAGGTTTCGTAACGGGTTGAATACATCCAGAACATTGTAGGCAAATTGTCTTTTGCATACTTTTTCGAGTTGGCGCTTTGATTAACTTCAGTATAGTAATAGCGCTGATCACGCGTTTTACCGCCCAATGAAAAAACAATCTTATTTACATTATTCCGTTTATCATACCCCTGTTCAATATATCCCAGGTTAGCCCCCGTTTGCTTATTGTTAATTTCGGAACGGATGAGCCGACCCGTCGAATCGTAATCGTAAAGATATTTGCGATTGTTAACGGAGTCGGTATGGGACAGCAGGGAACCCGAGGGTGTATAATTCCAGGAATATGCCGAAACCTCGCTGTTACTGTCGTCCTTTGTATAAATTCCCGTCAGTTGGCCGAGGTTATTGTAGGCAAAACGCCTTTTATCCCCGTTGCCGTATTCCGTAGCGGTTAATACTCCGTTATGACTTCCGTAGGTGTTTTGTGAAAGGGATTGATTGCCGACCTTTGTGTTTACAACATTTCCGAAAATATCATAAGTAAAACTGTATTCTTCACCGCCGAAGTTAATTTTACTAAGCTGTTTTTTGTCGTTGTAGGTATATTGTACAGAGGTATTTCCTGTCTGAACATTGGAAAGTCGGCTATTATTGTCTCTGTAGGAATACTTTGTTTCCGTTCCTTTTTGGTCAGTAGGCGTTTTTTGGGGGGCAGTAACCGTGGTGAGTACTCCGGTTTTGTGGTCACGGGTATAGGTTGTTTCTTTGTTGTTTTGGTCACGGGTAGCAGTTATATACGCGCCGGCTTTGATTGTTACTCCGTCCGCTGTCTTTACACCATTGTATTTGGTTTCTGTGCGGATTGCAGCCGTGGCATTATCGGTTGTTGAAGCATTTCGGATTTCCGTTATTTTCTTATTATTCTTTTTGTCGTGGTTGTACCGTGTATATACCCCTTTTGCAGAGGTTGTCAGAGTAAGATTATGATTATTATACTCCATTGTGGTCTTGTACCCTGCGGTATCGGTATATGATGTCATATTGTTATCTTTGTCATATACCATGTTAACTTTTTGCTCTGAATTTGCGGCCGTGGATACAAGATTGCCTTCCTTATCATAAGTATAGCACGAAGCTCCGTCTTTTACAAGTTGAATACAGTCGAAATATGCACGGTTTTCCTGATAAGAGTATTTCGGCAAAACAAGGATGCTTTTCGGGGTATAGGTACAGCCCGACTGCGGGCTCTTGTATTTAAGAGGAACTACCGCGGAAGAAAACTGCCAACCCGAAATTGTTGTATTGAATTTTGCCGAATCCTTGTACTGATGAACCGTGGTTACATTTCCTGCGGCGTCCTTGCAATCGTATGAAACCCTTACGGCAATTTCAAATTTTGCATTTTCGTGCCATGTATCATTCACCGCATAAGCTTTTCCCCATCCGCTGACAATATATATGTCATTTGCGTTGGGCGCAACCGCAACGCTTTGATACATTCCGGAATTGGTTTGTGCGTCTCCGTTTACTCTCAAGCCCCGACTGCCTTTTTTCCTGTCAAGGTTTGAACTTCCGTTTACAACGTTTCCGCTACTGCTTGTGCTTACGCTGAAACCGCCGTATGCTGTCCATGACGTGGGTGCATAAGAGGTATGTTTTTCAAAGCTACCGTTTTCAAGCATGTTATAGTTGGTGGCCTTTGTTCCGTTTTCCAACTGAACACAGTCATAATATGCGGTTCCGGTTACATTGCACAAAACAAGATAACATCTGATATATGCCGTATCCGATGTGGTTTTTACCGTGACTGTAAGCCTGCGCCAACCGTTATTGATTTCCGTAGAGGTTTTCTCCTTGATAACTGAGGATTTAACAGTACCGTCGCTAACGGCGTTGCCGCTGCTGTCATAAGCAATAGCTTGTATGAAAGCGCCGGTTGCTGTTGTGGAACTGTATGCCGTCAGAGCATCCGTTTTTACATAGGCGGACAAAGTGTAACTGTTGCCCGGAGTTATAGTACTTACCGTCTGCCTATAATAGTTGCGTCCGTTGGCCGCACTGATATTTGTTACTGTGAGTTTAAGGGAACCCTTGCCCATATACTGACTTGCTGTGGTTGACGTTCCGCTTCCGTTTACGGCAGAGTCATTGTTCTCCGTATATGTCCATGAGTTTTTACTCTCACAGTTTCCGTTATATACGAGATTTTCCGCAAATGTCTCCGTTCCTCCGCTTTCACTCACCCTGTTTTTAAAGCCGGAGGTACCGCCCGATTCGGTATATGAGTAAGTACCGGCACCGATTTCACCACCGCTGCCGTAACTGACTTGCTGTGAAACAGTTCGTCCCACGTTATCAAACTGCATTGTTGTCACAATGTCGTCGGCACCCTTTGTACTGTCGTCAATATTGTGGCATCCGTCAAGTCCGCAGGATCGCATAATTGTAGTATTGTACTGAGTACGGTCAAAGGTCACTTTCTGCCCCTTGGAAAAAGTATCGCCGTTGCGTCCGTACTCTTTGACCGCAGATACACGCCTGCCCGTGGCTTTTGAAGTATAGTCGAAGTTTATCGCATAGCCGTCAGTACTCGTTACATAATTTATTAATCCCTCGTCCGTATCCTCATAGATAATTTCCACATAAGTCTCGTCATAATAATGAACTTTTTCCAAATGACCGGATTGAGTATCTGTACTCACGGTTCTTCCTGCATCATCCGTAATGCTTTCAATATATTCTATGGGTGTACCGTCGCTGTTTTGCTTATATTCAAAAGTAAATTTATGTCCCGCACCGTCAATAATGTAGGATATTTTTGTTTTTTCCTCAACGCCCGTACTGCTGTTTGCCGCCTTAAAATATATATGTATTTCATTATTATCGGCATCCGTGATTTTAAACAGATTGCCCCTTGAATTAAACCATTTGATATTGCCGAGCTTGTCTTTTATGCGGTACGAACACTCCCCGCCAATCTCCAAGGTTAAATTTAATCCGTCTTCATCCTTGTAAACTGTTGCGCCGTCTTCGGTTGTTTTTTGAATGTAATGTTCCGTACCGTCCTCATCAGTATATACATAGGGATAATTTGATGCGGCATTACCTGTTAAGCCGTAAGCCGATGAGGGCAAAACAGTTTGTTGAATATTCAACCTAAAGCCCCTACCGAATGTGGTTTTTGATGAACCGTTTTTACCTGCACATAGCTTTGTGTTTGCACAATAGCTATTAAAATATGCCGTAAGTGTTAAAGGCATAATTTCGCTGATACTCGAAAGGATGGGGAGTTCATAAACAAGGTTACCCGTATAGTCGTTAACATGTGCCGTTCCTGCTATACCGTTGGAAAAACTCGAATAACTCCAATAACTTTCAAGACCCTTGTTATTTCTGTATGTAAGCTGAATTACGGGGTAAGCATTGTTTCCGGTATTTTCGGCAGAAAAAAGCTGTGTTCTTTTTGTTTTTGTCTCGTCTGACGATTTTAACATTAAACCGTAGTTTGCAGAACCCTCGTACCACGCTTTAACGCTTTTTGTGATATCAAAAACATATTCTGCGCCAAAACCGCTTTTAAATTCACAGTAATCAACAACAGTGCTGTCAAAATCTGGTTGAGCATTCCAAGTAACGGTTCTGTTGTTTGACCAATCTGCCGTTACATTGTAAATGTTCAAATAACCGGTACTGCCGTCGCCCATATCAACGCTATTTTGCCAAAAATGGATGCTTGCATTAGTTATTATTGAACAGTTATCGGGCAACTCGGGTAAATCGAATTTTATATAAGTTCTTGTTTTACCGAAACTGTTGTAGCCGGCATAAAGATAATAGTCAAAAGGGAAAGATGTACCCGCCTGGCTGTTGTCAACATAACAGTCGTATGTTTTTGCTCTTCCGACATCCAGAATAATTGTCGGGTCAATAACTACGGGATATTCCCTTGCTTTGTCATTCAACCATTTGTTGGATGCATTAACAGTCAAAATATATAATCCCTTTTTTTCGGTGATTTCCATATTTACATCATAGGAATATTCGCCGTTAGCATCGTACATATACGGCGCGGCAATGGATGAAACCGCTTGGGTACACTCCTTATCCGCATAAAGAGTGATTGACCCGTCGGATTCTTTTTTGGGAAAAAGCCCATCCGTATCAACAACAAACTCAAATTTATTCTTATTTTGCTTTTTGTTTAAAACTATGCTTTCTTTAATCTGATTTGCAGAAATTTCATATTCTATATCGACATTGCTGTAAATTTCGCTGTATGCAACAGCGCTCTTTTGATTGCCGATTTTCAGTTTTTTTAAATTTTTATCGTTTTTTTCATCAACCGGATTTCCCTGTGTGATTTCTTCTGCAATTTTACTTGACTTTAATTCTTTACAGTCTTTAATTTCACCTTTATACTTTTTAAACATTCTGTTTTCAACCGCAGGTGAAAATTTGAGTTTGTAATCTCTTGCAGACACTTCTATTTGAGCAGAAGCGTCTTCTTTGAATTCTTCGGGGAAAGATATGTCGCTATCAGAGTTTTCAATTACAAATTCTGTATTACCTAAATTATCTTTCTCGGTAATTGAATAGTCGTATTCCAACCACTCGTCGTCTTCTTCATAGTGTACCGGCTGTGCGTACTGTGCAGCCATGTATGAGCCGTCGGACATTCTGAAATATTTTGTGTATTCGGTACGCATATCTTCTATTTCCGAAACAATTTCAGCTTCATCAGTTGATTCTGTTTCAGAAACTTCACCGATTACGGTGTTTTCTTCCGAATTCTCAATAACTTCGGTTTCTTTCTCGCTTTCGCTTGTAAACTCATTCACTTCCGCCGCAAATACCGGAGTTGAAACTGAAAACACACTGAAAAAAATCAACACGGATAACACAAATGATAATATCTTTACTGACTTTTTCATAATTTACATCCCTTTCATAAATTTTGAAAATCTACACCTTATTTAACTCAGCAAGCGTATTCGCCGATGTTTACCGCTGTTTTCGAACATTTAAAAATTTTGCTGCCCTTATACCGATCACGCATATTGCCTCCTCCTTAATTCTTATATTACATTTAATCCACAAAAAACTTCCATTTGTGACAAAAAAATAAAAGAAACCAAAAATTCGGTTTCTTTTACAATAAATTATTCTACATTTTGTGCAATTTTTGAATATTGAATCCGTCAAATCGGAAAGTTACAGACCTCTTTTATTTGAAAATCCTTTAAAATATTTAGCAAAGCCTATAAAACACCTTTATTATTTCAATATTGATACGGCATCTGAAATTGTTTTTTCAAAGGCTTCCCTGCCGTATTTATCAACCTCGGATTTATTCTTTTCTCCGTGGGTAAGGCAACCGGCTCCGCCGATACAACCGCCCACACAAGCCATCCCCTCAATAAAGTTTGCATCCAAGGCATTTTTGCTCTTTTTGAGAAGGGCGATTCTGCACTCTTCAATTCCGTCGCAGGAGATGGGTTTGAATTCAAAGTCCTCTAAATTCTGTTCTTTTATAGCCTGGGTTACCGCATCCGTAAGACCGCCGCTTCGGGCAAAAATTCTGCCGAAATAGGAGGCATTATCAAGAACATCCTCTTCAAGAGTTGTTATATCAATATCGCGGCTGTCAAAAAGTGCCTGGAGTTCTTCAAAGGTTAAAACCGCGTCGATATAGGGCTTTACTCTCTCAAGTTGTGCTTCCGCTTTCTTTGCGGTACACGGGCCTATGAAAATTGTCTTTGCATTTTCGTCGGTTTCCTTTATGTACTTTGAAATCGTCGCCATTGGTGAAAGATTGTGGGAAATCATGGGTACTAAATCGGGGAAATTCGACTTGATATATGAAACAAAGGCAGGACAGCAGGAACTTGTCAGAAAGCCTTTTTCCGTTAATTCCTTAGCCTCGGACATTGCCACCATATCGGCACCCAAAGCGGCTTCAACAACCGTATGGAAGCCCATTTTCTTGAGTCCTGAAATTACCTGTCCCAATTTGGCATAGGCAAACTGACTTGAAATTGAGGGTGCTACAACGGCATAAAGTTTATAACTCCTGCCCTGCTCACTTTTCTTAATAAGGTCGATTACATTGAGTATGTACGACTTATCGGAAATTGCTCCGAATGGACATTGGTACACACAGGCACCGCAAGCGGTACATTTATCATTGTTAATTGATGCGGCATTTTCCTCGTTAATGGAAATCGCCTTTACCTTACAGGCAATCTGACAGGGTCTTTTGCGGTTGATTATTGCGGAATAGGGACAAACCTTTGCACATTGTCCGCATTCAACACACTTTGTTTTGTCAATGTGCGCCACGTGATGATGGTCAAAGGAAATGGCTCCCCTTTTGCAGACATCCTCACATCTGTGGGCAAGACAGCCGCGGCAGGAATCCGTTACCTCATAACCTGCGGCGGGACACTCGTCACAAGCGATATCTATAACCTCGATAACATTGGGGTTCTCAGGGTCACCGCCCATGGCTATTTTCACACGTTCCGAAAGAATTGCCCTTTCCTTATAAACGCAACAACGCATTGTGGAGGTCTTTCCGGGAACGATTTTTTTCGGTATTTCAATGAGATTTTCAAGAAGCGTATCATTCCAGGCTTCCCGAGCCACCTCTCTTAAAACCTTATATTTCAGATGCTGTACTTTTGTATCAAATTTTCTTATATTACTCATTTTTCCACCTTAAAAATAACTCACTTTAATTCGTTTACCCATTTGTTTCAAACATTTTGAAAGTTCTTCAACCAAATTCATTTTAATATTAAAATTTATGGGAAGATCCGGATTCTGATGGGCAGGGTTAATGGCTCTGCCCACGTAGAAGTTTATATCAGTCGCTTCCTCAAAAAGCAATCGGCTTATAAGGGAAGCGCCGTCCTTTTTGAAATTCCAATGCTCGTAATATTTATTTTCTCCCAGATAATCCTGAGCATATTCAACAACCTTGTTTACGGTTATAACACCCTCTGTTACAAGGTCAACCCCCTCGATTTCCGCAATGGGCGGAACATCGCTGTGTTCAAAAACCAGGGAGGGTTTCAAGGGCTTACGCAAAAACTTTGCGGCTATTGTGGAGGTGGTACCTCCGCAGATAATATGCTTACCTTCTTTTGAAAAAAACAGGCTCATCATTCGGTCCGCATCATCCCTGTTTGAGGGCGGTCCGAAAAGCATATTCATGGGAACTCGTTTTCGGATTTTCACAACGCAGGCGGTGGCATCATCACCGGGCTTGTGGTCATAGAGTTTATCGCACTCGTCTATGAGCATTGTTGATAAATTCTTGGCGGTGTAGCCCACAGGTGCAAGGGTTTCCATAAAACTTGCAATATCTTCCCGTTTCCATCCGAAATTGTAGGCAACACCTATTCCTGCATGGGGACAACCGTCACTCATTGCAATGAATATATCGTTTTCCTGAAGTTGAATAACGGATTTAAAAATCTTCTTCCCGCCGATATTCATTTCCGTTTTCGGATAGTCCCAATTTTTATCGTTGCGGATTATTATTGTGTGTGGATTGTCGTACTGAATCAGTTCCGCCGTTTCATTATTTATTAAATGAATAATGGTAAAGGTGGAATACGCAACACCCCTCACGGAGCAAACGGGCAAGGTTGCGGCAATGGTCTCAACACATTCCTCAAGGGAAAGCCCCTCTGCCATCATTGTTGAAATAATCTTTGAGGTAAGTGTGGAAAGAATACTTGCTTTAACACCGCTGCCCAAACCGTCGGAAAGCACTACAACCGTTGAATCTTCACTTGGCTCCACAATATCTATGTGGTCACCGCAAAGTTGCTCGCCGTAATGATTGATGCTTTTGTATCCGATATCTGCACATAAATCATTCATCGGAAATCGACTCCTTTAACTTTGCAAGCGCGATTTTTGTTTCAGCCGCGGTTTCACCCAGGAGGGATGCAATTTCCTGAACAATACGCATCTGCTTATCCACAACCTTATCGGCAACTTCAACAGTCTGACGGCTGATACTTTCTTTTCTTTCTCGCTGTTCTTCCTCGGCGGTTACATCCCTCATAATGCCGATTAAAAGATGGGAATCCCTGTCATAAACAACAGTCTGTTCAACATATCTTTTGTACTCGGCAAGATATACTCGCTGATTGCTCACTCCACGTCCCGTTTTCAAAACATTTTCAAAAACTGCAGGATCGAGAATTCTTATTACATTATCACCGAGAATATCGGATGCATAACGTATATTCATAATATTTCTTGCGGCGGCATTGATTTGCTGAACTTCCAGGTTCTCATTAAGCACAATAAGTCCGTTGGGTGAACTGTTAACAATGGTATCGGAAAAACTCTCCGCCTTGTCTTTTAAGAAGGGCAAACACATTGATATCTCAGCCTTGCCCTGACAAATTGCAATGGCTTTTTCACGGCAGGTATTATAACCGCAGGAGCCGCAGTTCAGTTCTTGGGAGGGCTTGAATTTGCCCATTTGACGAAGAACGCTGTTTATCTCGCTGTCCGAGGGTTGTGGATATCTGTGTTCAATATATTCAAACTGCTTTTTCAATTCTGCCGCCTTGGGCCGGGAAACAACAAAATCCTTGTCCCCCGCATAATTTGCAATGGCAATATAATCCTTAACAGTTTCTGTATGGTGATATTTTTCCATAACAGGACCGCCCATACAACTGCCCACACAAGCGGACATTTCAATAAAGCACTTGTGAATATTTCCGCTTTCAATATCTTTCAAAGCGGCAATACAGTTTTCAACACCGTCAAGGGCAAGGTATGTATAACCGGGAGCATCCTGTACCATTGTTTTGAGAATTCCGCCGGTGGTTGGGAAAAATCTGGCACGGCTGAAAGCGTCGTTGTCCGCTTCGGCTTCCGGTTCAATATTTTCGGCTTTCATCCAATTTGTAAGTTCCTCAAAGGTGAGAACTGCATCCACTATACCCTCGTAATGCTCTGCCTCATCCTTTTTGGCAACACAGGGACCGATAAATACGGTTTTTGCATCCGGATAACGCTTTTTAATGTCCAAACAATGTGCCTGCATGGGTGAAATAACATCCGCAAGGTATTCAAGCTCTGCGGGAAAATACTTCTGAATGAGCAAGTTTATTGAATGACAACATGAGGAAATAACAATATCTCTTTCCTCATCCTTTAACATTCTTTCATATTCATTCTTAACTATTGTTGCACCGATTGCAGTTTCCTCAACATCGTAAAAGCCCAATTTTTTCAGGGCTTTTCTCATTGAGTTTATGCCCATTCCGTCATAGTTGGCAACAAAGGAGGGCGCAAGACTTACTATAACCTTTTCCCTCGCCTGTAAAAACACCTTTACCTTTTCGGTTTCATCCACAATTTCCTTTGCATTCTGCGGGCAGACAACAAAACATTGACCGCAAAGAATACATTCATTGCCTATAATATGCGCCTGGTTTCCCGAAAAACGAATTGCCTTTACGGGACAATGGCGAATACATTTATAGCAGTTTTTACAGTTGGATTTTTTTAGCGTTAAACAGTTAGGCATTCACCGTTACACCCCTTCAACTTTACTTAAAACATTATCATTAAAGAATTCTTTAAAATTATCTTTTGTAACACCGATATGAATATCATCATCCACCTGAACGGTCACACCAACACGATTGCACCTGCCGATACAGAAACTACCGGCAAGTGTTATATCGTTTTCCAAATGATACTCTTCAACGGCTTTTTGTAAAAGTTCTATAATATCTGCCGAGCCTTTTAAGTGACAGGAACTTCCCACACAAACCTGAATAGTCATTTTATATCTTTCCTTTTACGTTCTCGTTGAAAAATTCTTCAACGGTTTCGGGGGTTACTGAGAAGAAAGTGTCATCAACTGTCACACAAACACCCTGTTGGCATTTACCCATACAGAATGTGCCGCCCAACTCAACCTTATCGCCCAAATTGTTTTCTTTAATAAGGTACTGAAGTTGTTCAACAACCTGACGTGAGCCTTTAATGTGGCAGGAACTACCGATACAAACCGTAACTTTCATATTCTTAACTCCTTATTTCAATTATTCGTAATCAACAACATTTACCCAAGATAAAAGGAATTCACGTTCCTTCTCATTGCCCTTAACGGACTGGGATGCGGCAACGATGGGCATCCATTTCTGAACATACTGCTTTTGAGTTTTGCTCTTTTCACAGAACAGGTCAAGATATTTTTTTGCGCCTTCAATATCACCGTTGAGCCAGAAAAGGAGATATGTTCTTGCGGCATCCGCAGATGCGTTACCCTGGGTTGCGTGGGACCAGTCAATAATATATGCTTTCCCCTCGTCTGTGATAATAATATTTGAGGGGTTAAAATCACCGTGGCAAACCTTGTTGTGCTTGGGCATACCCTCCAGCCTTGTATGAAGATCATAGCGGGTTGTGGCATCAAGTTCGGAAACGCTGATTTTACGGTTCATTTTATCTTTAAGTTTATTAAGAAGCGGAGAAACCTTTGAATGAACCTCCAACTGAAGATCTACGAGTAATTCAATGTACTCGTCCTTTTTTTCTTCATTCTCGTCCATAAGCTGCTGGAGTGTTTTGCCTTTGATATAGTCGGAAACGATTGCCCATTTCCCGTCAACCATTGTAACCTCAACGATTTTGGGAATATTGAGACCTGTTTCCTCAATTCTTGCCTGATTCAAGGCTTCGTTGAGAACGTCCGCCTTTGAATAATCAGTATTGAAAACCTTAACACATTTGTCGCCGTCGCGGTAAATGGTCTTATTGTTTCTTACTGCAATAACTCTGTCAAGTTTCATCATTATTTCTCCCTTCTCTTATGCTTTTTTACCTTTTGTATAGGGTGCTTTAACCGGGTTTGCGGTCATACCCGCATCAATATCAGCCGCTGTGGGCATCGATTTTTCCGTAAAGTGCTTATTGCCGTAGTAAGCGTTGAGGTACATCTGCTTAATTTCGCTCATAAGAGGATAACGGGGGTTGGCACCTGTGCACTGGTCGTCAAATGCCTGTTCAACCATATCATCAAGAGTATCAAGGAATACCTTTTCGTCGATACCGTAATCCTTAATGGTCTCCTTAATGCCGACCCTTGCTTTAAGGTCATTGATTGCCTTAATGAGATTTTCAAGTTTTTCATCGTCATTTGCTCCCCCAAGACCGAGATAATCGGCAATTTCAGCATAGCGAGCAAGAGTATGGGGGTGGTCATACTGTGAGAATGTACCCATCTTTGCAGGAGCTTCGCTCGCATTGAAACGGAGCACTTCTTCAATCATAAGCGCATTGGCAACACCGTGGGGAAGATGATGGAATGCACCCAACTTATGTGCCATTGAGTGACAAACACCCAGGAATGCGTTTGCGAAAGCCATACCCGCCATTGTTGCGGCATTAGCCATTTTTTCTCTTGCTTCAACATCCGTCTGTCCGTTATCGTAAGCACGGGGAAGATATTTGAAGATGTTTTTAAGTGCCTGAAGTGCAAGTCCGTCTGTATAATCCGTTGCAAGCATTGCGGCATATGCCTCAACTGCGTGAGTTACTGCATCAATACCGGAAGCCGCTGTAAGACCCTTGGGAGCGGACATGTGGAAATCAGTATCAATAATTGCCATATTGGGAAGAAGTTCGTAATCCGCAAGAGGATATTTAACCCCTGTTTTTTCATCGGTAATAACCGCAAAAGGTGTTACCTCGGAGCCGGTACCTGCGGAAGTGGGTACTGCAATGAAATATGCCTTTTCACCCATTTTGGGGAAGGTATATACACGCTTACGGATATCTATAAAACGCATTGCCATATCCATAAAGTCGGCTTCGGGATGCTCATAGAGAACCCACATAATCTTTGCGGCATCCATTGCGGAACCGCCGCCGAGAGCGATAATTGTATCGGGCTTGAAAGCCGCCATCTGTGCCGCACCGCTCTTTGCATTTTTAAGAGTGGGATCGGGCTGAACATCAAAGAATGTTGTATGAGCAATGCCCATTTCATCAAGTTTATCTGTAATGGGCTTTGTGTAACCGTTTTCATACAGGAAGGTATCTGTTACGATAAATGCTTTCTTAGCCCCTCTTACCGTTCTGAGTTCGTCAAGAGCAACAGGAAGACAACCTTTTTTAATATAAACCTTTTCGGGTGCGCGGAACCAAAGCATATTTTCCCTTCTTTCTGCAACTGTTTTTATATTGATAAGATGCTTTACGCCAACATTTTCCGAAACCGAGTTACCGCCCCAGGAACCACAACCGAGAGTGAGGGAGGGAGCGAGTTTGAAGTTGTAAAGGTCACCGATACCGCCGTGTGAGGAGGGTGTGTTAACAAGAATACGGCAAGTTTTCATTCTTGCGGAGAATTCTTTGAGTTTTTCGCTTTCCGTAACCTCATTGAGATATACGGAAGAAGTGTGACCGTAACCGCCGTCGGCAACAAGGTGTTCCGCCTTACTGAGGGCATCTTCAAAATCGGTTGCTTTGTACATTGCAAGTACGGGAGAAAGTTTTTCGTGTGCAAATTCTTCGGAAAGTTCAACGCTTTCAACTTCACCGATCAGGATTTTTGTTCCCTCGGGAACTTCAACACCTGAAAGCTCCGCAATCTTTGCGGCACTCTGACCGACAATTTTTGCATTGAGGGCACCGTTTATAATGATTGTTTTTCTAACCTTTTCCGTCTGTGCAGGGTCAAGGAAATAGCATCCCCTGCTTGCAAATTCGGTTTTAACCGCGTCATATATGTTTTCGAGAACGATAACCGACTGCTCTGAAGCACAAATCATACCGTTATCAAATGTTTTTGAATGAATAATTGAGTTAACTGCAAGGAGAATATCCGCAGTATCATCAATAATTGCGGGGGTGTTACCTGCACCTACACCGAGAGCGGGTTTGCCGCTTGAATAAGCCGCTTTTACCATTCCCGGTCCGCCGGTTGCGAGAATGATATCCGCTTCTTTCATTACTGTGTTTGTCATTTCAAGGGAAGGAACATCAATCCAGTCGATAATTCCCTCGGGTGCGCCCGCTTCAACTGCCGCTTCAAGCACAAGTTTTGCGGCAGCAATTGTGCACCCCTTTGCTCTGGGATGGGGTGATATGATAATTGCATTTCTTGTTTTAAGAGCAATAAGACATTTAAAAATTGCGGTTGAAGTGGGGTTTGTTGTGGGAATAACCGCGGCAATAACACCGATGGGCTCGGCAATCTTTTTGATACCGAATGCCTTATCTTCTTCAATAACACCGCAAGTTTTGGTGTCCTTGTAGGCATTGTAGATATACTCTGCGGCATAGTTATTTTTTATAACCTTATCTTCTACGATTCCCATACCTGTTTCTTCAACAGCCATTTTTGCAAGGGGGATTCTTGCTTTGTTTGCGGCGGATGCGGCAGCCAAAAAGATTTTGTCAACCTGCTCCTGAGAAAAAGAAGCAAACTTTCTCTGTGCTTCCCTTGTGCGTTCAATAGCTTCCTGGAGCTTTTCTGCACAGTCAACAATTTCATACTTCATATCAATCTATATCCTCCTAAAATAATATACACTGTTTTGTGAGAGACTCTTATTATTTTGCCCTCGTTTAAGTTTGTTATTATTTTAACAACCTTTGGGGAGATACGGAATTCTTAAAACATATAAGCGGTATTATCAAAAATGATAATACCAAAACGCAGACCTTTTGTACAAGACTGTTTTATAGGTATTTTCTTTTGGATTCACACAAAGCCGTAATGAACTGACGGTCAAGTTTTGAAAGTTTGTAGTCGTTTTTATATATTAAAACATCCTTATATATTCTCTTATTCTCCTCACATTTTCGCTGAACCAGATTGTAGCGTTCAAGGAGCGTTTGGGGAGCGGGAGAAACCCACATAAATGTCTGGGGATTTTTTGACAGCAAATCAAACTGACTTGCCCTTTCAAAAATAAAAATTCTTCTGCCGATATTATCGGGAAGTTCCTCCTTAACCACCTTTGAAAGCGGCAGGGACGGAACATAGGGGTCCGCGTGGGCAATTTCAATATACCCCTTTAAGTCATCATAAGTTATGTTCTCCTTTTTTGCCAAGGGATTATCGGCGCTCATTATAAGAGAATAAGTAAACTCCGTTACCAATTCAAAACAGAATCCCTTTTCTTCAAGGGTGGATTTGAAATATTTATCATAATTTTCGGCATATCGGATTATTCCTAATTTATAATCCCGTTCAAGCAAGTTGCGTATTGTTCTTTGGGAATTTGTTTCTTTATAGAAAATCTCCGCATCATCATCGGAGAGGGATTTTGAAAATTCCGCAAAGGCTTCGGAAATGTAACAGGCGCGGGGAACGGAAATGGAAAACTCCTGCTTTTTGGCAGTTCCGTTTTTATACATATTTTCAACCTGTTCAATTTGCTTCAGAATTCTCTTTGCAAAGCTCAAAAATTCTTCACCCTCGGGAGTAAGTTCCATTCCCTTAGTTGTGCGGTCAAATATTGTTATACCTAAATCCGCTTCCAATTCCTTTATTGAACGGCTTATGTTGGGTGTTGCCACAAGCAATATTTCCGAAGCTTTTCCCAAGGAACCCTGCCTTGCAACCTCCACTGCATATTTCATGTGTAATAAATTCAAAAATATCGCCGTCCTTCCTGCTGTTTTTTAAACTTATACTTCTATTTCAATCCCTACGGGGCAATGATCACTTCCGAGAATATCGTTGAGAATAAAGCTGTCCGTAACCTTTGGGAAAATGCGGTTTGATACAACAAAATAGTCTATGCGCCAACCCACATTTTTTGCTCTTGACTGGAACATATAACTCCACCAGGAATACTTCACTTCTTCAGGATAAAGACCGCGGAATGTGTCCGTAAATCCCGCCTCGAGAAGTTCGGTGAATTTACCCCTTTCCTCATCGGAAAAGCCTGCGCTGAAATGATTTGTTTTTGGGTTTTTCAAATCAATTTCCTCATGGGCAACATTCAAATCCCCGCAATAAATAACGGGTTTTTTGCTATCGAGAGTTTTCATATACTCCCTTAAAGCGTCCTCCCACTTCATTCGGTAATCAAGCCTTGCAAGTTCTCTTTGGGAATTTGGGGTATATACGCACAGAAGATAGAAATTTTCGTATTCAAGAGTAATTGCTCTGCCCTCGTGATCATGTTCTTCAATGCCCAATCCGTATTTAACGCTCAAAGGCTCATGTTTTGTGAAAACTGCCGTACCCGAATAGCCTTTCTTTTCGGCGCTGTACCAATATTGATGATATCCGGGAGCGTCAAGTTCCGCCTGTCCCGGCTGCATTTTTGTTTCCTGAATACAGAAAAAATCCGCGTCCGCCTCTTTGAAAAATTCGTCAAAGCCTTTATTAAGGCAGGCTCTGAATCCATTAACATTCCAAGATATAAACTTCATAATTTTGCTCCTACAATTTTTTATAATTATATCATTTCTTTATCTTTATATCAATAAAAATAGTTGCATTTTATTATAAATCTGTTAAAATATATTTTAGTTTCTTTTGAAAGAAGGCGTTTTTATGATAACAAAAGAAGAATGGAAAAAAATACGCGGTTCTTCTCCCAAGCCGGATCAGATTATGCTGTCAATTAAGGGCGACGCGGCACATTCAATGACCGTTCGTTGGAGAACGGATACAACCATTGACACAGGTTACGCTCTTTACAGAGAAATCGGTGCAACGGAATGGAAAAAAGCCATCGGAGAAAAACGGGCTTTCACAACCGATATGGACGATTGCCACTTTTTCTTTGCGGATATGACGGGGCTTTCCCCCGACACAAAATACGAATACACCTGCGGAAGCGATGAAAACAGAAGTGATACATACACATTCAAATCCGCCAAAGAAAACACGGAAAAATATTCATTCCTCTGCCTTTCGGACGTTCAGACAGGTGATGCGGAACCCCCTGCGGATTACTCCGTTCTCGGTGAGGTTGTAAAAAAGATTCTCGCGGAGCATCCCGAATGTGAGTTCATTCTTACCGCCGGCGACAACACCAACTGCGGACAGACTGATATTCAATGGACGGGACTTTTTGCAGGACTCAAGGGCATTTGCGAATCCGTTCCCGTTATGTTCTGTATGGGTAACCACGACGATATGGGCTTCAGCAGTTACTTCACCAAGGAAGACAAATACTATTCCGAACACGCGGAGTATTTTACAAATCAACTTTGGGGCAGTTATGCCCACAACGGACCTGAGGGTTGGGAAGTTGCAAACTACGCATTCGACTACGGCAACACTCATTTCAGCATATTGGGTACAAGCGGTTACGAGGAAATGAACGAATGGCTCTCAAAGGATGCGGACGCTTCCGATAAACTATGGAAATTTGCGGTTCACCACTTCCCCGTTTGCTATGCGGGTCCCGAAATCGAATGTGACGATACATACCCCGCAATGCGTGAGGGTATGGACAAGGTTGATATTGTTTTCTCGGGACACGAACACTCCTTTGCCCGTTCCTATCCCCGCAGAAGCGAAGGACTTTTCGACAAGCCTTCCCAGGGAACAGTTCACTACAATGTGGGCTCCGGTCACCGCAACCCTCCCGGAACAAGAGTTATTCCCAAGGTTTGGAATGCAAAAACCTACTGCCATGAGGAAGACCTCTCAATGTTCTCAATTGTTGACATTGACGGCAAAAAATGTACAATTACCGCCTACGTTGAGGACGGCAGAACTGTGGATTATTGCGTTATCGACAAGGGCAATGACTCCATTTTCCCGCCGGATCCCGCCCCCGTTTACAACAGACCCAGACTTAAATTCAAAGGCTATGATTTGGGTATCTGTACTGCGTTAACCCTCCCCCAAAATGTTGACGGTTTCTGGTACATTCCCATCGGTCAGATTATAAACTTCATCGGCGGAGATGTTGAAAGAACAAAGGGAAAAATCAAAATCGGTGTTTATGGCAGAACTGCCGAATTCACGGAAAACTCCGCAACGGTTGTTACGGAAAACGGCGAATATGAAATGGAAGCACCCTGCCTGCGTTTGAATGAGGGTCAACTTTACGCTCCCATGGAGGGCTTCTGCAAGCATATTCGTATGCAACCCTATTACTATGAGTACAACAATTTCATAGACATTGAATCAGAGGTACAGCACTATCCCATGCCTTTCCAACCGTAAATTTAATATTCCGAATATAACAAAGAAGGCTTTCAACTCGCGAAAGCCTTCTTTTAATATTTTGGTGATTCTTTAATTCTTTTCCGGTTCTTCCCAATCTTTCACGGTATTATTTTTATAAGTTATTCCGCCCGTGAAATACTCGTCAAAATAGCCGATAAATTTATTGTTCTCAGCAATACAGGCTGTCTTTTCGGGATTTTTTATTACAATGCCGTAATGAAGCGCTGTTTTCTCAGGAACGGAAAAGAAAGTATTATTTGTGATTTCAACACCTGAAACCAATTCCAGAAATGTAATATAGCCCCTGCTTTTGCCGTCTTTGCCCGAAGAACCCATAAAAGAGTTACCGTTTATTTTGATACCCGTATGTGCGTCGTCCCCGTGGTGACCTATAGCGGTAAATCCGTCGCACCTGAAAATATTATGTTCAATATGTATATTTTTACAGGGTGTTTCATCGGGTAAAAATTCAATCAGTTTTCCCGTATAATCGTAAACAGGGCCGTAGGTCCAGGTTCTCGGAGCATCAAGTTGAATAAGTTCACTTGTCAAATCCTCCCTCATTGCAGTGTATGAGGGGCCGTCGAAAATGCAGTTTGTAACAAGCACGTTTTCCGAGGAGTTAATCTCAATGCAATGCCACTCGGAACAATTTACAAAAGTACAGTTCTCTATTGTAATATTCCTGCAATGCACCGTATTAAGCAGGGTCGTTTTTTCCGTAAGTTTCCTGTTGCCGTCAAAGGTGCAACCCGTTATTTTAACATCGTGAGTACCCTCATAACCGCCCGTTACGGAGTCGGAATATGAGGCAAGAAGATATCTTGTAACAGTTTCACTCTCCGCAGAACGCAAAAGAGTTGCCCCATCTTCAAAATAAAGATGCTGATTGGAATAAAAAATCAAAGTGGAAGAAAGAAGATAAACTCCCGCGGGGAAATGTATTGTTCCCCCGTCCCGCATTTCGTCAAGGCAGTTCTGAATTGCGGCGGAATCATCGTGTTTTCCGTCCCCATATACTTCGTTTCTCAAACCTATATCAAGATACTTCATTTTCAACACCCCGTAAATTTATTACGTTTTATATTATGTCTCTTTGAGTTTTTTTTCAATACCTAAAAACAGATTTAATGACTCCGCAGGCAATTTTTTCTCCGGAATTTCCCGAGGGCTGTGTTGTGAAATCGTCAGGAACTCCCCTTAACAAAAGCCACCGCATCCGCACGTCTTTTAAACACGGAACACAGGTCAAAGAAATCGGTCATAATATCATTCTCCTTTTTAAGTTTTACAACAGTATATGAATAATAAAAAAGAATGTTGATATGTCATTGTAATCCGTAAAATTGTGTGCTACAATTATAGCCGAAAAGAGTCGAACCCAATATTTTTAAGAAGGTGCTATTATGCAAGATGTATTTTGTGAACTTAAACTGACCGGTGTCGCCGCCTCCCTTTGCAACGCTTTGGGCATTGAAAAGCCCCAATGTGCAGATGAACCTCTGGAGGCAATAACCGAACTTTGCAAGGGTCAAAATGTTGATAGGGTACTTATGTACAATCCCGATGCGGTTGCCCTCTGGATTTTTGAAAAATATGCTCCCCTTTTCACTCCCGTAATGCTCAACACAAGCCTTACACTTCCTTTGCAAGCCGTTATGCCCTCCGTTACTCCCGTATGTTTCGGCACAATGTACACGGGGGCTCAACCGGAAGTACACGGAATACAGTCCTACACGAAACCCGTTATAAAAACCGATTCTGTTTTTGACGCTCTCATTCGGGCAGGTAAAAAACCCTGTATCGTTTCAACGGGAAATGACAGTATGTCGAAAATTTTCCTTGAAAGAGAAATGGACTATTTCATTGTTGAAACTCCCGACGAGGCAAACGAAAAGGCCCTTGAACTTATAAAAGAGGACAAATATGATTTAATAGCCGTTTACAACGGAAACTATGACGGCACAATGCACCGCTATGCCCCCGAGGGCAAGGAGTCCATTGAAGCACTTAAACATAATATTGCCGCATTTTCCACTTTGGCAAATGCAGTAAAAGAAAATTGGAAAAACCATAAAACCCTCATAGGTTTTGCTCCCGACCACGGATGCCACGAAATCGACGGCGGTTGCGGTAGCCACGGACTTTATATGCCGGAAGATATGAACATCGTTCACTTTTACGGCTTAATATAATGAGTATATAAAAATGTTCCCGAAAGCAATCAATGCACTCGGGAACTTATTTTTCCACAAAAAACTCGGTTTTGCAACCGAACAACGAATTTATTTTATCACAAAGGAAAAAGATTGTCAATAATTTAACACAACAATTCATCGTTCATTCACAAAAGACTCTGTTTTATACATATAATTTATGTGAACTTTATACAAGATTACATATTGAAAAACCGTTTTTTTCGTGCTATTATATAGACAAAGAAAGGGTGAGTCCAATGTACAGGTAACCTAATCAAAATAAAATGAAAGAGTGAGTCCAATGTACATGTAAACCTAATCTTAAACAAAATAATTTAAGAAAGAGTGATTCCGATGTTCCGGTGAAAGACCTACGGTTCGGGGAACAAAAACACAAGGTAAAAGAACCGAAAGACTGAAAACTTCACATAATGAAAGAGATTTCAAAACAAAGGGTTTCTCACTTACGAGAATGTATATAGATACGCATATAAAGAGAGGGTTTTGAAAGGGTTTTCGTAGAGAGTGGAGCACAGGTCTTAATCAATGAAAGAGAGGTACATAAAAAGATGTTAGATATTAAAATAGAACATAAATAACCCTTGACGGTATCGTGACGAGAAAGCGACTGTCAAGGGTTATTTATATTTTATTTTTCCGCTATAACAAAATAAAATTGTCCCTCCGTCCATATCGGAGCAGGCGGTATTTTTTTATTGCTCTTTACTGTATTTTATGATATATTGAAATTGTAATATCTTGGATTGTGAGGTATGTAGTATGAAAGCAAAAATCACTTTGGCAAAAGAGTTTCGCATAGGAGAAATTGATAAAAGAGTTTACGGCTCTTTTATTGAACACCTGGGCAGAGCCGTTTACGGCGGTATTTATGAGCCCGACCACCCCACCGCCGATGAAAACGGATTCAGAAAAGATGTTATAGATCTTGTTAAAAAACTAAATGTTCCCATTGTACGTTACCCGGGAGGAAATTTCGTTTCCGGCTATAATTGGGAGGACGGTGTTGGTCCCCTTGAAAGCCGCCCAAAAAGGCTGGATCTGGCTTGGGGTACAACGGAGCCCAACTATTTCGGCACAAACGAATTCCTCGCCTGGTGCAAAAAGGCAAATGCACAATGTATGATGGCGGTTAATCTCGGTACCCGCGGTCCCGAGGAAGCCCGCAACCTTGTGGAATACTGCAACCACAAAGGCGGTACATATTGGTCGGATTTGAGAATTTCCCACGGTGTAAAAGAACCCCACAACATAAAACTTTGGTGCCTGGGCAATGAAATGGACGGGGGTTGGCAAATGGGAGCCAAAACCGCAACAGAATACGGCAGAGTTGCTCTTGAAGCCTCAAAAATGATGAAATGGACGGACGATTCCATTGAAACTGTCCTTTGCGGTTCTTCCAGCATACACTCCCCCACATTCGGCAAGTGGGAAACAGAAAGCCTTGATATTGCCTACGACAGTATTGACTACGTTTCCCTGCATCAATACTACGGCAATCACGCGGATGACACTCCCGATTTCCTTGCAAAGAGCCTTGAACTTGATAATTTCATTTATTCCGTTATTTGCGCCTGTGACTATGTAAAAGCAAAAAGACGTTCAAAAAAGAAAATCAATTTGTCCTTTGACGAGTGGAATGTGTGGTATCATTCACACAATACCCCATTTGACAAATGGAGTGTTGCGCCTTCCATATTGGAAGATATTTATAATTTTGAGGATGCGCTTCTTGTGGGCTCAATGCTCATAACAATTCTCCGCCATTGCGACAGAATCAAAATTGCCTGTCTTGCACAACTTGTAAATGTTATTGCGCCCATTTTCACAAAAACGGGGGGCGGTGTTTTTGAGCAGACTATTTTCTTCCCCTTTATGCACCTTTCAAACTACGGCAGAGGCTCGGCACTTCTACCCCTTATTGATTGCGAAAAATATGACAGCAAGAATTTTTCCGATGTACCCTACATTGAATCCATTGCAACCTTTGACGAAGAAAAGGAAGAAATGACTATTTTCTGCGTTAACAAAAGCCTTGATGACAAAGTGATACTGGATGTAAATTTAATGGACTTTGACGGCTATAAACCCTTTGAGTTCATCTCAATGGACGGCTACGACAAAAAAGCGGAAAACACCTTTGACAATGTGGCGGTTAAGCCCCATAACAATCCCCTGCCCACTATGGACGGTGCCTTGCTTACTGCTGAACTTAAACCTTTCAGTTGGAATGTTATAAGGTTGAAAAAATGACGGATATTGAGGGGCATTGGTTTTTAAATTAAATATCACTCAGCACTCTTTGTATTTTTCAATGCAAAGAGTGTTTTTCTTTGTTATTTGGGAAAGATATTCCCGAGGTGAAATTTATGTCAAAAAAAGGAATGAAACGTCCCCAACGAACACATACAAAAGAAAGAAACACGGTGCCCCACGTACCCGAAATACAGGGCAAAGCAAAAAGCGGAAAGGACGGAGCGAATCCCATTATAGCCGATACCCACGGAGCAACACAGAAAGTTTACCACTCAACACCATTCAGTCAGGAAAAGCCCATTTCAAAGTCATACCCTGTTATTGACACGGACTTGGGCAGGGATAATGTGGAAAACGACCTTACCGCCGCGGACATACAGGACGCCTGATATGGAATCAATCTGGCAAAAAACCGCACTTCCACCCTCCTACCCCACCCTTGAAGAAGATATAAAAACCGATGTTCTCATTGTGGGCGGCGGACTTGCGGGCATACTGACTGCATATAAATTAAAAGAAAGCGGTGTGAACTGTGTTATTGCGGAAAAAGAAAGAATCTGTCAGAAAGTCAGCGGCAACACAACCGCCAAAATCACAAGTCAACACGGCTTTTGTTACGGAAAAATCTTAAAAAGCAATGGCTTTGAAAGTGCAAAAATATATTTGCACGCGAATCAACAGGCACTTTCGGAATATGAAAAACTCTGCAAAAAGATACCCTGTGATTTTGAAAAAAAGGACAATTTTGTCTATTCCCTCAATGATATGGACTTAATTGACGAGGAACTGAAAGCCCTTTGGAAAATAGGCTGTGACGCGGAATTTCAAGATAAATTACCCATCCCCATTAAACCCGTTGGTGCAATTAAATTTAAAAACCAGGCGCAATTCAATCCCCTAAAATTCGTGAAAGGAATTGTTGAGAATTTAAGAATTTACGAAAACACATTTGTAAAGTATTTTGACGGGAACAACGCAGTTACCCCCGGGGGAAAAATCACTTTCAAAAAGGCGGTTATAGCCACCCATTTTCCCATAATAAACAGTCACGGGCTTTATTTTATGAAACTCTACCAACACCGCTCCTATGTTATAGCCCTGGAAAATGCCCAAAATGTCAACGGAATGTATGTTGACGAAAATGAAAAGGGACTGTCTTTCAGAAATTATGAAAATTTACTCCTATTGGGCGGGGGCAGTCACAAAACCGGCAAAAAGGGCGGTAATTGGCAGGAACTTCGGGATTTTGCAAAAAACAATTACCCCAAAAGCAAGGAAATTGCTCATTGGGCTACCCAGGACTGTATGAGTCTTGACGGCATCCCCTACATCGGACCCTACCATAAAGACTCAAAGGATTTATTTGTCGCAACGGGCTTTAACAAATGGGGCATGACCGGTGCAATGGTAAGCGCAATGATTATAAGTGATTTAATCACCCAAAAGGAAAACCCCTACGCAAAAGCCTTTGACCCCTCACGGAGTATCTTAAAGCCCCAACTTTTTGTAAACGGATTTGAAAGTGTAAAAAACCTTCTCACACCCACCCCCAAAAGATGCTCCCATTTAGGCTGTGCTTTAAAATGGAACAGGGCGGAACACACCTGGGACTGTGCTTGCCACGGCTCAAGATTCACGGAAAAGGGCAAAGTTTTGGAAACCCCTGCAAACAAAAATTTAAAATAGCACATTAAAAATTGAACTTCGTTTGACAAGTCAGGCGAAGTTCCGTATTTTTTTATAAAAATATAAATATTTCCTTTACATACAATAATATTTTAGGTATAATATTTATTCGTAAAAATATGTAATCAAGAGGTTGTTATGCGTTAATAAAAATTACATTACAAAACACAATCACTTTTGAAAGGAAAAATATATATGCTTCAATTTGAAGAATTAAGACTTGAACTTTTGTCCTATGAGGACAAATTGAAAGACCTTGCGGAAGCCCTGGGTCTTCAAAAAATGAAGGACGAAGTGGCAGAACTTGAAGCCGAAAGTGCAAAGGACGGCTTTTGGGACGATATTCAGCGCTCCCAGAAAATCACACAGCACATGGCTTCCCTTAAAAACAAAATCAAGGCATACGATGACCTTGTGGGTGATTTTGATGACACATTGACCCTCATTGAACTTGCCAACGAAGAAGAGGATGAAAGCCTTTTCGACGAATGTCGCGAGGGTGTTAACGGATTTGTCAATTCCCTTGATGCCATGACCCTCTCAACACTTCTCACAGGTGAGTATGACAAAAACAATGCAATCCTCACTTTCCACGCAGGTGCCGGCGGAACCGAGGCTCAGGACTGGGCGCAGATGCTTTTCCGTATGTACAACCGTTGGGGTGAGCGCCACGGCTTCAAGGTTTCAACTCTTGACTATCTTGACGGCGACGAGGCGGGTCTTAAATCCGCAGTTATTCTCATTGAGGGCGAAAATGCTTACGGCTATATGAAAAGCGAAAGCGGTATTCACAGACTTGTCCGTGTTTCCCCCTTTGACGCATCGGGAAGAAGACACACCTCTTTCGCTTCCTTGGAGGTTATGCCCGAAATTGATGACAGCATAGAAGTTGAAATTGCTCCCGAAGATATTAAAATGGATGTTTATCGCTCATCGGGTGCGGGTGGACAGAAAGTTAACAAAACCTCCTCCGCAGTTCGTCTTACACATATTCCCACGGGTATTGTTTGCTCCTGCCAGGTTGAAAGAAGCCAACACCAGAACCGCGAGGTTGCATTGCGTATGCTCAAATCAAAACTCATTGAAATCAAAGAGCGTGAGCATCTTGACAAAATCAGCGATATCAAGGGTGTTCAAAAGGAAATTGCATGGGGCAGTCAGATCCGTTCCTACGTATTTATGCCCTACACTCTTGCAAAGGACCACAGAACAAGTTTTGAAAACGGTAATATCAACGCGGTTATGGACGGCGATATTGACGGATTTATTAACGCATATCTTAAAATGCAGGCAAATAAGGAAAACTGATTATGGATATTAGGGAAGAATCTTTAAAAAAGCATTATGAATGGCAGGGCAAAATCGAAGTTATTGCCCGTTGCCCCGTTGAAACCCGTGATGATATGTCCTTAGCATATACTCCCGGTGTTGCGGAGGCCTGTATGGTAATAAAAGAGGATGTTAACAAATCCTTTGAACTTACAAGAAGAAGCAACCTTGTGGCAGTTGTAACGGACGGAACGGCAGTTTTGGGTCTTGGTGACATCGGCCCCGAGGCGGGTATGCCCGTTATGGAGGGTAAATGCGCTCTGTTCAAGAAATTCGCAGATGTTGACGCTTTCCCCCTTTGCATAAAATCAAAGGATGTTGACGAAATCGTAAGAACAATTTATCTGCTTTCGGGTAGTTTCGGCGGAATCAACCTTGAAGATATCGCCGCACCAAGATGTTTTGAAATTGAGAAAAAACTCAAAGAAATCTGCAATATTCCCATTTTCCACGATGACCAACACGGCACGGCAGTTGTTGTTCTTGCAGGTGTACTCAACGCACTTAAAGTTGTGGGCAAAAAAATCGAAGATGTAAAAATCGTTATTAACGGTTTGGGTGCCGCGGGTACCGCAATTTCTAAAATGATTATTGCCGCAGGTGCAAAAAATATGGTCCTTGTTGACAGAACGGGTATCATATCGGAAAATGATGAATCCTTGGGCGAGGAAAGACAGAATCTTGCAAAAATCACAAATCCCGAAAATCTTAAAGGTGACCTTAGCGTCGCCATTAAAGGTGCCGATGTTTTCGTTGGTGTTTCCGCACCGAACATTGTTTCGGAAGATATGATTAAGTCAATGAATACCGATCCCATTGTTTTTGCTATGGCAAACCCCACTCCCGAAATAATGCCCGACAAAGCCAAAAATGCGGGGGCAAAGGTTGTGGGTACGGGACGTTCCGATTTTCCCAACCAAATCAACAATGTTCTTGTTTTCCCCGGAATTTTCAGGGGCGCGCTTGATTGCGGGGCAACAACAATCAACGAGGAAATGAAACTTGCCGCAGCCCGTGCTCTTGCAAATCATATTCCCGAAAAAGAACTCAATGAAGAAAATATAATCCCCTCCGCTCTGGACAGAAGCGTTGCTTCCGAAATAGCCGAGGCAGTAAAGAAGGCCGCCCTTGAAAGCGGTGTGACAAGATAAAAACATCCCGATGCTTAAGCATCGGGGTGTTTTTATCTTTCATTATAATATTTTACAATGTACTCAACCACTGCGCCAAACATTGGGTGACTGTGGGATGATTCGCCGTTCCAATTTTCCCAAAGTGTTGTTGCACCCTGTTTTTTCATATTGTAAAAGGTGTTTTCCTTTTCACTTGTAAGAAGTCTGAATGCCAAATCCTTATGTCCGTTTTCGCAAAGAGTTCTTATGAGAATATCGGTTCCGAAAATACCCGTATCAAACTCTCCGAGACTTTCGTATTTATCTACGATTGCTTTGAGAGTTTTTTCATTTCCCAGACCCAAATCAAAGCCGTAGGCATCGCTTGCCTCTTTTGAACCGCAGAAAGTGGAGGTTTTTTCGTCGTAATATTCTTTAAGAAATGCCTCTTTTACTTTTTCGTAACGGCATTTCAGTTCCTCGGTGGGTTTTCCGAGAACTTCCGCCGATTCAATGGTCATTTTTATTGTTTTCAGATAGAAATACGTATTTACGAATGTGGGGGGAATCAGGTTTTTGTTTTCGGGAGAACACCAATCACCCAAACACCAGCCACCGAGTTCCTCCCTTACTACCAGACCCTTTTCGCTGTGGCTTTCCATGTAGTCAAGGTATGCTACCATATTGTTGTAATACTTTGAGAGCAACTCCCTGTCCCCGTAATGCTTGTAGAAAGCGTACGGCACAATTACCATTGCTCCGCCCCAACCACCGGGGCCTCCGCCACCCCCGTAAAATGGTGCGGTATGCTGAACATGACCGTTGAAAATGTCCTGTGAATCCGCAATATCTCTGATCCATTTGCGGTACATACTTTCCGCATCAAAGCAGGTCATAACCGCATTGACCGTTAACTGTCCGTCCCCCGTGTAGCCCAGTCTTTCTCTGTGGGGGCAGTCCGAGGGAATACATCCGTGGACATTGTTGCTCTGGGTTCTCATATACGCGTCAAAAATCCATTGCAATGTTTCGTTTGAGGATTTGAATTGAACCTTGGGTTTTAAATCCGTGTGAACAACCCTGTATTCCTTTATATTCACCCTACCCAGAACATCAAAATATCTTGCACCGTGCCAGGTAAATTGAGGGTGGTATTCCCTGCATTTGTTGTCGTGAATATATGTGTCCTTTTGCATACGGAATTCTCCGCCTGTGGAATTAAAGTCCAAACCGCCCTCTGCGTTTAATTCCTCGGAGAATCTCATTACACAACTTTCGCCGATATAGGCTTTTTCGTCAAACTCAATTACGGGATATCCCGCAACATTCTCCCCTATATCGTATATTGCATAGTCGCCCTTTTTGAAAATACATTTGGGATTTAATTTTCTTATTATTCTGTCGGGAGTGAAATCCGCCTCGTCAAGAACGCTTACGGGAGCATCCGTGATTTCGGGAGTTTTCCAACACTCCGTGGAATAGGAAATATGGGAAAAATCGTAATAACCGATTCTTGAATCCTGATCCTCTCCGTGATAAACACTTGCTCTTTTAACGAAAGAAGGGGTATATTTAAGGTTCTCATCACTTTTGGCGATTACCTTTTCGCCCTGAACAAGTTTAAAGCACAGTTTCAGATTTCCGTAGGATTTTACCCCTTCGTTACGGGATTCGTGCTGGGAAAACCAACCGCCCCCAATATGGAAAACAACCGTATTCTTGCCCTTTTTCAAAAACTTTGACACATCAATTCTTTCATAGAGAATTCTGTATGTCATTTTGTCAAAAATCGGGTAACACATACTTGCCGTATCCATGGGTACATAATTTGTCCAGGCGGGAGAAAGCACCTTATCACTTATACTCTCCCCGTTAATATACACCTGACAATAGCCAAGCCCCGTAACAAAAATCTCTGCGGGCAGATTATCGACAGCGTCAAAATCGCAACGGACAATTACCGCTTCCCTGTTGCCGTCAAACTCCACCCATTTTGCATCTTCGAAAACAAGGTTAAGACGGTATTTTATATACTCTTTCCCATTCTTTTTGTATGCAATATTTTCATAGGGAAATCCGTTTTTCTTGAAAAAGCCAATATATTCCGTCTTGCTTTCGCAGACAAGTTCCTTTGCTCCTTGGGATTTGGCAAGTTTTTTTAACTGCTTTAATATGTCACTTCCAATATTAAAGCCCCTGTAATCCTTTTTTACGGCAATTCCCGAAAACTCAAAAGTGCCGTTGCCCATGTCACAGGCACTGCCGCAACCGATAACATCTTCACCGATTACACAGGCAATGTGTATGCCCTTTTCGTCAAAACAACTCTCACAAAGTTCCTCGCCGCAAAAAACTTCACGGCGAAAAACTTTAACTTTTTCAAATAATGGGCTATCGCTCTGTATCCGTAAATATGCTTTTTCCATATCAATCTTTTGCTTCCTTTTTTGAGGGAGAAATAATGAAATTAAATGTGTGCTCCTTAGAAGCGTCAATTTTATATTGGGGAAGTGTTACAGGTCCGCAACTGCCCGTACCCGTACCCCTTGTGTAACCGTTAAGGGTTACAAAGGTTGTTTTCTGGTCATAGATATCTTCCCTGTGGTCTGCTTTTTGCAGAAGTTCCTGTGTATAGTTGTGAACATTGAAATCAAATCTCTTGTCGGAATAGATGAGAACTTCCTCACCTTTTTCACTCTTGAGTTTAAGATATGATACATGGGAATGGTTGGAGTTATCCTGGGGGCGAATATAGGGCTCGTGTTCATCCTCAACCTTTGCGGTGTAAAGTCCTATGGGTGCATGGGAGTTAAAGTCGTTGTAATTCTCCTTTTCGCCCCTGCCGAAGTATTCAATCTCAGAGAATCTCTTATCCGCTTCAAAGGTAATGCCAAAAGCGGGAATATCGTAGTACTGCTCCTTGCTGTCCTTGTCGGGAGCAACGGCAACCTCAATATCTACAACACCGTTTGCGCCGATTATATAGAGAATGTTTGCATTGAACAATGTGTCCTCTTTACCCTTAACGGAAATATACTGGCTGACGGACGCCACACCTGATTTTACCTCGGCACTCATATCTTCAAGTATGATTTTCGGTTCAAGAATACCGTGTTTTTTCCAATCCTCAATAAATGGACGGTCATTATCCACGTATGCTCTTGAAATATTCAAAAGGAAGCCCTTGTGGGAAATGGGTTCTTTGTTAAGGAACTGAACACCGTTGGCTTTATACGAAAGCATCTCTCCGCTTTCTTCCGAGAATTCAATGGCACCGTTTTCAAATTTAACCGTAAGTTTTTCTCCGTCGGAGGAAATTGATACCTTACCCATTTCAAGAGAGGGCTGAATAAAGGGTGCTTCGGAAAGAGTCAACTGCTCACTTGCAATTTCAAAATCCCCCTCAAGATATACAAGGTTAAGATATGTATTTTTTTCATAATCCACCTTGGGTAAATCAAGTTTATATGTTGCGTCCTTTTCAGGTGCTATATCGGTTAAGAAACTGCCGCATTTAAGGGTTACACCGTTTTCCTGTATCTCCCAATAAACCTCGATATTTGAGGATGAAAGGAAACGGTTGGTGTTAACAAGAGTTAACTTATTTCCCGAAAGTCTGCGAACTCTCAAAGGTCTGTAACAGTTTTTCATTTCATAGGCGCCCGTGTGGGGTGTGCGGTCCGGGTAGAAAAGACCGTCAACACAGAAGCAACCGTCGTGAAGAAGTTCTCCGTGGTCGCCGCCGTAAGTATATTGATATTTGTATTTGTCGCTTCCGTCGTGAAGCACGGAATGGTCAACCCATTCCCAGATACAACCACCCATAAAGATATCGTCGGAATAGAAAATCTGCATATATTCTTCCAAGGCACCGGGGCCCACACCCATTGCGTGAGCATATTCGCAAAGGAAGAACGGAACATCCTTATACTGTTTTCCCCGTTTACCCTCACGGATTTTCACCATATCGTCCTGATGGGTGTACATTTCGGAAAATACATCATAATGGTAGCGTTTTGTATGCACAACGCTCTCGTAATGAACGGGAATATCAGTTCCCAGGTCCTTGAGCATTTTGTAGCATTTGTCCTGGCATTTATATCCCCAGGATTCATTACCCAAACTCCACATAATAACAGACGGATGTGTACGGTCACGGAAATACATTCTTCTGACCCTATCCGTATATCTTGGCGCCCATTTTAAATCGTGGCTTATGTCACAGCCGTCGCAACCCAAATCCCAAAGTCCGTGGGTTTCAATATCAGCCTCGTCAACGCAGTAAAGACCGTAATGGTCGCAAAGTTCAAGGAAGTACGGGTCGGGGGGATAGTGGGATGTACGCACGCAGTTGACATTAAACTCTTTCATAAGTTGAACATCTTTTTCAAGATCTTCAAATCCCATTGCATAGCCCTTTGTCTGATGGGAATCGTGATGGTTTACACCTTTGAGTTTAATTTTTTTGCCGTTGAAATAGAATACTGTGCCTTTAATTTCGATATTTTTGAAGCCCACATACTGACGGATTGTCATAACCTCTTTTTTGCCGTTGTAAAGGGTGATAAAAAGTTCATAAAGGCGTGGAATTTCCGCACTCCATTCCTCCACGTTAAGACCTTTAAAGGAAAGGGTGTTTTTCTTGTCCCCTTTTATTTCACTTTCGGCTACAACAGTTTTTCCGTCACAGAGAGAAATTTTAAGGTTGGCATTTTTAAGGGAGCCTTTAAGCTCTGTTTCTATGTCCAGATTATACTTTTTGCCCTTTTTGTGAGGGATTGCCTGGAAATCGTTTATATATGTATTTTCGTAGGAATACAGAAGCACATCACGGAAAATTCCGTTTTCTCTGAACATATCCTGTGCCTCAAGATATGAGCCGTTGCACCATTTATGAACAATAACAATTACCTCGTTGTCACCCTCTTTAACAAAGTCGGTAATGTCAAATTCGTATGAATTGTGGGACGCCTCGCCGTAGCCCACAAAAACACCGTTAATATATAAATCCACACAGGGAGCAACACCCAAAAACGTTAAAATATAATTCTTTGATTTATCGCTTATATTGATAAATTTACGGTAAATGCCGCAGGAGAAATCCTCGGGAAGTTCCGGGGGCTTAACACCCTCGCCCTTGGGAAGACCAAATGCTCTTGGGTCAAAGCCGTAGGGACAGTTGATGTAAGCTGGTTCCTCATAGCCCGTTCTTTGCCATGTTGACGGAATATTAACCTTGTCAAATTTAATTCTGCTCGTATCAAGGGTTGCGGGAAGTTTGGATTTTTTCTTGTAATACTTAAACTCCCATTCTCCCGAAAGAACCGTTACAATATCGCTGTTGTAGCGTTCCGTTTTATAGTCCGCCTTTTGAGCGTCCTTTTTCTTTGAGTGGGGAATTGCATAGGCGCGGGGTGCAAGTCTGCCCGATTCCACGGTTTTAAATGTACAATGGTTATTCTTGTCAACAATATACTTCATCTTATATTCCTCCGTTGGAAAAATCTTTAAACCTATATTATCATAGGTTAACTTCCTTTTCAATTATTTTAAAAAAATCTTATGAAAATATCGCAATAAAAATCATATTGTGATAGAATGTATATAATAAATGTCAAGGTTCTTTTAAGGAGAGCACAATGGATTTTCAAGAAGAAACAATCACCGCTTCGGTGGAGGAAGTCACATTTCAAAACGATACCAACGGATTCACCGTTATGGATGTTTCCGTTGATGACGACTACTTTACCGCCGTTGGTGTTATGCCCGGGGTATCCGCCGGAGAAACCGTCACTCTGACGGGGAATTTCACAATACATCAATCTTTCGGCAGGCAGTTCAAAGTAACCGCCTTTTCCCATTGTATGCCGGAAACAACTGAACAGATTTATAAATATCTTGCCTCCGGTGTCATCCGGGGAATCGGGCCAAAAAAAGCAATGCTCATTGTGGAAAAGTTCGGCTCTCAGACGCTTGATGTTATTGACACCGCCCCCGAAAAACTTGCCTGCCTGAAAGGTATCTCCGAAGAACAGGCTAAGAATATCGGTGATGAATTTAAAAAACAGTACGCAATGCGTACCGTTATGCTGGGTCTCGAAAAATACGGCTTATCACCCTCGGAATGTGTGACAATTTTCAAAAAGTTGGGTATAAATGCCGTAGCCAAAATAGAGGAAAACCCATATATTCTCTGCGGTCTTAATATGGGTATCACATTTGAACGTGCGGAAATAATCGAAAGTAAACTTCCTCAAAAGCCCCTGCCCGACTACAGAATAAGCGAGGGGATTTTGCACGTTGTAAGGCACAATTCAGGCTCCCGCGGCCACACCTGCATACCAAGGGAAAAACTTTTGAAACCGTGTTCGGATTTACTCTGTGTAACACAGGATGAAATTGATATTGCAATAGATAAACTCATCTCCGCCGCACAACTGAAAATGCACATTATAGAGGGAAAGGAATTTGTTTTCCTCCCCCAATCATATAAATCCGAAAGAAAAATTGCGGACAGAGTGGAAATTATTACAAACTTTCCCCCTGCCGGCGCACCCAGACTTGCGGACTGGATTGATGAAATAGAAAAAGGAAACAATATCAAGTACGAGGAACAGCAACGCCTTGCCATTGCCACCGCCGCAAAAAAAGGCTTGTTAGTTTTAACAGGTGGTCCCGGTACCGGTAAAACAACCGCAATCAAGGGTATAATAAAGATTTTTGAGTATCAAAATCTTGAAATTGCCCTTGCCGCTCCAACGGGCAGAGCCGCAAAACGCATGAGCGAGGTCACGGGAATGGAGGCGAAAACCATACACCGTCTTTTAGAGGTGGAATGGGACGAGGATGACAAGCCCTGTTTCAGAAGAAACATGGAAAATCCTCTTGAATGTAATGCACTCATCCTTGATGAACTTTCAATGATAGATATACACCTCTTTGCAAGCCTTCTTGAAGCATTGCCCTTGGGTTGCCGTCTTATCCTCGTGGGTGACAGCGACCAATTACCCCCGGTGGGCTCGGGAAATGTGCTCCAGGACCTTATACTGTCGGAAAAACTTCCCGTTGTCTGCCTTTCGCGTGTCTTCCGTCAGGCAATGGAGAGCAAAATCATAACTAACGCACATAAAATAGTAAGCGGTGAATTACCGGATTTATCAAATGACGGCAAGGACTTTTTCCATTTGGAAAGACCAACCCCCTCTTTATCTGCTCAAACAGTTGTGAGCCTTTGCAGTGAGCGACTGCCCAAGGCATACGGGTGGGATGCATTTTCCGATATTCAGGTAATCTGCCCCTCAAAAAAAGGTGAAACAGGCACTCAGAACCTTAACAGACTTCTTCAATCCGCCTTGAATCCCCCGAGTAAAGAAAAGGGCGAGTTAACTGTGGCAGGTCAGATTTTCCGCACCGGCGACAAGGTTATGCAAATAAAAAACAACTATAACATTGAATGGGAAAGCAAGGACGACAAGGGACAGGGAATTTTCAACGGTGATATAGGTATTCTCGAAAAAATAGATGCCCAATCCGGCACCGTGGAAGTGGATTTTGACGGTAGGAAAACAACAATTCCGGGAGAATTTTTGACGGAACTTGAACTTGCCTATGCCGTAACCGTACATAAAAGTCAGGGCAGCGAGTTCAAAGCAGTTGTTCTTCCCGTTATAAACCTCGTGCCGAATTTGGCATACAGAAATCTCCTTTACACCGCCGTTACAAGGGCAAAAAATATGCTCGTAACCGTGGGCTCCGCGGAGCAAATTAACAATATGACAGCAAATGACAAAAAGGCAAAGAGGTATTCAGCATTAAAGTATTTTCTCAGAGAGAAAGAGTAACGTATATACAAAATATATCTTTATAATAACAAAGAGGTTGTAAAAAACTTTCGTTTTTTACAACCTCTTTTCATCGCTTTTGTCTGTAATTGCAACAGTCAGGCAAAACACTTCCGCCGCACCGCCGATACGTAACACTTTTGCACATTCGTTAAGAGTTGAACCGGTTGTTTTTATATCGTCAATAAGAAGAATTCGTGCATTTTCAATATCAATACCGTCTTTTAGGTCTATTGCACCCAAAAGATTGCCGCTTCTTTCAACACCGGACAAATTGTGCTGGGATTCAGTTGAGAATCTCTTTATGAGCAAACTCTCACATTTCAGTCCCGCTATTTCGCAAAAACTCTGTGCCAAAAGTTCAGCCTGATTATAACCACGTTTTTTATAATCCCCTTTTGCCAGCGGAACAAAGGTGCAAAAATCAAAATCATACTCCCCATAGTGTTTGTTAAAGCAATCAACCATATCCTCGGCAAGAGTTTTTGAAAGTTCCGTTTTGTTATTATACTTCAAGTTCCAAATTGCTCGGCTTGCCGCACCATGATAATAAAACGGGGCACAGATATATTTATAAAAATACTTTTTATGACCGCACTCGCAATCCGAAACATTCATACCGCAAAACATACATATTTCCCCGACAATCCGTTTTAAAGTATTTTCACAGGTATGGCACATTTCACGACGCAAGTCAATAACTCTTCTGCAATATCTGCACCGTTGAGGGTAAAGCAATTTTAAAAGTATATTTTTCTTTTCCATATTCCGCAAATCCATACAAACAAATGACGCAAAGGTTGAAACCATCCCTTGCGTCATTTTTATTCTTATAACATCGATTTTCTCAGTTCTTCACCGCTTTTTGCCGAAAGGTACGCAGGAGGAATGTCAAATACTGTTTTACATCCGCTCTGTCCCTCTTGATTGAGTCGGTATGCGGCTCTTGCGTATGCAACGAGAACACCCGATGTAAATTCAGGATTGGAATCCAATTTAAGACTGTACTCAATTACATGATTATGTTCAAGGTCTTTTCCTGTCTTGCCCGTTCTTATAACGAAACCGCCGTGAGGAATACCCTTGTGGTCACGGTCCAGTTCTTCTTGAGAAATGAAATGCACCGTTGTGTCATATTCATCGAAATAGTTTTTCATTGTAACTATCTCTTTTTCAATTCTTTCAAGGTCCGCGCCGGCTTCGGCAACAACAAAACACTCTCTTGTGTGCTTTTGTCTTGTTGTAAGTTCCGGCTGCGAACCGCTTCTTACTGCATCAAGTGCGGATTCAACGGGAATTGTATATTGCCTTGCATCAACAACACCGTCGATTCTTCTTACGGCATCGCTGTGACCTTGGCTGACACCCTTTCCCCAGAACGTGTAATCCGCGCCGTCGGGAAGAATACAACTGCCGTAAAGTCTGTTAACGGAGAACATACCGGGATCCCAACCCACTGATATAATACCGATTTTATTACCTTTTTTTGCGGCATTGTCAACGTTACTGAAATGCTCGGGGATTCTTTTGTGAGTGTCGAAACTGTCAACAACATTGAAATATTCTGCCATGGCAGGAGTCTGTTGGGGCAAATCCGTTGCACTTCCGCCGCACATTACGAGAACATCAATCTCATCCCTGTGATTTAAAATGTCGTCGGTTTTGTAAACTGCGGCACCGGAAATGGTTGAAACTGTTTCGGGATCACGTCTTGTGAAAACACAGGTTACTTCCATATCTGCATTTTGTTTTACGGCACATTCAACACCTTTTGCAATGTTACCGTAGCCGTAAAGACCAATTTTTATCATTCATATCACTCCAAAGGGTAAATTTTAAACAGTAATAATTTTATAACTATTCCTTTTTTCAGTCAACACTTTTTTACAACATAGTAAAAAAATATTCATTCGGCAGTGCTTGCCTTAATTTCTCTTTCGTTTTTACGTTTGTACAGATACCTGTCCGCCGCGGAAATAAACTCATAAATTCCGTTTATTTCAGGTGAGTGCTTAAAGTAACCTATACTCATATGCAACTTATATTCTTTGTTATGCTTCTTTGTTTCCTCTTCCAGTTTTTCATTGATGGTACGACAGAACTCAGAAGCATCAAAGTCAGGTTTTACCTCCGCGACTACAACGAATTCGTCGCCTCCGTATCTGCATGCAAAAAAGTTGGTTTTTCTTACAACGTTTTTAAGTGCGTCGGAAGCTATTGTTAACGCCGTGTCGCCTTCAACATGTCCGTATTTGTCGTTGATTTTTTTAAAGTAATCCAAATCCATTATAAAAAGGTATAAATCCTTATTGGCACTTCTGTTCTTCATTTTGTTGTCAAGGTAGCGTTCCATTTCCGTTCTGTTGTTAAGTTTTGTTAGAGGGTCAACGGAAATAAGACGTTCACGGGAACTCATATATATCTGAAGTGCGGCAAAGGCAACACCCGCACTTATCATGGGCGAACCTACAAGGCACACCTGGCCAACACCCGCAAGCAAAGGATATATACAGAAAAATGCCAAAGAGCGATACTCTTTTCGTTTAATATAATTCTCTTTATAAAATGAACGTATCAAGGCTTTCAAAGAAGTTAAACTCATATAGAAAAGACATATCAGGATATGTACAATGTACAGCGGTCCTCTCTGATAAACACCTTGCTCACTAACAAAAAATACTCCGCCCAGCCAATATGAAGACACTATAAACACAACATCGGTTATTAAGGGAATCAAACTGATAATGCCGCCGGTTTTTGTTATTATCGTTCTTGTTTCCTGTTCACTTTCCGAAAAAAGGAACCATAAATATGCCACTACCACGGTGAAAATATGATAAATGCTGTTTACAACAAAATCCACCGAATCGGAGAATCGCCAATCATAAAAATAATCAATTACTCCCCATATCAAATCGCTGGTACATAAAATGGCAGAGGCTATAATAAACCAGAAATACATTCTCTGTGACATACGCTTGTCCGCACTTTTTATAATCTGCACAAGAATCAGTAATAAAATTGAAAGACAAAAAATGTTTAATGCACAGTAAAGTATTCCTTCCATATTATTCTCCTCAAAATCATTTTTTTAATAACACCGCAGTCTCCACGTGGGTCGAATTAACAGGATTGATGTCATAGCCTTTTGCTAGTTTACGGGAACATATCCGCCTCGACTGTTGTAGGGAACATGTCAACGAGTTTCAATCCCTTTTCTGCTTAATTTTTCAACAATTGTTCAACATTACGTCTAAAATAATTGATTACCTGCTGATGGAAATCCTCATTGTCATAAAACCTTTCATCAAAGCTATCAAAATCAAATCGTTTTGTTTGGGCTTCATATTCCTTAATATCTGTAATTTTAAAAGAAGATAAATCAGTAACATCAATATCATTATCATTTACAAACTGTTCAAATAAATTTCTCAATTCTGTTGCCCCAATCACCTCTAATGCCTCACTAATAAATGGAGCACAATCACTACTCGAGTTTACAAAGAATTGACACAAACCGCCATTATTAACTTCCATCTGAAACATATAAAGCGAATAGGCCAAAATCTGTTCTTTCGTCAAACCAGCTGCTTTAATATCATACACCGCATCATCACAAAGACAAATCATTGCCTCATAAAATTCTTCGTCTTCTAAAGCAAGTAAATTTTCCTTACCCATTTCTCTGATTTTCTTCGCTTTTTTCATATTCTTTATGTTACAAAGCATTGTTGAAAAGAATCCCATAATGTTACTCCTGTTCCTTTCGTTATTGTTTGGTTCTTGACAAAATACATACCGTCTCCACATGGGATGTAAAGGGGAACATATCAACCGGTTGAATTTTTTTGACTTTATAACCGTTTTTTACAAGATAGAACAAATCTCTCTGTTGGGTTTCCGGGTTGCAGGAAATATACACTATTTTTTCAGGTAAAAGAGCAACGGCACAGGACAGAAATCTTTTGTCACTGCCCGCTCTGGGCGGGTCCATAAAAAGAACGTCGCATTTTTCTCCCCGCTCTTTCATTCGGAGCATAAACTCCCCCGCATCCGCACAAAAAAAGTTGATATTTTCAACCCCGTTTATTTTTGCATTTGTTTTTGCGTCACGAACTGCATCGGGGTTAAGTTCGCAACCGATTACCTGCCCCGCTTTTTTTGAGGCAACCATACCTATTGTCCCTATTCCGCAATAGGCATCTATAACCTTTTCTTCACCGCTCAATTCTGCAAATTCCATTGCCTTGTTATAGAGAATTTCCGTCTGAACGGGATTGATCTGATAAAAAGATTTGGGAGAAATTCTGAATCTCAAACCGCACAGAACATCCTCAATATAACCTTTGCCGTAAAGCACGGTTTCTTTTTCTCCCAAAACCATGCTTGTGTATTTATTGTTCACATTTTGAACTATTGTGGTGATTTTGGGGTAGAGCCCCAACAGTTCTTTTATAAAATTATTTTTTGACGGAAAAACTGAGGTACCCGTAACAAGCACAACCATTATTTCCCCTGTGGCAAAACCTCTTTTTACAAGCACGTGACGGAGAAAACCATTCCCCTTTCTCTCGTCATAAACGGTTAATTTAAAATCCTTAACTAATTTTCTGATTGTTACAATGATTTCATCTGCGATTTTATCTTCAATTAGGCAGGAATCCGTTTTTACAATATTGTGGGTGCTTGATTGATATACACCGGAAATTATCTCTCCGCCGCGGGTTCGTCCGAAAGCCGCTTGCACCTTGTTTCTGTAATGAAAAGGCTTTTCCATTCCGATTATTTTATTTACTCGGTGAAAACCGCCCAACAATTTCACCGCTTTTGCCTGTTTAAACTGCAACTGTTCGGTATAACTTAAATTCATAAGTTGACAGCCGCCGCATTTCCGCGAAGCAGGGCATATTCTTTTTTCCGTTATTCTTTTATCGAGCATTTGACGCTTCCTTTTCCTTTTTCGCGGCTGAATTTGTATTCATACTGTCCTTATATACAAAGAAACGGCTGTACAAAAATTCAGTTATCATATTTGTCATCATGGTAACAGCCAAAATTATGTATTCGGCAAATTCCCAGGTTGTCCTTTGAGCAACCATTTCTCCTAAAATTGTTGAAACAGGGGTAAACACACAGTAAAACCCAAATATTTTCAACATTGCAACGGGAATGTTTGTTGCGGATTTAAAGGTGAATTTACGGTTAAATGTAAAGTTCCAAAGCACCGAAAGAATAAGAGCCACAAGGTAGTTTGCGCCGTATTCGGAATTGAAAAACCATTGAAGAATTGCATTGGTACTGTTAGTTTGCGGCACCAATTCATTAAGCAGAGTAAATGTCACCACTTGAATCACTCCTGCCGAAGCTGAAAAAGCGGCAAATTTCAACGCTTGTAAAACATTATCCTTCTTACTCATTTTTCCACTCATATATAATCCCCTTTTTGCCTATATATCAAAGTATAACACAAAGGATGTTTTATTTCAATTACATTTATATTACAAAAAATAAGGGTTGTAAAAAACGAAACATTCGCTTTTTACAACCCTCTTTATTATATTTAGAAATCAATTCCTGCTGCCATTGAAAGAATATCTGTGGCATCGTTTGTTGTAATATCGCCGTCCTCGTCAATATCGCCGAGAATGAGCTGATCTTCCGTAGCTTTTACCTGACCTGCGGCAATTTTAAGAGCCAATCTTGCGTCAACAGTTGTTATAGCACCGCTGTCATCAAGGTCACCGATAATACCCTTAACATTGATGGGTGTGACTTTTCTCTTATATGTGTTATAAAGAGAGAACTGAGGATAGTTTTCTTTGTCACTATCTATTGTTTTCTGCCCGTTAGCACCGAGGAGCCACATAATCAAATCGGTTGTGCCGTTATCGGGATCAAAGTTGGTGTGCTGGAAATTCTTCAAGAACCATGTCTGTTCGGGGAACATACAAGTTGAAGCATCAACCTTGTTATCCCAAGAAATGTGATTGTGTCCGTCTTTAACCTGCTGATTATAAATTTTGCCCCAATCATCAAATGCTTCGAGATATTTTGCACAGGTAGCACCGCCACTTGCGTATTTAACATCAACGGTCGTGTCACTCTGTTCGTATTCACTGCTGATGGGGATCATCTGGCAGTTGTAACCTACAACGATACCAAAACGCATACCGTCATCCATTGCATCCTCAATGACTTCCTTTGCATTTACCTGAATATTGTGGTAAGCGTCAATTTTTGTTTCAAGGGCAGAATCAAGAACTCCGCCGTAAAGTTTTTCCTTAGCATCTTCGTAATCCTCTGCAGGAATAAGGCTCCAGAAACCGGGCATACCTGCAATATAAGGAGCCGTATCCGTATAGAAACGAGGGATAATTCCGGCAACAGCCTTATTTATATCACCGAAGTATTCTCTTGAAAGACCTTCACAAGTTGCAATATATGAGATTACGAAAGCAGCAATATGAGTTGTGGCACTAACATTAGCCATCTGAACGAGGTAGTTCTCCACGGTGTACATATCAAAATAGATATTTCCGGTAGCGGCATTACCTGCAAGGCTTGTTCCCTGCCATGCGGGAGCGGCAAACACAAGGTTATTGATATCGGAGCCACCGAAAGCGGAAAGGTATGCAAGCACAACATTTGCGCCCATACTGTAAGCAACAACATTGACCTTTCTTACACCGGTTTCACTCTTGATATTTTCAATATAGTCGTCCAATTCAGCAGCGGCATCAATGGGAGATTTACGCCAATCATAACTGAAGTTGTAAACGTTTTCCTCGCCGTATTCCTTAGCATAAACTTCTGCAAATACAGCAAGTTCTGCTTTTTCTTCCTCAGTATATTCGGACATGGGTCTGTCGTTCTGAACAAATCCGATTGTGCTGTCAACGGGAGTGCCGTCCGCATTGAAACCGATGGGTTCAATGTATTTGTTCACTACGGGATAGAATTCGTCTGCGAATTTATCATAATCCTTTTTCGCTATACCGTAGTTAACGCAACCCATGACAAACGCGGTGAGAATATCCTTAACCATTGCTTCCATGGAAGCGTCATCCGTAGCAAAAGCAGGGGTTTGATCTGCCGCACCCGGATTTTTATACAATGGTGTCGAGAAAATGCCATCAACAATAACAAGGGGATAAACCCTCGCAGCACTAACGGGCATAGCAAAAGCTACAACCGTAAGTGTTATTGCTAAGATAACACTAACAATTTTCTTTGTTGCTTTCATACTAATCCTCCTAAACAGATGGGATAGCGTACACCCAAAGACAGTACACTACCATATATACAAACTGATTTTACCATACAATTCCTCCGATTGCAAGAGTATTGGTAAAAAAAACAATTTCGTATTTGACGATTTTATATAATATTTATTGTGTATTTTATATAAATTTCCGAATCACAATCTCAGAGATATTTCTCCCGAGGATAATACTGCCTTTTCACCGTTTTCGTAAGTTACAAGCAGTGAACAGGAATCGTTTATCCCGTCAATCATTGCCGCTATTTCCTTTCCGTTGCGAATAATGCTGACGGTTTTACCTACCACAAAATTCCTGTCGATGTATTCTCTGTTGTGGCTGTTTTCTGCCAAACCGCCGTACAGAGAAAAAACTTCGTTCAGTATTTCAGCACAAAGTCTGTTTCTCAAATTATCTGTTTTTTCTTTAAAGACAGCGCCCGCCACCCTTTCAATTTCTCTTGGAAAACCGCCTTTTGGCTCATATACGTTAACTCCGATGCCAAGCACGGCGTATTCAAGATTGCTGTCATTTCCGTCAACTGCGGATTCCGTAAGTATGCCGCACACTTTTCTGCCGTTTACGAAAACATCGTTAACCCATTTTATTGCGGGAGAAACGCCGTATTCCTCCAATGCCCTGCAAACCGCAACCGCCGCCATCGTTGTTATACCCAACGCCTGTTCCGGTTTCACGGAAGGTCTTAACAGGATGCTCATATATATTCCCGTATTTTCCGGTGAAAAAAATTTCCTTTCCATCCGTCCTTTACCGGAATATTGGTTATCGCAAACAAGCACATAACCCTCGCCCTCGCCTTTTCGGGCAAGGGCTTTCACTTCTTCATTTGTTGACCCAACGGATATTTCCGTGTGAACCTTATAAAAATTTCCGGCTTTTTCACTCAAAAAGCCCGTTATTTCCCGTTCCGATATAACATCCGCCATAACCTTATACCCTTTGACATCATTATTTCAACTCTAATAAACTGACGCCCGACGCACATTGTACGCCGAGCGGTCAGAAAACTAAACATTTGTTTTATAAAGATATGAAAAGCACATCTGATTACCACTTAACTGTGAAATCGGTTCTGATACCGAAATAAGCGGTAACACCGCCGAACATATCAACGTTGAGCAACCATATATAATCATATTTTGCGTTGATGATATTACCTGTTGCGGCATCAACATCAACAACGATTTTGCCGTCCTGATAACCGACTTTAAGTGATTTAAGAAGGCTCTTGGCAGCGCCGGCATTGTCCTTGATAGTTGAAGGCATTACAATGCTGAATGCTTTACCGTGGTGACCGGTGCCGTGTGCATATTCTTCCGAAAGTTCGTCATTTTTTAATGTTATTGTAATAGTATAAACGCCGTTCTTTTCGGTGCAAGTTGCCGTTTTAACATCATCAACGGTTAATTTGCTCGACCAGGACTCGCCCTCGACGGGATACATAGCGCTGATACCTGCGGGAGTTGATTCAACCCTACCCGACTGTTCTTCATTTACGCCCATATTGTCATCAACAAGTTTGCTGATGGTGCCGGAGAAAGCACCCAATGAACCGAGGTCAATGGGCTGAGCCTGATAGTTTTCTTCCTTTACCTTTGTAACGGATTTAGCCTTTGATTTAACATTATTGGAAGCAGTATTGAAATAGTTAACAATTTCTGCTGTTCCCTGGGGCATTTTGCCGGGCTTTGCTGCAGTTGAACCGTTGTCTGCAGCGGGTTTATCCGTTGAAGAACTGCCGGGAGTTGAGCCGGCAGAACCGCTGTTTGTATTTGTGTTTGAGTTGCCGCCGGAAGCGGTATTATCGGCAGCCGTGTTGCCGGATGCCGTGTTATCGGATGCTGTGTTGTCGGACGAAGTATTGTCGGAAACAGTACCGCCCTGTGAATCGCTGCTTGTTTGACTCTGACCGCCATTATTTACCTGAGCAGTTTGCTGTGTAGCGGAGCCCGCCTGTCTTGATGCAACAATAAGCATAACCGAAGCCATATTGTTTGCTGTAATAAGGGAAAGGGCAACGGTAACCACCGCCAAAACAACTACTATCTTTTTAATAGGTGACATTTTCATTCCAATGCACACTCCATTCCAATTTTAATCTCTTACATTATAAAGAATGAAAATGGAAATGTCAACATATTTTACCGAAAAGATAAATCTCCCGTTAAAATTTTTACTTTCGGTATTGTTTATTTTTTACAATTATTGTAGAATACTAAGGTATTATGAAACAGAGGAAACGAGAATGAACAAATCCTTGAAAAAGCATAACATTAAAAACGATATACTTTCGGGTCTGACGGGCGCAATGCTTTCGGGCTCTTACGCCCTTTGCTGCGGAGTTTGTTCGGGGTTGGAACTTTTAAACGTCTTCTTTTGCATAGTTATATGTTCTTTATTGTCATCAACAGCAAAAAACAAAATCTATGCCCCCGACGTTTTTCTGCTTTTGCCTGTAATGTATATTGTTTCGTCCTGCGGAATTTATTATCTCCCCATTTGCATAGTCGGCGGAGCAATTATTTACTTCGTTATTGAAAAACTCACAGCGGGAAAAAAATATATTGATTCTGTTTTTGCAGTAACAAGTCTGATTCTTGCCCTTTGGGCAACGGTTATTCTCACTAATAAATACTTCGGAATCGGGGCACAGGGAAGCACACCCTTTGAAATGTTAAAGTCCTACCGCTCCCTGGGTTTTCACCCCCATTTCAGAGGACTGCTTTACGGCACAATTACACTTTTTGCAATGATAACCTATCCCTTTAAATTCAAAAAACTAAACAAAATTCTCCCTGCCGAATTTATGACCCTGCTCATTCCCCTTGTACTTAATTTGTTTTTAAATCCCGAGCAGGAGTTGACTACGGTTAACGAGATTCCCTTTTCTTCCCATATGGGTTACGCGTCCCCTTTCACCTTAACTGCATCCACTGAACCTGTAAATTTGCGGACGATACCCATAGGAATTCTATTCTTTGCATTGTGCCTTTTGTTGCGTTCTTCAAAGGGTAACAGGGTTAAAAACACATTCACAAACATAGTTTGCGGTGCTGTATCTCTTCTTCCTGCAAGGCAGTTTGAAATTGAACACTACTCCCCTCTTTCCGCAATAATAACAATTGGGGTAAGCGGTCTTGTAATATTCCTTTGTCCCGACATTCTTTCAAGAATTCCCATGCATTGCGTAGGCGCACTTCTTATTGTTTCCGCCTGGCAACAGATTCCCTACAAGAATCTTTCCCTTCTTTTCAAAAAAGTCGGCAAGGAGGGCGCTTAAATGGTTAAAGATAAAAAGAAACTTGCCCGAGTTATTGCAACATGGGTTGTAACAAGCGTTATGCTCTCCGTTTTCATCCTTGATATTGTTGTGGTTGCATTGGGCAATAAATATGTTAGCGATATTCCCGTAGCGGACGAAAACTTTGATTACAAAAACGGTGATGACAGAATTCACTTTCTCAACACTGCAAACTCCGACTGTATCATTATTGAAAGCAACGGAAAATTTGCCCTCATAGATTCCGGCGAGGGAAACGAAAACCCCAGAAGAAAAACGGAATACAAAGGATATCGGGATGAGGTTATAAACTATATTAAAAAAGTTGCGGGGGACGAAAACGGCAACGTGAATTTTGAGTTCGTTTTGGGAACCCACATGCACTACGACCACTCGGGTAATTTTGAGGCAATTTTCAAGGATGGGAAAATCTCTGCAAACAAGGCATATTTCAAAGAATTCAACGAAAAAGTTGCAACCGAGTTGGAAGCGAATGATTGGGGAAACAGAGAAACATACGAAAAAATCCTTGCGGTACTTGAAGATAAAAAAATCCCCGTAATAAGTGATTTGCCGGACACGGAGTTCACTTTCGGAGATTTCACAATACGTTTTATTAACACCGAAACACCCGAGGAACTGTACGGCAATGGTGAAAATGCAAGCAGTGTGGGAGTAATTGTCAAAAAAGGCGAGAAAACTGCATTTTTAGCGGCGGATTTCACAAGGGATTCGGGACTCGAACAAGTCTATGTTGATGATATAGGCGATATTGACCTTTTGAAAATAGGGCACCACGGCTATTACGGTTCTTCCTCAATGGATTTTTTGAAAAAACTTAAACCAGAAATTGCCATAGTTACAAATCATTTAGGAAAGATTTACCCCAATGTTAAATGGAATCTTACAATGGTTGCGAAAGTTCCGATTTTTTCAACCGCTCACAGAAACGGAATAATTGCAACGTTCACGGACAAAAATGAAATAATATTAACTCAAAATACAATGGAGAGGTGATAAAAATGCTGTTTTTTTATCCCGAGGATTTCGGTGCAAAGGGCGACGGAAAGCAAAATGACAAAACTGCCATTCAAAGTGCCATCGATAAGGCATTTGAAAACGGCGGAGGCACCGTTGTGCTGACATCGGGGAAAACATATTTTTCCGATTCAATTCAAATGAAAAAGAACGTGGAACTTCATCTTCAAAAAGGCTCCCGTCTTAAAGCCACGGACAATATTGAGGGCTATATTCGTCCCTGCAATATGATAAATGACCCCAAAACCGCTTTAATCGGCAATCCCGTTACGGGAAAACCCTCCTTTGTTTTCATTTACGGCTACGAAGCGGACGGATGCTCAATTACAGGTGAGGGAGTTATTGACGCAAACGGTCACAGTTTTGTTGAAAGAAAGGACCGCTATTATATAACCGGAAATTTTTATCCCCGCCCCACCGTAATTTACATAGAAAAGAGCAACAATATCACTTTCAAAGGTGTCACCATAACGGACGCTTGTTTTTGGACCCTTCACCCCGCAGGATGCGATGATGTTTTAATTTCAGAAATTCGTATTCTCAACTCCTTGGAGGTTGCAAATGCGGACGGTATAGACCCCGACCATTGCACAAATGTGAGAATTCTCGGATGCCACATTGAATGTGCCGATGACTGTATCTGCCTTAAAACCTCAAAGGGCAACAGTGAATACGGCCCCTGTGAAAATATTATTATCAGTAACTGTACCCTTATCTCCACCTCCGCCGCAATTAAAATCGGCACCGAGGGTGTGGGAGATTTCAGAAATGTAATTGTCAGCAACTGTATAATTTCAAAAAGTAACCGAGGACTTTCAATCCAGATACGTGACGGGGGTAATGTTGAAAACGTTACATACACCGACTGCATCATCGAAACACGGCGTTTTTGCCCTGACTGGTGGGGAACTGCGGAACCCATTGTTATTACCACCTTTAATAGGGACGAAAACACAAAATCGGGCAAAATCAAAAACATACGATTTAATAACATTGTCTGCAAGGGTGAAAACGGTGTTCTCATTCACGGCAATAAAGATAATGCTATTGAGAATTTAACATTTGAAAACATCCGTGTAACAATGAACAAAACAACAAAGTGGGAAAGCGGACTTTACGATTTGCGCCCCTGCCTTGATTACGGGGTTGAGAAAATCAAAAACGCAGGTTTTTACATTCGCCATGCCAAGAATATTACAATCGAAAAATCCTCTGTTGAGTGGTTAAACATCTGCGACGGTTACAGTCTGAAAAATATTGACGCAGAAAATTGCGAAAACCTTGAACTGATAAAATTTAATTCATAATACAACATAAAGGGGGCTGTAAAAAAACTTTCGTTTTTAAGTCGTACTCTAAAGGACAAAAAAGAGTTAATGTAGCAAAAATCTACATTAACTCTTACTTTTTTGCACTGCCACTAAAAGTGGTGAGTAAGTGCGCCTTTAACTTCAAGTGATATTCTTTCCTTCGGAAAGAGTGATATTATGCACTTTTCGGCATAGTGATATTGAAATCTTCGATTTCAGTGTTATTTTATTCGCATAAAACTGTCCGAAGGACAATATCACAATGCGTAGCATTATATAACTGCGAAGCAATATCACTCGCCGTATGGCGAATAAAACTGCGTGAGTGTCCTCTGGACACCCACGCATTACAACCCCTTTTTAATTACAGCATCTGCGACAATGTGTTAATAAGCGGGAAAACCATATTAAACATCTGAGGAAATACTATGGCAAAAAGAATTGCAACAATGAATGTTAAAGAGTATCTCTCAAGAATTGCAAAGCCGTAAATAAGGGCAAAAAACGGTGCTAAAAGAATTTTAACAATCAGTTTCGTATCTTTTGTGTAAAAAGCATCCTTAAAGGAAAGCACATCCTCAAACGAAGGCACACAGTTTGCGGCAAAGGAAATTCCCAACCACAAATACACCCAAGAAGCAACTGTCTTAACATCACCTATATAAATAACACGGTATGCTCCGCCTAAAAGGAAACAACAGGAAAAAATAAAGTTCAAGGTAAAGGGTAACCAACAAACAAGGAATATATGGCTTTTCTTTTTAATCAGTTCATGCTCAACGTGGCCGCAAAGTTCCGATACTTTAAATGCCCTTACATCTTCAACGGGGACAGCACATATACGGCACACAACCTGTTCCCAAAACACTCTCATTATTGTTCCGAAAACGGTTAACACACGCGTTGTAACATACAAATTCGTCATTCCACATCACCCGTTCCTTTCGTAAACATTTCCTGAGCCGTAATTTTTCCGTTAAAGTACTGTTCCATCTTCTCGGAAAGTTCCAAATCGTACTCTTCTAAACCGGATTTTAAATCATCAACGGTATCTTTATTGCCCAATTCGTTCTCAGCAATCATTGCAGTCATGAAAAGAAGTCCGTATTTCTCCTGCTCAAGAGCCGTATCCAGAACTGTTTTTGCGGACTCATAGTCACCGTCGGCAATATATGCCATTCCTTTTAATCTTAACAGCTCCGTACTGTCCGAACTTACTTTAAGTCCATCGTCCGCCCACTCAACTGCTTTTTCCGTCTTGCCCGTCATACGGTACAAAGATGAGTACAGAGCATAGGCATTGGACAATTCACAGTTGCTCTCGTACATTGCCTGTGCGAACATTTCGGCTTTTTCTGCATTACCGCTTTGAAGTTCAGCCATTCCCAATTCATAGGCATACAGCCATAAATATGATGGTTCAAGTTCATAAACATAATTCATGTACTGATATGAATCCGCATATCTTTCGTTGCTGTATGCAAACATATATTGGCAAAATCTTACTATGGCTTCGCTTGACGCAACCAGCTCGCTTGTTTCTTTATCAACGGAAGTAACAGTAATCTGTTTGTCAATTATTGAGCCGATTTCGGTCATTACCTCCTCGTACTCCTCGTCTTCTTTAAAATCGTACTCAGCATATTTTTCGTCATTGATTACGGTGTAGAACTCGCTAAGTGTACCGTAGAGAACCTGAACCTCACGGTACATTTCTTTATAAGCGGCGTAAAGGGGGATTTGCATCTCAAATGAAGTCAGTGCAGACTCTATTTTATCCGTAATTGCCGTCATTGAATACATACCGTTGGGCATGGAATAGTAAAGAATCTCAGCAGTTTTCAAGTACAACTTTTTAGGAACTATCTCCTCTTCTTCCATAGCGGAAACAGCCGTTTCATAGGAATCCAAAGCGGAATAGAGTTTATTTTCCTTTATATAGTTGTCACCCTGGCGAACGGTGTTATAAATACCGAAATCCGCCGCAAAAGAGAAAAGGGAAACAACTGCTGCAAAAACCATGGCGGCAAGAATTACTATTCCGGGAACGCTCAATGGATATCTCCGCATAGCTTCACGGCAATTCCTGCAATACGCATAGTTTTCGCCGAAACTTTTATCACGGCGCTGTTCGCCGCAACATTGACAGAGTTCTTCCTCGGGGATTATTCCGTCTTCATCCTCGTACTGTTGAATAATTATTCCGTTTTTAATAAGTTCTTCTTCGCTCATTGCCTGAGCTTTTTTCAATTCCGTCTGAAAATTCTCAGCCAGACGCTCCAATTCTTCCGTAAGTTCTTTGTCGGAATATTGCGTTGTCTTATCTACTGCAACGGAAAAATTGTCCTCCGTCACGGCGGTTTTGTCAACCGAAACGGACAATTCATCCTTTGACAAACCCAAGTCATTCAGTTTTTTATCATCTTTCAAGGAAAAACCTCCTTATCCAATCTATTTTCATTCTATCACCATTTACGGCAAATTTCAAATAAAAACAGAAATAAATAAGGAGGTTTACAATTTTTTAACTTTTTAGCGTAATTTTATGCTTTTTTCGCTTTTCTTATTTTGATTTCCTTTGAGGAAAGGTCAAAGAGTGAAGCAACCACAGCACAGCCAACTACTGTAATGATAAGTTCGGGGAGCATATAGCCGCCGTTGTATTCAAGTGAATACTGCCAAACAGCCTGAGCACCGCCGCTGTAATCACCCCAAATAGTTACACCGCTTACAAAGTGGCATACAAAACGAATTACGGAAACAACCGCACCGCCCAAAGAAAGAGAAATAATGGGATTTTTGATTTTGTTCTTGAACATACCGCCCAAGCCCAAAGCACCGAAAGCGATTATGTAGTCGGCAAAAATCAAAATTAAGTAGGCAACAATTCCGCTGACATAGGAGAAATTCTCAAGACCGAACATAAGTTGAATTACTGCCATTGCAAGGCTTGCAAAAACGCCCCACTTAACACCGTAGCGGTATGAAAGCACAACCATGGGAACCTGGCTGAAAACAGTTACGCTTCCGCCAAATGGGAATTTAATAACCGCGAGTTCCGCAAGAATTGTTGAAAGAGCCAACATCAATGCACTTTCCACCAAACGTCTTGTTTTGTCTTTTTTTGTAGTGATTTCCATTTTTAATACCTCCGAATAAAAATCTCCCTACGGCGGTAACACAGCCATAGAGAGATACTAATCCAAAGGTATTTTTCCTACGGCGGCATTATCCGCATCAGGTTATTAGGGTCAGAAAAGGACTGTTTTCTATCTCAGCCGACGTCCGTCAGCTCCCCTGTTTTCTTTTCGGCAAAATTCGTCTCACGAATCTTGCAGATTTATTATACAACGCAAAATTCAAAAGTCAACAATAATTTACTTTTTCGCTGAAATTTTCTTGTGTTGAATAAAACAGTCACAGCAATTTTCCAACCATTTTAACAAATGATTTTGTATTTTTTCAGTGCCAACCAAAAAAGTTTGTGAAATTTTGAACAAAATTTTTTCGACAAAAAACATGTAATCGGTCAAACCTACAAATTTCTTATTTTAATCGACAAAGGAAGAAAAATTTATTGATTTCACTTTATCATAGGTATATAATTTCAGTGATAAAAAAGTCTAAATGAGCATATTATATTAATTTTTAACACCGAGGTGAAAATTGTTTATGAAAAAAAGAAACAAAGTTATCGCGTTAACGCTTTCTTTTGCGCTTCTTATATCAACATTCTCCATGGGGGTAGTCAATGCTTCAACCACAGAAACACGATATTCGGTAAAACACCTCCAAAACGGTAGTTTTGAGGAGGATATTGAGAACTATACGTTCAGTAACACTTACACCCAACCCAATAAATCAATTGTTCCGTATTGGGACACTACTGCCTACGGCGGAAAATTTGAGTTTTTCCAGACTAACGGTCAATACCATTTCAATGTTACAAAAAAGAAATATCCCAGCAATCCCGAGTATGCCCTGGTTTCCGACGGCGATATTGCAGCTGAACTTAATGCAGATGAGGAAAGTTCCATTTATCAGAGAATCAGCACCGTTTCCGGTTCAACTTATACTTGGGGACTTGACCACAGAGGAAGGGACAGAACGGACCGTATGGTACTTATCATCGGTCCCGAACAGCCCGTTGATCCGTCAAAGAATTCAAAAGCGGGTCAGGATCAGTTCATAAGAATTACCAAATGGCTCAAAACACAGTATGCGGTGGAGTATCCGGAAATCGGATGTTCCAAAAAATACACTGTTTTCTCAAAGCCTTTTGCTGCAAACGGAAAGTTTTTAAACGAGTCTGCTGACGAGGACCTTAATATTTCCCTTGTTGAAACAGGCGAAATCAACCAGGAATGGAGCCTTTGGGTTATTTCATCACCCTATTGCAACACGGCGGCGGAAAATACAATTAACGGTTGGTCACGATACGGAACAAATGCAACCAACGATTTTGAAGACATTATGAAAGGTGCAAACTCATCCCTGGGTTACGACTGCACATACACCGTACCCAAAGGGCAGACCAACACTCTTTTTGCTTTCTGTTCCTATTCATCCGGCCGTGAGACAAAGGACGACCCTACATACGGAAATCTTCTTGACGGTATCAATTTTGATCTTTATCAACCAATGTCAGCGTCAAGTACCGCGGGCGGTATCGGCGGGGTCAACTCCGAAAATGCCGACTTGTCACATGTTACAATCAAAAACGACATCGTAAGCGGTGACGCTCTCCATTCCGTTGTTCTTGACGGTCAGTATTGCACTGTTTATACAGCGGTTTACAATGACGACAAATTGAAAGACTGCATATTTGCAGGTGCTTACATTACAATCAACAATGCCGACGGTACATCCGTTACAAAGTTTGTTAAACCGTACACCGGTGATACAAGTTCTTTAACCGAAGAAGAAATTGAAGAACTTTCAAAATCCTATTTTATAAGAAAAGATATATCCGATTCGCAATCCGGACAAGAATGGCAATACTATTACAAATTCCAGGTTAACTCTCCCGTTTCAATTACGCTGATTTATACAAAAGCACCTTTCGTTTTGTACGATTCAAACGGCGGCGAGGAATACTATTTCTCCCCCGATAATGTGGATGGAGGTAACCTTGTAGGTTTTGGAGACCATTTCCAGAAAGTCTTTTTGAGAGAAAATGAACTCGGTGAAGCGGAGTATCTTGACACATCTGCTTACTACTACAACTATACCTGTAACTTCGATTCGGACAATAATATTATTTTTGACAGCGTAGTTCCCGGTAAGTATATCTCACATGCCGCACGGCCAAATGCAAACTGGGAAACCAACGAAGACGGCACAAGTCCTCATAAATTCTGCGGCTGGAGTGTTATCGGCGATGACGGCAAGCAGGTTATCCTTGACGGTGAACACACCATAACATATAACCCCAACGACGGGGACGGCGGTATAATTTCCTTTACAGACTCAACAAATACTATTGACGATATGCAACTTGACGCTTCCCACGGCGTCACCCTTACTGCCCTTTGGAAATTCGTTCACAGAGCGCAAACACAGACATACAATGAGGACACCGGCCTTTTTGAAAACTCCGCTGTGGGAGGCACAGTTGAAGAAACTTTGATTTCCGATGATTTGAGAGCCTCCGATATTAAGGAATACTATGAAAATGTTGACGGTGTTGACAGAGTTGAGTGTATTGACGCGGCAGGTAATGTTGGCGACAAAATCATGTTCAAAGCGAAGCCCGACTATGACAATCAATATATGTTCCTGGGCTGGTATTACAGAGAAAAACAAGAAAACGGCACCTACAAGGAAGTGCTCAGAAGCACCTCTACTTCCATAGCGGTTACCGTTGAAGAGGGCAAACTCAACACATACTATGCCCGATTCCAAAAAATTACAGCTCCGGTTGTTTTCTATTACAGTCCCACCGGTGCCGCCTCGGACTATGCTTATTATGAAGCAGATTCAACCAATACATACGGAAAATATTTTCAGAATGTAACGGTGGGCAAAAAGGCTGTTAAGCCCACAGGCGATTCAATGTCAATAACAACATGGTACACTTCTCCCACCCAGAGAAGTTCGGAATTCATATTCAATTTTAATGAAGACAGAATTTATGACATTACCGAATTGTATTCGGGTCCGCCACACGCATACAACTACTATAACTATTTCCGCTTCGGAGAGCCGTGGTCAATTTCCCTGTACAGTACGCTGAAATTAAACGGGCAGTATATTGATTTGTTGAATGACAGCAATGTTACAGACTATAATGTGTATGTTCTTAAAGGTAATGTTGGTGACGCTACTCCTACCGCAGCCGAAATAAAGGCCAATTCAAAGACAGTGAAAGCCGGCAAAAGCGTAAACAACCACAACATCATTAAAAATTCAACAACAGGCACCGGTCAGACTTTTAACAGAATCGGAATATTGTATAACGATTTCGGTATATTCAATATGAGAGCTCCCGTCTGGGTTGTATTTGATTACACGTACAACGGTATCACATACACAAGTACCGTCAAAGACAGATGCTTATACAATGATATAAATGTCTATATGAATGACAACAATAAAATCTATACAACCTACCCTGCCGCCGATCAGGAACAGCACCGCAATTTGCAGACCGTCCTTCTCAACAAAATCACCGGTATGTACGATGCCGTTGCCTCCCTAAATATTACCGAAGCAACAGCGTACAGATACGGAGTGAATGTTGGAAATATGATATACGACAGTGCAAATGACAATGTATATACCTTCTCCTCCTCAACCGCAATAAGAAATATTGAACCCTGGGGATTCAGATATACATTCTCCGTTGATGAACAGAGCATTACGGATTTTGCCGATTACGGTGCGATTGTACTTACCGATAAGGATTCGACAATAAATAATACTTCTGTATCTGTTAACGATTTGCTTAATAATGAAAACTCTCTGCTGTTCTCAAAATCAAACGGTAATATCTATATGAATGATACAAACAATGCGATTGATGTTTATTATGTGGATAATGTTTACGCACTTGACTTTGACAAGAATACCTACACCGTATTCTTTGTAAAAGATGATGAAGGAAATATTTATTATTCCGATATAGTATGCAATAGTTATAATTCCATAGCATCTGCAGATGAGTCCGAAAATGCGTCAATAAGCCAATCCATTGTTGACTATTCAACCGCTTTAAAAGATTATATAGATTTTATTGATGCACAATAACTATTTACAAAAAGGACAGGAACTTAATATGAACAAAGAATATACAACTCCTGATTTTGATATTACGATTTTTGAGATTGAATCCATTTTAACTTCCAGCAGCGGCGGAGGCGGTTGGGAGGAAGATGATAATGGATAAGTCCAATCATATTGATAATAATGCATTTTTAATGCTTTTTTTGGCAGTTGTTTTTATTGTTGCTTTTACAGCTTGCAACAATAAAAATGACAGCGAAAATAATACCTCCGACAATACCCAAAGCCCTTCCCAATACACAACAGAAAACTCAACTGATGTATCGGATTTTGTTTCTTCCGTATATGGCTTTGAAGAGGACGACGTTGAAGCAACCGAAGAAAACAACAACTATACCGGAATATCAACAACAGCAAAAAACGAGCCTGAGACAACAGTTTTTGAAACCTTAAACAAAATTGAAAGTAGCTCCCGTACCACAACTTCCGAAACTACGGATAAAAAAGAAACGGAAAGCGAAAGTAACCAAATCCTGCTACCTCCGAAATCGGGCAGTCAACAAGGTGAATGGGGCGCATCAGTAACAAATTGATGTAAAACTATGTCAAAAATCCGTCAACAGCGGGTAATATGAAAAAATCCTCCTATTGCAGATTGAAAACTGCCATAGGAGGTTCTTTTGTACCATATTTTAAATTCAATTCTCTTTTTTGGCTCACATGGTTCTGACACGTATAAAACTACATATTGCTTGCTCTGAAAGGAACATTTTCTCCGCAAATTCTTCTTGAGATTCTTAAAAATGCGGTATTGCCCTTGCATGCATACGGGATTTTTTCCCCGTTGACTGCGGCATAAACCTCTTGAGAATCGGGCACAATCCCCAAAAGCCTTGCACCAACTGTATCAATAATATCATCCACATTGATTTTTTTGTGCAACTTTTTATTGAATTTGTTCACCACAAGGCGAACATCATCTATACCGTTTTTCCTCACGTTACGGCAGGCATAGGAAGCGGCACGAATACTTACACTGTCGGGAGTGGAAAGGATTATACAGCTGTCGCAGGCATTAACGGATAGAAGAAATCCCCTTTCAAGTCCCGCGGGAGAATCCAGAAAAATGTAATCAAAATCCTTTTTATATTTCTCGATGCACTCTTTAAAAGCCTCGGGGGTATATTCTTCGGAAAAATCAATGGGTGCGGGAAGAAGAAAAACATTTCTGCTCACTTCAATAACCGCTTTTCTGAAATCTCCGTTATTCTTTATAACATCGCCCCAATTATACACGGTCTGTTCGGAAACACCCAATAAAATATCAAGGCTTCTCACACCGATATCCATATCAACAAGGAGAACACTTTTATCGTGGAGAGCAAGCATTTTGCCCACACAGGTGCAAAAAGTTGACTTCCCCACTCCGCCTTTAGCGGATGCCACAGATATAACTTTCATTTTATCACCTTACGGAATCAATTCATTTGCTGTTCCGGCAGAATCAAAACTTGTTTTCTGTCCGAAATAGTAGTTGTAAACGGGAACTGCCGCTTGAGAAGTTTTACTGCCGGTTAAGGCATTTTCCGCCACAATGGCTATGGCAATTTCAGGGTCATCATAGGGTGCAAAGGAAATGAAAAATCCGTTGTTACAGTCCATTGTTACACCGCTTTGTGTAGTTCTTTTCAGCTGTGATGTACCTGTTTTACCTGCCGCATCCACTACACAGTCCTTGAAATAATAGGAACTGCCGCCGTTTAATATAACCTGGCGCATACCCTGTTTTACGGTATCAAGAGTTTTTTTGCTAACATTTATGGTATTAAGAACCTGGGGTTCTGTTTCGTATATAACCTCCGACATATCCGCGGAAAGAACGGATTTAATGATATAGGGTTTATATCTTGTTCCTCCGTTGGCAATGGTGGCACAGTAATTTGCAAGCTGTAAGGGTGTAAACAGGTTATCGGACTGACCGATTGCCGCCTGAACAGTATCACCGGGATTCCAAACCTGACCTGCCGCTTCTTTGTTTGCAACACTTGCCAAGACTCCTTCAGCCTCGGGAAGTTCAATACCCGTTTTCTGCCCCAATCCCAAAAGACTGCAGTACTTATTCATTTTATCTATACCCAGTTTTTTGCCCATTTCAAAGAAATATATGTTACAGGATTTTTCCAAAGCACTTGTCACGTTCAAATAGCCGTGGGATTGAAGACATTTAAACGTCTGATCCTCAATAACATACGTTCCGCCGCAATAACAAGTTGTATTTATATCTGCGGCTTCTTCCTCCAAAGCCGCAATGGCGATTGCCGGCTTCATTGTGGAGCCTGGTGCGTAGGCACTTTGTATGGCTCTGTTCCAAAGGGGGCTTTCAGTATCGGAAGCCAATTTGTCATAGTCAATAAAATATTTAGTAATATCATAAGTGGGCAATGATACGTTGGCAAGAACCGCACCGGTCTTGCAGTTTAAAACAACCATTGCACCCGCCGTACCGAAATAGGAGGAATTCTTGTTATCCTTGAGCATTTCCTGCAAGGCTTTTGCCGCCACTTTTTGAAGTTCGCTGTCAATTGTTGTAACAACGGTATTCCCCTGCTTGGGTTTGGAAAGATAATCCTCCGTAACGGTACCGTCCGAATTGGTCGTTGTTGTCTTTATTCCGTTAATTCCTCTTAAATAGCTTTCCATAGCGGCTTCCATACCGCTTTTTCCGTAGCTATCGTTAAGAGTATATGCATTATTCTTTAGTACTCGGATTTCGTTTGCGGTGAGGGTGTCATCGCTTAGTTTTTCCGCAAGTATTTGTGTCTGAGATTCGTATTCTTCCGCACTTATTGAGCCCACAACTCCCAATATATGAGAAAAACTTGTTTTGTCGCTGTATTCACGGTAACTGACACTTTCGGTTCCCACACCGGGATAGGTACTGCTCTTTTCCATTATAGCGGAAACAATCTCTGTGGGTACATCCTCGGCAAAGGTATATGGGGAAGAAGAGGAAAAACTTATATACTTCATTCCGAAGCAAACGGACGCAATTTTTCTTGCATCCTCCCGGGAATAGTCTTTTAGCCCGTATCTTTCAATAAGGGCATCCAAACACTCCTCTGCCGTTGCTTTTTCTTCCTGCTCCATTTCAAGCATATTTTCTGAAACCATATATTTGAATTCGGTTTCTTTGTCTTTGTCAATTATAAGATTACCCTTGCTATACTTCAGAGGAAGTCTGTCAATCCATTCAACATCGTTCTTTTCAAAAAGTTCTATGAGAGAAAAAATCAGTTTGTTTCTTTCTTCCTGTTTCTTTGACGACGGGAAATCGGAATATTTAAACACCACGGAATTACCCTGTCTGTTTGTGACAAGGGGATTTCCGTTACAGTCAAGAATTTCTCCTCTTGCCGCCTTGACCGAACTGCTTGAAACCGCAAGACTGTCTGCAGCCGCCTTATACTTGTCCGCATCAATCAACTGGGTTTTAATAAGGGCGAAAACAAGAAACAAAAAGAGTAATCCGATAATTACCGTACCTGTAATTCTTCTTTTTTTTCTCAATTCAATAGACATAACTTTTACTCTGCATTTCTGTATTTATTGTAAATAAATCTAACCAAAATATAACAAATGGGCACAAAGGGTACCGTGATTAAAAGAGAGGGTAAATAGAAAGTGAACATAGGACTCAAGGGGCTTCCCGCACCCCAAAATCTCAGGGCAATATAGATTATCTCATATGAAGCAATGCCCCCCGTACCCAAAGCCAAGGCTGTAACAACATTGTTACGCATCAGATGACTTATAAGCAAACTGCACGCGGCACACAGAATCATCAAAAGGAATGTATTAAAACCGTCAACCCCGCTTGAAACATCCCAAAGAGCACCTGCAAAAGCACCGAAAATTGCCGCGGGGACTTCTCTTTCAAACATTGATACCGCAACGCAAAGCGGAATACAGATAAATATCCTTGCTCCGAGAATCTCCGTTAAACCGCTGTAAGAGTTTTGAAACAAAACCGCAACCGCCAGCAACAAGCCGAAAATTACCCATCTTATATATTTGGGTTTATTATCTCCGTAACGCAAGGATATCACCTCTCTCCGTTTATATTTTTAACATTTATTCTTCTCCTTGACCTTCAAAGGATGTGATTACGAAAACATCCGAAATCTTTGAAAAATCAACAAAAGGTTCTACACGAGCATAAAATCCCGCGGAAACATCATCATCCATAACAGAAACAACTTCACCTATAAGAAGTCCGTCGGGAAATACTCCGCCCGCTCCCGAAGTGCAGACAATTCCGCCCCCAACAACGGAGGTGGAGGAATCCAACCCGGATAATTTGCACATTCCCTCTTTAAATAAAGCAGCGTCGCCGGAAACATAGCCGTATTCCCTTGTTCCCGACTCCATAGCACCCACATTAACCTTAGGGTCTAAAATGGTGTAAACAACACAGGTGGAAAAATTGACTTTTTTTACAATACCCACAACATAATCTCCGTATATTACGGGGTCGTCAACTTCTATACCGTCTTTTGAACCCACGTTAATCACAAAAGAGCCGTAAGCATCTGCGGCATCATGGGATAAAACAGAGCCGTAACTGAACTCAAAGTCGGGATTTTGCTTTTTGATTCCGTAGAAATCCTCATAGGAATCCACTTTCTTTTTCATTTCATCGTAATCTGCAAGCTTTTTGCGGTATTCTTCCAACTCTTTTTTCAGTTCCCTGTTTTCCGCCTCATAGACGGAAGCGGACTCAAAAGAAACGGAAAGTTCTCCGATATTTTCGGAAATTGCCGCAGACAACTTCTGCAAGGGCGAAAACACCGTTCCCAATGCGGAGGTTATGGGCGACGCAGAATTATGAGTAAGCGTAGCCGTCAGTACACCGAGAAAAATCACAACCGCAATAATAACGAGATTTCTGAAACCTTGACTGCGTAAAAATCTTTTCATTATCTCAGCCTTTCTTAAAGCCTAAAAGGTCTTTTTCAAGACATATACCCGTACCGTTTACAACACAGTCCATGGGATTATCGGCAACGTTAACGGGCATACCTGTTTCGGAAGAAATGAGCTTATCGAGTCCGCGAAGGAGTGCTCCGCCCCCCGTAAGCATAATGCCTCTTTCAATGATATCCGCCGCAAGTTCGGGAGGAGTTCTGTCCAAAGTGTAGCGAATGGAATCAAGAATCTGGTCAACGGGCTCCGCAAGTGCCTGACGCACTTGTTCGCTTGTAATTTCAACGGATTTGGGAAGTCCGTCAATAAGGTTTCTTCCCTTGATTTCCATTGCCGCCTCGCCCTCGTAAGGGTATGCGGAACCTAATTTTACTTTAATATCTTCAGCGGAGCGTTCACCTATAAGAAGATTGAATGTTCTTTTTACATAGGAAATAATCGCCTCATCAAAGGTATCGCCGGCAACTCTGACGGATTTTGATGTTACAATATCACCCAGAGAAATAACCGCAACTTCACTTGTACCGCCGCCGATATCCACAATCATACTGCCCGTTGCATCAAGAACGGGAAGTCCCGCCCCGATAGCCGCCGCCATGGGCTCTTCAATAAGGCTTACATACCGTGCACCCGCACTTTTAGCCGCGTCATGAACCGCTCTTCTTTCAACCTCGGTAACACCCGAGGGAATACAAATCATAACCCTTGCTCTGTTAAAGGGCGAACCGCTTATGGCTCTTTTAATGAACTCTTTAAGCATATCCGAGGTCATATCAAAGTCAGCTATAACACCATCCTTGAGAGGTCTTACAGCAGTAATTGAACCCGGCGTTCTTCCTATCATTTTTTTAGCGTCCGCACCAACGGCAACAACGGTTTTGGGATTTGTTCTTTCGTCAACCGCCACAACGGAGGGTTCTCTTATGACAATACCCTTACCCTTAACAAATACAAGTGTGTTGGCAGTACCCAAATCAACGCCGATATCCTGTGAAAACAACATTTATATACAGTCCTTTCGGAAATAATATTTTTATTTGCTTTTTCTGAAAATATATGTTACGAAAAATACCGCGGCAGAAACGGTGACAATGGTAGCACCTGCCGATGTATCGTTATAGAAAGAAATCAAAAGTCCCGAAATTCCGCAAATCAATGAAATAATTACGGAAAAAGCCAAATGCTGACGGGAATTTTTTGCAATATTCCTTGCCGCCGCCGCGGGTAAAATCAAAAGTGAGTTAATAAGAAGAATACCCACCCATTTAATTGACATCATTACGACTACCGCAACAACAACGACGAATATATTTTCGTAAACCGAAGTTTTTATGCCGCGGCTTGCGGCAAGTTCTCTGTTTACGGAAATAACCAAAAGTTTATTATAAATAATCGACCAAACAATTATAACACCTACAAGAGTTACAAACAGCCAAATAATTTCGCTTTCGGTAATACTTAAAATATCGCCCACAAGGTATGCACTGTACTTTGAAAAGGCTCCGCCATAGGAAAGCACCAACAACCCCACGGCAACTGCGGTTGAAGAAAACACGCTGATAACCGTATCGGAGGAGGTGCTGCCTTTATTTTTGACCCTCGTAATAATGAGAGCCAAAAAAACTCCGAAGGCAACAAGGGAAATAATTTCGTTGTGAATTCCCAGGAGCACACCCAGGGCAATTCCCGTGAAAGCACTGTGTCCGAGAGCGTCGGAAAAAAATGCCATTTTATTGTTGACTGCCATGGTGCCCAAAATCCCCATAAGGGGCGCTATGAGCAAAATGCCCACAAACGCGTTCACCATAAATTTGTAGTCAGCCCAAGCAAAAGGCAAAAGAGCATTAACTACATTATAAATAACGCTCATTATTCCGTCCTCCCTTCGCCCAAACTGTAAAAACTGTTTTTAAACTCGGGAGAATTGAAAACATCTTTCGCATTTCCGTTTTTTAAAACGGATTTATTGATAAGCACAACATTATCGGCAAAATCCCGCACAATCCCCAAATCATGAGAAACCATAGCGATTGCCATGTGATAATTCTGTTTTAAATCTTTTATAACCTCGTAGAATTTTTTACTACCCGCCGCATCAACACCGGACACGGGTTCATCCAACAAAAGAAGTTCCGGTAACGGATAAAGAGCATTGGCAAGCATAACTCTTTGAAGTTCGCCCCCCGAAAGAGAGCCCAACGCCCTGTGTTTTAAATCCTTACAACCTACTGTCTCAAGCGCATTGTCAATATCTTTTATGAGTTTTTTATTCTTCACAAAGCAAACAGGACAATTTGTTCTTCCCACAAGGAGAAAATCCTCCACACTAACGGGCGCTGAACGGTCAAAATCCAAATGTTGAGGAACATAACCGATTGTTATGTTGTTTATTTTTTTACCGTCGTGGGACTCAAAGGAAACCGTACCCTCATGGTGGATTTCACCGAGAATTGATTTTATAAGGGTAGTTTTTCCGGCTCCGTTAACACCGATAAGAGCGGTTAACTCTCCGCAATGGAGGTGAAAGGACACCTCTGAAAGCAGTACTTCGCCGCCTTTTTTTACACCGATATTATCAACAGTTATTTTGCAAAGACCGCAACCGTTTTCGGAAGCCATTATTTCACCGCCCTTAAAATATTTTCGTAGTTTTCTTTCATTATGTCCTCATAAGCGGTCAGCTTTACCTCTCCGCTTATTACCGGGTTTATCACATAAATCCGTATGTCAGTTTCCCGGGAAAGAATTTTCGCTCCCGAGCCGTTATAATTTGGTTCAATAAACAATGCGCCCACATTTTCTTCAACAATACATGAACTTAATGCGGCAAGTTCTTTTGCGGAGGGTTCCGCACCCTCATCACTCTCAAGGGTGGCTTTTATTTCGAAACCCGTATCCTTTTCCAGATACTCGTAGGCTCCGTGAAAAGAAATGACCGACAAATCCGCCGTTAACGGCAAAAGCCCATCTCTTTCCTTAACAAGAGCGTTCAATCTTTCAATATAATCCCCGTAGTTTTCTTCAATTTTTTCTTCCCATCGGGGAAATTCCTTTATAAGTCCGTTTTTTATGTTTTTAACCTGTATTTTTGCGTTATCAACTGAAAGCCAGATATGGGAGTTTTCTTCATGATGATGGGAATGTTCTTCTTCCTCATCCTCGTGATGATGCTCCCCGGCGCAAAGTATTTCCGTATTCAAAGAGGAGTCAATCACCTTCAAATCTTCAACACTTTCAAAAGCATCCTCTAAAAAACTTTCCATTCCTGCGCCGTTAACCACAAGAACTTTTGCATCATTTAAAAGTTTCGCGTCCCTTGCAGTAAGCGTATAATCGTGCAAGCATCCCACACTTTGCTCAGCCATACATTCCACCTTTACATCTTCAATACCGTCAAGAAGATTCAATGTGAATATATATACAGGGTAAAATGACGCTGCAACAATCTCCGTGTTATCAGATATTTCAGGTGTATTTCCCGTGCATCCGCTCAAAAGGAGAAAACTGAGCACAAGAAACAAACAAATAGACTTTTTCAAGTTTTTGTCACCTTACCAATCTGAAATAATAGGGCACCTCCGAACCGTACATACCCGTTTCGATTTTTACATAATATGTACCCTCGGGAAGTGTAACAACACCCGTGTTAACAAGGCCTTCGTTAAGAGAGGATTCAACGGCACAAACTTCATAGCCGTCTTCATCCAAAATGCTTGCAATCCATGTCAGTGAACTATCATTGATTTTTTCATGACCTAATTCAAGGCTGACATTTCTTTCTTCGGTAATTACGAATTTATAATAATCCTCGTCAAAATTCGTATCATTGGAAATAATTGCACCGTAGTAGAACTTGTTACCCTCTATCTCTTTTGCACGGGCGGGTATTCCGTTTGGCTCAATCTCAAAATCGTTTCTTGGGGTTAAAGTCCATTGAAGTTTGTAGGAAGCCGAATTATAGGAAAGCGAATCTCCGTCAACAAGGATATAATATTCGCCCTGTGCAAGACCAAGGTTTGCAATAACACATTCTTTACTGTTCCATGATGAAATTTTCTTGACTATTTCAAAGAACTCGCCGTTTTCTTCTTTGAGAACACGTATGTTCCAACCGTTTTTGTTTCCTTCAAGCGCTTCATGGGAGAATGTTATATCTAATACTCCGTCCTCCGTAACGTTAATCTTATAGTAATCCTTATCAAGGCTCAAAAGCCTGTCTGCAAGTGAACCGCCCATAACAATATTCTGCGGTAAATTTATTGCTGTCTCGGGAGTATCGTTAAGTTCAAATTCGTGATTAACTGCTTTATCCACTCCTAAAGTCATACTGTAAGTTGTAGCAATAGCGGAAACGTTTTCTACCTTAATATAGTAAATTCCCGCTTTTAATCCGATTGTGCCCGTTTTAATAAGTTTATCCGTAAGCTTTGATGTAAAATCGCACACAATCTCGTCCTTTTCGGAAATAATTTTTATATTCCAACCGGCTTGGGGGAAAGTCAAATCCTCGTGAACAAAGGAAAGATTGATACAACTGTCCTGAAAAAGTTCAAAAACAAACCAATCGTCATCATAGCCCTCGGTACGCTGTGACGAAGAGCCGTAAACGGCACTGCCCAATGCCATGGGGTTTGCTTCTTCCTTAGTATCGTTAACCTCTTTTTCAAAGGTTTGCGTTGCCGTAAAGGTAGTTACAAGTTTGAATTCGCCTTTAATAATATCTGCTCCGGGTTCAACCATTACCACATAGGTTCCGGCGGGAACACCCGTTTCACCCCAACTTGATGTTACATCGCTCCAAAAAGAATAGAAATATGTAAGTTCTCTGTATTCTCTTTGCGCTCCATCAATAATTTTATAAAGAGTTACCTTGTAACCGCACTTGACTGTATCAAGAAGATTATCGTGGTCAAGACGGACATCCAACGCGCCGTCCTTTTCAACATCAAAAATATACGCCTCGTAATCTTCATCGGATTCAATTGTTCCCGTAACTGTTGAGTTAGGGGTAATACGCATGGGTGTGTTCATATTAAACAAACTGTCCGAAACCTTATCTGCAAGCCCCACCACGCTCAATGACAATGCCACCGTTACAACAACTACTGCGACCGCTATAATTTTCAACTTTCGTTTATTCATTTGATAAACTCCTTTTGAGAATCAATTTCAATTCCTTGGACGCCTTTTCGTAATCGGGAACCGTGTCCGTATCAGAACACAACACAGCACCGACCAATTCAGCGTTAAGTATTGTAAATTCACATTTCAAATCTTTTATCATTTTGTCAAATGCATCTTCACCGTTTCTCCCTGCCGCCGCAAGAAGAATACATTTTCTGTGTTTTTTTATGGGCTGAACTTTGCCGTTTTTATAAAAAGCAGTGTAATAAACCTGAAATCTGTCTATTAGGGCTTTTACGGGTGAACAGAAAGAACCGTTATAAACGGGACTTGCAAAAACCACCACATCTGCCTTTTCAAAATCCGCAAAAAAATCGTCCAAATCCCTGTGGATACATGTTCCGCTTTTTTCACAGTAATTGCAACCGTTACAGAACTCAAATTTACGCGAACAGGCATCAAACATCGTCACATTTGCACCATCCATGCATCTTACGGCATCATTCCATAAACGATTTGTAAAACTGTCCTTTCTGCAAGAACCTTTAATAAACAATACTTTTTTACTCATTTTTTAATTCCTGACCGCAGTATTTACAGAACAGCCTACCGTCCGCAGTTTCATAAAAAAGCTTGGGAAGATAGGTTTCCGTGCTTGTTATACAGCAATCTTTTCCGCAATAAACATCGTGAGTATCTTCTTCATATTGGGGTTTTATCTTTTTGCCCGCTCTGTTTGACAAGGTCTTTGATAAAATCGCAATACAAGCATCCGTATATCTGTTAAAACCGTCAAAGTATTTTGCTCTCGGATCCGAATCGACGGACTGAGAAAGTTCCTCACCTCTGGGGAACTGATGAAGAATTATTAAATCCTTTTTGGCCGCAAGAAGAAGTCTTTCATCCAAAGTGAAATTGTGCTTTCTTGCTTCGTACATAATTTCGCTTTCAAAACACTCTTTTTTAACTTCAGTCATATAGAGAACATCCAACTCGGGAATTATATCAAAAAGGTTGTCATATACAACAAAATCTTTTTCACGCTTATCCAAAATATTAACGTAATCTTTGCCCAAGGGCTTTCCGTTTACGGAAATGAAATAAAACTCGTTACCCTTATAGAGATTCAGACATTGAAGAAGGTTTTTAACAAGAACATTGTCCGAAAAATCTCCCAAAAAACCTATTTTCATATTGGAAACGTGTTTTTTCTCAATCCAAACACCGGAAAAATCCGCAAGAGTTTTAACCGGATAGGCTCTTCCGCCGTCTCCGGCATTGATAACCGGAACAGTCGCATACAATGATGCAGCCCTCGCCGCCCCTTTTTTGCTGTGGGAAAGTACAATCGCATCACCGAAAGCAGACATTGCCATAACCGCATCTTTTAAGGTTTCGTTGGATTGCACATCAAAATCCATGGGTACACCGCCCATTTTAACGGTTGCCGAAGAAAATGCCGATTTTGTATTTCTGTCTTTTGAGAAAAAGGCATTAACAACGGTTTTGTTTTCCAAATCCTTAGAATATGCACTCTTATTATCTTTAATAAAGGTCATAACATTGAGTATTTCGCGCAAACCTTCTCTTGAAAAATCGGTAATATCTAAAAATCGATCCATGGACATAATCAACACATCCTTCCGTTTTTAGTGGCACGTATCCATTATCCATATAAGTATATCATACTATTTATATAAAAACAAATATTTTATTTAAATTTAAAATATTTTTTACAAAGAAAGTAAAAAAATAAAGCATACCGACACAGCCTTTATAACTTTAAAGCGGTCGGTATGCTTTATTAACAGTATGAACCGTTCGCCTAAGGCGAACAGTTCATTGCAAAATAAGTACAAATTAGTCCTCTACAGGAGCGCCTACGGGGCAAGTACCGGCACAAGCGCCGCAATCAATGCAAGTATCTGCATCGATAACATAAATGCCGTCGCCTTCAGAAATTGCTTCAACAGGGCAATCTGCTGCACATGCACCACAAGCGATGCAATCTTCAGTAATCTTATAAGCCATTTTTCTGACCTCCTTGCTTTTTTTGTTTTATTGTAACACATATTTTTTTAAAATCAATAGAAAAATATGATTTTACAAATTTTTTGTTTACTCTTCGGAATCGTTATCTTCCTTTGAGGCTTTCGCACCTTTTACTATTCGCACTTCTTTACGGTTAAATTCAGCGGGAATTGCTTCGGGACGGCGGTCAAGCTGAACCTTCAACTTACCGGTCAGCAAGCTGTTTTCAACAACGGTGCCTCTTCCCTCTCTTGTATCAACAACGGAGCCGACTCTGGGTGTTACCTTTGCAAGATATTCATAGCTTTCCTGCTCGTATTTTAAGCAACATAAAAGTCTGCCGCATGTACCGCTGATTTTAGAAGGATTAAGGGAAAGACCCTGTTCCTTTGCCATTTTAATTGAAACAGGATGAAAATCATCTAAAAATTGTGAGCAACAAAAAGGTCTGCCGCATATTCCCAATCCGCCGAGCATTTTAGACACATCGCGGACGCCGATTTGCCTCATTTCAATTCGTGTTCTGAAATTACCTGCAAGAATTTTCACAAGTTCTCTGAAATCCACTCTGTCATCGGAGGTAAAGTAAAAAATCATTTTACTTCCGTCAAAAGCACATTCCACCTCAACAAGGCTCATATCAAGCCCCAACTGCTCCACTTTTTTCTGACAAAAAGAGAAAGCCTCAGTTTCTTTTTTTCTGTTTTGTTCAACGATTTTTATATCTTCTTTGTTCGCTGCCCTCAAAATCTTTTTTAAAGGGTGAATTATTTCCGTATCGTTAACCTTATGGTTCACTGCGGAAACCTCTCCGCACTCAATGCCCCTGACTGTTTCAACTATAACCTTTTCGCCTTTTGAAAAGACTTTTCCGTCCGGGTCAAAATAATAGACTTTTCCGTTTTCTTTGAAACGGATACCAACTACTTCTTCCATATATAAACTCCAAATTTAAATTTTTGCACATAAAACTGTGGAAAGCAACGTGTAATTAGGGTTGTTTTCCAAAGATTTCAACAATCCGTCAACTGTTTCATACATCTCGATAATTTTTTCCAGGCTCAAACTGTCCGAAAGTTTTTCAGATTCATCCGAAAAGTTTTCTATTAAAACTTTCCCCTTTGATTTGCAAGCAACAGCATCCCGCAAAACTCTGACAAACAAATCAAGAACCTCAGCAGTAAGAACCTTGTTTCCGTCCATCTGTGCGGTAGCTTCTATTCTGTTGTATTCATAGGGCGACAAAACGGCAGCCACAAGTTTTTTTACAATACTCTCGGCTTTTTCACTGTATTGTACCGAAACATTCTTGCCCATCCGCAAACGCACAACTCGGGAAAGCACCGTTCCGATTACGGCATTTGAATTGTCCGCTGTTAAAACAAAGGCGGTATATCGGGGCGGCTCCTCCAAAATTTTCAAAAGAAGATTTTGGCTTTCCTCCGTCATGTTCTGCAATTCACTTATAACGAAGACCTTTATCTCCGCCTCATTGGGGGTCAAATAGGCATCCGCCACCATTTTTTTGACATCGTCTTTTACAAAACGCTTCTTATCGTCGGGCTTTTTTACGACAATGATATCGGGGTGCGTATGCTCCCTTGCTTTTCGGCAATGCTCACATTCACCGCAAGGAGTCCTGTTCCTGTTTTCGCAAACAATCATTCCCGCGGCAATATATGCAAGAGCGGTTCTTTGTTCTTCATCCGCTCCGTCAATCAAAAGGGCATGAGGACACCTTCCCTCCGCAAAAAAACTGTCAAGATTTTTCAAAACGCTTTGGGTAAACATAGTTTTATCAATCATAATTTTATCATATTTTCCAAATCAATAATAAACAAAGTTGCTCCGCCGATTGTAACCTTAACGGGAGCGGCACTGATGAATCCCTCTCCTGAATAAGGGGGTGTCGTGGGAATCATCTGTGTTCTTCTGGAGCAACAGGCTTTGAAAATTTCCACCACTTCCTGAACCTTGTCATCTTCCACGCCAACAAGAACAGTCACATTGCCCATTTTAAGAAAACCGCCGGATGTGGAAAGCTTTGTCGCCTGAAAAGAAGCCTTTGTAATCTCCGCAAGGAGATCGTTTGCATCATCGCTGTTGATTATGCCGATAACAAGTTTCATAAACAGTCACCCCTTTTTATTATTTACAATAATATTATAGTTCATTTTTCAAAACATTACAACACAATATTTTTTACATTTTACTCAAGGCAATCATAACAGGCATTGTAAATACGGAAGCAACGGAACTCATCGCAACTACTTTAGAAGCAACACCCGTGTCCCTGCCGTATTTTGCAGAAAACATCACCGTATTGTTAGCACTGGGCACGGATGCGGAAATCATACATGCCGTAAGAAGCGACCCGGTAATACCCGCAAGTTTGAAAATTCCGAACATTATCAATGGCAATGCAATAGTTTTAAGGAAAATCGCAAGATAGTTGTTTTTCTCTTTAAACATTGTTTTCAAATCCGTATTAGAAATATATGTTCCCAAAAACAACATTGCAAGAGGGGTATTAAGGTTTGAAATATGGTTTACCGCTGAATGAACAACTCCGGGTAAATCAATATTAAAAACAAAGAGGGGTAAACCTATAAGCACGGAAATAACACCGGGATTGAGAATAAGCCTTTTTAACTCAAATCCGGTTTGACCTTTTCCTTTATTTATGCACCAGATACCGTGAGTAAATGAGAGAATATTAAATGCCACAACTCCTGCCGAGCAATAAAAAACACCCTCGCTGCCCAAAATAGCGTTACACAGGGGCAGTGCCATATACCCCATGTTGCCGTAACTTACAGCATATTTGAATATGGGAGAATTTTCGTCTTTTTTGTTGTTAAAAAACGGCAGCGCAATAAGAATTCCCACAACGAGAGTACCCGTCATACAAAGAAATGCCACCACAAATGATTTTGCAGTCTTCATGTCAAATTCCATGTTCATAAAAGACTGGACAATAACAACCGGGGTTATAACATAAAAAAGCAAATCATTCGAACGCTTTGCCGTATCTTGACCGAAAACATTTAAACGGTCGGCTAAAAAGCCGACCGCCACAAGTAAATACAGAATAATAACCTGCTGTGCGGCCATTGTCATATTTGCAAAAAACATTATAATCCTCCTACCGCACTAAAATTATTTTAATGTTTATTCTTTTCTTTTCTTCAAATCTGCAAGGGAAATGATTTTAAAGTCGTCATCGGAGTCCTTCGATTTTTCTTCGGCAACCGTCGGAATGTCCTCCTCGATTATTTCTTCAACCTCGTCCGCAACACCTTCAACAACCTCAGGGGAGGGTTCCTCAAATGTTTCCTCAATATCAGCGGTTACTTCTTCCGATTCTTCAACAATTTCGGGGATAATATCGTCATTCGCTGCATTTATTTCTTCAACTGTTTCCTCAACCACGGAAACATCCTCGTTCTCAACGGGAATTTCCAAAGTTCCGACTGTATCTGTTTCTTCTGTGTTTTCAATTTCTTCGAATCCGTCATCGGAGAAAAATCCGCCGAAGTCATCTTTCTTTACAACCGTCTCAAAATCTTCGGGCAGATTGATTTCGTTTACCGCACGCCTGTTTTTAAGACCGTCCTTAAAGCCCACACCGAGAGATGCAAAAACATAAGCCAGTATAAAAATCAAAAGCGTAAGGTGAGCAAAATTAAACTCATAACCCTCTACTGCGTCAAGACCCACAAGAGCTATTACAATTCTGGGGATGGTAACTACCGATGCCAAAAGAGAGGCTGTAAGTCCGTAACCGTAGATTCCCCACATGCTGTCCTCCGTAAACACACCCGAGGAAATGCGCGCGAAAGTGAGAAGGAAGAGCATTGCAAACACAAACATAAAAATTTCAAAAAGCAGTTCGGAAACCCTTATGAAACTTATTTCATTTCTGAGTTTTATTACAAGGTGTGCCATTGCCCAGCACAATGGCGAAAGGGCAAGAAGTTTGAACTCCTTATACGATGCCTTGCCGTTAATATGGCTGATTCCGAAAACTATGAAATATACCATTGCAAAAAATGCAAAAACGAAACTGAGAAGCAAAAAAGCCCCACCGTTTTCGGAAAGATTGTTTTTCAAAAGGCTTATGTACACAACCCCGTTGCCCTGATTTGCAGGCAAAATCTCACGGAGTGTTTTGAACATATCGTAACCCAATCCGGCAGTCATAACAAAAGATGCTATTCCCAATAAGGAATTCTTACCTGCGGGAAGTTTGGGTGACGGAACTTCCTTGCTGACGAAACTCAAAACAAGGAACAGAATACCAAACACCGCCAAAACCGCATAAAGCACCGGAACGGTTATGTCGCTTTCTTTATAGAAACCGTTTGAAGCATCCACAAGAGCCAACAACTGATAAACCCTTATAGGCAATGCCACCAACACCGCCGCCGCAAAAACGAAAAGGAGATATTTCATTTTTACCGCACTTGAAGAACCTTTGATTTTATTCATTTATTTACAGTCCTTTCAATTATCTCTCGTCAAGAGGAATATATTGTGTCTGACGTTTAAAATTAGAAATTCTTTCATCAATGGGAACATACTCTTTTGGAACCGCAACATTTTTATAGGCCGGTCTGATAACTCTGTTGCCGGTAATAAGTTCTTCAATTCTGTGAGCGGACCAACCCGCAACACGCGCCACGGCAAAAAGAGGTGTATATAAATCCAATGGAATTCCCAGCATCTCATATATCAGACCCGAATACATATCAACATTTGCACAGATTTTTTTATTGTTATTCTTCTCACTTGCAAAAATTTCGGGTGTGAGTTTTTCGATAAGTTCAAGGGCTTTGAACTCCGCGCCGAAGCCTTTTTCTTCAGCGATTTTTTCTGCTTCACGTTTTAGAATAACCTGTCGGGGATCCGAAAGGGTGTAAACTGCATGACCCATACCGTAAACAAGACCTGTTCCATCCCCTGCTTCGCGGTTAATTACTTTCTTGAGGAAATCCGCAACCTGACCTTCGTCGGTAATATCGGAAACATCCTCTTTAAGATATTTCATCATTTCCGCAACTTTAAGGTTTGCACCGCCGTGGCGGGGGCCTTTAAGGGCGCCGATACCCGCGGAAATTGCGGAATAAGTGTCCGTTCCGCTGGAGGAAAGAACACGGGTTGCAAAAGCAGAGTTGTTGCCGCCGCCGTGCTCTGCGTGGAGCATCAAACAAAGGTCAAGGAGTTTCGCTTCTTTATCCGTAAACTTTCTGTCCGAACGGGTGTTGTACAGAACTGTCTCCGCAGTTGTGAGACCCGCTTTTATGGGATGAATATACATACTCTTTTTAAGGTAGTGCCTTCTTTTAACCTGGTATGCATAGGTCATAATCATGGGCAGCTGTGCTATGAGCTGAATACTCTGACGCAAAACATTCTCTATGGAAATATCATCCGGATTGCTGTCATATGAATATAGCGAGAGAACGGAACGCTCAAGTTTATTCATAATATTGGGGGAGGGTGCTTTCATTATCATATCTTCAATGAAATCCTCGGGAAGTTCACGGCACTCCGAAAGCACATCATTAAATAGTTTCAGCTGATTTCTTGTGGGCAAACTGCCGAAAAGGAGAAGCCACACAACCTCTTCATAGCCGAAACGGTTTTCTTCAACACAGGCATCAACAATGCTGTTAATGTCCATACCTCTGTATTTCAGCTTACCTTCAACGGGTTTTCTCTCCCCGTCCTCTATATAATAGCCCTCAACGGAGCACACTTTTGTAAGACCTGCCATAACACCGCTTCCGTCGCGGTTTCTTAATCCTCTTTTAACTTCAAATCTGTCAAAATATTCCGGGGGTACTGCGCTTGATAATTTCAATTCGTCGCACAGGGATTTTAAATTCTCACTTTTAATAGGTTCAATATATGTCGGCAAATGTCTCACTCCTTTCGATTACGTATCTATTCATACTTTGAAATAATAATTCATATTATTTTATAACATAATGACTTCATTGTCAATAATATCAAAGCAAAGGAATGATTAAATTTTTATGAAAAAATTTGTAACTCTCATTCTCCTGTCAGCAGTTGTAATAATCACCCTGCCGGTTGCCTTTCTAAAAGACAACCTACCCGACACCCAACAAGATATACCCGTGGCAAATACGGCGGGAACCACCGAAGAAACCGTAACAAATGTTGATACGGTGACTGTTTTCCGTTCCGCAGAAAAAACCAACGTTCAGGTGGATTTCTTTGAATATGTCTGCGGCAGTGTTGCGGCGGAAATGCCCCTTTCCTACCATGAGGAAGCCCTGAAAGCCCAAGCCATTGCTTGCTACACAAATGCCCTGCGCCTGAAAAGTGCTTCAAAAAGCACCGATACATACCACATCAGCGACGACAGCAGTATTCATCAAGGCTATTTAACACAAGCACAGCGAAAAGAAAAATGGGGCGACGATTATGAAAAGTACGAGGCAAAACTGGAAAATATTGTAAAAAAGGTTGAAAACAAGGCAATTTACTGCAACAACGACCTATGTATTGCCGCATTTCATGCTATTTGCAGCGGAAAAACCGAATCGGCGGAAAATGTCTGGGGCGAAAAAGTGCCATACCTTGTCAGCGTAAAAAGTACCGGTGACAATCTCTCCCCCAACTATTCCTCCACGGTGGTTTTCGACAAAAATGAATTCGTTGAACACGGAAAAGCCCTTGATATTGACGAAGATATTTCCTCGCTTAAAGATATTATAAAAATAACCGAAAAAACAAAAACGGGAACCGTCCTCAAAGCAACGGTGAACAAAAAGGAATTCACCGGGGAGGAAATAAGAAAAGCCTTTTCTTTAAAAAGTCCCGTTTTCACCGTAAAAAGCACAAAAACCTCCGTAACCTTTACCGTTACGGGCTACGGTCACGGAGTGGGAATGAGCCAATACGGAGCGGATTTTATGGCGCGCCAAGGCAGTACCTATGAAGAAATATTAAAGCATTACTACACGGGGGTTGAAATAAGATAGGAAAACAAAAAATGCGCAGCCGAAGTCACGCAATAAAAACGAAGACAAACAACCTATATTATCAATAGCAATTTTAAATAAACGCTATTGAAAAAAGCCCTTGTTAATGATAATATAGAGTAAATTATCCATTATATGCGAGGTGCTTTTATGACAAAAAAGGAACGTGCGGCAAAGGTTTGCCAACTGTTAAAGGTTGATTACCCGGAGGCAATATGCCAACTTAATGCGGCAACGCCTTTCCAACTTATTGTTGCCACCCGCCTTTCCGCCCAATGCACCGATGCAAGAGTTAACCTTGTTACTCCGGCTCTGTTTGAGAAATACCCCACGGAAAACGAACTTGCCGAAGCGGAAATAGAGGATGTTGAGAACTTAATTCACTCCTGCGGATTCTATCGGGCAAAAGCCAAGGATTTAGTGGGTATGGCAAAAGCGGTCCGCGATACATACAACGGTACGCTCCCCGACACAATCGAAGAATTGACAAAACTGCCCGGTGTGGGAAGAAAAACTGCCAATCTTATTGTGGGAGATGTTTATAAGAAACCCGCCGTTGTTGCGGATACCCACCTTATAAGAATCACAAATCTTTTGGGTTTAACCGATTCCAAGGACCCGAAAGCTGTGGAAATGCAGTTAAAAAAGATTTTGCCCCCGGAAGAAAGCAACGACTTCTGCCACAGAATAGTTCTTCACGGACGGGCGGTTTGCATTGCAAGAAGACCCAAATGTGACCAATGCCGTTTAAAAGAGGTTTGTAAGCATTTTAACAGCAAAAAGAAATAAAAAAATTATGAATTACACAAAAAACAAGAAAATTTATATTTCCGTTTCTGCGGTGCTTTTAATTTCTGTTATGGTTTTAATTTTCTGCCTGTCCGCACAGAATTCCGCAGAATCCACCGAAACAAGCGGATTTTTCACAGAACTTATTGCTTCTGTTTTCGGAAAAGCCGTTAACGAAGAAATCATACGTACTTTAGCTCATTGTTGTGAATTTGCGGTTTTGGGATTTCTTGTAAACAACTTTGTTTTTTCTTTAAAAGACAAGTTCAAGCCTTTAATTTGCATCATACTATCCTGGGCTTATGCCTGGACCGATGAAATTCACCAGATATTTGTTGACGGACGAGCCTTTCAGTTAATTGATTTAACCGTTGATTTAGGCGGAATAGTTTTAGGATCCGCCATGTTCGGATGTTTTATGTTACTGTTCAAAAAAATAAATAACAAGAAAAAAAGCCATTGACTTTTCCGCAGATGAAAGTCAATGGCTTTTCCTTACCACTCTTTTATAATTTCGGGATTTTGGAATATCTCGTCAAGTTTTTTTATAAAGGGCATAACATCGTTAAAAGCACCTATTCTGTGGTCAAACATCAATGTTATGGGCAGGGTCTTTTTTGTTGCAATATCAACCTCGCCCTTTTCGTTTCTGAAGGCATAGTCGGAATCTTTAACAACACCCATGGCAAAAAGGAACACCTGGGGATAGAGCAGGGGTGTGTATGTAACATTTCCGTTTAATCCGTCATACAAGATTCCCCAGTTTGTCATACAAACGGAGCCCTCGTTAAGCTCGTCCATAAAAAGCATTGAGCCGTCTTTGGGAGCGGGGTTAAAAAGGTCTTTAAACTTTGCCACCTTGTGTTTGCCAACATAACCCGTAACTGTTTGGGCAATGGTTGCTTTAATATCACCTTTTAACAAAAGCCCCACGGTTCTTTGGGTAATAACATCGAACATTACTTTATCTATATCGGTTTTTTCAAGCCGTTCCACAAGGTCCGTCGTCTGTCGTGAAAGTTCTTTCAAAGTTTTGTTTTCCGTTTCTTTCACTTTAACGGGAAAAGTTTCTCCGTTTTTCATCAAAACCGGCATTGCAATGTCAATGTGTTTTTTCACTATCAATGTGCCGCAGGATGATGTGGTATTAAAATCTATATGAGAATTAAGTTTGGGAGCGGCTTTCAAGCCCTCAACAAGAACTTTCATCATAAGTGTATTAAAAGAAAGTTCGTAACCGCAAGTATCTTTTAATTCTTGAAAAACATCCCAAAACTTTGTAATGTCCGCCTCGTAATTGTATCCGCAAGTGGGAGAATTCTGTTGTGCTTTTGTAAGAATATATCCGGAAACTCTGCTTTTTAAGTTAAAAAATTCCGTTTTATCTTCCGGAAGCGGCTTGTTGAGAGATGCATTTATAAAATCTTTAAAACCCATTATTAAATAACACAGTTGTCTGTGTATCCTTTCTATATCATTTCATTGATTTGAGCTTCGGTTGCTTTCGCCCACTCATACTGTTCCATATATTTGCCGAAATACTTCGTGTTTTCGTTCTTTCCGTTTTCCAAAAAGTCATAGTAATCGCAAGCAAATTTGCTCTTATCAACACTTCTCTGATTTCTGTTGTCAACAAGAATGTCGCTGATTCCCGCTTCTTCAAGAGATGTTCGGAGAGCTTTCAAAACCTTTCTGAAAAGGGACTGTACGGTTTCGTCATACTTTCTGCCCTCCCAAAGAATCGAGATAGCCTGTTCCGTACTAACCACACCGCCGTTTCTATCTACAAGGAGTGCCAGAAGTTCCTTGCTTTTTGCACTGGGAAAAGAAACTGATTTGCCTTCAACAAAAACATCGAAATAGCCAAAGGTCTTAATGAAGACTTTATCTTCCTTAATCTCGTCCCGAATCAGACACGCTTTTTCATAAGCCTTCTTTATATCTTCCGCTTCGTAGGGCTTCATAACATAATCCACCGCATCCACTCCAAAGGCTTCCAGTGCGTAGTTGCCGTAACCCGTGGCAAAAATTATACGCACATTGCGATTTATTGCTTTTATTCTCTTTGCAAGTTCTATGCCTTTTATTACGGGCATTTCAATATCAAGGAACGCAATATCAACCTTATTTGTTGCAACAAAACCCAGCGCATCAAGGGGATTATTGAATTTTACGATTTCATCGGTTATTCCTAAATCCCGACAAGTATCTTCAAAATCTTCAAGAGCGAGAACCTCGTCATCCACCGCCATTATTCTCATTGGGTTTTTCCTCCTTTTGGTATTATTATTGTTACTTTTGTACCCACATCCCGGATACTTTCTATATTAACCTGAGCATTGGACATTTCTCTCAATCTTGTTTTTATATTTTTTATACCGATATGGGAGCGTCCGTCATTTTTTGGTTCATTCACATCAAAACCTACGCCGTTGTCTTCAACTATAATGAAAATATTTTCTTGGTCGTCGTGGGTTGAAATTTTCAATGTTCCCCCGTCAACCCGCTGATTTATACCATACTTTATAGCATTTTCCGCAATGGGCTGAATGGTCAGGGGCGGTATCATAAAATCTTCGTATTCGATATGGTACTCCACATTCAATCTGTCCCCGAACCGCAGACACTCAATGTAAATATAATTACGGACGTGTTCCAGTTCTTTTTTGAACGGTATGGGTTCTTTTTGAGTAAGGGAATCCATATTTGCCCTTAGATAGTTTGAAAATTTTACTATTGCCGATTCCGCTGTTTTCGGATCTTTTTTTATAAGATATTTAATTGTGTTAAGAGCATTGTAAAGGAAATGGGGTTGAATCTGACTCAACATTAAAGTCATATTCATGTCGCTTAACTCTTTTTGGAGTTCCGCTGTTTTTCTCGCTTGTTTAAATGCCTCAACCGTATCTCCGAAGTGAACAAGAACAACGCTTGCTATAAATACCATACAGACAACGGGCATAATATAGCTGACATTTTGAGAAATATAACCGTTTATGTAGAAATTATCAATGGCAATTCCCACAGAGGTTGCACAGAAAACTACCAGATACAACAGGGATGATCTTCTTCCCGCAATTACCTTTTCCGCAATTTTATTTATGAGAATAAAGTCGGACAAATATGTAACAGACTGGAGCCACATATAGGATGTTGCAATGTAAATATAGTCATACAGCACGTATGGCACGAATGCACACACCAAGAACAAACTTGAGATGGCAACAAGTTGGATCGGTCTCACACTTATACCCAGCACATTTATCAGATGCATCAGCATTGACAGTTTAATTATGTATGTTGACACATATATAAGCGAGGTCATAATTTCGTGATCCAAATTACCAAAAAAGTCATGGGACACCATATAACCCTCGTTTGTTAACAACATTCTGAAAGCAAATGTAAGACACAGGACAAATAACCAGAACTGTTCGCCCACATCCTTATTCAAAACACCCAACATAATTACGGCAATTGCAATAAATATTACAATTCCTATGTAGAAATACCTTTGAGCGAGGGTGCTCATTTCCCTTGAACGAAACTGCTCGTAAGTCGAAAGTGTGGGGGACACGGTAAGTCCGCTTGAATAACTGCAAGCACTTTCTATTACAACCTCACAATCCTTTGATTCGCCCTCTTCAAATGTATAGGGAATGGCATAGGACTCAACCACTTCCGAATATTCCGTTCCCTGCAATCCGCGGTTTGAATAAACTCTTTCCCCGTTAACAAAAACCTCACATTGTCCCGAAAAATTGGGAACGGCTATTACAATGGATCTTGATGTGTTAATATTTTTTAAATTTGCCCGGTAGCTTGCTTTTCCGCCGTTTGAAAGTTTTTGACCGTCAATTTCATAGGTTGTCCAAGAGGACGGAACTTGCACTACTGCATCCGCCTTGGCATTTTCCGAAGATTCGGAGATAATATGTTTTCCCCAGAAGAACTCCCATTCGCCCGACAAATAAACGAATTCGTCATCCAAATTATATTTCCCTACATCCGCTGATGCAGAGTTCAAATTAACCTTGTTAATTACATCGGGAAACCAGGTTGAAAGAAACGGAAGTATAACACTAAAAAGTGCCGTAAAGAAAACAGAAAAGAAAACAATTAAATTCTTTTTGAACTTATCGGTCATCCTTTTTCGCCCCTTTTTTCCGCTTTTAACAATTATACCTTAGAAATGTGAATAAATCAACATATTTTTGTAACACAAACGCAACTCTTACGAAACAAAAAGAAAGAACGGTTACACAAAGCCACACATTTGCAAACCGTCCTTAAAATTTCATTAAAAAGTTATTTGTTATTTATAATTCTTCATATACACCTTATAAAATTCAACCGCATTTCCTATTGCCTTTAAAGAGATATTTTCGTTTTCGCTGTGAACACTTGCGAACTGCTGTGAATCCATTGCAATGGGGGCAAATCTTATAACGCAGTCACAAACATCCGTTAAATGCCTTGAATCCGTACCTGCGGGGAGAACATACGCCGCGGATGCAACTGCGGGAAAGCACTCGGCAATACATTTTTTCGTATATGAAAATGCCGGCTTTGTCATATCGGCGGGTTTATGGTATTCGTTATTTTCTCCGTCCTTAACTTCCACTCCGTATTTTTGTGCCGCTTTCTTAATGGCTTCAATATCCGCCTTTAAATCCTCATCATTTACGCAACGCAACACGGCTTTTGCGGTGCATTTTTTATCATCCCGAGAACCTGAAATTTCATTAAAGGAACAGGAAGTTCCTATCATGGCACCCGCCTGGGGATTGATTTTGGGCATTGCCCATTTCAAAAGACCGCCGAAACACCAAAGATTGCTGAAAAGAACCGTCATAAAAAACGGTGTATATGGGCAAAGATCTTTGAACATTGCCTTTACTTCAGGATAAAGTCTGCGAATAAATATGTCTTTTGAGTTAATCTCCGTAATAAACGCGGACATTCTTGCAACGGGAGTGTTAACATTAGCCGCAAGTCCCGTGTGTGTATTCCCCTCCTGAGTTGTACATTCAAGCCTATGAATACCCTTTTCGTGAACAGCCATCATTGCACATTGGCATTTCATTCCCGCAAGGGGCGGGTCTATTATTGCACCGCCCTCGTCAAGTACCGTTTCAAAGGTTATTCCCCGCTCCTTGAAATATTCAAGTGCTCGGGGTATTCCGTCCCCCGCAATTTCTTCATTATGGGAAGAGCCTATGTAAAGGTTGCACTCGGGAACAAATCCCTCTTTCAACAGTTCTTCAAGGGCTTGAAATTCCGCAAAAAGAGGAGTTTTTGTGTCAATTGTACCACGACCCCAAAGGGCATCGCCGAAAACTTCTCCGCAAAAACCGGGATGTTCCCATTCACCCTTAACCGCCGCCACATCGTGATGGGACATTACCATAACATTACGGCTTTCGTCCCTGCCTTTTAATTTGTAAATCCAACAGTCATCGGAAAAAGTCATTTTCTCACATTTTTCGTGAACCAACGGAAAAAGTTCTTTCATTGTTTCTCTTAATTTTGAAAATTCCGTATCGTCGTAACCGTCGGTTTTTGAAACGGTTTCGCACCGAATCATTTTTCCTAATTTTTCTGCATAAGCCCTCTGTTCATCCTCGGTTCTGTGAACGATCTCCTCTGTAAGTTTGCGGGCTTTACCCTTTGTTTTCAGGGCATTGATAATCAGGATTGCAACAAATGCCAACACAATTATTCCCATTAGCATAAATACATATTTCATAGCACATACCCTCCGTTATGTTTAATTAAATTATAACATTGTTACAAAATAAATCAAGCAGATACACTTCTGTTTTAAATTCTTGAAAAACAACATAATATATGTTAAAATGCTTTTTAAAGATTATGTTCAGAAGGAATGTGTTTTATGATTAACAATGCTCAAAGAACAGAAATTATCAATGCTTTGCTCTCCAAGGGTGTGGAAATCCCCTGCCCCGACGGAGTTATTATTGAAGAAAATGTTAAAATTGAAGCGGGAACACTCATTCTTCCCAATACGGTTATTACGGGGGAAACGGTAATCGGCAAAGACTGCGTTATCGGCCCCAATTCATATATTTGCAACACCCTTATCGGTGAAAACACAAAACTTAACAATACCCAGAGTTACGACTCCCAAATCGGCTCGGGTGTTACGGCGGGACCCTTTGTTCACATTCGTCCCAACTGCAAAATAGCGGATAACGTACACATCGGCAACTTCGTTGAGGTTAAAAACTCAACTGTTGACCGGGGCAGTAAACTCCCCCATCTCCTTTATGTGGGAGATTCCGACGTGGGCAAGGATGTTAACTTCGGCTGCGGTTGCGTAACGGTAAACTATGACGGCAAGAACAAATCACGCACAACAGTAAAAGACGGCGCATTTATAGGATGCAACACAAATCTTGTGGCACCCGTTACCGTGGGCGAAAATGCTTTCACCGCCGCCGGCTCAACAATAACCGAGGACATTCCCGACAATGCCCTTGCCATTGCACGCAACAGACAAACAATTAAAAAAGATTGGGTTAACATTAAAAAACCCTATAAAAGACAACACAAATAATCGGAGATACAAATGTTTAAAAGTTTTAAAAAAGACGGAAACTCCACCTATGACTATTTAGTTGTGGGCTTGGGCAATCCCGGTGCCAAATACGAAACCACAAGGCACAACGCGGGTTTTTTGTTCATAACCTATCTGGAGGATGAATTTGGCTTTAAAGCCAAAAAACTGAAATTCCACGCACTTATCGGTGACACAAAAATTGCAGACCGCAAGGTGCTTTTTATGAAGCCCCAGACAATGATGAACAACAGCGGCACCGCCGTTGCGGAATGTGCGAATTTTTATAAAATCCCCCCTGAAAATATCATTGTTGTTTTTGATGATATTTCCTTGGAACCGGGCAAACTTCGTATAAGAAGAAAAGGAAGTGCCGGGGGACACAACGGAATAAAAAGTATCATCGCCCATTTAGGCTCGGAAAACTTCCCGAGAATCAAAATCGGTGTGGGGGCGAAACCCAATCCGGATTATGATTTAGCCGATTGGGTTCTTGGAAATTTTCCTAAAAAAGATATTCCTGCCGTAAGAAATGCCATAGAAGACGGAGCAAATGCACTTGAAATGCTTGTAAAGGGCGATTTTGAAGGCGCTATGTCCAAATACAACGGTTGAGGGTTTTATGTCAGGCTACAAAAAACTTCTTCAAAACAGTACTCAATATCAGGATGCGGTACGCTATATGGGTGCGGGAATGTACCCCTGTGGAATCACGGGGCTTCCCAACGCTCCGAAAGCACATCTTGTTTTTTCGCTTTGCGAGGAATTTTCTCGCAGAGCTATTGTTGTTTTGCCCGATGAAAGTTCGGCGGGGAAATTCACCTCCGATATTAACTCATTGAACGGCGGCAAAGAAATCGCCTGTTTTTACCCCGCTCGTGATTTTTCTTTTAATTCTTCCCAGGGTCAATCAAGAGAATATGAACAACTGCGACTCAAAACCCTGTGTAAAGTCCTGAAAGATGAATGTAAAATAATTGTCTGCTCGGCGGAAGCTGCAATACAACTTACAATCCCACCCGATGAACTGAAACAACGTATATTCAGAATAGATTTTGACACGGAAATTTCCACGGAAAGAATTACACAAATACTTGTAAGTGCCGGTTTCAAAAGAGCGGACAGCGTTGAAGGTCCGGGACAGTTTGCGGTGAGGGGCGGAATTATTGACTTTTTCCCTCCCGATTCCCTCCAACCCGTCAGAATTGAACTTTGGGGAGATGAAGTTGATACCATTTCCCTTTTTGATGTTTCAACTCAAAGGCGAACGGAAAACCTTGATTTTTGTGAAATCACACCCTCAACGGAAATAATCTTTGACAGCGACGAAGTTCTCAAAAACAGAATAGAGGGCTTTATTCCCACACTTTCGGGAAAGGGTTCAAGAAAAGCAAAGGAACAACTGAACAAAGATATTGAACTTTTGAACTCCGGAGTAAAATTACAGTCGGTTGATAAATACCTTTCCCTTGCATACGAAAATCCCGCTTCAATTTTTGAATACTGCAATGACGGACTTCTTTTCGTCTGTGAAAGCGCATCCGTAAAAGACAGGGTACAAAGCACCTCAAAGCTTTTCTTGCAGGAAATTAAAGCCCAATTTGAAAGCGGTGTTTTAACAAAGGGTCTGGACCGTTTTTCCCTGACCTTTGCGGAATTACTCTTAATTTACGAAAAACAGAAAACTGTTTATATGGACAATTTTGCCCGAGGCAGTTTTGACACGCCCGTAAAAAGTCTTACCACTTTTAATGTTCAGCAGAATCCTCTGTGGAACGGCTCATTGGAAGTTCTGCTTGACGATTTACGACCCTCCCTTTCAAAAAAAGAAACCTGCATTGTTCTTGCAGGCACGGAAAAAAGTGCAATATCACTTGCGGAAGCCTTGGAAACGGAAGATGTCAAAGCAATGTACTTCCCCGTTCCCCCTGCCGAATTCCCGAAAAACACGGTTAGCGTTTTATGGGGAAGTTTATCCGGGGGATTCAGATGCACCTCGGACAAATTCAATATTATTTCCTACGGCAAGGGTGTGTATAAATCCACCCAAAAGCGAAAGAAAAACTACAAAGCCGCCGATGCAATACAGAGCCTTGAAGAACTTTCAAGGGGGGACTATGTTGTCCACGCTGTTCACGGTATCGGTATTTTTGACGGTATTCAAAAATTAGAGGTTTCGGGTATAACAAAGGATTTCATAAAAATCACATACGCTAAAGGGGACGCCCTGTATGTTCCCGTTACGCAACTTGACCTGGTTTCAAAATACATCGGCCCCAAGGATGATACAAATTCCCTAAAACTTTCCCGATTAGGCGGCAATGACTGGGAAAAAATGAAAGCACGGGTTAAGGCTTCTGCCAAAAATATGGCAAAAGAACTTATTGAACTTTATTCCCGAAGAATGAAAACCGCGGGCTATGCCTTTTCTCCCGATATTGATATGCAAAACGATTTTGAAAGACGTTTTGAATATGACGAAACCGATGACCAGATAAGAAGTATAAACGAAATCAAAAAAGATATGGAAAAGCCCCATCCCATGGACAGACTTCTTTGCGGTGATGTAGGTTTCGGCAAGACCGAAGTTGCTTTGAGAGCCGCGTTCAAGTGTATTGCGGACGGAAAACAATGTGCAATTCTTGTGCCCACAACAATACTTGCTTTACAGCACTACAACACAATAATGCGGCGTTTTGAAGGATTCCCCATTGAAGCGGAAATGCTTTCACGTTTCAGAACTTCAAAGGAACAGACACGTATTATAAAAGCCCTTAAACGCGGATCAATTGATATTGTCGTCGGCACCCACAGGCTCATTTCCAAGGATGTGGTTTTCAAGGATTTGGGACTTATAATAGTGGATGAGGAACAGCGTTTCGGTGTGGGGCAAAAGGAAAAACTTAAAGAAATGTATCCCAATGTTGACTGCCTCACTCTTTCCGCAACCCCCATTCCCCGAACAATGAATATGGCAATGTCGGGAATTCGGGATATGTCCGTTATTGAAGAAGCACCCCAGGATCGTTTCCCCGTTCAGACCTATGTACTTGAACACGATTGGGAAGTTCTCACGGAAGCAATGGCAAAGGAAATCCGCCGGGGCGGACAGGTATATTATCTACACAACAAGGTTAACACCATTGAAAAAACCGCCGCAACCATTCACGAATTTCTGCCCGATGCCAATATCGGAATTGCCCACGGCAAAATGAGTGAGGACGAACTATCGGATGTGTGGCGGCAACTGTTGGAGGGTGAAATCGATATTCTCGTTTGCACCACAATTATTGAAACAGGTGTTGATGTTCCCAATGCCAATACCCTCATAATTGAAAATGCCGACCATTTGGGTCTTGCCCAACTCCACCAGATACGCGGACGTGTGGGACGTTCCGCAAGGCGCGGATTTGCTTACTTCACCTTTAACCGCAACAGCGAGTTATCGGAAATTGCCCAAAAACGTCTTACGGCAATACGGGAATACACCGAGTTTGGCTCCGGTTTTAAAATTGCCATGCGTGACCTTGAAATACGCGGCGCCGGTAATCTTCTCGGCTCGGAACAGCACGGGCACATGGAAGCCGTGGGTTACGATATGTATATGAAACTTCTCTCGGAAGCCGTTGTGGAGGAAAAGGGCGAAGAAGTTAAAATAAATACCAAAGAATGTCTTATTGATATAAGAATTGATGCCCATATTCCCGAAAATTATATTGAGAGCCTGCCCCAAAGACTTTCAATTTACAAGCGTATCGCAGATATAAAAACTCAGGCGGATGCATCCGATGTTATTGATGAACTTATTGACCGTTTCGGTGACCCGCCCCCCGGGGTTGAAGGTCTTGTAAAGGTTGCTCTCTTAAGAAATACCGCCGCAGGATTGGGTATTTATGAAATCGGACAGAATAACAACAGTCTGCTTCTGTACGTTGAGGAAATTGATATGAACAAGGTTGCCCTTCTTGTAAAAGGTATGAGGGGAAGAATCCTTGTTTCACGGGGTCCGAAACCCTATATTACAGTAAAAAAGGCAAGCGGGCAATCGCCCCTTGACGCTTTGGAAGAAGCATTTAATATATTGAAAAGCGAGGAAAATAAAAATGACATTTGAGTATAAACCCCAGGGTGTGTGTTCAAGAAACCTCACCTTTGACATCGAAGACGGAATTGTAAAAAACGTAAAATTCCAGGGCGGTTGCCACGGCAATCTTCAGGGAATTGCCGCTCTGTGCGAGGGCAAACCTGCGGAGGAAATTATAAATACCATTTCGGGAATCCGTTGCGGTTTTAAATCCACATCCTGTCCCGACCAGTTGGCAAAGGCACTTTCACAGGCAGTTGAAAAAGGAGAATAAAAATGAGATATCTTGTTCTGATTGCTGATATTGATGAGTTTAACCCCTGCAAAAACAGTTTGGGCGAACTTGTAAAAAAGGAATACACAATCAAGCATATGCCCGCTTTTGATTTCTCTTATAACTCCCATGAATGCACGGCAGTTTGTTTCGGCATAGGCAAGGTAAATGCGGCAATGGGTGCGGCAATTGCTCTTGACTGCGACAAATTCGACGGAGTTATCAACACGGGATGGAGCGGTGCGGTCTCCGAGGTTTTCAAGGGTGACATAATCGTTTCCGACTCCTGTGTGGAGTGCGATTTTGATTTGACCCCCATCGGCAGACTCCCCGGACAAAAACCCGGTCAGGAGGATTACATATACAAATGTGATAACTCCCTCTACAAAGCCGCTTGCTCCGTTGATGGATTCAAGCACGGCAATCTTGGTACGGGGGATTTCTTCCTCACCGACAAGGCATTGGGCGAAAAGTATAAGAAACTTTTTAACATTAACGCTTTTGATATGGAAAGCGGTGCCTTGGGAGCGGTTTGCTACCTTTTAAACACTCCCTTTGTAAGCATCAGAAAAATATCCGACAACGCGGATGACGTATCCGTTTCCGAATACTCCGACTCCCTTGCATCCGATGTTACCGCCTTTTCGGATATTATCTTAAAAGTTCTTGAAAAATTATAAAACCCGTATTTAAACATAGGGGCTGTAAAAAAACTTTCGTTTTTTTACAGCCCCATATATTATGCACAGATTTTTCAGGCTATTCTCGGACGACAAAAATTTTTCCCGTCGCCACCTGAAAAAACACCGCTGAGGGCATAGTGCTTGTTTAGTTCATACTATGCTCATCAGCGGTTTTTTGTTAATCATCAAATTTTGAAATAAATGCCCTGGTTCGTTCGGAGCGAGGATTATCGAACACTTCCTCGGGTGTGCCCTCCTCCGCAATTACACCGTCATCCATAAATATAACCTTGGTGGAAACTGCTTTTGCAAAGGACATTTCATGGGTTACGATTACCATTGTGGTCTTTTCTTCCGCAAGGCTTTTGATTACCTTTAAAATCTCCCCTGTCAACTCGGGGTCAAGGGCGGATGTGGGCTCGTCAAAAAACAGAACTTTCGGTTCAAGCATCAATGCTCTTGCTATTGAAACCCGCTGTTTTTGACCGCCGGAAAGTTCACAGGGATAATTCTCCAATTTCTCGGAAAGACCCACTTTTTTGAGAATTTCCGCGGCTTTTTCTTCAATTTCCCTGTGTATCTGTTTCTTATTCTGTTTGTAGTCCTCACGTTCTTTTGCAAGTAATTCTGCGGCGAGGGTTACATTTTTGAGAACATTATATTGGGGGAAAAGGTGGAAATCCTGGAAAACAAGTCCCACAAGCAACTGTTTTCTGCGTTTTTCCTTGGAACTTATTTCCTTCTTAGATTCGTCAAAGAACACCTCATCCGCCACGGCAATATAACCGCTGTCGGCAGTTTCAAGTTGATTTATACACCTTAAAATCGTGGTTTTACCGCTACCGGACGAACCGATAATGCTTAAAACCTCACCCTCCTCAAGAGAAAAGGATACGCCTTTTAAAACTTGAGTTTTTCCGAAACTCTTTCTTAAATCTTTCACTTCAAGTACGGACATATTCAATCTCCTTTCCCTTAAGTTTTGTAATAATCAAGTTTTTTCTCGATTCTGCCGAAAATAAGGCTTAACAATCCGCTGAACATCAGGTAGAAAAGTCCCGTTGCCATAAGGGGCCAGATAATACCGTTTGTTTTAATAAATGCCTGACCCGCCCAAATAAGTTCGTAAACGGAAATAACACGGGCAAGGGATGTGTCCTTAACAAGAGTTATAATCTCATTACTCATTGGGGGAATAATATTTTTAACAACCTGCATTAAAACGATTTTAAAGAATACCTGGGTTTTTGTCATTCCCAAAACCTGACCTGCTTCATACTGTCCTTTAGGTATGCTCTCTATTCCTCCTCTGAAAATTTCGGAGAAATAGCAGGCATAGTTTAATGAAAACGATATTATAACGGCAACGAAACGCTCCATAACGGTTATGCCGGCAATCCACATTATAATGGGATTTGTACTGCCCAAGCCCTGCGCCCAGTTTGCCAGAAGTCCCGGTCCGTAGAATATAACAATAAGTTGGAGCATAAGAGGGGTTCCTCTTACAACCCAAATAATAAATCTCACCACATATTTTAAAGGTTTAAACTTACTCATTGAGCCAAAACTTATAACAAGTCCGAGAGGAATGGCAAACAACAGAGTAAGTGCAAATATTTCGATTGAAACAACGAAACCCTCAAACAGCGATTGCAAAACTGTTGATAGATTAACAGGTGCCATAATCAATTATTCCCTTTCGATTTATTTCCCATATAACAACATTCAAGGCAGAGTGCCGCCGGGACACTCTGCCGAAATATTAAAAACTGAAGAATTATTTTACAAGTGTAAGTTCGTATTTTTTAGCAAGTTTATCAAGAGTGCCGTCCGCTTTAAGTTCTGCCATAACCTTGTTGATTTCCGTGCAAGTGTCGGAACCTAAGCGGCAACCGATACCGTATTCTTCTTCCGAAAGAGTGCCTGTTTTCTGAAGATCTGCGTAGCTTGTGCCTTCGCCTGTCATAGCATCTGCCATTGTAATGTCGATAACACAAACATCTGCGGCACCTGACTGAACTTCAAGAAGAGCGTCCGACTGTGCGGCAACCTCTGTAACGTTTGCACAATCTGCAACCATATCCTGACCTGCGGAACCTGTTTCAACAGCGATTGTAGCGTCTTTGATGGATTCAAGGTCTTTATACTTATCTGCATTTTCTGCCTTTGTAACAATAACCTGTGCATTGTAAACATAAGCGTCTGTAATGCTCATTGACTGTTTGAGTTCTTCCTTAATAGTCATACCGTTCCAAACAACGTCAATTGTTTTTGCGTTAAGTTCGTTAACTTTCTGATCCCAGTCGGAAAGAACGAAGAACTTTGCTTTAACACCGAGTTTTTCGCAAACTGCTTCTGCAAACTCTGTATCAAAACCTGTCCAAGAGCCGTCTTCTGCTTTGAAGTTCATGGGAGCATATTCAGTAATACCGATAACCATTGTGCCTTTTTCTTTGATATAAGCCATATCGGATGCTGCGGCTGTTGTATCTGCGGCTGCAGTAGTGTCGCCGCCGTCCTTTGTACCGCAAGCGGCAAATGCACAAACAATACCGAGAACGAGAACTACGCTCATTACGATTGCCAATACTTTTTTCATAATAAATTCCTCCATTTGACGTTGCCGTCTTTTTTGATTATGTCAGCATTTTACCACTTTAGCGTAATAAAGTAAAGGTTTTTTTGTAAAATTCTTCTATTTTGTAAGATTTGCTATATACTGTCGTATTTTTGCAAGTGTTTTTATACAACTCCACAATTCAATTTACCAAATCTCTGTTTTGGCACAAACTCCCCATATATTTTCATTGTAAAATTCTTAATACTGTGATAAAATGTTACCATTAAAGAACAGAGGTTAATATATGAATATATTTCCGAATCACCTTAATATCGGCTCTGTAATTTCAGAGCTGGATGATATTTTAAGTAAAAACAGATATGATGATGCCCGAGTTTTTTTAGAGGAACAAATAATCAACGCACAAAAACTTAATGACAGTAAAGGACTTTTCACCCTCTACAACGAGTGTATAGGTCTTTACAGAAAAATCGGGGACAGGGAAAACTGTTACAAATATTGCCGAAAAACACTTGATTCGGTTGGTGTTTTAAATCTTGAAAACGATATTTCGGGTGCCACCGCATATATAAACTGCGGCACCGCTTACAAGGCTTTCGGTGAAGCACCGCAGAGCATTGTCTATTTTGAAAAAGCATTGGCATTATATGAAAAACTGCTACCATTAAATGACAGACGTCTTGCGGGACTTTATAACAATTACGCTCTTTCCCTTGTGGATTTAAAAGAATACAAAAAAGCCTTATTCCTATACAACAGGGCAATTTCCGTTTTAGATGAAAATCCCCGATTCAATTTGGAACAGGCGGTAACATATCTTAACATGGCAAACGCATTGGAAGCCCAAAAGGGACTCGCGGAGGCTTGCGAAGAAATTGATATACTGTTAAATAAAGCGGAAAAAGTTCTGAACGATAATCTTTCCGAAGACGACGGAAACTATGCTTTCGTTTGCGAGAAATGTGCTCCCACATTCGGCTATTACGGAAGATTTTTATATGAAAAAGAATTAACCGAGAGAGCGAGGAAAATTTATGAAAGGTCTTGAACTTTCAAAAAAGTATTATGAGGAGTACGGACAAGCCATGTTACACGAAATGTTCGGAGAGTATGAGCATTTAATAGCGGTCGGGCTTGTGGGAAGCGGTTCTGACTGCTACGGATATGACGATGAAATTTCCCACGACCATGATTTTGAGCCGGGCTTTTGCCTGTTTCTTCCCGATGAAAACATCATTGACAATAAAGTTTTTTTCAATTTGGAAAGAGCATATTCAAAACTCCCCAATGAATTTCACGGCTACAAACGCAGTAGGGTTAAGCCCGTGGGCGGCAGCAGGAACGGAGTTTTCAGAACCAAAGATTTCTATAATAAAAAAATCGGCTCACCGGACGGTGAACTTACAAACGAGCAATGGCTTACGATTCCGGACTTTGCTTTGGCAGAAGCCACTAACGGAGAAATATTCCGGGACGATTCGGGAGAGTTCACCAAAATACGAAACAGACTGAAAGAAATGCCCCGGGATGTTAAACTGAAAAAACTTGCGGGAAATCTTTTAATAATGGCACAAAGCGGGCAATACAATTACCCGAGAATTTTAAAACGTGGAGAAACCGCCGCCGCACAACTGGCACTTTTTGAGTTTTCCAACGCGGCAATGAAATCGTTCTTCCTTTTGAACAACAAATATATGCCCTATTACAAATGGCAATTCAAAGCGCTCAGGGAAATTGACGGCGGAGAGGCGATGGCGGATTCTCTTGAATTCCTCATATCCACGGACAACGGCGCCGAAAATGCCGATATAAAGGCTGTTGTTATAAATTCCGTTGCCGAAGATATTATCTCGTTATTACAGCAACAGGGAATAACCAAAGCCACCTGCAACGATTTGGAAAAACACGCATATTCCGTAAATGATTTAATCGGTGATATTTCTTTGAGGAACAGTAATATTCTTTCAGGCATATAAAAACGGGGATGTAAAAAACGGAAGTTTTTTACATCCCTCTTTTTCGGGGTTTTGGAAAAATGTGCATGCAATAGAACTCGGTTTTATTCCCGTTCCGTAACAGCTTCCGCTTCAGCCTGGAGTGCGGGGTCAAACGAAAGAATTGGTTTTTCATTCCTGTGCCTGCACGTACGGTCAACATAGTTTCTCGTAATTCTCATAACCAACGGAGACAGAACAACAACGCAAATAAGGTTAGGTATCATCATAAGTCCGTTAAAGGTGTCCGAAATATCCCACGCAAGGGAGGAAGTCATAACCGCACCCAAAACAACCGTACATACGTGAATAATCTTAAAAATAACAGTCGTTTTTGTTCCGAAAAGATATTCCCACGCTTTAGAACCGTAATGGGACCAACCGAGCACTGTCGTAAATGCGAAAAGGAACATTGCAACAGCAATAAACTTTTCGCCCATATTTCCCCACGAGAAAACGCTGTTGAATGCGCCCGCAACAAGAGTTGCGTCGGAAAAGCCCTCTGCACATACGCCCGTCTTTGCATCAAACACTCCCGATGTCAAGACCACAAGGGCGGTCATTGTGCATACAACCATTGTATCGGCAAAAACTTCAAAAATGCCCCACATACCCTGTTTTACAGGCTCTCTGATGTTTGAGTTTGAGTGTACCATAACCGACGAACCGAGACCGGCTTCATTTGAGAAAACACCCCTCTTAAAGCCCTGTGTAACCGCTGCGCTGATTGCCGCGCCGAGCGTTCCTCCCACAAAGGCCTCGGGCTTAAACGCATTTAAAAAAATCGTTCTGAACGCGGGAAGTATCTGTGAATAATTGATGCCGATGATAATAAAACTGCCGGCAATAAAGAGGATTATCATAAAGGGAACGATTTTTTCCGCAACCGACGCAATTCTTTTAATTCCGCCGAGGGTTATGAGCGCTACAAGTACCATAATGACAACGCCGATAATCAGATTATACAGCGATATTCCGCCGAAAACCCGAATTGATGAAAGGGACTCAACTTCAAAAGCGGAAGCAATGTTGGCAACAATCTTGTTAACCTGACCCATACTGCCGATTCCGAACGAGGCAAGCATAGTGAAAATGCAGAAAAGAACGGCGAGAACCTTTCCTGCGGTTTTGCCGCCTTTTTTACCGCCGAGACCGTAGCGCAGATAATACATTGCGCCCCCCGACCACTCGCCGTTATCATTTCGGCGGCGGAAATATATACCCAGAACATTTTCGGAAAAGTTTGTCATCATACCGAAAAAAGCCGCAACCCACATCCAGAAAACCGCTCCTGCACCGCCCGTACAGATTGCCGCCGCAACACCGGCAATATTTCCCGTGCCGACAGTTGCCGCAAGAGCTGTGCAAAGAGCCTGAAACGGCGATATGGCTCCTTTTTCTTTTGCGTGACCTATAACATTTTTATTGAAAAGACTGCCTATTGTATTTTTCCACCACAGACCGATGTGCGAAACCTGGAAAAAGCGCGTACAGAAGGTCATTAAAATACCTGTGCCGAAAAGCAGGAGCAAACCGAACGTACCCCAGACAACACCGTTTACAGTACCGTTGATTTCAGCAATTTTGTTTAAAAAGACTTCCATATATTTACCTCCGAAACTGAAATAAAATAAAAAGTCGGATTACAGGGCGTAATCCGACAAAAAGAAACAAATATCTTCCCGAAAAAATTCAGGTTTTATACTTTGTCCTTTTGCCTGAGAGATTAGCGAGATCGCTTTGCCCCTTCGGCACTCAATTTAATGAGCTTCTCCAAAGTTATGTCCGTTTGCAGTCCTTTTCCCTTTCGGGAAGCCTGAGAGCGTTACTCCTTCGGCAGCCGTATGCTTCTTCTGCAAACATCATTCATATTTTATTGAATTATAACACCGTTGAAAACAAAATGCAACAGCTTTTTAAGTTCGTTATCCACCGTCGGTTTGTCTGTGATTTTTTACAAAACCGAAAAACCTTTAAATATCTTTTTCAGCAAATAAATTTCAAACATAAAAAAGCAGATTGTCCCCATTGAAACAACCTGCCTCATCTTCAGTTCAAAACAACGGTCCGGAAAAACCGAACCGTTGTCCCATTCAATTAAAATTCACCGTTCATTATCTTTATAAAGAATCCGTAAATTGCGGAGAATATTTTTTCAAAGGTGTAGAAGAAATCGTAGTCGTTTCTACCGCCCACTTCATCCAATTTGGAATCATCCCTCTTAGCAAGTTCATTGGATGTAACATTATATGTTTCGTAGTTCCAAAGGTCCTCTTCATTGAGTTCAATAACTCTTGCGCCCTGGAACATATTGTTGTAATAAGAGTTGTATGTTGCGCCGGGAGTCTGGATAAGGTCAACGCCGTCAACATCTGCAATAAAGTTATTGACATGGTCATGACCTACAACAAGACCGAGAACGTCGCCGCCCTGAACCATTGCATCCCATTGACCGTCGTTACCGTAACTGGGACAACTTTTCTCAAAAATCATTCCCTCGTACTGCGTAACATCGGGTATGAATGTGGTGGATGTTCCGTCGGAGCAGTTAATTGTAAGTTCACCAAGATTAACGGGGGATTCAATAAAAATCTTTTGACAGGGTTCCTGGGGAATAATGTGCTGGAATGCAAGTGAGGGAATAAGTTCCCCACCGTTTTCAGCGGTCATTTCATCACGGACTGTATTATACCAGGCAATCTGATCCGCTCTGACCCAGTCATAGCCGAGATATTTGCCCTCTTCGTCACGGTATGTTGTGCCGCTGTCAAATAACCAGAGATTGAACGCAACCTTTGAGCCGTCGCTTGAAAGAATGGGCAAATTATGAGTTGCGGAGCCGTGGAGAGCAGGGTCTGCATCATAGGCAAGACATCCGGCATATTTTTGGTATTCTGCCAGTTGATCGTCTTTTTCGTAACCCTCCTGATCATCGTGATTACCGAAAACAAATGTAAAAGGCACATTTCTTTCAACAAGTGGTGTAATCATTTGCTCAATGGATTTGGGATCGGTACCGAGTATATTATCACCCAAAAAAACAACAAGGTCGGGTGATGTGAAATCAAGAGCCTCGGAAATAAACTGAATAACCGCAGGCTCCATGGGGTATCTGTCCTGAACATCCGCAAGAGTAAGTATTTTAAATTTGCCGTTTGCCCTGAACTGAAGTTTGGCATCTTCCTTATAGCCTGCAAAACTCATTGTTGCAAGTGAACAAAGCATACATACTGTAAGCAAAACAGAAACAAATCTCTTCATATTTTAATATCTCCTCATATTTGGTTTTTCTGTATATAGAATATTACTATTTTCTTATTTTGTCAACTTTTGAATTTCGGTTTTGTAATGCCTGCCCTTTTCTTCAAAATTTTTGTAGTAGTTATAACTTGCCGCCGCAGGGGAGAACAGACAGATTTTGCCTTTTTCGGTTACTTCATTGCAGATTTTAACCGCATCCTCCATATTCTTCGCAGGGACAAGGTTTTTATTTGTACCCTTTTCTTTGAGAGTATTTATAATCGTGTGTCCCGTTTCGGGAAGCCCCACAAGATTTTTAATTTTGCAACTGTCAAGGAATTCAATGAAATCCCCGTAATCAATACCTCTGTCAAGACCGCCGAAAAGAAGTGTATCAACAGTACCGAGAGCCTTTACCGCACCCATAACAGCGGTGGGAATTGTAGCAATACTGTCATTGTACCAGGAGATATCGTTTATGACCCCCACATATTCCATTCTGTGCTCAATTCCGCCGAATGATTTAATTGCGGTCCTTACGGCATCGTCACCCACACCGAAAATCCTTGCAACAGCCAAGGCATAGGCAATGTCCTGACGGTTATGCTCCCCTTTCAGATGTTCCGTTGAATTCCAAAGTTCGTTGACAAATGCATCGTTTTTTGCATCAGTAAAGCTTACGGGAACACCCTTTCCTTTAATAACATTTTTCCAATCAACAACACCCTCAAGGTCCTGTTCGGGGTTATAAATCAAGTAATCGTTTTCATTTTGGTGAACTGCAATATTGAGCTTTGCCTCAACATATCCCTTAAATCCCGTCTTATAATGGTCGAGATGCTCCTGATAAATATTCACAAGCACAGCCACATGCGGCGAAACTTTTGTAAATTCAAGTTGATGGGATGACATTTCGATTACGGCAACAAGGTTTTCGTCCTCATCCGCCTTTTCAAAAACAGGCACGCCGATGTTACCTATCAGACAGGTGTTAATGCCCCCTGCTTTGAGCATTTCATATATAAGGGTGGAGGTGGTTGTTTTCCCCTTTGAGCCGGTTATTCCCACAACCGTGGGCTTACAAAACCGCAGGAACATATCCGTCTGGCAAGTAATTTCCGTGGTTTCGGGGTAACTGATATCATCTAAAAATGCAATACCCGGGCTTTTAAACACTATATCAAAATCCCCGAGATTTTTCAGGTAATTCTCCCCGGAAATAACCGTAATATTCCCGTCCTCGCTTTGAAATCCGTTCCTGTCGGCTACGGTTAAATGCTTTTCGGGAAGATGCTTTCTGATATATGAAAGAGTGGATTTTCCCTCTCTGCCCATACCGAGAATGAGAACATTTTTACTTTTGATGTATTCAATTATTTGCGACATAATCAAAGATTCTCCTGTTTAAAAAAAGCGAAGTTGTTTTTTCCGCTTTTCTTTACTGAATACATAGCCTCGTCAGCTTTTTCATAAAGTTCTGTGTATGTTTTACCATCCATTGGGAATCTTGCAACACCGATACTGCATGAAAAACTTCTTTCCGGTGCTTCCTCAAGGTGAATACTGTTGCAAATGCTCAAAATCTGCTGAGCCTTTTCCTCAATGTAATAGTTATTGTCACCCACACCGTTCAAATAAAGAATAAACTCCTCGCCGCCCACTCTGCCTAAAATATCGGTACTGCGGAAGGAACGCAAGAGTTTTCCGGTGAACTCTTTAAGGAATACATCTCCTACATGGTGACCGTATGTATCGTTAAGTTTCTTGAAATCGTCAATATCAAAAAGGAATAACGCTCCGTTTCCGCCTTCATCCTTGATTCTTTCGTTGGTTTTAATTGCAGTGGAAATTTTGTTGAGAAAACCGGTAAGCTGGTCGGTTTCCGCCTGAGCAATGAGTCGTTTTTTTTCCTTTTTTTCTTTATCAATATCCGTTAAAGTTCCTATAAACTGAACCGGGTTCCCGTCATCGCCGTTTACTACGGTGAATTTAACCCTGTGCCAGACGCCATCTCCCCTGTTATTCATTATTCTTGCTTCAAAACTGTTTTTCCGCTGACCTGAAAGTGCATTACTCAATGCACCTATAAATGCAGGAACATCACGGTGGTCTATCATATCACCGTAGGTTATGTTTTCAATAGCGTTCTCAATCCTTGTTCTCGTACCCAAAGAACGGAGAATTTTTGCCGAACCTTCAAAAACATCGGTTTCCACATCGTAATTAAAAATAATATTATCGGACAAATCCTCAATTATTTCATATCTGTTTTTCTCTTTTTGCAGCTGAAGTTGTAAATTCTTTGTATCATTGATATCAACGATGCTGCAAACAAACATTTTATCTTCTTTTTTAGCATTACGAGGTTTGCGGGTGAAAATAAGAACCCATGGCTGTGTTCCGTCTTTTTTATTTATACGGCACTCAAATTTTGAGGTTTCCCCGGGAGCACAATCGCTGTTGACTCGCATTATAATGTTCATAAAATCTTCCTGATTAAAAAGATTCAGACGAACATCCTGACCCAACTCCTCGTATTCTTCCCTTGTATAGCCAAAAACGTTGAAAAATCCGTCATTGGTATAGACCAGCTTTACTCCGTCGGAATGAGGGCAAACAATTGCAATACCCAAAACAGTTTCCCTAAGCACTGTTTCAAGTTCTTCTCTTGTGAGACTCTCTTCGTATTCTCCGCCCAATCTCAACATGTTGATTCCTCCTTGCATTAGATTGTATGTACCTAATATAAATATACCATAAACGCTTATAAATAACAAGGATTTTTCAAAAACACTTGAATAAACGTATAATTTTGTATATAATTCATAATTGATATATTATGTTATTAAATATTTCATTATTCGGAGAGTATTATGCTTGAATTAAAAAATATCTCATTCAATGTGTCGGACGATTTGGGAGAAAAAGAAATTCTTACGGATGTTTCTCTCACTCTTGAAGACGGAAAATTTCTTGTTGTAACCGGTCCAAACGGCGGTGGAAAATCCACCCTTGCTAAAATTATTATGGGAATACAGAAACCAACCGGCGGACAGATTCTCTGGAACGGCACCGATATTACGAATATGTCCATAACGGACCGCGCAAACTTGGGTATAGGCTATGCCTTTCAGCAACCTCCCCGGTTCAAAGGTCTTTCCGTGCGCAATCTTTTAAGTCTTGCACACGGCGAGGACTTGCCCGAGGACCAATGCTGCGCGTATTTAACAAATGTGGGGCTTTGTTCAAAGGATTATCTTAACCGCGAGGTGGATTCTTCCCTATCCGGCGGCGAAATCAAAAGAATCGAAATTGCCACTCTTATGGCAAGGGATTTAAAGCTCGCCATATATGACGAACCCGAAGCGGGTATTGACCTCTGGAGTTTCAATATGCTTGTGGAAAGTTTTAAAGGAATTTCCAAAACACGCAAGGAAAGTATGATAATAATTTCCCACCAGGAAAGAATTATGAAAATAGCGGATGAAATTGCAGTTATAGCGGACGGAGTTGTTGCTAAAAAGGGGCCCGCTGATGAAATTTTCCCACAGCTTATGTCCCAGTTCGACAACACTTGCAAATTCAGATAAAGGATTATGAAAATATGAACAGTACAGATAAACATATGCTTGAAGCAATCGCTGATTTGCACGAAATTCCCCAAGGTGCTTTCAGCTTGAGAAAAAACGGCGAAAGTGCCGAAAGACGTTCAAGTGCAAATATTATAATTGCACCGAAAAAGGACAAGCCCGGTATTGATATAACCGTGAAAGCCGGAACAAAAAACGAAAGCGTTCACATCCCGGTTATTATCACCGAGGCAGGGGTTAATGACCTTGTTTATAACGATTTTTACATCGAAGATGATGTTGATGTTCTCATTGTTGCAGGTTGCGGAATCCATAATTCAGGTGACGAAAGCAGTGAGCATGACGGAATCCACCGTTTTCACATCGGTAAAAATTCGCATATAAAATATGTTGAAAAGCACTACGGAGAGGGCGACGGCAAGGGCGCGAGAATTCTCAACCCCACCACCGAGGTTTATATGGATGAAAACTCCTTCTGCGAAATGGAAATGGTTCAAATAAAAGGTGTTGATTCAACAAAGCGTGACACGGTTGCAAAACTCAATGCGGGTGCCCGCCTTGTGATTCTTGAAAAACTTATGACCCACGGCAGTCAGATAGCACACTCCAATATGGTTGTTGAACTTAACGGGGAGGACGCATCTTCACAAATCATTTCCCGTTCCGTTGCAAAAGACAGTTCCGAGCAGGTTTTCTACCCCCGTGCAATAGGTAATGCAAAATGCCGCGCACACGTTCAATGTGACTCAATAATCATGGACGACGCTCACATTCGTTCCATACCCGAAATTGCCGCAAATCATTGCGAGGCAAACATTGTACACGAAGCCGCCATAGGCAGAATAAACAACGACCAACTTTTAAAACTTCAAACTCTCGGCAAAACCGAGGAGGAAGCGGAAGAAATAATCATAAACTGTTTCTTAAGGTGATTAGTATGAAAAGAGTTCTTGCTTTTGACTTCGGTGCATCAAGCGGAAGAGCAATTCTCGGCATTTTTGACGGCGAGAAAATTGAACTTCGGGAGATTCACCGTTTTTCTAACGACCCCGTTCAAATTAACGGCACGGTTTATTGGGATGTTCAACGGCTTTTTTATGAGATAAAGCAGGGCATCCTCAAAGCAAAGGAAACAGGGGGATTTGACTCCATAGGTATTGATACCTGGGGTGTTGATTTCGGGCTTCTCCGTAAGGACGGCACTTTGGTTGAAAACCCCGTTCATTACCGTGATGCACGTAATGACGGTATGGTTGAAAAGGCACAAAAATATATGACAAAGGAAAGAATGTACGATATTACGGGAATTCAGTTTATGGATTTCAATACAATTTTCCAACTTCTTTCCCTTAAAGAAAACCGCCCCTACATATTGGAAGAGGCGGATACTCTCCTCTTTATGCCCGACCTCCTAAGTTATATGCTCTCAGGTGTTAAATCCACCGAGTATTCAATCGCCACCACCTCACAGATGGTTGACCTTGAAACAAAGGATTGGTCCGAGGAAATCCTCGAAAAATTCGGAATTGACAAAAGTCTTTTAACCCCCATTGCGCCCACGGGTGCAGTTATAGGTCAACTCTCCGACGAAATCTGTGAGGAATTGGGTGTACCCAAAGCAGATGTTGTCAGCGTTGCCGCCCACGATACCCAAAGTGCAATTACTGCGGCGCCCTGCGAATATGACGATTTTGCCTTTATCAGTTGCGGCACTTGGTCTTTGTTCGGAACTGAAGTTAAAGAACCCATTATAAATGAGGCTTCCAAAAAACTCAATGTTACAAATGAGGGCGGTTACGGTTACACCACCGCATTCCTTAAAAATATTTGCGGACTCTGGCTTATTCAGGAAAGTCGCCGTCAATGGATGAGGGAGGGCACGGAATACTCCTACGCAGAACTTGAAAAACTCGCCTTGGAATGTGAGCCTTTCAAGTGTTTCATTGATCCGGATGCCCCCGAATTTGCCCCCATGGGCAATCTCCCCAAACGAGTTAAAGAATACTGCCGGAAAACAGGGCAGTATGTTCCCCAAACAGTAGGGGAAATTATGCGCTGTATATACGAAAGCCTTGCTCTCAAATACCGCTACACCTTTGACGGAATCAAGGAATGTACGGGTAAAAACTATGACAGAATTCATGTTATGGGCGGCGGTACTAAAGACAAATTACTTCTTCAAATGACCGCCCAAAGTTGTAATGTAAATGTATATGGCGGACCCATCGAAGCCACCGCTTTAGGTAATGTTGCAGTTCAACTTATGTCCTGCGGTGCAATTAAAGATATTAAAGAAGCCCGAAAAATTATAGCAAAGGGCGAAAATCTGAAGTTATACCGGCCCAATGACAACGGAGATTGGGAAAAGGCTTACTCTGTTTTTAAAAATATTATAAATAATTCGGAAATCTAAATTATGACTGCTTCACCAAATTTAGAATTAAAAAATGTTGATTATGTTCTTGATACGGCAGAGCTTGTTCTGAACTCCGCAAGGGAACGTCGGGCAGGCTCTCCGGGAGAAGAACGGACACAACATATTTTTATGAACGAACTCAAAAAATTCTGTGACGAAACTCACCGGGAGCAATTTAAAACACATACAGGGGCCGGCACATTGGCTGAAAAACTCCTGTGCTGTCTTTTGATTATTTGTGTTTTTATTTTCTATGATGCGGTTCACTCCGCATCCGTTTTAAAAGCATCTCTTTGCCTGTTGGTGAGTTTGGTCATTTTTTGCATTTTTTCATACAAATTTTTATTTGACGGAAAAAAACTGGACTTTATCACACCCGCAAAAAGCAGTAATAATCTTTTGGGTGTGCGGCACAGTCGGGGAGAAACCGAGGGAAGAGTTGTTCTTGTTGCCCGTTCCGATGCACCCCAAAGTATGCGCGCCCACTTTTTCGGAAACAGAACACCCTTTATTTTAAGCGTGTGCGACCTTATAGGAAACACGGTGCTTTTTTGCGGTGCTCTGCTGTTTTTGTTTTCGGGTGCCCCGCAGGATTCGGGATTCTTCTCTTTTACGGCTATTTTATCCCTGGTTTTTATTCCTTTTTATGCAATGTCCGTTATACTCATTAACAATCGCAAGGTTGCCTCGGGAATCAGTTCAAGTATTATTCCCTCCGCAATACTTTTGAGTATTATGAAACAGTTTCATGACAATTCGTTCAGATATGAAAAGACGGAAATCTGCTGTCTTATATCGGGTAGCGAATATTCCTCCCGTGCCGGCTCCTACCATTTTGCAAAAAAACACAAAAGACTTTATACGGATGTTCCCACGGTTTTTATTCCCCTTGAAGAAATCACAACTTCAAGAAAACTTTCCGTATTCTTTAATGACGGAAGCGGAACAAGGGGCAGTTCGGAGGTTGCTTCCGTTATAGGCGAAGCGGCGGAAAATCTGCAAATCGAAATAAAAAAAGAAAGTTCCCTTTTGGGAACAAGCGCCTACACACCCTTTTCAAAATACGGTTTTGATGCCTGTTCTTTGGGAACTTCAAAAAAGCACATTTCAAAAACAATTTCTGCAAACTCGGATAAATTGGATACTGTCAGCAGAAAAGCAATTTCCGATGTGGGCGGACTTGTTATAGAAACGTTAAACTATTATGATGGATGAGAGGTATTATTATGGCTAAAATTTTAAATTCAACAATCAAAAACATTCCATGGCAGGACAAACCCGCGGGTTCCACGGACCCCGTTTGGAGATACACCGAGAATCCTATAATTGACAGAACATTCGTTAAAGAAGCAAACAGTATTTTCAATTCAGCGGTTGTACCCTACGGCAAGGGATTTGCGGGGGTTTTCAGAATGGATGATATTACCCGTGAACAATATCTTGTAACGGGTTTCAGCGATGACGGTATTCATTGGAATTTGAATGACGAAAAAATCTTCCATGGATATGATCCCCGACTTTGCCAAATAGACGGAAAATACTATCTTTCATGGGTTTGCCACACGGACAGGGGAACTTCAATAGGTATTGCCGCTACTACGGATTTTGAAAATTGGCAAAGGTACGAAAATGCCGTTCTCCCCGTTTCAAGAAACGGAGTGCTTTTTCCCCGAAAAGTTAACGGTGAATATATGCTTTTCACCCGCCCCTGTGATAAGGGACACACACCCTACGGAGATATCTTTTTAAGCCACAGTCCCTACCTTACATATTGGGGCAAACACCGTTTTGTTATTAAGCCCGAAATGAATTGGGAAATGACAAAGGTGGGTGCGGGACCCACACCCATTGAAACCGATGAGGGTTGGCTCTGTTTTTATCACGGTGTTCTCACAAGTTGTAACGGTTTCACTTACAGTATGGGCGCAATGATTACCGATATCAATGAGCCTTGGAAAGTTTTGCACAGGGCGGATTGCTATCTTCTGTCCCCCCGTGAAAACTACGAATTCGTTGGGGATGTACCCAATGTTGTTTTCCCCTGTGCCGCTCTTGCAGACGCAGAAAGCGGGAAAATCGCAATTTATTACGGTGGGGCTGATACTGTTGTAGGTCTTGCATTCACAACTGTTGACGAAACCGTAAAATTCATCAAGGAGCATGATTTAATTAAGTAAAATGTCTTTTCTCAAAAAATATGTGGGCGACAAAGGCTTCTACAAGATGACTCTTGCAGTTGCCGTCCCCATAATGATACAGAACTTTATCACAAATTTTGTGAGTATGCTTGACAATTTGATGGTGGGTTCCCTCGGCACGGAGCAAATGTCGGGAATCTCAATTGTCAATCAGTTGATTTTTGTGTTCAGTCTTGCTGTTTTCGGAGCGTTGAGCGGTGCGGGAATTTTCACCGCTCAATTTTTCGGTAAAAACGATAATGAGGGAATACGCTACACATTGCGGTATAAAATGATGATTTCCCTCATTCTTTTCAGTTTGGCAATGCTGATTTATATTTTCTTGGACGATACATTGATAAGCCTCTATCTCCATGAGGGCGATGACTCGGGAAACCTTTTGCTTACATTGGATTTTGCAAAAAAATATTTAAAGGTAATGCTGTGGGGACTCTTCCCCTTTTGTGTGTCCCAGGTTTTCTCAAGCACACTTCGCGAAACGGGAGAAACGGTTGCACCCATGGTTGCCGGATTTATTGCGGTTTTCACTAACTGTTGTTTTAACTGGGTGCTTATTTTCGGTAAACTGGGTTTCCCCGCTCTGGGAGTTGTGGGAGCGGCAATAGCAACAGTTATTTCAAGATATGTTGAATGTGTTGTAATAAGCATATACATAATCAGGAAGAGATACCGCTTCACTTACTTCAAAGGCGTGTTAAAATGCTTTTACATACCTAAAAATGTCTTTAAAGATATTACTTTTAAGGGTATGCCCCTGCTGTTCAATGAATTTTTCTGGTCATTGGGTATGTCCCTTTTAAGTATGGCATACAGTCTTTACGGCATTTCCGTAGTGGCAGGTTACAGCATATCTTCAACGGTTATGAACCTTGCCAATATTGCATTTATTTCCCTGGGAAGCAGTATCGGTATCATAATCGGTAAACAATTAGGTGCGAATCAGTTTAAGGAAGCCGTTGATACGGACAGGAAATTAATTGCCTTTTCCGCATTTTTAAGCGCGGTTATAGGTGTTTTTGTTTTCCTTATAGGCAACAAAATCCCTCTCCTGTACAACACCACTCCCGAATCAAAAGAGTTAGCAGGCTATTTTATTCGGGTTTGCGCCCTGTTCATACCCGTCCACTCTTTTGCAAATGCAACATACTTTACAATACGAAGCGGCGGTAAAACCCTCATAACTTTCCTTATGGACAGTGTGTATATTATGTGCGTGAATGTACCCATCGCCTTTTCCCTTTACTATGTGTTCAAACTACCCATTCTATATACATTCCCCATTGTGCAATGCATTGATATTGTAAAGGTTCTTATAGGCATAATTCTTGTTAAGAAAAAAGTATGGCTTAATAATATTGTAGAGTAAAAAGCACCGCCGAGCGTTAAACTCGGCGGTGTTCCTTTTTTGTGTAAAATTATTTTACAGCGTCTTTGAGAGCTGCACCTGCTTTGAAAGCGGGAACCTTGGAAGCAGCGATTGTAATCTTTTCGCCTGTTTTGGGGTTACGGCCTTCTTTAGCTGCTCTTTCGCGAACTTCAAATGTACCGAAGCCGATGAGCTGAACCTTGTCGCCTTTTGCAAGAGCACCTTCGATTGCACCGAAAACTGCCGCTACTGCTTTTTCAGCGTCTTTCTTTGTCAAACCTGCTTCTGCAACTGCTTTTACGAGATCTGTCTTATTCATTTTTAAATCCTCCAAAAATAATTTTGTATTTTCCAAATCGTTTACACGATTTTGTTTGGACTAATTCAGTTTTCTTTTTTCGCTTCGTCCCAAAGTTCGTCAAGAACTTCTATGGAAGCGGTTTTCATATCAATACCCTTACTGCTTGCAAGTTTTTCCGTAAGGGTAAAACGCTTCATAAATTTCTGAGTGGCTTTTTCCAAAGCGGTTTCTGCATCGCAACCGCAAAAACGTGCGGTATTTACAACCGAGAAAAAGAGGTCACCCAACTCATCCTCAATCTTTGCTCTGTCCCCTGTTGAAAGTGCTTCCCTGAGTTCTGCACTCTCCTCCGCAATTTTGTCAAACGCCCCTTCGGGATCACGCCAATCAAAACCTGCTTTTTTAGCTTTTTCCTGTACTTTTTGGGCTTTCATAAGAGCGGGATATGTGGCGGGGATTGCCGCCATTGCTTCACTCTGTGTTCTCTGTTTTTTTGTTTGACGCTTTATATCGTCCCAATTTTTGAGAACCTCTCCCGTGGATGAAACGCTGACATCTCCGAAAACATGGGGATGTCTTACAATTAACTTCTTACAAATATCGTTTGCCACATCGTCGATAGTAAACCAACCGTCCGTTCTTGCCATATCGGAATGCATAAGCACCTGCAAAAGCACATCGCCCAATTCTTCCTGCATAAGTTCACGGTTGTTTGTATCAATAGCCTCAATAACCTCGTAGGTTTCTTCAAGGAAGTTCTCCCTGATGGATTGATGGGTCTGTTCCATATCCCAGGGGCAACCGCCCGGTTCACGAAGAATTCTCACTATATCAACAAGGTCATTAAAACCGTATCTGTCTTTAAAAGTAAAGTTAACTGCCATTTTTAAAATCCTCTGTACTTGTATATTTTAACCTATAAGCTTATATTTTTCAAGTATTTTTGCTATTTTTTCTCCCTTTGGAAGCATTAAAATGTCATTTTTTACCAAAGTTTTGGTCAAAAGCACCGTAATTCCGTAAACAACAACGGCAACACCGATGGAAATTATGCAGGCAAGTGATTGGCCGTTAAGTCTGCCGCTCATATCTCCGAAGGTCAGAACTCTGCATAAAAGCATATATGAAACATAGGCAGAACCACCGCAAAGCACAGCCGCAATAAGGGGTTTAACAATAACGGTTTTAAAGTCGATTTTCACACCTGTTTCTTTTCTCAGGACGGAATAGTTATAAACAATGCAAAGAAGATAGAAGAAAGCGGTTCCGAAAACAGCACCTTTAACATTCAGTTCGGGAATTCCTATAAGAATATAGTTTAAACCGATTTTAAAGATACAGCCCAGGGCGAGAGCCTTTGCCGGAACATCCGCTCTGCCGATTGCCTGAAGAATATTTGTAAGGGGGGATGAAAGGGTCAGTATTGCCATCATAAGACCGTAAAGACCCAACACGGGAGCAGCAATTGCAATTCCCGATTCATTCTCCGTTCCTTTATAAAGCAAATTCATAATGGGCTCCGAAAGTGCAAAGAAACCGGCACCCGCGGGAAGTGCAATAAGCATGGTCATTCTGAACACGGTATTCACCGTTCCGTTAACCATCTTGAAATCTCTTTTTGCAACTGCCGCGGAGATAACGGGAATGGCACTAACACCCAATGTCATCATAATTGTAGGAACAAGGTTTCTGAAATCCAAAGTTGTGTCGTAAGCACCGTAAAGGAAAGTATGAATATTCTCCTTTGCAATATTTGCCGCCGAAATAGAGTCGCCGTAAATACCCATTATTGTATCGTAATTATTTGCAACAACACTTTCCAAACGGCTTTGAATCATAAAGGTGTCAATAAAGTTTGTGATATTGAGTACCAATGAACTTGCCGCGGTGGGTACTGCAATGGCGATAATTTCTTTTAATGTTGTTTTTTTCGGGGAAGCAAGGGGTGAATTTATAAGCATCTCCTTGCTGATTCCGTCCTTTTTTATTCTGTGACGTAAAACCGTATAAATGGCACCGAAAATAGTTCCGAGAGTAACACCGAATATGGCTCCCGCCGCCGCAAGAGCATATACAATGGCTCCGTCCGCCTCCGTTTCCACAGTGTAGCCGAACACAGAACCCGTAAGTGCAATTTGTTCATTTGCATAGTCGAGCATTGCATAGGAAAAAACAAGTCCGAAAACCAGTTTACCCAAGGACTCAATAACCTGAGAAATTGCCGTGGGGTACATATTATTGAGACCCTCATAGTAGCCCCTGTATGTACTCATTATACAACAGAACAGAATTGAGGGTGCAATGGCAAAAACGCTGAAAATTGCAAGGGGAGAATGAACCGAATTAACATAGGTGGGTGCCGCAAGCATAAGAGCCGCCGTTCCCACAAGACCCAAGCCTAAAAACAGGGGGAATGTAATTTTTAAAACCTGTTTAACATCCCTGTATTTTCCCAATGCCGCGTTTTTTGAAACAATAGCGGACACGGCAACGGGAAGTCCCGCCATAGAAATAGCATAAATGGGCGTATAAATATTATAGGCGGAAGCAAAATAGCCCCGTCCCAAAGAGCCGATTATACTCGTTAGCGGTATTTTATACACCGCACCGATTACCTTAACAAGAGCGGTGGCAACAACAAGCACCATTGCACCGTTTAAAACATTTTGTTTTTTTACTGTTTTGTCGGACATATCTTACTCCTTTCCGATGAATTCTCTCAAAAGAGAATTTTCGGGTACTAAAGATGAATCTATTTTCGGGAATTTGTGTAGTGAGCGTATAAGTCTTTGGGACTCTTTATAAAACTCCGAATCATCCCTGACCTGTTCCAGCAATTCTGCCGCCAAATCCCGCAGAACGCATATTTCGTAAAGATGGATTGTGTTTATTCTTATATCCGCATTATCTTTGAAGGGAAAAAGGTATGAATCCTCCCCGTAGCGCACGGTGATCCACATTTTAAAGGTTTCCTCAACGGAATTTCCGCGGAATTTGTAATCCCTTACTAACCGTCGGATAAATCTGATATTGCGTTTATTGAGCACAATGTTTTTCCTGCCGTCATAAATACGGGAAGATACGCTGATATATATTTTTAAAAGTCTGTCCTTGGGCAAATGCTCGGTTATTGCAGGGTTCAGCGCGTGAAGTCCCTCTACCACTATAACATCCTTTGCGCCGATTTTCAAACTGTTGTACTTTTCTTTACGCTTACCTGTCAAAAAATCGAACTCGGGTATCATAGCACTACCCGTTTCTATAAGTTGAGTCATTGTTTTTTCAAAGCACGGGATGTCAAGGGCATCAACGGTTTCATAATCGGGTGTACCGTCGGGAAACCGAGGGGAATCGGCATTGTTAAGATAAAAATCATCCAGGGAAATAGTATGGCTTTTAACACCGAAATCCGCAAGTGCCTGACAGAGTTTTTTCGCCGTAGTGGTTTTGCCTGATGAACTGGGACCTGCAAGCATAACAATTTCCGTTTTGTCGCTTTCTGCAATATCTTTTGCAATTTTTGTTATTTTGTTACTGTATTTTTCTTCACACTTTAAAATAAAATCCTTTGGATTAACCGCGTTTTCAACAATATATTCTATGGTGTTGTTAACATTGGACACAGTTTATCACCCTCTATATACTATTTTAACAATCGTTCAATAATGATATTCAATATTGAAATCGAAGCATACCCGATTTTTTCTCCAAAACCTCGTGAAATCGTGATATGTATTCAAAGGGGTATTTGAAATTGAATATTCTTTCAATTACACTTCCGTCCTCTTTCCGAAGTTTTGTCACCGCTCCGGCTCCTACGGAGAAAATACTCTGATACTCCTCCATCATAAGAATATTGTAAAAACATTCCTTATCTTTTTTGCACCAACCCACATTTTCAAGATTTCCCAAAGACTTGCTTTGGCGGTACATATAGTATGGGTGGTAACCGTTTTCTCTCAAAGTTTTCCCCGCATAATCCAGCATTTCCTCAATATTCTTATCGGAAACGCAAGAACTTTCATTCTCCGTAACAATGGAAGAAGAGCGTTTCAGGGCAAGGGTGTGGACTGTTATATTATCCGCCCCCAACTCAACGGCTCTGTCAACACTCCTTTTGAAGCCGTCAATCGTATCCGTGGGAAGTCCCGCAATTAAATCCATATTTATTGAATCAAATCCTACCTGACGGGCAAGGAGATATTTTTCCTCGGTCTGTGCCGTTGTATGCCTTCTGCCGATTGCCTCCAGAACGCTGTCGGAGAAGGTCTGGGGATTTATACTGATTCGTCCCACATTATGTTTTTTAAGCACTTCAAGTTTTTCCCTTGTAACAGTATCGGGACGACCCGCCTCCACAGTGTATTCAAGGCACAGCGATAAATCAAAAACATTTTCTATGTGAGTAAGAATTTTGTCCAAATCTTCTTTGTGGAGGGTTGTGGGTGTACCCCCACCCCAATAAACACTTGTAAGATGCAAGCCCTTTTCCTTTGCGGCTTTTGCAGTAAATGTCAATTCCTCCAAAAGTTTTTCAACATAGTCGGGAATAAGGTTTTGGGCTTTTTCGGTGTTTATGGAATGGGAAACAAAAGAGCAGTAACTGCACCTTGTAGGGCAAAAGGGAATACTTATATACAGACTGAAGGATTTCTCCCCTGCTTTTTCGATTACTTTAAGTTCCGTTTTAGCCACATCAATTGCAAGTTCCGTTTTCTCGGGAGAAACCTTGTAGGTATTTAAAAACCAATCCCTTGCGTCGTCTTCACCGTAAAGAGAAAGCCGTTTAACAATAAGTTTTGAAGGTCTTACACCCGTAAGTATTCCCCACTTAGGTGTAAAACCGCTCATTTCACAAAGTAATTCGTATGCTGACAGCAAAAGTTCAAGTTCAAGGTCATTACACTCATCTTTTTTTACAGTTTTAACACATCTGCGTACATCTCCACCAAGGGAAAGTTCCGCGGTTAATGCAAGAAGACTGTCACCGTCAATACGTGTGAGAAGGTAATCTTCCCGGGTTTCACTATATTCGGTATATTCATTTATTTTTTCAAGGGGAAAAAACAGTCTTAACAGTTTTTCCGACTCGTATCTGTAACTGTGGTTAATATAATATAAATTCATCTTAAAAACATATTATTTATTTTTTCATAGCCTATATTTGAGTTCCCGCCGTGACCTGTGTAAACAACATAATCATCAGGAAAACTCTTTATTGATTGGAGAGTTTTCATAAGTGCAACAGGATCCCCGCCCTTAAAGTCGGTTCTGCCAACACTTCCGCAAAAAAGAGTGTCCCCTGTAAAAATCACACTCTCTTCTTCAAGAATATACAAAACCCCGCCGGGTGTGTGCCCGGGGGCAGAGTGTATTTTTACATTTATGTTTCCTATTGAAAAAGTGTCTCCGTCGCAAAACTCCAAGTCCGCTTTACAGGGTAGGAATTTGCCGTTGAAAAGATTTGCAAGGGAAAGATTGCCGTCCTGAAGATAGGGGGCATCCTCTTTGCCGATACAAATTTTTGCATTTGGGTATTCCTTTTTTATTTGGGGAACACCGCCTATATGGTCAAAATGTCCGTGGGTGCAAAGAATGTATTTTAAATCTTTCATTCCCGACATTTCCATTGCTTTTTTAACATCTGCATCAAAATCGCCCGGGTCAATTACCGCTCCGATTTTTGTTTCATTATCACAAATAATATAGCAATTGGCTCCCAACTGACCCACGGGAACACATTTAAGAAACATTATTTTCCACTCCAAACATCCGTATCAAAACAAATCGTCACAGGACCGTCGTTTATGAGGGAGACCTTCATATCGGCACCGAAAATTCCCTTTTCCACTCTTCTTACGCCATTCTTTTTGAGTTCTTCGCAATAAAACTCATAGAGGCGGTTGGCGTTTTCCGGCTCTTCACTATCCGTAAAAGAAGGTCTGTTGCCTTTTTTACAGTCGGCGCAAAGGGTGAACTGGGAAATTGCAAGAATTTCTCCGTCAATATCAAGAACGGATTTATTCATTTTCCCCTTTTCGTCCTCAAAAACTCGCAAAGACGCGGTTTTCCTGGCAAGAAGTTCCGCTTCTTTTTGGGTATCGCCCTTTACAACACCCAAAAGAATCATATAGCCCTTACCCGATTCACCTACGATTTTGCCGTCAACTAAAACAGAACTTTCACGTACTCTCTGTATTACGGCTCTCATTAGTTTTTGCTCCTTGTAACACTCTCAACACCATTTATTCCTTTCAATCTTGAAATAACGATATTGAGGAAATCCGTACTTTTTACTGTAATTGTCAGATAAATAAAGGTGTTTCCGTTTTTGGCATCCCTTGTATTTATGGCATTTATCATAACTCTCATATCTGCAAGGACATTGGCAACATCCGCCATCATCGCCACACGGGATTCACATTCAATGGCAAGACTTGCTTTGAATTCCTTCGTTTCGGTTCCGCTCTGCCAACGGGCACTCAACCATCTGTTAGGCTCCTCGCAGTTTGTAATATCAACAGGAACATTGGTGCAGTCCCTCTTGTGAACGGACACTCCGTGACCTCGGGTTATGAAACCTATAATTTCATCCCCGGGAATGGGGGCGCAACAACGGGAAAGTTTAATAAGGCAGTTGTCAATGCCCTCAACAATTACGCCCTCCCCCGCCGATTGCTTTGCGGGTTTAGGTTTATCGGTAATTTTAATTTTTTCCGACTGAGCAGAGGAGGTAACAATCCGATGATATTCATCCCTGATAAAGGGCATAACTCTCGACACGGGAATTCCGCCGTAACCTAAAGCGGCATAAAAATCATCCACCGTTGTGCAATGCTGACGATCCGCAAGAATTTTTACAATATTCTCAAATTCTTCTTCCGTAAAACGTATTTTATTCCGTCTTATTTCTCTTTCAAGTTCCGCTCTGCCCTCAACAATATTTTCTTCTCGGCGTTCTTTTTTAAACCATGCGCGAATTTTAGTTTTTGCGGAACTTGTTTTAACAATTTTCAGCCAATCCCTTGATGGACCCTTGCCCTGTTGGGAAGATGTCAATACTTCTACAATCTCACCGGTCTGGACTTTGTAATCAAGGGGAACGATTCTTCCCCCAACCTTTGCTCCCACCATTTTTGTACCCACTGCGGAGTGAATGGCATATGCAAAGTCAATAACCGTTGAACCCATGGGAAGATTTATGACATCCCCTTTTGGTGTGAAAACAAAAACCTCCTCGGGAACAAGGTCACTTTTAATAGTGGTAACAATGTCTTTAACGTCATCAGCTTCCTGCTGTGTTTCAAGAAGTTGTCTGATCCACGCAAGACGTTCTTCAAACCGTTGTGTACCGTTAAGACCCAGTTTGTATTTCCAATGAGCCGCAATACCGAATTCGGCAGTATGGTGCATATCCCATGTTCTTATTTGAACTTCAAAGGGAATTCCCGCCTTGCCCAAAACAGTGGTATGAAGTGACTGATACATATTGGGCTTGGGGGTGGAAATATAGTCCTTGAATCTTCCGGGTATGGGGGTGAACATATCGTGAATTATACCCAGACAGTCATAGCATTGAATGGTATTATCAACGATTATTCTGACTGCGTATATATCGTAAATTTCGTCAAAATTCTTGTTCTGCATATACATTTTTCTGTAAATGCCGTGAACACTTTTGATTCTGCCCTCAAGCCTTGCATCCGGCACAACCTCACAAATTCTGTCTGAAATCTGTTTTTTGATGGATTCCAAAAATTCCTTATGAGATTTACCCTGACTTGCAAGGGCATCTTCAATCTCCTTGTATGCAATGGGATCAAGGTAGCTTATTGCCTTATCCTCAAGCTCCTCTTTAATTGCCCTGATACCCAAACGGTGAGCAATGGGTGCATAGATTTCCAAGGTTTCCACCGCTTTATCTCTACGCTTCTGGGGTGCCATAAAATTAAGGGTCCTTATATTGTGGAGCCTGTCGGCAAGTTTAATAATAATAACCCTTATATCTTCGGACATAGCAAGGAGCATTTTTCTGACATTTTCCGCCTGCTGTTCCTCTTTATCTTTAATATCAAGGGGGACTTTACCCAATTTTGTAAGTCCGTCAACCAAATGGCAGATTTCCTCGCCGAACTCTTTTTTTACATCCTCAAGGGTAAGGTCGGTGTCCTCAACCGTATCGTGAAGCATCGCCGCGGCAACGGACTGATAGTCCATTCCGTAATCTAAAACAATCTTGGCAACGGCAACGGGATGGATGATAAAGGGCTCACCTGAAGAACGCTTTTGCCCGTCGTGATGAGCATTGGCTATTTCAAAAGCTTTATCAATGATTTTGGCATCCTCAGTCCCGAATGTTGCTATAGCCTGTTCTTTTAGTTCGTCGTACATAAGTTCAACGGACATATTCTCATCCATTCAAGTCCACCTCCTTTGTTTTTTCGGTACACCTCATATACTCGCTTTCTTAAAAATCTCGCTGTTTTCCAAAGAATTTCTGACAGATTCCCCGGGGAATTTGTATTTTCCGTCCTGCAGAACTAAAATACCCAGTTCAGTCAACACATCAAGAGAAATTCGGCAGGCGGCAATTCTTCGCGGAGAAAGTCCGAGTCGGTAACAAAGAACCTCCGCCGAATAGTTCCAACCGTCGTTAGCCTTAACGTATTTGTATATGTTGCCGCAAAAATCTCTGTCTATAAAAACATCTTTTCTTCTTTCCTCGGGAATTTCAAAACCGGCACAAAAATCCTCATAATCGCTAAGAGACTGCATCACTTCATCATCATTACTGTTGCTGAACCGTATGGCTTTTGCCTGAACACTCAGTTGAACATTACCCTGATACTCATTCTCTCCAAGCTTTACTGCCAAATCCACAATATCCCCTATTCTGTAAGGGAATGTTTCAAGGGGTTCGGAAAACATAATAACCGTAACATAGTCAATTTTTCTTCTTAGGGTTATCCTCAAATGCTTTCCCGCACCAACCGACTGAATTGCGGTAATCTCCATATTATAAAGACCGAACAGGGGTTGTGGATTTTCCGCACCGAAAGGCTCCAAAATCTGAAGAGAGGAAAGCACCTCAAAATTTATCGAAGACGGATTTAACTTGCAGTCAATTTTCAACATGGGCACGGCAACTTGTAAATTACAGGCATATTCGTTGATTTTATCCCTGAAAATGCCGATTTTATCGCTATCGACAGTCAGTCCTGCCGCAAGAACATGCCCACCGAATTGAGTCAGCACATCACTGCAATGGGATAGTGCATCGTATAAACTAAAGCCGTCAATACTTCTTCCGCTTCCCTTTGCAGTATCTCCGTTTTTGGAAATAACTATACAGGGCTTTCCGTATTTTTCCACAAGGCGGGAGGCAACAATGCCGATTACTCCCTGATGCCAACCATCGCCTTCCACAACAATCACACGCTTATGCTTGATTTCAGGGGTATTTTCAATATATTCAACTGCCGATGCGGTTATTTCTGTTTCTGTTGCCTGCCGCTGAATATTTGCATCGGATATTTCTTCCGAAAGTGCTTTTGCTTCGTTCATATTATCTGTTAAAAGAAGTTTTAACGCTCTTTCAGCCGAGCCCATACGTCCGGCGGCATTGATACGGGGTGCAATTCTGTATGCAACAGCTGAAGAATTCAACATTTCCCGTGAACCGCTTATATCTAAAAGTGCTTTCAAGCCAAGACGTAAAGTGCCCTCTGCCAATGCCGAATTCATGAACGCGATTCCGCTTCTTACAATTATTCGGTTTTCACATTTGAGGGGAACAATATCTGCAATCGTTCCCAAGGCAACAATGTCGCCGTATTGCTCCAAAAGTTCATAACCCTCGCTTCCGTCAAGAGCACATACAAGCTTAAAGACAACGCCTACACCTGCCCAATCGGAAAATTCACAGAATGAGTCCGTTCTGTGAGGATCCACAACTGCAACCGCGTCGGGTAAAATCTCTCCCACCCGATGATGATCCGTAACCACCACATCAATGCCCATACTCTTTGCATAAGCAACTTCCTCTATGGCACTGATACCGTTGTCAACGGTTATTATGATGTCTGTTCCTCTGCTTTTTAAAAGGTCGATTGCACCCAAATTCATTCCGTAACCCTCTGCCGAGCGGTCGGGAATGTAATAATCCACATTGGCACCTTTGGAGCAAAGGTAGGAATACAAAAGAGCCGTCGATGTAACACCGTCGCAATCATAGTCCCCGAAAACAGTAATTCTTTCGCCGTCTTCAAGTGCTGTATTAACTCTTTCTACTGCCTTCTCCATATCGGGCAATGTATAGGGGTCAATCAAATCCGTATCGTATAAAAAGCTTTCAATTTCAAATTCATCCGTCATTCCCCGAGAGCATAGCAGAAATGCCGCGAAAGGCTCAACCCCGCAGTTTTCCGCAATAGTTGCCGCCGCATCCCTGTCGCAACGGGAAACAACCCATTTCTTTCGATTCAAAAAATCACCCTATTATAATTTTACAGTTCATTATATCACACAGGTATAAATATTGCAATTATATTTATAAAATGAAGGGGTATTTTACAAAACGAAAGGGTAATTTCCGACATAAAAAGAGGCTGTAAAAACAAATGCTTTTACAACCTCTGAATCATCAGATTACTCCGAAAAATTTCTTTACAACGGGAAGAATGAGGAAATCGGTCTTTTTAAATGCGGAGCCGTGTCCCCCGTTTAAGACCATAACTTCTTCCGCACCCTCTACCGCTTTTGTGATTTTTCGGGAATGTCTGCGTTTAATCATATCGAACTCACCGAAAACATTCAAAAACGGAACCTTGATTGAGGAAATCTTTTTGTAATTCAAGTGGGGCTGACCCACCATAAGCCCCTCAATTTCCCGTTTTCTTATCATTTCCTTGTCCTTTGTCAAAGCGGCTTTTACGGCATAAATGCGGTGGTCCTTTATAATGCCCAACTGGTCGAGGGTTTTTGTTCCCCTTGTATTAAGATTTGAACCGAAAACCGCAAGCCGCAACACATATTCAGGGTATGTAACCGCAAAGCACATCCCAAGATTACCGCCGTCGGAAAATCCGCAGAAATTTGCTTTTTTCACTCCCAGATAGTCAAGCAACGCTTTCAAATCATCGCAAAAAAGTTCAAATGTAAGTTTTTTATCACCCAATGGGGTTTTTCCCGTGCCCCTTGTTGAAAAACGGATTATTTTAAAATATCGGGAAAGAGGTTTGTACAAATCCCCCTCAAAACAACGGTAATCCCCACCGTTGCCGTTAAGCATAACAAGGGCTTCCCCCTCTGCGTTGCCGCTGACCTGATATTCAAAGTCCAGACCGTCGTGTTTAAAAAAACCGTAATCAATAACTTTAACATCTTCCATATAAAGCACCTCCGCAGTTTATAATACTCCAAAATGTAAAAATCTGCAACAGGTTGACGAAAAAGAAAGATTTTAGTAGAATATTGTCATACTTTTTTATTGAGGTTTAAAATGGATTTAACTACTTATTTTATAACATTATGCAGACAACTGGGTGTTCGTTTAAAAACCGAAAGTCCCGCAATCAAAGCCCTTGTTGCCGATAAGAAAGCAACTGCCAAAAACGGCGCCGTTGCCCGCTTCAATTTCGGCAATTTTTATATGGATATTTTCTATATCGAAAATATCAAAGGCGGCGGCACACACCAGATTATTTGGCTTTCCTTTTTCTTTGACAGCGAACAGTCAATAACATTTTCTCTATACGACATTTTGTCCCTGGTTCAACCCGATAATTTCAATTGCTACACCTATACATTTGTTGATTCCGGGGAGCTTATGAAAAATTGCTTTGAGGAAATCAGCCGGCTTTTGGAGCAGATTTTACCGGCACTTATTAAAATTGCTGAAAACGGTGTAGAAAAAAATCGTCTCATTGAAAAGCAGAAGCAAAAAGTCAATGAGTATTTCGGGGAGAATTTAACCGATGCGGGAAACCTTTTAAAAGGGTCATCCGGAGAAAAAATCCTCTCCGTAATGTTCTATAACTTTTTTCAGTACCAAATAGATACATATATTTTAGGATCCCCCGCTCTTTTCTTTACGGGAAAGGAAGAAAAAGCCCTGAATCGCCTAAAGAGGGCAAAATATCGCTCACTTTATGAAGACAATCTTCTCTTGTACCTTGAAAACGGAGGGAAAGCACTCCCTCTCTCAGAAGCCGCAAGGTCCGCCTCCGCTGAAAAAGGGGCTTCAAGGCAGGGAACTGATGCAAAAGGAGCTTTGAAGTTTTTTCTATACATTATTCTCTTTGATATTCCCATTTCAATCCTTATGGCAGGAATATTTGTTCTTATGGCGAAACTTATACCCGCGGACAGTCTCCATATTTTCGGCATTGCGGAAAACTTGCTTTTAATTCCCTCTTATGCCCTGATTCCCGCCATTGCCGTGGCTTTAAATGTGTTTGCAACAAAAAAGAATAAGGACCCGAAAATCCATACTCCGCCACTGCCGCCAAAAGCAAAAAGCATTCTAAAATACACAACAATTATTGCGGAAAGCATTGCTCTGATTATGCTTTTAACTTGCGTAAATTCCACTTTAGTGCTTCGTAATAATGATTTTCTCTATTCCGAGGAAGATTTCCCTCTTTCAAGAATTTCGTGTAAGTACAGTTCCGTTGACTATGGGGCAATTGTGGATGGCTACGCATACAATGGCGAATTTCAGGAGGATAAACACATTGTTTTTGTAACAAAAAGCGGGGCTGTTATTGACTTATACAACTCCACTTTCCTTTCTTCCGAAAAATTTTTAACGGAAACCGAAAGTTTACTTAAAGAGAAAAATATAGAAATAAAAAAATGCAAAACAATTGAAGATATAAAGCCGAATTAAAACATACCTTAATTCATTCTACATTATTAAGGGGCTGTAAAAAAACTTTCGTTTTTTTACAGCCCCATTATCTGTTTACCCCCAGGTGATTTTTAAATCACCCATGGACTTACCGTTATCGGTGGGATACCATTTCTCTCCCAATGTGATTTCGCTCTCTTTAGCAAGCACATTAACAGTTAAAAGATTTGTACAGTTATAAAAAGCGTATGTGTCAATCTGTTTTACGGAAGAGGGAATAACAATTTCCCGTAACGATGTGCAGTAAGAAAATGCATCCTTCCCGATAATTTCAAGTGATTGGGGAAGTTCGATATTCCCCAGTGAACTGCAACGGAAAAACGCTTTTTCTTCAATGGTCTTTACCGTTTCGGGAATTGTAATCGCCTTTAACGACTGACATTTGTAGAAAGCCTTTGTCCGTATTGTTTCAACCCCCCGGGGAATTGAATATTCAATGGATTTGACCTCGGTTTTTTCACCGTTGCCATTTGTTTCTTCTTTAATCTCCACACCTCTTGCAAGGGGATAGAAAAGCAGGGTTTTCATATCTTTTGTAAACAGAACACCGTCAACATCGCAGAAATAGGGGTTATCATCCGAAACATTAAATGCTTTTAGGTTTTGGTTGTTTTCAAATGCCCAATTGCCGATTTCCTTAACATTTTTACCGATATTTATAACCTCGATGCTCTCAATGTTTACCGCCGCAAAATCCGCAATCTTTGTAACGGGAGCCCCTTGATATTCATCGGGAATAGTAATCTCTTTTACCGTCGAACTATCGGGGAATTCCTTAACTGTCGCCTCCCCGTTTTCAACCTTGAAAGATATTTCATCGCTTCCCAATCCCACTTCCTCGGCGCAACCCGAGAACATAACCGACATACAAAGTATTAAGGCGAGCAATATAATTAACCGTTTTTTCATAATTATACCTCCCTTGCCGCAGCAGTATTGTCACATTCTTCTTCCTCAATAGCCTTGACGCGCTCCTGAAGTTCTCTTACGCACATATCATGTTTTTCTTTTGTAAGGTCGTAGAAGAAAAACGGAATAGTCACAAGCACAATTCCGATAACCGAAGCCCAGGTGTATATGCTGAATACATTGTTAAGAATTTGAGAATCATATAGCACATCCCAGTCGGAAGTAAATCCCACGGACTTGAGCATCCAGGGAATTATAAGACCCACAGCCATAATTACGGGGTTCAATATCCAACCGAAAACCCCCGACATAGCATCGGCACGTTCCCCGTATTTCCATTGATGGTAGGTGAGAATATCTGCATTAAGTCCCAATCCTACACCGTCAACTATGGGTGAAACGGTATTTCTCAAAAACATTGAAATCATAAATATAAATATGTTTTCATATTTAACGGCAAGTGCAATGCCCAAAACCGTAATAAGTGTTACTGCCCTGAAAGAAATAAGAACATCTCTTTTCTGGAAACGTTTTGTAAGCATGGGACAAAGGAGGTTTCCCGCCGTCATTCCGATAACTACAATGTTTGCGGCAATTCCGGAAAACCATTCCATTCTCAATGAATATATAAACCACCAGGCAAGAAGACTGCCTACAAGACCCTGCCATTGACTGAAAACACTGGAAATGTTTGTAATCCAAAAATACTTGTTTTTGAAAACATTCTTTGCAACATTCCAGAAAGTAACCTTCTTGCGTTTTTCCACGGGGGGCTCAATTATTCTCTCCTTACAGAATGCCGCCGCAAGAGTAATGAAAACACCGATAAAAGCAAAAATCGGAACAAATACTTTGTATGTTTTAATGTTCAAATATCCCCCCGTTATACCGATAAGGATGGGGAAAAACATACTGATTACCGAGGGAAAAAATCCTGTAATAATGGGGATTATGGAGTGAAGCCGCTACCTTTCCTGTGAATTGGGGGTCATAAAGGTAACAAGTCCGTTGATACCTATAAAACTGTTGTAAAAATAATTCATTAGCGTAAAGGCAAAATGAAGTACAATCAATTTGTTTGTATAGTTTAAATTTTCGAGAGGAAGATAGGGTATAACCGACATTATAATAGCCGAGGGAATACCGCATATCAAAATAAAGGGCTTGAGTCTGCCGTATTTTGCACAGAATTTTTTACGGATGAACCAATTTATGTAGTTTGTTATACCGCCGATTAAAACGATATTACCTATAACCTGGGGCAGTCCCTTCATAATGAACTCAAAGGGTGCTGGCGGAATAAAATAACAGGCGATTCCCAAAAGAATTTCACCTGTGTAAGCACAATGGGCGAACTTTCTCATTTTCGGCGTAAGTTGACCATGATTTTCATATATCAATACGCTGATGGGATTCAAGAAAATAAGAATGTAACCCACTATGGTTCCCAAAAGATTGATAATTGAAAAATCAATTGCGGCAAGCCCCATAATTGCACCGCAAAAATACGAGGCGGAAAAAGTCATTATTCCGGATGCGGTGATAAATATATATGAACCGGCCTGGGCGGCGGTATATGCCACTACTTCTTTCAGGGTGAGGTATTCTCCCTCATTGGGCTTATCCCAATGCTCTTTAACATAGGCGGGAGCACCCTTAATCTTTTGAACAATCTCTGTTTTGTTCATAATCCAAATCTCCTAAATCATCACTACCAACTTGCACAACATACAAATCGGCTACAGACATTATACTATATATTTTTAACAAAATAAAGTGATTTTTAAAATATTTCATGTATGATATTTATAAAACAAGAATATTTTTAACACAAAAAATCCCCTTTGATTGCTCCAAAGGGGATTGTAAGCTTATTTATTTGGAACCGGTTATTCCATTGTTGCATTTTTGAGTCGGCAATACACAAAACAGTTTTTTTCATTTACGGACTCCTCCAATAATTCCTACAAGCCATGGCAGACCGAATGCAACAATTTGTGTGGTAACTATGGTGGAGCCCACCGGTGTACCGGCAAGAATGGATACCAAAATACCAACCGGAGAACAAATAACCGCCAGAACCCCGGCGCAAATTGTCACACTGCGGAAACTCTTGAACATTCGCATAGCCGACAGGGACGGAAAAATTACCAATGCGGAGATCAGTAAAGAACCTACAAGATAATATAATCATTTACCTGTCTGTATGTTATGTTTGCCATAATTCTCATCCTTTCTTGTTTTCGATAAAAGTGTCGTAGGTGAATCTTGCTCCGAGTCTGAAACCCACTTTAAAACTGTCTGCGTTGCAGAGGCTTGAAAATTTGATGTAGGTTGCTACATAGTCGGTGAAAAGCTCCTGCTCCTTGCCGGCAAGAATTGATGTCAGGTGCTCCTCTTTTCCGGTAAGCTCACTCAGGCTCTTTTTAACCTTTGCCGTCAGGTTGGTGGTACACTCCTGCGGCTCGATGTTTCCGTAATAAAAATCTTCAATAAAGTCTGACATAGTATCACCCCCTACCGTTCTGATTGGTTGATGATTTTAATGAGCAGCTCGTCAACATCTTCTGTGGGAATACCGTCCGAGAGAAGCATATTACGGAACTCGTTCATTCCGTTGATTAAAAGGTTACACTCAAAATCCGTGAGCTTCAGTTTAGTTTTCTTATTAAACATAAAAATGACCTCCTTGTATTTGGTAATACCATTTTACAAGGAGGTTTGTGTTTTGTCGAATGTGTGGATATTATATTAAATTTTATCCTTTTCTTTTGATGTCTTTTATAAAAAAGTTTTTCCTTACCACTCTATCCAGGTCATTTCTTGCTCGATATCCCAAAAGCATTTACCGTCAATTATGGGTTCGTTTAATACTTTTTCCATACATTCATTTTGCGTTTCTGCGATGCATTCATAGACGGTTTCAACATAATTGTCTGATGAATCCCACAAATGAATTTCAAACGAGTAAATTTTAGTCATGGGGTTGTATATCAAGCCGTGAAAAAAGTATTTTTTACCTTTGTAAATAACAGCTTCTTCTTGAAAAGTGATTTTATCTACAAATTCAGAAGCTTTTCCGTCTATCATGTTTTAATCCCCCTAAAATATTTTTTATACTTTTTATATTCTTCTGCAGTTAATGATCTAGCCTTTCTGTTTGAAAAGTCGTCAGGCTTGTATTCGTGCACATGTAATACCGGCTTTCGTGAAGGGTCAATGGTCGTTTCGGGATGATAGGCTATTTCAAAACGCAAATAGTGATTTTTATCATACTCTCTGTACATTTTAAATGTGCCGTCAGGGTGTAACTGGATATAGGATGTGCTTGAATGAGCTTCTTCCGGTAATCCCTTATGTCCCGGTTTACCTTGCAATACTTTTACTCCCGCTATTTTATCAACTGTGTCGTAGGTATAAGCAACATTATTTCCACTTGCATAAGTTCCTCTTCCACCCATATTATCGCACCACCTTTCGTGATTCTCGATAATCAACAGTGATAATATTGCCTTGCATTTCATCAAACGGACTACCAAAACAGATGATTTTTTCAGGCTCAAGCCTTCTTAACATTTCGTTGTAACCACGCATAAAGTTAAGTTTAGACTGTTTGCAACCTATCATACCGATAGCTACTGTTGCTCCTTTTTCTACCCCGTCAAAGCAAAACTCATAACTTTGAGAAAGTCCCCAGCTTATAGTTGGAATAACCGTTAAACCTTTACTTTGCCAATATGCTCCTACCCAACGATTTTTAGCCACACTCTGAAGCTGTCGCCACAAATCCATATCAGTATATGTTGAAAAATCTGGTGAGAGCAGGAAAGAATATTGTGAGTATCTTGCAAGTGTTCTGTCGGGATTGTCGTAGATACCATTAAAGCGGTAATCATCAACAAAGAAATGAACGCCTTTTTGTTTGTTTTCTTTGTTGTCATTGTTTCTTGTGTCTGAACATGCTACCAACGCTATATTATCTGTTGGTAAGCTTTGTTTTTGTATAAGTGAAAGGCCCCACTTACCTGTAGTTTCAAAATTGTTACGCATAAAAAGAGGGTTGTCCCTCATTGTTTTACTGGTCATATTATGACACCTCTGGAATTATTCTTGTTTTTCGCATAACATTATCGCAACAAAAAGTCACACTTTTTGTGTGATATTTGTTGCATTTTTCTCCGGAAAGTGCTATTATGTATTTACCAAGATACGAATGGCAACATTCGGAGAAGAGCATTGTATTGATTGCGCCAACAATCTTTACAGTGCTTTTTATTTTTAAAACCACACTCATAATTACATCACCGTCCTTTGTTGAAAGAATATTTTAGTATGTTGATCGTTTTTGTGCGGCAGCTTTTGAAACACCATAGGTATTCATAAGTTCCTCAATCGACATATTTTTAGTTGATTCATAGGGCATCATTACTTCTCCTGCAAGAGCCATAACTATCCACTCAAGCCTTCTAAAACAAGGAGTGTTTTTGGTTAATTGTCTTGAAAAAACAGGCTTGAATCCAAGCTTATCTGCAAACGGGTGCATAATCTCGTGCATAATATGCATACGGTCGCCGCCTGAATTTTTTTCATAAGCCCTATTATATGTTGATTCTTTAATTTGAATTAACCAACCAAATTCATCTTTTTCACATTGGGCAGGAACATTGCCGGGAAGCACATTATTATAAACTATTTCATATCTAACGTCCTCGAAGCCCTCAAATTCAGGAAGTTTATCAAGAAGTTTAATTGGGTCAATAGGTTCAGTCTCAGAAACATTACATATTGAACGGAACAGTTTAGAATATAATCTTAACTCGTTACGGCTGGCAGGTTTGGTTTCGTAATCCATTAATTGTCCTCCTTATTGAGAAGTTCAATAATTGCACTGGCAGTATTTTCATCTAAGTTTTCGAAGGAACGCTGAAATTGTATGGCGGCTCTGCGCTGCACAACATTCGCACCGGTAAGAGGTATTTTAACTTGAGTTTTAGAGTGTTCAACTGCATCTTTAAGTTCAGTTTGCTCACTTGCACTTAAGTTGTAGTGTTCAATTAATGTAGGGATCCATTCTTCCGGTACATTTCTTTTTCCGTTTTCTACTGCTGAAACAAAGGGTAATTTTACATTAAACAACTTAGCGGTATCACCCATAACCTCGTGATTCTTTACTCGTAATATTCTCATAAACTCGCCAAATTTTGTATAAGCCATTTTCATTACTCCTTTCTTTATGAAATATAATAGCACAAGTAAATCAAAAAGTCAAGAAAAATTTTAATCAAATTTTGATTAACCTATTGTTTCTCTTAATAAACATATTTATTTAAATCAACCACCAACTATAAAAACTCCTCACCGATTTCTCGATGAGGAGTTCATTTTAAATATAGAGTTTTACTTCAATATCTCGCCAACCTCTGACACGCTTTGTCGGGGATATGGAATATACATATTCCTGTGCATCCTCGAGTGTGAGAGTAAATTCGGCAAACTTAATGTCCAAGGGCAAATCCTCACATAAACTTTTCGCCCAAAAAGGCAAAGTCAAATATAAACTAACAAGCCTCAAAAAACGCTCAAAAGAGCTTTCACGCCTGCCAGAGTTAAGTCTTGGATTTTCACGGCTTTTTCATTGAACATTTCACGAAGTTTTGCAGAACCACGATAGGCTTTTTCCTGGTCTCCTGACCCCCGCAACCTCGCCTGTGTTATGCTCGTAATTGCTTGATTTACAAGGGATTGGAGCTTTCAGGATGTTTGCCTGAGTTATGCACGGAGGCAATTGAAACACTTGTGGTGAGCGTGGGTTGGGCTTGAAATAATGCCTGAGCAATTGCCGGTATTACAGCTCAAAAAAGAAACAAAAAAAGACTCCAGAGAATTTCTTCTCCGAAGTCTTGATTTGATATTTAATTTTACACCTTATGTGCTAATTAGGTTTGCACCGGGATAGGGTGAAACCAAAACTTCGTATTTTTATTTTACATCACTTATAAAAATCTGTCAAGTTTTTAAACTCCACGATAAAGCATTGCAAGGTAGTCATCATACCCTTTGCAATAAGGTGGCCACGATTGTTTATGATATTCTATACCAATCTTACGCAGTAATCCACAAAGATTATTATACGCCTTCTCCACCTGTTCGTTTGTAAGATAATCCATATCAAACGCCGTTACTACACGATTGATACCTTTATTATTTTTCAAATCAATAAGGATGTCTTCAAGCTTCTGAATAGAACTAACTCCAGGTACTGCAAGCACCGCCTTACTACCTTTAATTGTGCTTATTATATCTGCTTTCATAGCACCCTCAGTTATTATAACCGACCTGTCATTAAAATCGCCGGCAAAGTGAATCCAATTTTCAGCTTTAGCGCCCTCATTAAAACCACCACTGGAGAACCAACGAAACTTACCATTCTCGGTATTATCCAGTCGTTTATGCAGACCCTGAATCTTTCCTTGTATTGTATTATTTTCTCATTTTCTTTATACATAACATCATCTCCTAAAAAATCAAATCAAACTCTTCGAACCAAAAGTACATAAACATAAAAAAAGCCCTGTCGTATTTTTCAAAAAATACAACAGGGCGCTATACACCAAAATATTCAGTTGTAATAGGTTTTTATCGTCAGCATACACTTGCACACTCAAACGATACAGACACTTTTTTACGAAACGATTTTAAAAACAACCAGCAGGATATTATAATTAATTTGCGTTTCGTTAGATTACTTTTGTAATGGTTTTTAACCATTACCCTGCACCATTGTTAACTCTATAATATATAGTATATCACCTGTGCAAATGTTTGTCAACTGATTTTTATAAAAACAGTGAGTTCTCCATATATTTCATACAAATCTAATATTTTTATTTTTAAAAAACCGAACAATATCGGACGAATGTTCGGCTGCAAAAGTGAAAGTTTTCATCGCGTCCTATATATATATTATATTATTCTCTATATTGTAATCTATATATATTATGTTACATATATTTTCAACCATTAAGAACATACAAAATCACACAACGCAATGAAAAACATCCAAATAACGAAACAACTCCTACATCATCTAACTGCTATAGAAGCTGTTTTTCTTTTTTTATTCATCAAACAAAGCAACAACCTCGTCTTCTGGAACGCACTCTTCAATAGGTGTTAACGCTGCCTCTAATATCTCCTTTTTCACTTTCGGGTCCTGAGACAGATAGAGTGTTTCAAAGTAACCGTTATCTTCTTTGTCGACTTTAGCTTTTGGGTCCATACGCTACCATCCGTTCTTTTTCAAATCATCACAACGTGTTCATAATCTGCAACAAGCTCTGATAGCTATCAACATCGTGATATTTAACGTTATTAGTTGAAAGCTCGTTGAAGAGTTTCTTTGCACATTTAATCTTTGCCTGTTCAATTGGGCGAAGCTCTAATGACTCCATTGTACCCTTTGTTTCGGCAACGAAATAAATGTGTTTTACAGAACCCTCATAGAATGCAATTGCCCAGTCGGGTGAATAGTTGCCCACAGGCGTTGGAATGTGGAAGCCTTTGGGAAGTTTAGCATAAACGCAAACCTCTTCTGCAGCATCCAAATCCTCTGCAAAACGACGTTCAACACTCTTTTCTGCAGAACCGTCTGTAAAGACATAATCCTGAATTGATTTTTCACCCTTAAAGGCTTTATCAATAGTCTGAGAGCTCTTTTCAGCGGTGAAAATTGCGCTGTCATATTCCCCTTCTATTTCGTTGTAGGAAATGTGCTCAACTATCATAGTAGCCTTCTGTTCATTTATAAGCTTACTAACCTTGGAGATAAATTCTTCAGGGTTATTTTTAAACATATAAATCTTATCCTCTCGTAAGCCCTTGAGAATTGCTACAACAGTTTTACGGGTTAAAAGTGTAGCACCGGCAATTTTACCTACCAAATCATATTTAATTTGACCTGCATCTGCGTGTTTGAGGGTTTTGGTGTGAGTTTTCTCACTACCGAAGCTATCACCCCTATCAACCTCGTGCTCATTCATTTCAGCCTTCTGGCGACCAACGGTAGTGGTGTATTGAAGTTCTGAAACAAACAATCTTTCGTTAATATGGTCTATTGCTTTCTTTATAAGCTCAGCGCTGTCAAACTCAACAGCGTAAGCATATTTATGGTTAATTTGCTTCCATAAAGCCTGAAATTCTTTCTTGAAGAAGTTATCGTTAAGAGGATTCTCAACAACTTTAGTGCTATGACCATCGCTGAACATACTTTCAAGAATACTTTCATCATAAACAGATTGAATAAGTTTATGAATATCATCGCTCATAGGCTTAAGAATATCAGGCAGCGGTGCAACTGTATTCATCTGAAGGTCAGCTCTGTATTTATCAGTAATTTTTCTATCCATAAAATCAGCATAGCCATTAGCAAGAAGCCAGCCTTCAATTATGTTAGCAGTTTGAGAATCAATAACTGTAGAAACGCCATCTGCTTTAACTGTTTTACCCTTGAAGTATTCACTTGTAGCAGCAGTAGGTCTGTCGTAAAGCATAGTCTTAATATCGGACTGCAAATCTGATACAAAGCCTTTGTAACTCTCGTTGGCAATAACAGTTAAAATGTTAATATCGTGAACAGTATCACCGCAGGCCTCTGCATCCATTCTGTTACCGTTCTGATTAACACAAAGGCGCAGACCACGACCAACTTCCTGACGCTTCGCAGTATTGCTGTCGCTATGTCTAAGGGTGCAAATCTGGAACACATTTGGGTTATCCCAGCCTTCTCTAAGAGCTGAGTGAGAGAAAATGAATCTTGTAGGCTCTTCAAAGCTTAAAAGACGTTCCTTATTCTTTAAAATAAGGTCATAAGCCGAAATATCATCGGAAAATTCGCTACCTCTTTTAAGAGTACTATCAATACTTCTGCCTGTCTTTTTATCAATACTAAAATAGCCTTTATGAACCGCACCAACATCTGAGCAAGTTGACTTAAGATACCTCTGGTATGGTGTATCGTAAAGAGTTATATATTCGTTAAGAACACTTAGGTACTCCTCTTCAAACATTACACCATATTCACCCGGCTGTTCGTTACCATCCTCATCATATTGACGGTATTTTGCAACCTCATCAATAAAGAAAAGTGAAAGAGTTTTAATACCCTTGTTATAAAGCTTTTCTTCCTTTTCAAAGTGAGAAAGAATAGTTTCACGAATCTGAATACGGCGCATATCTTTTTCGGATATATCCCCCGTTATCTCACCGGCACTTATAACCTCACCATTTGTGAAACTAACAGTATTTCTTAACGGGTCAATATCGGAAATGACATAACCCTTGTATTGCTCCATTTCTTGCGAAACATAATATAAATCTTCACCAACACCGAGAATACGGGTTTCACGGTTAATTGATTTATTGTAGCCGATTTCAAGCTCAATTTTAGCCATTGGTGGCTTGTTTTTTGAAAGAACAATTTTCTCAAGATACAAATATTTATCTGTACCACGAAAATTCTTAACCTGGAATCCCTTAACCTCAATCTTCTTAACTAATCGTTTATTGAATGCATCAAGTGCATCAAGTACATAAACAAGGTTATGCTGTGTTTTATGGGTAGCTGAATAGTTAAGGCAGAAAAGCGGATTAAACTTCTTTAATGCAGTCTGTGTAACCTCACCACCCATTTTCTGAGGCTCATCCATAATGATAATTGGTCTGTTTGCAGCAATAACGTCAATAGGACGACGGGAACCAAATTCATCACGCTTTGAGTAAATAATACGTGCTTCCTTGCTCTTGCCATCCTCTTTAAGAGAAGCAGCAAAAGCTTGGGTATTGATTATCATTACATTTATGCCGGAGCTTGAAGAGAAATTATCAAGCTGGTTAAGGTTAGAGCTGTTGTAAATAAAGAACCTTGCTTTCTTACCGTAATGCTCCATAAAGTGGTCGGCGGTAATCTCAAAAGACTTCTTTACACCTTCACGAATAGCAATGGAAGGCACAACAACAATAAACTTGCTCCAACCGTATCTCTTGTTGAGTTCGAACATAGTCTTGATATACACATAGGTCTTACCAGTACCGGTTTCCATCTCAATATCAAGGCTACACCTGCCCAAGGATTTTATAAGCTCGTGAGAAAGTTTAATATTGTTTTCGCTCTGAAGTTCTTGAATATTTTTCAATAACTGTTCATCAGAAAGGCTTACAGCTTCATTCTTAAAACCAATGTCGCTGACATCGTCATAGGAAGCCATAGTAAGCTGTTCCTTTTCTTCCTGAACACCTATATCTCTTATGTATCCAACCTTTTCACCAAAAGCCTGTCCGTTGAAAACTCTTACAACGGACTCAACAGCATCAGTCTGGTATTGTTGAATTTTAAAATTAAATTTCATTAATTTCACCTCAATCATCATCTATAGGTGATATTGATTTTTTAATAAATTTCTCAATTAACTCTAATAGTTTGGCTTGCTCTTCATCAGCTAAGCATCTATATTTGTCTTCTAATTCTTCATATTTATAATAATTGTAAGTTTTTAAGTCATCATCAAGACCAGAAAAAGAACGAACAACTTCAAACTTATCGCAATATGCTTTATACTCATCAAAAACACTATCGGGACAATCAGGATAAGACATTTTAGATTTAAACTCTATAATTTTAGTTTTAAAATCTTCCAATCCTTGTTCCCTTACAATTTCCTTTGCGAAATTTTCGGATAGCATCTTATTTTTGTTGTTTTCGTGTTGTTTTTTTCTGTACGCAATCATACATTCATAACATTCTGTTATTTTTTTGTCAAACAATAGATTTACTTCGGTATGATGAGATAAATTTGTTTTGCTTTTTATCTTTTCAAACAAGGCAAGTCTTTTTTCATACAAATCAACGTTTTTTGATTGTTCTTGAATTTTAAGTGATAGTTTCAATGAATCCGTAGCTTTCTTATTAGCAACAAGTGCAACAATAACAGCAGCAACAGTTGCGATAACTCCAATCACTTCAACGACAAAATTTGCAACTTCAAATCCAGTAACTTTACAACTATTAAATAAGAAAAAATTTGAACAAAAATATATCATCACAGCACCTTCCTTACTGTATCGGGGCTGTAGGTTGCGAAGATTTGGTCGAAGTTTGTTGCAACGCTGTCGGATGCCATTGAGCTGTCGCGCATTAAGAAATAATAAGGCTTCTGTTTTGCAATAGCAGTAATGGTTTCGTCTGTTACATTCTCATCAAAGCAAGCAATGAGGAAGTTATCTGCAACATTAAATACTTTCTTGCCTGCAATTTCAGTTTCTTCAATTTTGCTTGAAAGAAGAACACCAAGGTCAAGCATTACCTGGAAGAGTAAATCTTCAGGAGCTCTGTCTTCTTTGATGTTATCTTCAAGTGTATCAAAAAGAGTTGCCTCAAATTCTTCGGGATTATAATAAACATCCTTCATATTTGTGCTATCAAGTTTGAGAACACGGAAACCTATATCTAAATTGCTGTGGCGTTCTAATTCGTATTCTATATTAGCAGTGCTTTCTTGACCGAGTTGGGTTTGAAGAAAATCTAATCCTAACTCAGCCCAAACCTGGTTTTGCGATTTATTCTTTATTGAAATTCCAGCTTTACGAATGCGCTCTTTACCGATTTCACAAATATTTTTATAGCCAGCCTTGTATGCCTCAGATTTTTCGGCAGTTTCTTCAGGCAACTGAACCATAATAAATTTACGTTTGCCACCGTCTTCTGCGTTCAACTGCATAACTGCGTGCGCGGTTGTTGCGGAACCAGAGAAGAAGTCAAGGACATAACAATCAGTATCAGTATATAACTGCAAGCAGCGTTTAATTAACTCAACTGATTTCGGATAATCAAAATAGGATTTGCCGCTAAATAGTTCTTTGAGTTTTTGTGCTGCATCTTGAGAATGTCCAACTTCTGTATATTTCCATATCGTCATTGGTGTAATACCTTGTTTTACTTCGGAAATAAATTTTTTAACACGAGGCATATTGTTCCCATCAGCTCCGAACCAAATCCTGTTATCCTTTACCATCTCTTCGTAACGATCTTTAGTGAAAAGCCAGCATCTGCCACTTGAAGGCTGCAGAATACGTCCACTAGGTGAAACAATATCATATAGCTTCCCTGGAACAGCTGGTCCCACGGTCATATCAGATGACATCCAAGGCCCTCTAGGATCATTGTCAGGATTTGAATATCTGTCATCGCTTTCAGTTGTTCTAGGCAGTCCATTACAATGTAATGATTCTATATTTTTAGCATAGCAAATAATATAATCGTGACTTTCTGAAAAATGCTTTTTTAAATTAACGGGAGCAAATGCTCTTTCCCAAATAACCTGTGCAATAAAATTGCTACCACCAAAAATCTCATCACATAACTTTTTAATATTTTCTTGTTCGTGGTCATCAATACTAATGAAAATCACACCATCTTCCGAAAGTAAATCCTTTGCCAGTTTCAGCCTTGGATAAATCATATTCAGCCAATCCGTATGGAAACGACCGTTGCTGTCAAGGTTTTTGACAAGGCGGTTGCCTTCCTCGTCATAATCCCCACTCTCCACTCTCCAAACTCCACTCTCAACACTAAAGTCATCATTGTAAACAAAGTCATTTCCTGTATTGTACGGCGGGTCTATGTATATCATCTTGATTTTGCCGAGGTATGTTTCCTGCAAGAGTTTCAGCACCTCAAGGTTATCGCCCTCAATATAAAGGTTTTCTGTATTGTCAAAATCAACGCTTTCCTCACGGCAAGGACGGAGTGTTTTAGCTATGGGTGCATTAGCAAGAAGAATGGATTTTTTCTTATCAGGCCAGGTAAATTGATAACGCTCTTCATTACCTTCCACAACAACGGTAGAAAGCTCCTGTTTGAGCATATCAAAATCAATGGCATACTCTACCCCACCATTCTCATTCTTTCGCTCTGTAAGGCAGTTAGGGAACAATGCACCTATCTTTGCAATATTCTCATCCACCTTATTAACACTATGCATTTTCAATTTATCCATCATCTTCGTCCTCCGAACTTTTCATTTCATCACCAAAATACATATAAGCCATCCTTTGACTAACAGAACGATTTAAAATGGTTTCTACTGTTAAATTAGTGTTAATTAACTTTACCATACAGTTGAATTTATAGAAACCATATTTAAGAAGCAACTTTCCTATAAATTCATCCGCAAACGATGAACTAATTATAGAAACATTTTTGAAATCAATGCATATTTTATTACTGTAGTGACTTCTTTCAAATAAATTTACAACCTTATTTCTTAATCGTTCACCGGCTTGTCTTGTGCCAAATCCAACGCCCTGCTCTTCAAGCTTAAAAATTATGTTGTTACTATCATCATCTATCATATTTTCCAAATTTATATCTATGGGAGTATATCCTCCTAACGCTTCAGTAAGTGAAACCTCTTCTTTGCAGTTAAAACTTATATCAACTATAGTCGTGCCGTTATGTATATTTAATATTGGCAATCTTTCGAACTTGTTAACTGTACCATCACTTTTTAACATCAAAGCACTTCCGTGAGAAGTAATTGTTAATTTTCCCTTGTTGTGTTGAATAATATTATATAGACCCCACAATCCATTCCCTTGACCAATTTTTTTATCTCTAGTCTTACCTTCTTGAATTGCAAGTGATATTGCATCAATTGCATTTCGCGGAGTATATTCACTATTCATAAAAGAATTAAATATACCTTGTCCATTGTCAAAAATGGTTAACAATAAGTAATTCGATGACTTGTGGAATATACCCATAATATATCCTTCTCCTATCAACGAATGCTGAATAACATTATCCATTGCTTCATTTAAAGACCACTCAAGGCTTTCAATAAGACCTTTTGAACATTCTGTTAAAGATTGTATTTCGTTACTAAACGAATCAACCAAAAGCGCAACTTCCTCGTTTGTGGTGAACTTCCACAATTTAGCGAAAGGATATTTTAAAGATTCTATATGTTCATTAACACTATAAGGTAGATTAAAATTAGTATTTCCTAAATAAGTGCCTTTATCAAAATGCATATAGATTTTTTTGCCTTGTTGCCTCAAGTTATCTATAATTGCAGATATAGGTACACAAGCAGACGGATAAAAATTATATGCATTAAAGTAAATATCTAGTATATCTTCGCGCAAAAAAGGTTTTAAGTTCCTGATAAAATTTGAAACATCACTAGGGTGATGCATTTTCTCTACATAAATATCTTTACTCATTATAACCCTACTTTCAATTTTTTTATCTTCTGCACCAATTCAAATTTCTTCTTAGGTTGTTTTTCGGCTCGGGCTAATTTTTCAAGCCGAGCTATTTCTTTTTCTATCTTTGCTCGTTGTTCATCAACGGCAATCTGTTCATCAAGGGTATTCCCCTGCTCAAGCTGAACATCGGCAACCTGAATAATAAGGTTATCCCAAACGGCATCAAAATCCAAACCTTTAAGCTGAACAGTATGGCTACCGCTTTCTGCCCACTCGCTTTGCATCAGGTGAGCTGCACGATAAATAGCAAGCTTTTCTTCACCATCGCAATTAAGAATAAAGAGGATATTCTGAGGAATAAGCTTTGAAATGCTTATAATGCTTTTTTCGCTAAAATCCTTCTTTTTAAGAAGCACCTGTACAACGAAGAAGGATTTTACAGTTTCCCCTTCTGAAACATTAACCTTTGCAGACGAAACTTCATTAACAATGGTAATTCGGGAAATATCTGCATCAATGCGCTCTTTCTCCGCAGTACTCATCTTAAATTTTTCATAGATAACCTTTTTAGGCAATTGCTTTGAAAGTTCTGTAGTTTTTGGTAAGCCGAGCATTTTTACTCACTCCGTTCGTATTAGTTAGAAGTCAGAAATTAGGAATTAGGAATTGTCCTTTAAGGTTTTTGTGATGCTTGACAACAACTTTTGTATTTCGGTACAATCAGCGTTTATTGAGTCAAACTCTGATTGCGTTAAGTAATCTGTTTCGTGAAGCAATTCTAACCAGTATTTGCTTTCTGAGCATTCTTTAAAGGCAATATACATTTTTGCAAGAAAGTCTTTTTTGCTAAAAGCACTGGTTGCTTCTGCGATATTTGCACCGATGCTCGTACCGCTGCGCAGCAGTTGCTTTGACAATATAAGCTCTTTCTTTTCATCGCATAAATATTTGTAAAGTTTTACAATTCGTATTGCAAACCTTTTACTTTTTTCAAAAACTATACTGTTACTCATTCAAACTCCTAACTCCTAACTTCTAATTCCTAACTACTAAAAAGCAAACAAGTTCAAAGTCGTCAAGACCTTTGATTTCATTTGTTAAGAAACTCATTTGCTCTCCGCTTAAGAAAGTATCAATATCACTTTCTTCTTTCACCTCAATAATGGATGAAATTGCTTCACCCAATAAATCGGAAAATTTCTGCATATTCTTACCGTCACGGGTTTCTTTATTAAACTGACGGTAAAGCTCAGGTATAGCTTGAGTTTTACCTTTGCAGATATATCTCATTTTATCAAGCATTTCTTTAGGTGAAAGGTGGTCGCAAATAACCTCACCGCTATTGCTGATATAAACCATATAAAACGGATGTAATCTGTTTTTGTTATTGATATTCACACCTGTTTCGCGGTTTTTTAGGACATATATTACACCTTCTGGAGCATTATCGCTCTTGGGTGCAACTGCGTGAAGACCAAAAGGTGTTTTATCAAGGTCAGGGTGAGTTTTAACATATTCAAGCAAATCAAGTCTGAATTCGTTAAGACCCAAATCCATAATTGATATACCGGAAGACATATCTTCAATATCAACAACCTCATCGTGCAGGCGTTGCAACTGAGCCTTTCTGTATTCAAGGTCGGTTTTCTCCCCCGTTTCAATGATATTGTCATCACCTGTTGCAGCCATATTTACAATTTTCATACGGCTTTCAACCTTGCTCTTCAGGTCAATATATTCATCAAGGGAAACATCGGGCCAGAAGTTTACAAGCTGAATTTTTGTATTACTGCTACCAATACGGTCAATTCGTCCGAAACGCTGAATAATACGAACTGGGTTCCAATGAATATCGTAATTCACAAGGTAGTCGCAGTCCTGCAGGTTCTGACCTTCGGAAATACAGTCAGTTGCTATAAGAATATCAATATCGTATTTAGGAATGTTCGGGAATAAATCTCTGTCCTTTGACTTCGGAGAAAAGCAAGTAAGAACAGTATTAAAATCAAGATGAACATTCCTGATAGTGCAACGATTATCAACAGAGCCTGTAATCAAAGCGGTATGAACCTCGTGGTTATACAAGGCGTATTTGCTGACATTTTCATATAAATATTCAGCAGTATCTGAGAAAGCAGAGAAAATGATAACCTTCTTATTGCCTTCATTAATCGGATTAGTAATCTTATTATTGATTACTTCATAAAGCTGCTGAAGCTTTGAGTCGTGCTCAGGGGTAATCTTCATAAGCTTGAGGTAAAGTAACTCAAGAATATCAACATCACACTCAATGTCATTTCGCCAGGAAACATAGTCCATATCCTCAAGGGCAACTTCAAACTTTTTAGAAATCTCGTAACTTGCTTCATCTTCTGCATCTAAATCAAGGTCGTCTGCATCAGGCGAACATAAAATCAACTGACGTCTGCTTGTTGGGTCGTAATTGTCAATTTCAATTATCTTATCGCTTATAAGGTCTATAATTCTCTTTAAGGTAAGACGGAAGGAATGAACAGAGCTTTCCATTCGCTTCATTAAGTTTATTGCCATTAAACGACGGATACCTTGTTCGCGGTTAGCCTGAGAAAAGCCGTGGATAATATTCTCACCATAAAGCTCTTCATACTTTGAAATCTTGCTGGGCAATATATACTGAGTCGGAGTGTAAATTGCAAGGCTTAAGTCCATAAGCATATTGAAAATTTCGTTATATGTAATTGCACCCTCTAAATCTGTAAGCGGTGGTGAATATGACAAAGGCGTTAATCTCGCAGGGAATGTGCCGATGTCTGTTGTGTCGTAATATTTCTGAATATGCTTACGAGAACGAGCAATAGTAACGGAATCAAGAAGCTCAAAGAAATCAAAATCGAGCATTCTTAAAAGGTTGTCCGTTGTTCTGTCGCAGGGTTCCCATTTGCTCCAGGTATTAAACGCTCTTTGAGCATTTCTGAAGATTTCATCAATAGGGCGAGTGGTATTAAGCTTGTCGTTAATTAAACTTGAATCGCCTTCATAGGCTAACTGAAGCTGATTTTTAAGGTCATTGAAACGGTTATTAACAGGTGTTGCAGAAAGCATAAGAACCTTAGTTTTAACACCGTTTCTTATAACCATATTGAGAAGTTTTGTATAACGATTTTCTCTTTCATCTTCCTCATCATCAACGGTTATTTTACCGCCGTTACGGAAGTTGTGAGATTCATCAATAACAACAAGGTCATAGTTGCCCCAGTTTATTCTTGAAAGGTCAAGACCATTTGATGTGCCGTGGGTACGATTAAGGTCGGTATGATAAAGAACATCATATCTGAGCCTGTCCGATGCGATAGGATTGTTTATGTAATTCTCTTTATACGTGTTCCAGTTATTAGTAAGCTTTTTAGGACACAAAACAAGAACAGAGCGGTTACGGGTTTCGTAATATTTAATAACAGCAAGAGCTGTAAATGTTTTACCGAGACCTACGCTATCTGCAAGAATACAACCGTTATATTTTTCAAGTTTATTGATAATTGCAAGAACAGCATCCTTTTGAAAATTATAGAGCATACTCCAGATTTTGCTGTCCTTAAAGCCTGTTGATTCATTAGGAAGAACATCTTCTGAAATGTCTTCAAGAAATTCGTTGAAAATGTTATAAAGAGTTACAAAATACAAGAAATCCGGTGAGTTTTCAGCATAAGCTGTACTGATGTTTTCAATAACTTCATCTGTTACTTCCTGCAGCTTCTCAGGGTCATTCCAAAGAGATTCGAAAAGCTCAAGATAGTTTGCAGATAAAGGTGCTTCAACTTTATTTATGTAGTTATAAATATTGTTTCCTCTCTCACAACCTAAATCAACAGTAGTAAAACCATTAACCGGCATATATGATGTTTCATCAACATTGATAAAACCTGCCATATTGCCATTAGTAACATTTGATTTAAATCTAACTTTTTCTTTTATCCATTCATCACATTCTTTTGCAATTGCTCTTTGGGTAAGCTCGTTGCGAAGCTTAACTTCAAACTCTGTGCCGTAAAGACTACGCTCTCTATCAAGGCGAGGGATGTAAAATTCTCGTTTTTCTTTCTTTGTTTTTTCAGTTACAAATGTAGGTGATGTGAAAATAAAGCGCAATTCATCAATGCCTTTCAGTTCATCCTTCAATTCCTGAAAAGCATAAATTGAAAAACACGCCGCAGCAACTGATACCTTGCTACCCTGCTTAATTTCAACAGATAAATCGTCTTTAAGAGTTTCGTTAACATTGTCAATTATTTTCATTAAACTCACACCACCATTTTAAAATAACATACCAATGTTACTTACTCATCATCCGTAAACGCTACAATATCGTCTATTTTGCAATCAAGCGCTTTGCATATTTTTGCAAGAGTTTCTGCCTGCACAGACTCATTTTTTGAAAGCTTGTACATTGCGTGAGATGTAAGATTAGCACTTGACTTCAAGTCCTTTTTCTTCATATTTTTATCAAGCAAAAGATGCCAAAGTTTGGCATATGAAATTGACATAAGATTCATCCTTTCAACAAGGCATAAATATACATATGTATTATATCATAATTTTCGGAAAACCGAAAATATTTTCGCCTCATCAACATAAACAAACTTTATTATCTATATTTGTATATATTGTAGACTAAAAGCAGCCCCGATGGAGCTGCTTGCTATTTTTTCTTTTGACGACTACGAACACATTTAGAGCATTCACCAATGTTATGAGGTTCTCCTCCCCCATACCAAGAGAAATTATCTGCTGTATCTATATTACCGCAAATCTTACATTTAACCCACCTATTCCCTTCCGAATCTATTGCTTTTATATTTGGTAAATCAATAATATCCATTATTTCCGCTTTTAGTTTTTCAAGATTTTTCTGGGATTCAATTTCTTCTTTTCTTTTTTCTTCCTCTTCTGCTTTAATTCTCTCTTGTTCTTTTTGGTGTTGCTGTTCAAGATACCGTTTCCACGATTCAGCCTCTCTGCGTTTTCTTTCCGTTATTTCGGCTTGTACTCGCAAAATTCTTTCCTCATCAGCTTTTTTTCGAGCTTCTATCTCTGCATCTATTTTAGGTTTACTCTTTTCAAATGCATTTCGCTTTCTTGTATACCATTGTGTAAATCTATTTGAAAAGCCTTGAAAAGAAAGTTCTCCATTCTCAATAACTATATTTTCAATAGCACCTTTTTCAAAATATATCTCCGGATAGTTCTTTGATATTCGTTCGCAGCCTCTATAGAAATAGCTACTTGTATCCCATCTATGTTGAATAACTTCATATGAGTTGTAATCGACTATAACAACCTCTTTATCTCGGGCTTTATTAAGAAGATATCTTTTAAGAAAAAACACCTCGTCCTCTTTTATTTCCTCTTTAATTTCGGAAACAACAATCCATCTAAGTTTTACGCCGATTTTATCATACTCTTTTGTCAGATATTCAATTCGACTGACAGATGTTGACTGTGTACCAATTTCAATAGCATACTGAGGACCATTGGAATCTTTTACAACAATATGTGTATAGTGGTGAGGTATAAGTTTCTTCTCCTGTTCAACATCATAGCCGATACTTTTAAAATGCTTGAACAACAAGAGTTTTACTTCTTTAACAACAGAGGGTGTCTCTCTATCATATTCATTATAATCGCAAGAAGAATTATCAATATGAGCAAAGTAAGGACCCTTCTTTTCTCCGTGACAATAACGCAATGTTTTGCAAGTACAGTCCGCATCAGGACACTCTAATTCTTTTAACTTACTCGCCACACGAATATTTCTTTCGTACTCATAAGTTTTTGCAATATCGGTAGCAGAAATAAGTTGTCCTTTCCAAATAGCGTGTTCCAAGAATACACCTCCCACACAAAAGACTTTCTTATTTCTATTATATTCTCAATTTTCAACATTTCAAGTAGCGGAATGTTTAGAGTGCGTTTTTTAGTACCACAAACGCGAAACACCTCCTATGTTGCTACGGTTTCAAAACTCAAAAGAATTGGCACCGTTTTTCACACCTCGTAGAATCAAGGGCTATAAGGTGTCATTCTCGCCTATTTTTATGCCTAAATCCACACCTATTTTTGAAAATACTGTTTTTAGGCGTGCATTATATCAAAAACGCCTATTTTAAAGGCTTTTTCGCTTTTTCCATTCGCCCATTTTTGAATTAAGACATTTTTACTATGTCCAAGGGCAAATCCTCACATAAACTTTTCGCCCAAAAAGGCAAAGTCAAATATAAACTAACAAGCCTCAAAAAACGCTCAAAAGAGCTTTCACGCCTGCCAGAGTTAAGTCTTGGATTTTCACGGCTTTTTCATTGAACATTTCACGAAGTTTTGCAGAACCACGATAGGCTTTTTCCTGGTCTCCTGACCCCCGCAACCTCGCCTGTGTTATGCTCGTAATTGCTTGATTTACAAGGGATTGGAGCTTTCAGGATGTTTGCCTGAGTTATGCACGGAGGCAATTGAAACACTTGTGGTGAGCGTGGGTTGGGCTTGAAATAATGCCTGAGCAATTGCCGGTATTACAGCTCAAAAAAGAAACAAAAAAAGACTCCAGAGAATTTCTTCTCCGAAGTCTTGATTTGATATTTAATTTTACACCTTATGTGCTAATTAGGTTTGCACCGGGATACTTAAAGAAGTTCTCCGTTAGTCCTTGATAGCTGCCTGGGCTGCTGCGAGGCGGGCGATCGGAACACGGAAGGGTGAGCAGGATACGTAGTTGAGGCCGATTCTGTGGCAGAACTCAACTGAAACGGGGTCGCCACCGTGCTCGCCGCAGATACCGTAGTGAAGGTTCTTGCCGCTTGCTTTACCTTTTGCAACTGCCATTTCCATAAGAGCGCCAACGCCGTTCTGGTCAAGCTTTGCAAAGGGATCGTTCTCAAAGATCTTGCTGTCATAGTATGCTGTAAGGAACTTTCCTGCGTCATCACGGCTGAAACCGTATGTCATCTGGGTAAGGTCGTTAGTACCGAAGCAGAAGAAGTCAGCTTCTTTTGCGATTTCGTCAGCTGTTACGCAAGCTCTGGGGATTTCGATCATTGTACCAACTTCGTATTTGAGATCTGCGCCTGCTGCAGCGATTTCTGCATCAGCAGTTTCAACAACGATCTTCTTAACGAATTTAAGTTCTTTAATATCGCCAACAAGGGGAATCATAATTTCGGGAACGATGTTCCAGTCAGCGTGTGCTTTCTTAACATTGATAGCCGCGCGGATAACAGCCTTTGTCTGCATTGCTGCGATTTCGGGATATGTTACTGCAAGACGGCAACCACGGTGACCCATCATGGGGTTGAACTCGTGGAGAGAAGAAATAAGTGCTTTGATATCTTCAACTGTTTTGCCCTGTGCATCTGCAAGTGCTTTGATGTCTGCTTCTTCAGTGGGAACGAACTCATGAAGCGGAGGATCAAGGAAACGAATTGTAACGGGGTTGCCTTCAAGTGCTTCATAGAGTTTTTCAAAGTCGCCCTGCTGATAGGGAAGAATCTTATTAAGAGCCGCTTCTCTTGCTTCAACTGTGTCGGAGCAAATCATTTCACGGAATGCGGCAATTCTCTCTGCCTCGAAGAACATGTGCTCTGTACGGCAAAGACCGATACCCTCTGCGCCGAGTTCACGGGCTTTCTTTGCATCAGCGGGAGTATCTGCATTTGTACGAACTTTGAGAGTTCTGTACTTATCTGCCCAATCCATGATTCTGCCGAACTCACCTGCGATTTCTGCATCAACCGTGGGGATGATACCGTCGTAGATGTTACCTGTTGAACCGTCGATTGAAATATAGTCACCCTCGTGGTAAACCTTACCTGCGAGTTCAAACTTCTTGTTTTCTTCGTCCATTTTGATGTCGCCGCAACCGGATACACAGCAAGTACCCATACCGCGAGCAACAACAGCAGCGTGAGAAGTCATACCGCCGCGAACTGTAAGGATACCCTGGGAAGCCTTCATACCTGTGATATCTTCGGGGGATGTTTCAAGACGAACAAGAACAACTTTTTCGCCGCGAGCATTCCAAGCCTCTGCGTCTTCGGCTGTGAATACAACCTTACCGCAAGCAGCACCGGGAGATGCGCCGAGACCTTTACCTGCGGGAGTTGCAGCCTTAAGAGCCTTTGCGTCAAACTGGGGATGGAGAAGTGTGTCAAGGTTTCTGGGGTCGATCATTGCAACGGCTTTCTTTTCGTCGATCATACCTTCGTCAACGAGGTCACAAGCGATTTTAAGAGCAGCCTTTGCAGTTCTCTTACCGTTTCTTGTCTGGAGCATATAGAGTTTGCCTGCTTCAACAGTGAACTCCATATCCTGCATATCTCTGTAATGATCTTCGAGGATTGCGCAAACCTTTGTAAATTCTGCGAATGCCTCGGGGAATTTTTCTGCCATTTCTGCGATGGGCATGGGAGTACGAACACCTGCAACAACGTCTTCGCCCTGTGCGTTTACAAGGAATTCACCCATAAGACCCTTGTCGCCTGTAGCGGGGTCACGTGTGAAAGCAACACCTGTACCGCAATCGTCACCCATGTTACCGAATGCCATTGCCTGTACGTTAACAGCAGTACCCCATGAATACGGAATATCGTTATCACGACGGTAAACGTTTGCACGGGGGTTGTCCCATGAACGGAAAACTGCCTCAACAGCGCCCATAAGCTGTTCCTTGGGATCTGTGGGGAAATCTTTACCGATTTTTGATTTGTATTCAGCCTTGAACTGACCTGCAAGTTCTTTGAGATCTTCAGCAGTAAGCTCAATATCCTGAGTTACGCCTTTTGCTTCTTTCATTTCGTCGATGAGCTGCTCGAAGTATTTCTTACCAACTTCCATAACAACGTCGGAATACATCTGGATGAATCTTCTGTAACAGTCCCAAGCCCAACGGGCGTTGCCTGACTTTGCAGCCATAACTTCAACAACTTCTTCGTTAAGACCGAGGTTAAGGATTGTATCCATCATACCGGGCATGGATGCACGGGCACCGGAACGAACAGAAACGAGAAGGGGATTTTCCTTATCGCCGAACTTTTTGCCGACAACGCCTTCCATTTTGTCGATGTATTCCATAATCTGTGCCTGGATTTCATCGTTGATTTTTCTGCCGTCCTCATAGTACTGAGTGCAAGCTTCGGTTGTGATTGTGAAACCCTGGGGAACGGGAAGACCGATGTTGGTCATTTCTGCAAGGTTTGCACCCTTACCGCCGAGAAGTTCACGCATGTCTGCATTACCTTCTGAGAACAAATAAACGAATTTTTTGCTCATAATTTACCTCCAAAAAATTTTTTGCGCATTTTGGCGCAATGAGAGTTATTACACCGTCTGCCATTGTAACATATATTTTCAAATATTTCCATAGTTTAAAGGTAAAATTCCCATAATATAACAGGATTTTTTTTGGGCAAGTTGACTACAACATAAGCTACAAAACCATTAAAGGTTAACTTGTTTAATAAACGCTACACTCCGGACAAGTACAGTAAACCTCACCATCTGCCGCAATATAATAAAAGTATTTATATTTTCCTTGGTCATCTTTCTTATTGAAAGGACAAACAGGAAGTTCTTGATTTGCCAAATATGTTTGAATAGGTATGTTCTCCATAGCCTTTTTCTTTAAGAAATAACCCTCTTCGCAACCTTTTTTATATCCATCATAAGCAGAATCGCTTTTGCGGTAACCACCTCTAATATCGCCAACGGTAGCTTTGTCTAAATAAAGAAAACCGTCCGGAGAAATTTGGCTAACAATCAAAGTACCGGTTCCGTCGTCTTTTTCTTCATATTTGGAATAAGTATCATCTTTTCGTTTGTCGCCATCTTTCCAATCTTCTAACTTATCTCTTTTTGCTTCAAATCCCTGTTCGTTGGCAGCGTGAAGTTCGTTGCCATCTTTATCTTTGTAAACAATATGGTCTTTTGGAATATGGTCGTATCCATCATACTTCCACTTCATATCTCCACCGCAGATATCACACTTGTAGTCTCGTTTATCAGAATAATATCCTGTATTTTCGTCATAATAAAAACCGTCAACGAGAACATTATTTTCATCTTTTCTCAAAACATCAACACAAGCCTCTTCTTTTTCTCCAATTGCATTTCCGTCTTTATCATAGGTAGTAATTTTATGTGTAGAAGACACTTTTGTTTTTGCTATCAATATATAGTCTTGAGGTGCGCCGTTATCCATCATACCTGACATAATCTGATTAACGACTGCAGAAATAACAGTGCGTTGATTTTTACAGTCACGTTTTTTCTGAGTATAAACAACACTTCCGAAAGCAGGAATTGCAATAGCTGCAAGAATACCAATAATAAGAATGCATACAATCATTTCAGTAAGAGTAAAACCTTTTTTTGATGTCAAAAATCCAAACATACAAAAATTCCTTTCAAGTTCAAATCTATATCAATAAAAATAAAACTCATTCTAATGTTTGTTTGTTCATTGGCACTTGGGACAGGTACAAATAACCGTGCCGTCCTCAAGAATGCAATAGTAATAAGGTTTTTTTGTGGTTGAGAAAGGACAGACAGGGATTTCTGCGTTCGAAAAGTAACAGTAAAACGGTTGGGATTTCAACTCAGTTTTTTCATTCAAAAAATCCCCTCTGATATCTTCCAAATTAAAAACCAAGCCGTATTCTTCGCCCAAACCCACGAGTTTAAAACAATCCTGTTCTTTGCCTTTATAATTCACGGTAGTTTTACAGGACGATTTATTGAAGTCTATTATCGGGTTTCCCGATGAATCTTTTTGAGGTTTTCCGTCATCCATTTTACCCTGCATAGCCGCGTCCACATACACCTTGATATATTCTCTGTTCGTTTCACAATAAGCAATTTTTCTCCTGTATGCGTTTATCTCAAAAACAGAGAAAAAGGCGGAAATAATAATTATACCAATAATGACCGACACCGATATTCTTTTGAAATTCACACCGTTTTTATTGAAATATTTTTTGAACATACAAATCATTCCCTAAAATTCTTTGTAAGTTCAGTATAACCCAAATGTATTGTAAAGTCAACTCATAAGGGTAAACATTATTTTACAAATGTATATTATAATAGTCTTAAAATGGGAGGTTTTGGATATGGATGTATTGAAAAGAATTAACCAAATGCGTTTGGAAAGAAACTGGTCTGTATATCGTCTCTCAACAGAATCCGGATTACCCCAATCCACCATAACCAATATGTTCAACAGAGAAACCTTGCCATCCATAATCACTTTACAGGCACTATGCGACGGTTTCGGTATTACAATGGCAGAATTTTTTACCGAAGATACCGCAAAAAAAGACATAGATTATGACGAATTCAAAAAGACATTCGACCAACTCTCTGCCAAAGATAAAGATATTATATTCAACTTAATGAAAGAACTAAAAAACAGATGACCTCTGCAACAACGAGTGTCATCTGTTTTATCAAACTATTATTGTTTTAAACATTTACTATAAGTTTTGTGATACATAATCAAAAACCGATAGAGTTCATTTTACTGAAACTCCATCGGTTTTCCTTTTGATTTTTATTATTGATACTCACCCACGGTAACTGCCATAAGGGAAATAAGGTTATAGCCCGTTTCCGTTTCCTTCAATGTTATATCGGCATATTTATCCGGTTGGGTTGCGCTGACTGTTCCGTCCGCCTGAACTTCAATATTGTTTGTGCCCACGTAACCGACACGGAGAACCGCAAGTCCGCCGGTTTTTTCCACGGATTCGATTCTCACCGTAAAGGGAGGTGTAACACCCGTAAGGGGTACTGTATATGTTTGGGCGGTAGCATCATAGGTGAATTCATAACCGTAACCCATAACGCTTGAATGGATAATTTCAACATCGGGACCGAACATTTTAAGATAATAACTTTCAACATCCTCCGCGGGAACAACAAGGCCCTTTTCAGTCACACTGTAATCCCCTGTTTTTATATCGTCCGTAAGGAGAGTGCATATTGCAATGTTGAGCAAGGCTTCCTTATCGGCTTTTGTTATATCGGAAAATGAGTCCGGGTCAACACCCACCACCCAGGTCAAAAACTCCGCATAGCCGGAATAATCCGCCGTTTCTTCCTCCGCGGAAAAGAACCTGTCCGCTACAACTCCGGCAATGCTTACCGCACCGGTAATTGCAAGGGCAAGCACGATAATTCCTATTATAAATGAGCCGATTTTTTTCTTTTTATTTACGGTAACAATTTCACTCATGATTTTTACCTGCCGTATTTTCTTTTTGTACGTTCGGTACGTCTTTCAAGGGCTTCTTTTCTTGCTTTTTCCTGTTGACGTTTTTTCTTTTCCGCCGCTTTTTGACGAAGTATAAGGTTGATTCGGAAAACAACGATTGTTCCGCCGATAACCTGTACTACATCACAACCCGTTGCTTCGGAAATTTTCTGTGCAATCTCCTTAGGGCCTTCGGGAGCGGATTCAAGGTGAACCTTTATTTTAAAAAGTTCACGGGTATTAAAAGTGTCTTCGATTTGTGCAATCACCGCGTCGGTAACGCCCTCTTTGCCTATTTGAAAAATAGGGTCAAGACCGTTGGCTTCTGCACGAAGTTTGGCGCGTTCTTTACTTGTCATATTATTCTTTACTCCATTTTGTGCCTTCACGGGTATCAAGAATTTTGACTCCCTGTGCGGCGAGTTCATCTCGGATTCTGTCTGCCTCTGCAAAGTTCTTGGCTTTTTTAGCCTCAACTCTCAAGGCAATCTGTTCTTCCACATATTTTGAAAATTCATCTTCGGCGGGGTCATCCTCTTTAGCATCATTGAGTTTCTTTGCTCCCTCAACGAGATCCAGGGAAAGCACCTTGTCAAAATCATTGAGAAGATAAATCTTCGTTTTATCGTTTGTATTTTCTTTCAATACATCGTAAACCGCCGTAACGGCAAGGGATGTATTTATATCGTTATCAAGAGCCTCTTTAAAGGCACCCTGAAGTTTTTCCACAGCCGCCATGTCAAGTTCATCGCTGTCGCAGGGATTGAGTGCGGCAATTCTTTTGAGAAGTTTCTCATAAGCCGTTGCGGCACCGTCAAGGTTCTCGTATGAGAAAACAAGTTGTTTTCTGTAATGGGACTGCAAGCAGAAAAACCTGTATGCCAGGGGGTTATAGCCCTTTTCCTCAAGAAGTGAAACCGTAAGGAATTCACCTTTTGATTTGCTCATTTTACCCGTGTTTGTGTTAAGATGCAAAACATGGAACCAATAGTTGCACCACTTATGACCGATATACGCTTCACTCTGGGCAATTTCGTTTGTATGGTGGGGGAAAGCGTTGTCGATACCGCCGCAATGTATATCAAGCCTTTCGCCCAGATGTTTAAGGCTGATTGCGGAACACTCAATATGCCATCCCGGGTAACCCACACCCCAGGGAGAATCCCATTTAAGTGCCTGTTCCTCAAATTTTGATTTTGTAAACCAGAGAACAAAATCGTTTTTATTTCTCTTATTTGTATCTTCTTCAACACCCTCACGAACACCGACCATCAATTCTTCGCTGTCGTGCTTATTGAAAACATAGTATTCATCAAGTTTTGATGTGTCAAAATAGACATTGCCCCCGGCAACATAGGCATAGTTTTTGTCCAGAAGTCCCTGCACCATTTGAATGAACTCGTCAATACAGTTCGTTGCAGGCTCAACAACATCGGGAGTTTTTATATTTAATTTTTTGCAATCCTCAAAGAAAGCGTCCGTGTAGAATTTTGCAATGTCCATAACGGATTTATTCTCTCTTTTTGCACCTTTGAGCATTTTATCCTCGCCGGTGTCCGCATCGCTTGAAAGATGTCCCACATCAGTAATATTCATTACGCGTTTAACATCGTAACCGCTGTAACGAAGATGTTTTTCAAGCACATCTTCCATAATATAACTGCGGAGATTTCCTATATGGGCAAAGTGGTAAACCGTGGGTCCGCAGGTGTACATATTAACTTTGCCGGGAACATTTTCTTTAAATTTTTCTTTTTTATGAGAAAGTGAGTTGTAAAGCTGCATATAATCACCTTATTTAGAAAAATCAATTAGTTTTATTGACTGTTTTACATAGATAACACCGGAAATAACACAAAGTGCCGCCGTTACCCACAACAGTCCGTTTGATACGGCGGAAAGAGGAAAACTCTCCCCGAGAATTCCCAAGTCGTTAAGTTCCGCAAGAATCATAATCACAAGGGAGAAAACCATCTGTGAAATAGTTTTCAGTTTTCCGTAAATATTGGCGGGAATAACAATACCCTGTGCCGTTGCTACAAGTCGGAAAGAAGTAATTGTAAACTCTCTCAACAATACTATCATAATTATCCAGATATTACAAAGTCCGAACTGCATGAAAGCAAGGAGGGCGGCAGTTGTCAGAATTTTATCTGCAACAGGGTCCGCAAGCTGACCGAACACAGTAATAATACCTTTTTTTCTGGCAATTTTTCCGTCAAGGAAATCTGTAAATGAACCGATTGCAAAAACGATCAGACCGATAAGATAGTGATGGGGAATATCACTCAAAAACAACGCAAGAAAAACAGGGGTCAAAACAATTCTGATAATCGTAAGTTGATTAGGTACATTCATATTTTTCATACTGCTTCACCAATGAGGGAATACTCATCCTTATCAAATATTTCAACGGGTACAATCTCTCCGTCTTCAATTTCATAACCGGATGTAAAAACAATGTTATTGTCAATATCGGGGGAATCCATATATGTTCTGCCGTAGTAACTGTCAGTATATGCATCATAACCCTCAACAAGAACATCATAGGTTTTGCCCATACAATCTTCAAGTTTTTGTTCGGATATTGAGTACTGCTGGGTCATAATGGCTTCCGAACGTTCTGCGGCAACCTCCGGGTCAACCTGGTTTTCAAAATCGTAGGCGGGAGTACCTTCCTCACGGGAATATGCAAAGCAACCCACTCTGTCGATTTTTGCTTCATTTACAAACTCGGAAAGAGTTGTGAACGCTTCCTCGGTTTCACCGGGGAAACCCACTATAAATGTTGTTCTTAAAATCACATCGGGAATTCTCGCTCTGATTTTTTCCACAAGAGCAAGAAGACTCTCCTTATCTCCCCGTCTGTTCATTGCTTTGAGTATTTCACCGTCCGCGTGTTGCATGGGTATATCAATGTAATGGCAGACTTTTTCATTTTCCGCAATAGCGTCCAATAATTCATCGGTAATTCTGTCGGGGTAGCAATAAAGAAGACGAATCCATTGGAGTTTTTCAATTTTATTGAGTTCTCCTAAAAGTTCGGGCAATTTAAGTTCCCCGTAAAGGTCTTCGCCGTATCGGGTGGTATCCTGTGCCACAAGAATAAGTTCTTTGACTCCCTTTTCGCAGAGCATATTTGCCTCTTCAAGAACATCCTCAATTTTTCTGCTCCTGAAATCGCCCCTTATAGAGGGAATTGCACAATAGGAACAACGGTTGGAGCAACCGTCCGCAATCTTGAGATATGCGGTATATTCGGGAGTAGTGAGAATTCTTCCGCCGTCAAGGGGCAATTCTTCCTTATTGGGAAAGCTCTTATACTGCTCGTCGCTTTCAAAAATAGCGTCACACACGGCAACAATATCCGCATTTGCACCGATACCGATTACCCCGTCAACCTCGGGAATCTCCGTGAACACTTCCTCGCTATACCTTTGGGCAAGGCAGCCTGTAACAAGGATTTTTTTCAGAATTCCGTCAGTTTTTAAATCTGCCATTTCAAGAATTGCTTCAATGGACTCCCTTTTGGCATCCTCAATAAATCCGCAGGTGTTGACAATAACAATGTCTGCTTTGTCGGCTTCCTGAACAAGAATATAGCCTGCATCAACAAGTTTTTTCAGCATTAACTCTGCATCCACCTGATTTTTAGGACAGCCCAAGCTGATCATTCCGATTTTTCGTGACATATTATCCTCCCTAACCTTTCGGCATTTCAAATCCGCACTCGCAAAAAGCGGATTTTATATCAGAATAGGAATACCCCATTCTTACAAAACGGTTGACGATTCTCTTTCTGTCTTTTTCCGTTTCAAGTCTGTTTTCATATTTTGTAGTTAACATTTCTATAATACGCGAAATTGGCTCATTGTCAAGTGTTTTCAATGTATTGTTAACAGTTTCGCCATCAATCCCCTTGAGTTTTAATTCGTATATTATCCTCTTTATATCATATTTTTTTACATCAAAAAGATACCGGGCATATTCCTTGCAAAATGCTTCGTCGTCAATATAACCTCTTTGGAGCATTTTCTCAACTGCTCTTTCCGCGGATTCCTGTCCGAATTTCAGTTTCAGCTTATTATACAATTCTTTTTCCGAATATGCCCTCATTGACAGGTATGCTATCCCTTTCTCATAAGCAGAGCGAAAGCCTGCCTCCTCTTTCAAGGAAGCAAGCTCGTCATCTGAAATTTCCTGTCCGTCCTTGATACCGCAAAGATACCAATAGTCGTCGTAAAGTGTAAGGGTATATTCACCGTCAATATAAATATGAATTTTATTGCCGTTACCCTGTTTTGATGTGATTTTCATATTTATTATTCGTCATCATCAACCGCAATATCAATTTTAGCCCTTGCGGTCTCTTTTGAAACGGGCTCTACAAGTACAGGAGCCGCCTGTGTGCCACGGGAAATAGGATTCCTTGCGGAAATAAGGTTATTTATACCCTTACGAACCTGTGCTTCAATCTCGGCGCAGAATTCGGGGTTATTTTTGATATACTCTTTGACATTATCCCTACCTTGTCCGAGTCTTTCCTCACCGTAGTAGAACCAGGCACCGCTCTTTCTGACAACATCCATCTTCACCGCAAGGTCAAGAAGTTCACCGTATTTGGAAATACCCTCGCCGTACATAATATCGAATTCTGCCTCTTTGAAAGGAGGTGCAACCTTATTTTTAACTATCTTGGCTCTTGTACGGGAGCCGATAAATTCATTGCCCGGTCCTTTAAGCTGTTCAACTCTTCTTACATCAATACGGATTGTTGAATAGAATTTAAGGGCGCGTCCGCCGGTTGTAACCTCCGGATTACCGTAAATAACACCCACTTTTTCACGAAGCTGGTTAATGAAAATAACAACGGTATTGGATTTAGAAACCGCACCGGTCAATTTTCTTAATGCCTGGGACATAAGACGGGCATGAAGTCCCACGTGGCTGTCGCCCATTTCACCCTCGATTTCCGCCTTGGGAACAAGTGCCGCAACGGAGTCAACAACAATAACATCAAGTGCACCGGAGCGGGCAAGATATTCCGTAATTTCGAGTGCCTGTTCACCGTTATCGGGCTGGGACACAAGAAGCGAATCAATATCAACACCTAAAGCGGCGGCATATACGGGGTCAAGTGCGTGTTCCGCGTCAATGAAAGCCGCATCCCCGCCCATTTTCTGTGCCTCTGCAACAACATGGAGAGCAAGGGTAGTTTTACCCGAACTTTCAGGACCGTAAATTTCGATTATTCTTCCACGGGGAAGTCCGCCGATTCCCGTGGCGGCATCAAGGGCAATCGAGCCGGTGGGAATTGCTTCAACATTAAGTCCGGCATTTTCGCCCAAACGCATAATTGCGCCTTTGCCAAAATTTTTCTCTATCTGTGAAAGTGCGGTTTCAAGAGCTTTATTTTTTTCGTTTTTCTCTGCCATTTCTGTTTATATCTCCTTTTAAAAGTGTACAAATGTTCGGTTTCGATAAGCATTATATAACAATGAAGTGAAAAAATCAAGCAATTTTCAAAAAAATTATGTGATAATAGGCTTAAATATCTGTGAAAGTTCATAAAAACGGACAATTTCAAAAAAAACTCTTGCATTTGACAAAGAAAGGTGATATTATACGTTCGTTGTCTTGTGTTTAGACTTAACTTGAAAATTTATGAAGGAGGTGCAGCTCAATGGCAAAATGTGAATTCTGTAACAAAGAAGTTGCTTTCGGCATCAAGGTTTCTCACTCACACAGACGTTCTAACAGAACTTGGAAACCCAACGTTAAAAGAGTTAAAGCAATCGTAAACGGCTCTCCCAAGAGAGTATATGCTTGCACACGCTGCTTGCGCTCCGGTAAGGTTACCCGCGCTATCTAAGTAACTTAATTGTTAAAAAGCATACTGCTCCGAAGTTTTACTTCGGGGCTTTGCTTTTTTATTAACGGTTTTTAATCTATGATGTTTTAACAAAAACTGTTATCTTTTTTGTATAAACATTCCTATTGAAAACATACCGTGATTATAATATAATTAAAGTAGTATATTACCGTTTGGAAAGGATGTGTAATCTTTTGAACAAAAAAAAGCTGTTAAGCTTTGCGCTTTGCTTTACACTTTTGATTTCTTGTTTTCTGTTTACTGATGAAATCCCGTCTGCGTTAAGTGCGGACTCGGAGAATTATGAGAGCGTAGAACCCGTTACTCCCCCCGAGAGTGATTTTACATACAAAATAAATGCTTCCGAAGAATTTACAAACCTTATGATAACCGGCTATTCGGGAAAAGAAACAAAAATAATCATTCCTGAAACTCTGGGCGGTATTCCGGTAACACTTATATCCCCCTCTGTATTTAAGGAAAACGAAAAGTTGACATATATAAAACTCCCGTCATCCCTCACTTACTTAAATCCTATGGCATTTAATATGTGCTCCTCGTTAACGGAAATTGATGTTGAGCCTTCCAACCCTAAATATTCCGCCATGGACGGTGTGCTTTATTGCAGGGAAACAAACCCTGAATCTGAAAACTATGGCAAAATCACCACCCTTGTTGCTTTCCCCGCAGGGAAGGGCGGAAGTTTCACAATACCCTACGGCGTCAAAACAGTCGGTGCCTATGCTTTTGACCATTGCTTCAATCTCACGCATGTAGATATGTATAACACGGTAACCTCTATAAACAACAACGCTTTTTCATTCTGCTGGAATATGCGTAGCATTCGTTTAAGTGATAACCTTACTTCATTGGGCGCACAGGCTCTTGCCCATTGTGATGCTTTGACAGAAATAAATTTACCTTCAAATTTAGCTACCATAGGCGATGACGCCGTTTTGGGCACAATAGATTCCGATAACAACAAAGTTTACTTTTTTATTGACGGCATTTCCTGCACAAAGGATTCTTATGCCTACGATTATTTAGTTGAACAGGCCTTGCCCGAAAGCATAATAATCAAAAACAAGCGTTCCGTAACCGACAATGATACAGGTATAAAACTTGTTGATGCATACGGTGTTCTTCCCGAAGATAGTTTTATAGATATTGTTGTTAAACCTGTGGAAATAAGTGAAATCCGGGAGCTTTTGCCCACAAGATATGCACGTGCTTACGCTTTTGATATTTCTTTTGTAAACGAACAGGGGAATTATAACCTTAACAATAATGTAGTACTCAATTTTGACAGCATTTGCGATGATGCAATACCCAGCGCCACAAAAATATATCAGCTGATTAACGGCAAAGCCGTACCCGTAAGTGCCGCTGCGAATGCCACGTTCATCGGTGCGCAGACCGCAAAGGGTGGACGATTTGTTATTCTTGAAAACGAGGATTTCTCTCTTAAAGGAGATATTGACGGTGACGGCATTGTTACCCTTTTTGATGTAAAAGCTGCTCTCCATGCCTCAGTGGGAACTTTGGTTCTTACAGCGGAACAGTCCGTTGCTGCAAATGCGGACAATTCCGCCGACGGCAAAATCACAGTTAACGATGCCCGTAAGATTTTACGTATGGCGGGCGGCATAGAATAATTTATTTGCGAGGGAAGTTCATGCTGGGTGTAGGGGAATACAAAGCCAACATTGACCATGTTTTTCTGAACTGCGATATAGTTTTAAAAATCACTTATAAATACGGCAGTTATTCATTCGAAATCAAATCGGATGAAGTCGGTTTTGATACTGATATCACCATTTTAACAGCGACGGAAAACGGCAACACCATTTACGCAAAAGCGGAAGCCTCCGTTATGCCCGGCAAGGTAATTGATGTTTTTCTTTCCTTTGATTATAATAAATGCAACGGTTATTTCAAAGTTCCTTATGTGGGAAAAATAAAAATAAAAGATGCCGTAAAATTATAAATTTACAATACCGTTTTACCTCAAAATAAGTAAAACGGTATTTTTAATAATTGGAGAAAAGGAGTTTTTTCGTGATTGAAAACAACGGTCGTGAAAAAAGAAATCCCAACTTACCGGATTGGTTTAGGCTTGATAATGCTGCCTCCATATTCCCGGGTCAGAACAGAGGAAGTTGGTCAAATATTTTCCGCTTTTGTATTGAACTTAAAGAGAACATAGACCCTGAAAAGCTTACCCGCGCTTTGGAAAACATTATGCCGCGTTTTCCCGGCTTTGATGTAAGAATACGTAAGGGTTTTTTTGGTATTACTTTGAAAAGAATCCGAACTTTGCACCCGATGTTAAGCCGGACATTCAAAACCCCTGTCACCGAGTAAAATTCAAAGAAAACAAAGGCTACCTTTTCAGAGTATATTATCACGGCAAAAGAATAGCCGTTGATACATATCACGCCATAACCGACGGGCACGGTGCGGCTGTTTTCGGCTCAACCCTCGTTGCAGAATACCTCAGACTATGCGGTTATTCCGTTTCACACGGCGGATTTGTTCTTGATACTTCCGTTCCGCCTAAAAAAAGCGAACTTGAAGATGCTTTTTTAAAACACGCGGACTCAAAAGGAAAAATCAAACGGGGCGGAAAATACGTCTATCACGCAAAAGGCACAAAACTCCCGAAACACATGGTAAACATAATTTCCGGAACAATGTCTTTTGAGGAAATTCACAAATATACCAAGGAACACGGAGTGACCGTAACAGAATTTTTTGCCGCACTTCTTATGCAGGTGCATATAGAAAAACAACGGTATGAATCCAAAAAGCAAAAAGAGGTCTGCGTGCAGATCCCCATTGATTTAAGAAAAGTTTTCAAAACCGAAACTCTGCGGAATTTCACAATATGTCTGCGGACAACCGCCGACCCACAGTTAGGCGATTACACCTTTGAGGAACTTTTAAAACAGGTTGCCTACCAACTTCGTCTTGCAAATGACGAAAAGAAACTCAATGCCATGATAACCGCAAATCTCGGCATAGAAAGAAACCCTGTTTTAAAGTTTTTACCTCTCGGAATTAAAAATCTCGGGGTAGGAATTTCTTTCCTCATAACAGGAGAGCAAACCACAACGGTTCTGTTGTCAAATCTTGGACCCGTAAGTATCCCTGAAGATATGCTCCCCCATGTTGAAAAGGCTTTATTCATGCCGGGGCCGGGTATAAGAAATTCTGCACGGTGCGGTCTTACCTGCCTTGATGATAAACTCGTTCTCACCATTGCAAGTATTGTAAAAGAAACCGACATTGAGCGTGAAATTTTCACCACCCTTGTTAAAATGGGCTTTCATGTTAAAATAGAGAGCAACAGAGATTAACTTTTTTGAGTTTTAAAGGATGTTTAATATGTCATATTGCGTTAACTGCGGTGTGGAACTTGACAAAAGCGCCCATAAATGCGCCCTTTGCGACACACCCGTATATAATCCGAATTTACAAATCGGGGAGAAATCCCATCCCTTTTCCCACACACCCGATATACCCTCGGGTATCAAACAGCGGTTTATTGCCATTGTAATTTCATTTATTTTCTTAATTCCCAACATAGTCTGTATGTTTATAAATCTGTTCTTCCTCCCGGGAAAACTTTGGTTTATATATGTTTCCGCAAGTTCCTTGTTATGCTGGATTTTATTTGTATTCCCGTTCCTTACAAAAAAAATCCGTCCTTATTTAATGTGGGGCTTTGATACCCTTGCAGTAGCACTTTATACATTGGTATTCTATTTCAATGATTCCGCGGCGGCTAAATGGTATTTTTATCTTGCGGTTCCCATAATAGCCATAATTTCCGCTTGTGTTCTCTGCTTTATTTATTGGTACAGACAGCGAAAGCACCATTGGACTTCAAAGGTACTCCATATTTTTATTGATTTGGTAATTTGCCTTTTTGTTGCAAGTCTTTGCCTGTTCTTAAATAACCTTATGACTGCCAGTGTAATAACTCTCATTATAGGCACTTGCTGTCTTGCACTTGTGTTCTTTTGGCTCTATGCCAACAAAAGCAAAAAAGTCCGTGCCTGGCTTACCAAAAAATTATTTGTTTAAGTTTTTATACATAAATATTACTCCTGCAATCTGTGACGAATTGCAGGAGTAATATTTTTGTTAAATTTTCATTATGGGAGCCTTTAATATGCCGTTTTTCCTGAGCACATATTCATAACTCCAGTTTATGCCCGTACTTCTCCAGGCGCCCGGACCGTGCCAGGACTCTTTTTCATTTACAAGGTGGAGCGCACCGAAGGAATTATACCTGTGTATATAAAGTTTAACTCCGATTTCGTGGAGACCCTCTGAAAGATCGTTTATTTCAAGTTTGTACGGGGGATAAATTATTCTGCCCTTTTTCTCGCCGTCAACACTGATGCTGACAAGGGCTCCCCGATAGTCGGAAACCTCAACTTCAATACCGTTATTTTCAACTTGAACGGGGATTTTATAGGTTATCGCACCGCTGTAAAAGGGTAATCCCTGGGAAAGAATATCTCCGAAGCCGATTTTTTCGGGCAAGGGTACAAGGGTTGCCTTCGATCCCACAAGTTTTACACCGAAATAACCGATAATAAATACCGTTTCAAGATTTGCAGAGGGACCGAAAGGATATGTAATTTCAAGAACATTTTCTCCCTTTTTGATCTGCGGTAATTTAACCTTAAAAATTGAAACATCAACATAATTACCTACGGTATGGGAAGAAACTTTTTCTCCGTTGAACAGGATTTCCGCCTTTTGCGCATCTTCAAGAGCCAGCAATGCGCCGTTGTATTCAATTTCGCTTTGGAATGTATATCTGAGGGTCACTTTGCTCACATCGGGTTCTTCTCCGTAAACCCAGGGTTGAACAACCGCTCCGCCCCTTTCACGCAAACCCAATTTTTTACGGCAGATATTATCAAGTCTCAAAATTTCTTCCCTGGGTGAAAACTCTTTCTCACCTTGAATTTTATATTCCGCCATATCGAGAACAAGAATATTTTCTTCCGAAAGTTCGTAATCAGTCAAAGAATTTACGGCAATTTCGCTTCTTTGCGGAGTTGTTTTTGCCGACGCGGGTTGAACTGAATTTACATCCACAAGTTTATAAAGTCGTGAATCGTAACCGTATATACGCTCGCTGATTACGGTTTTTCCTTTTTGTACCGAATATTCCCCGGGATAAACATCCCCGCTTTGAGTATCATAAACAAGAACTCCGTATTCACCGTTCACGGTGATTTTTACATTCTCTCCATAATCAAGGTCTTTGTTGTAGGGTTCTTTATCACGGCACACAAAAAGCCATTTGCAATCCCCATCCTTGCGGAGTTGATAAATCAAATTGTCGGTAAGTTTTCCGTCCCCCCGGCGCATGGTAATAACCCTGTCTTTTTCCATTGCCGTTAATACTGCGGAACGGGTATAGTCCGCCTTCTCGCATATTTCATAAAGATTTTTGCCCCTTTGGGAAGCAACCGCGTCACAGAGTTCGGGGGGTGCGCCTAAGAATATAAGCCTACCCCCTTTTTTGCGGAAGTTTTCAAGACGCTCCAATGTAGTTGAACGCAGGGTTTCGCAGGCGGGAACAATAACAGTATCATATTCCATCTCCCCCACCTTAAAAGGTGCATCACCCTTTTCACAAAGGGAGGGCAACAGGGATTCGCTGATGAAATTGAAATCTATCCCCCCCTCCAACAACCATTTTGTAAGGTTAAGGAAGTTTTCGTCGCAACCCTCGCGGAAAATACCCGATTTGTCATTGGGACCCCAATGGAGCCAGAAACTTTCAACAGGGTGAATAACTCCCACTTTTATAACGGGCTTGCCCCTTGTGAGCGCGGTATTAAGCCGTGCAAAGTGATCTTCAATTGCTCCGTACTCCTTATACCAAGGGGATTGATATGAAATTGACGCGGGGTAATCCCGTTTCGCCTCACCCGCCATAGCGTACCAGGAAAGGTGGGGAACACGTACGGTTATACCCAGAGCCGCCTGCCAGTCGCCCTGATGCTTGTAGGTTCTGAAATCGCAATCCCAACCCGTTACACCGTAAAGTTCTGAGAGGACTCCCTCATAGCCGTACTGATGGGCGGCGGACTGCGCCTGTTTTGCAGTTGTAAATTCGTGTCCGTTACAGAGCATATCAATTCCGGGAAGTCTGAAACTTCTGTAAGAGCGCATCGCCTCGCCCAAAGCGGCGGTCTGACTTGTCAATGAGGGTTCTTCCATCATGTGACCCGTAAGGGCAATGCCGTTTTCTTCACACCAGGAACCCACAATATCCGCAAAGGATTTTGCAAAAAGTTCCGCAATAAAATCGTGATATCTGTATCGGTGCAAAGAGGGGGCGCTATCTTTCAAATCCCAGAAAATTTCGGGAAGTGTATCAAGAATATCGGCACCGTAATACTCTTTGTAAAGTTCAGGTACCTTATCGGTCCAAGGCATTGAAACATCCTTGGTATCAAAAGAATTCTCAAAAGTTTTCTTTCTTGTAAACTGGGGTTCATCCGTGAATATGGCGGGAACCGTTTTATCAAACTCATCCCCAACGCTTTCCTTATACCTTTCGTGAGTGACCTCTACAAAGCGTTTTATTGCTTCGGGGTTGAGAGTATCTGCATAGGATTGGTCGTTGTGCCAACTGTTCGGACCGTAAACACTCAAAAATGCATACCACTTTGTGCCCTGTGCTTCCTCATTTTCTTCGATTCTTTTATAGGACTGTAGATATCCGTCTGAATCAAGCACAACATCATAGCAGGCAAGAAGTTTTTCATTGCCCGATCTGCCACCATCGGAACGAGATTGGTCGTCGGAGGAATATACCTCGCCCTGTTTCCGGGTTGTCCAAAGCAAATTTCTTGCCCTATATCTTTCATCACTTGTTACAAGTCCCCCTGCCGCACCCGAGGGCCAACGGTCCTCGTCATAGAGCCAGGCGAGCATTTCTTCATTCTTGGCTTTTTCAACACAAGCCTTTACAAGTTCCATATATTCGTCGCTTAAATATTTGTTTTTGAGTCCCGTTCTCACGTGCATGTGGAAACCGCCCAGACCCATTTCCTTAAATACGTCTATCTGACGGCAGAGTTCCTCCGCCGTGAGCATATTATTCCAAGCCCAGAAAGGTGTTCCCCTGTATTCCGAAGTAGGATTCTTAAAAAGTTCATCCGTCAGAGTCTGAGCCGAATTCTTTTTGTAAAGCATAGGATTTCCTCCCGAATTCAAAGTATGGAAACATTCTAACACATACTTTTTACGAAAGCAATATAAACAAAGGAAAGGTCGATTTAATATTAAAAATGCCAACATCTTTTTACTTGCAATGGAAATTGTTGTATGTTATCATTATATTGAATAATTTTGATATTATATTTACGGAGGTAGAATATGAACCACGCAGATCTTATTAAGCAAATGACCCTTGAAGAAAAAGCAAGTTTCTGTTCCGGTCTTGACTACTGGCACACAGTCGGTAACGAAAAATTGGGTATCCCCGTTGTAATGTGGACCGACGGCCCCCACGGTATCAGAAAACGTGCGGAAAAAATGGACAAAGAACAGGCAACAAGCCTTAAAGGTGTTCCTGCAATTTGCTTTCCCACGGCAGTTACCACCGCTTGCTCCTGGGATCCGGATTTGATTTATGAAATGGGTGTTCTTTTAGGTGAAGAATGTCTTAAAGAAAAAGTCAGCGTTCTTTTGGGCCCCGGCACAAACATAAAACGTTCCCCCCTTTGCGGAAGAAACTTTGAGTATTTCTCAGAAGACCCCTATCTTGCAGGTGAAATCTCCGCCGCTTTTGTAAACGGTGTTCAGTCGAAGGGCATCGGCACATCCCTCAAGCACTATGCCGCAAACAGCCAGGAAACCCGCCGTATGACCTGCGACAGCGTTGTTGACGAGCGTGCTTTGAGAGAGATATATCTCACATCCTTTGAAAAGACTGTTAAACAGGCTCAACCCTGGACAATTATGTGTGCATACAACCGCCTTAACGGTACATACTGTGCAGAAAACAAGTGGCTCCTTACGGATGTTCTCCGTGACGAATGGGGCTACAAGGGTATGATTGTTACGGACTGGGGCGCAGAAAATGACCGGGTTGCAGGTCTTCTTGCAGGACAGGAACTTGAAATGCCCACATCAAACGGCGAGGGCAACAAAAAAATCGTGGAAGCCGTTAAAGACGGCAGAATTCCCGAGGAATTCCTTGACAAAATGGTTGACAATATTCTCACGGTTATTATGCGTTCAAAAGAAGTTTTGGGCGACTACACATACGACAAGGAAGCACACCACAAAAAAGCCCGTGAAATTGCCGGTCAATGTATGGTACTTCTCAAAAATGAAGAAAATGTTCTTCCTCTTAAAAAGTCCGCCAATATCGCCGTAATCGGTGAAATGGCAAAAAAACCCCGTTATCAAGGCGCGGGTTCGTCAATAGTCAACGCATCAATAATTGACTGTGCTTATGACGAAATCATCGCAAAGGGTGTAAATGTTACTTATGCTCCCGGTTATTCAACCGCAAAGAAAAATAAAATCTCCGACGAGCAGTTTATTCAGGAAGCCGTTGAAGCCGCAAAGGGCAAGGATGCGGCAGTTCTCTTTATCGGTCTTACGGAAGAATTCGAGTCCGAGGGCTTTGACCGTACCCATATCGGTATTCCCCCCCTTCACAACAAACTTGTTGAGGCTGTCAGCGCAGTAAACGAAAATGTTATTATCGCCCTTTCCGGCGGCGCAGTTGTTGAAATGCCCTGGGCGGACAAAGTTAAAGGTATTCTTAACTGCTACCTTGGGGGTGAAGCCTCCGGAAGTGCCGCGGCGGACATTCTCTTTGGTGATGTTAACCCCAGCGGTAAACTTGCGGAAACCTATCCCCTTTCCCTCTCCGACAACCCCTCATACAACTATTACCCCGGTCACACTGCAACAGTTGAATACAGAGAAAGCGTATTCGTAGGTTACAGATATTACGATACCGCACACAAAAATGTACGCTTCCCCTTCGGTTACGGACTTTCTTACACAAACTTTGAATACAGCGACCTTAATGTTTCTGCCGACAGTATAAAGGACACGGACACTCTTACGGTATCATTCAAGATTAAGAACACAGGTAATGTTGACGGTGCGGAAATTGCACAGGTTTATGTTACCGATAACGAGAGCACTATTTACAGACCCGAACAGGAACTTCGCGGATTCAAAAAAGTTTTCCTTAAATCAGGGGAAGAAAAAGAAATTTCAATTGATCTTGGAAAACGTGCATTCGCTTACTACAATGTCAATATTCACGACTGGCATGTTGAAAGCGGTAAATTCACCGTTAAAATCGGTGCATCAAGCCGTGATATTAAGTTGACTGCGGAAGTAAATGTTGAATCCACCGTGGAAGCAACAATCCCCGATTACAGAGCAACTGCTCCTAAATACTACACCGCAGATATTGCAGATATCAAGGATGAGGAATTTGTAGCAGTTCTCGGCAGAGAACTTCCTCCCTGCGAAATTAAAGCTTACCCCAACCTTACCCTTGCCAACACCCTTGAAGATTCCGAGGCAGGTAAAAACGGTAAAAAGATTGTTAAACTTCTCCGCAAATTCGTAGGAAACGAGGGTATGGCTTGTTCCATTGCACTCCAGACTCCCGTTAAGAACTTTGTTTCCATGAGTTTCGGTGTGTTCAATCCCCAGATGGCACAGGAACTTCTTGATATACTCAATGACAAGAAACCCCTTGGCAGCGGACTGTTTGTTATGATTGTCAAAGCAATTCCCAAGGTTATCAAAGGAATTCCGAATCTTATGAAAATCTGATTTATTAAAATAGAGATAATGACTGCAAAACGGAGGTTTTGCAGTCATTATTTTTATACATTGATTATAGTCTCATAATCCTCTTTCTGTGCAATTGTTCTCAATGCATCAAGATAGGGCTTTGCAGCTCTGTGATATCTTGAATTCTCCGTTGCGGCTTTTTTGATAGCCTCTTTTATTTTTGCTTTCTCCGCCTTTAATTGACTATATTCCCTGTTGAGTTGCTCCGTATTTTCCTTTCTTTCCTTTGCTTCTTTCAAAAGTTTTGCGTGGGCTAAAAGTTTTTCTTCCGCCCTGTCCTCCAGGTCAAAAAGTTCATACAGAGAGGTCTCTTTAAAGGGAATTATGCCGTCGGGATAATATTTGTCCGCCGTCTTTTTTGCCACTTTCAAATCCGAAAGCAAATGCAGGTAATAGGTTCTTATTAACTTCTCCTGTTCCGTTGAACACGGCATTGCCTTAATCTCCTGTTTGTTCATAAGGGGCAAAGCCAAAAAGCCGTCCAATCCCGCATCCCTGATTTTTAGTGCATTTCTGTATTCTTCCGCACCTGCTTGGGTATTATATTTCTCAAGTTCATTTTTAACAAACCGAGCAATTTCAATTTCCTCGTTTATTGCTTTCTTTTCCTTTAAAAGCAGTTTTTCTTTTTTATATTCATCGCTTGAAAGTCGGGATTTTGCTTTTTTAAGATTTGCTTTTTCCTCTTTCAGATTAAAGGGTGTTTTCACGGAATTCTCGTTGGTGATTTTAAGAATATTATCAACCTCTCGGGATATTACATCCGTATTCACACCGTTTGCCCTGTCCTCGAACAATGCTCTGATTTTGAGAACTCTAACAACCGATTTTTGTTTTATTTCCGTAAAATCGAAGAAGAAATAGGGAATAACATTCATTACCGCCCCCACAACGGAGGCAATAACAAGCACCGAGGAAATGCTTACAAAATAGTCATGATTATAAAGCACATCATATACATTGGAGCCGTCGTAACCCAGGGAGAGTGCCACAGCTTTATTAAGTCCCGCTTTTTCGTAAATCACGGGAAGCACAAGTCCCGTCAGCATGGTTATAACATTGCCGATAAGACCCACGGCGGCAAACATACCATCTATTCTTTCCCCGGAAATATACTGCTGATAATCCCTTATGTCCGCATTTATACTCGGAGTCAGAAGATGTCCCAATGAAGAAATAAGTTGGTTTACGAAAGTGCAAACTAAAAGAATCCAAATAACTCCCGGATTGCCCGTCATTCTTACAACGGGGAGCATAATCGCAATGAAGCCGATGTTCATAATATTTGTGAACAGAAGAATACGTTTTTTACCGTATTTTCTTATAAAAAACGGAGCAATAATATTGGGCCAGAAAGATGCGTTACCCGCTATGGCTGTTATAATCGCATACTGTCCCGCAGAACAGGCACCCTGATAGTTGTACATCCATTGCATAATGTTGGCGAAAGAACCCTCAAGAAATCCCAGCCAGCCCGCAAGGGAAATAATCCAGAAATATTTATTCTTTGCAATGGCTTTGAAAGCGTCAATAAATTTAACCTGTATAAAGTGGGATTTTGCCTGAATTATTTTTTCCGATGTGTTTTTATATACAATCAGGGAAATTAAAAAGCCTATAAAAATAAGGGGCGGGAAAAGAATCCGATAAATTTTTAAATCGAAAAGGGTGTCCTCACCCGTTATAAGTTTTGCGAGTATGGGGAACAGAATACTTACTATTGACGGAGAAAGATTCTCCACAATACACCTGATTGAAAGAACATCACTTCTTTCAATACTGTTGGGTGACAAAACATTTATTAAACTCTCATAGGCATCAAGATAGAAATTATAGAAAAACTGAAAACCTATGTTAAAGAGAAGCACCGTAATACATTTTACAAGAAGGCTCATATTCTCATAAGGCATCCAGGGGAATAATGCTCCCAAAATAGCCGTGGGAATACCCATTGTTATGAGATACGGGCGGTATTTACCCTTCATACTGCGGGTGTTGTCAATCATTTTCGCTCTTATTGCAGTAAGGGGAAATGCAGAAATAAGGCTTATTATGTAAATTACATAGAGGGCTTTCGGGTCTATACCTATGGTATTACCTATAAGGGTGTTTGTGGTGGAAATTATCATTTGCCCTATGCAATATGTAATAAATCTCACACCCACACCGCCACCGGAAAGGGATGCAATCTCTTTATAGGACATATATCTGCCCTGGGGTGCGGTTTTCCAATTTGCTTTGAAATTTACAACAAAATTTTTTGCAGAATTAAGAACACTCATTTTTTAAACCTCAACAAATTATTGTGGTAACGCTTTTGGGAGTTATTGTCACGGTTTCGTTCGCGGAAAAATCCCTTTCTTCAAGGTTTTTGCTTTCATCCGTCACAACCGCCTTACCCGATTTTTCAAAAGAAAAATCTTTTTCCTTTTCGGTGGGATTTATAACAATAACAACGGTTTCACCGTCCTTTGAAAAAGCGAGAGTTGAAACATCCCCATCATCGCATAAGCAGTCAATTCTCACGGCATTTTCGGGTATGTATTTTGAAAAGTTCCCCGTTGCATAATATCTTTTTGTAAGTTCGTAGGTTTCGTTTTTCGGGTCAATGTAAATGAGTCCGTCGCAGTAATCATAATGGGAACAGGCAATCCAATGTTGCCAGGCGGTAACATTGAGAATTGATAAATCTTCATACATTACCCTTGCCATTTCAAGAGCGGAGTTCATGGACGAATCCTTTCCGCCCTGCATATGAGTCCATTCGCTCATTTTCAAAGGCACGTCGGGGTAATTTCTGTCCATCCATTTTCTGAAGCGTTTCAGATAGGGAATCCTTTTGCGTATAAAAGGAACTTCGTGTCCCAAAACTTTGGGAACAATGAAATAGGAGTGGAAATCAACTCCGTCACACATATTGCGGATTTCCTCATTTTTAAGCATAACTCTCGTGTACATTTTATTGAACCAACGAATATCGCCGTTTTCCGCACCGGAAAGTTTAACTTCGGAAAGGGCGGGACGTTTTGCCATTTCCCTTGCAAACAAAAGCATAACGCGATATGCCTCCCGGGGACTGTAATGGCAACCCTCCTGGGAGCCGTCCCATTTCCAAAGGGGCTCATTTATGGGGGAAAGGTATTTTACGGGTATGCCTTGTTTTACAAAATGTTCCGTAACATCAAGACAATACTTACAAAAATCCTTTTCACATTCCTTTTTTAAATTTGTTTTAAAATAATCCAACTTACTGTGGTGGGCAAGTCCGTTACGGGTGTATTTTTCAAGGGGTGAGTTAACAAAGAATATAACCTCGTCCGCTCCCTCTTTGACGGATTGCTCCATCATATAGACCGCGTTTTTATCCTTGCCGAAATCGTAACCGCCTTTTAAATTGTCAAAACTTTCCGTCCGCCTTGCTTTGTCGGAATAAATGCCTTTATCGGAAAAGGCGGAGTCGGTGCCAAGATTGTATCGGTATGTTTTAAGCCCTATACCCGAATTCTTATTGTATAAAAGGGCGGCAATTTTATCTTTTTTCAAAGTGCCGTCATCTTCGGTACTTTCCCAGCCCCCCACAAGTTGAGCCCACCAGGCACCGCTTGCACCGAATCCTTGAAGAACCTGGTACTTTTTATCATAATCAACGGTTATTTTCATAAAATCACCTACTCAATTTATTATCTTGTAAATCAGCGGTAAATCCTTTGGTTTCTCCTTTGAAAATTCCAAGGCGGAAAGGAATTTCTGCTCCGATGCACAAAATGCACTTTCCCTGCAGGAATAAAGAGTTGCAAGTGTATCGCCTTTTTGAACCCAATCCCCCGTCTTTTTATTAAGAATAATACCCGCGCTCATATCTATTGTGTCTTCCTTGGTCTCCCTGCCCGCGCCGAGAATTACCGAGGCTATGCCGATTTTTTCCGCATCGGTTTTTACAATGTAACCGTCATATTCGGATTTAATTTCATAAGAATACTTTGCTTTCGGGAAAAGTTCCGTGTTTTCAATCCAAAGGGGCTTGCCACCCTGGGAAGAAATCCACTCTTTGAATTTTTCAAAGGCTTTTCCCGAGATCAGCGCATCCTCCGTCATTTCTCTTGCTGTGGACTCCGAAACACCCTTTGAAAGTGCAACAATTTCCGTAGCAAGTGAGAGGCAGACCTCTCTCAAATCCTCGGGACCTTTATTTTTAAGGATTTCAACCGCCTCAACAACCTCAAGAGCATTGCCTATATTGTTGCCCAGGGGTCTGTCCATATTGGTAATTACCGCCGCGGTTTTTCTTCCGCAGTTATTACCAATTTTCACCATTGCAGTTGCCAGTTCCTCCGCTTCTTCGGGAGTTTTCATAAATGCCCCGGAACCGCATTTAACATCAAGAACTATTGTATGGGCTCCCGCCGCAAGTTTTTTGCTCATTATACTTGAAGCAATGAGGGGTAGGCTGTCAACGGTTGCGGTAACATCGCGGAGAGCATAGAGTTTTTTATCCGCAGGGGTAAGATTCCCCGTCTGTCCCACAACGGCAATGCCGTTTTTCTCCACCTGACTGAAAAATTCTTCGGGAGAAAGGGAAGTGTTAAATCCCTCTATTGATTCCAACTTGTCAATGGTGCCACCCGTATGCCCAAGTCCTCTGCCACTCATTTTTGCCATAACGCAACCGAGGGAAGCCACAATGGGTGCAACAATAAGGGTTGTTTTGTCCCCCACTCCCCCTGTACTGTGCTTATCAACCGTTAAATCACCGAATCGGGACAGGTCAACCGTGTCCCCGGAATGAGCCATGGCAAGAGTTAAATACGCAGTTTCCCTTTCGTTCATTCCGCGGAAGAAAACCGCCATACAAAAGGCGGATGCCTGATAGTCATGGACGGAGCCCTCAACAAAACCTTTAATGAAGAATTCTATTTCCTCTTTTGTTAGTTCAAAGCCGTCCCGTTTTTTCTTAATAATATCGTAAATCCTCATATCTTACCTCACATTGTCGGGAGAAAAAGAAAGGGGTAAAAGTTCCTTTAATTTAAAGATCTTGAATGTTTCGGGGGTTTCTCCCAACAGGATTTCAAAATCATCCCCGCAGAACTCCCTCATAACCTGCCTACATACTCCGCAGGGAGCAAAAATTCCGTTTATAACCCCGTTTTTCCCGCCAACTACGGCAATTTTCAAAAAGTCTCTTTCCCCCTCGGAAATCGCATTGAAAAAGGCAACTCTTTCTGCGCAAACAGTTGGGCCGTAGGCGGCATTTTCTATATTTGTTCCCGTATAAACCTCTCCGTTTTTGCAAAGAAGTGCCGCTCCGACCTTGCAGTTTGAATAGGGAGAATAAGAATTATCCATTGCCTTTACGGCCTTCATATAAAGTTCTTTGTCCGTCATACTATACCTCTTTTACAAGAAGATTTTCAACCGTTCGGGCAATATAATCAAAGCCTTCAAGGGTTCCCGCATTTTCGGGTTCAATTCTTTCTCCGTACAAAACAAAGGGTACACATTCCCTTGTGTGATCCGTTCCTTTGAAAGCAGGGTCACATCCGTGGTCGGCGGTAATAATCAGCACATCCGTTGACTTCATATTTTTAATGAATGAGCCGAGCCATCCGTCAAATTCCGCCAGGGCTTTTGCGTAGCCGTCAACATTTCTTCTGTGGCCGTAAACCATATCGAAATCCACAAGATTTACAAAACAAAGACCCTCAAAATCTTTATTTTGGTACTCCGTTGTCCTTAACATACCGTCATTATTATTTTCCGTGAACACATATTCCGTCAGACCCGCACCTGCAAAAATATCACGAATTTTTCCCACACCTATTACATCGAAACCTTTATTCTTCAGGTTATCAAGCATTGTGTTTTGGGGCGGGGTGATTGAAAAATCGTGGCGGTGAGAAGTTCTTTTAAAGGGGTATTCCCCCTCAAAAGGTCTTGCAATAACTCTGCCCACACCCAAATCGCCCTTTAAAAGTTCCCTGGCGATTTTGCAGTATTCGTAAAGTTTTTCGGGAGGTACAATACTCTCATGGGCGGCAATCTGAAAAACGCTGTCCGCGGATGTATAGACAATTAAATCCCCTGTTTTAAGGTGTTCTTCTCCGTAATCCTTTATAACCTCCGTACCCGAATAGGTTTTGTTACAAAGCACTCCCCTGCCTGTTTTTTGGGAAAACTCTTTTAAAATACTTTCGGGAAAACCGTTGGGAAATGTGGGCAGGGGCTTTTCGGAAACAATACCCGCAATTTCCCAATGTCCGATAGTTGTGTCCTTACCCTTGGATTTTTCGCAAAGTCTTGCAACCCTGCTTTTTAACTCTCCCCCACCCAAAAACGAAAGTCCGTCAATATGGGTATAACCTATGGAACGGAGGGCATCAATATTAAATTCCTCGGATTTTGAAATTGATTTTATTGTATTTGCGCCCTTGTCCCCGAAGTTTTCCGCGTCGGGCGCGCCCCCTATACCGCAACTGTCAAGAACAATTAAAAATACTCTTTTAATATCATTCATTTGCTAATTTTACCGCCGTTTCCAATGAGAGTTTCATCATATCGGTAAAGGTGTTCTGTCTGTCCTCGGAGGGAAGTGATTCACCCGTTACAAGATGGTCGGAAACAGTGAGGATTGCAAGAGCCCTTTTTCCGCTTCTTGCGGCATTCATATACAGAGCCGCCGCTTCCATTTCAACCCCCAGAACACCCATTTTTCTCCACAGGTCCGCGGAAGTCATACCTTTGGGAATATTTTCATTATCGTTATAGAAAGTATCGGAAGAAACAACATTACCCACAACAAATGGGATTTTCATACCCTCTGCAATATCTGCCGCGGTTTTAAGAATTTTATAGTCCGCAATGGGCGCAAATGTACCGGGAAGATTAAAGGTGTGAGCATAGTTTGAGTCCGTACAGGCACCTTGGGCGATTATAATATCTCTAACCTTAACTTTTTCGCACATTCCCCCTGCCGAACCCACACGAATAATGTTTTCCACATCAAAAAAGTTGAAAAGTTCGTGACTGTATATACCGATTGAGGGCATACCCATTCCCGATGCCATGACGGAAACGGGGGTGTCTTTGTACATACCCGTGTATCCGTGAATTCCACGGACATTATTCACCAATTTTGCATTTTCAAGAAAATTTTCCGCAATGAATTTTGCTCTCAAAGGGTCCCCGGGCATAAGCACGGTTTTTGCAAAATCCTTTGGTGTTGCGTCAATATGGGGTGTGGGGTAAAGCGCCATAATTTTTCCTCCCTGAAATCAAACCTTATACATTGTGTACATATTTGCGTATATGCCGTTTTTGGCGGTCAACTCCTCATGGGTACCGCTTTCGGCTATGCCGTCCTTTGTAATTACAAGAATTTTATCGGCATTTTTAATTGTTGTAAGCCTGTGAGCAACGGTTATTGTTGTTCTGCCCTTTGCAAGCCGTTCGAGGGATTTTTGAACAATGAACTCGCTTTCATTGTCAAGGGCGCTTGTGGCTTCGTCAAGAATAAGTATTTTCGGATTTTTAAGAAATACTCGGGCAATGCTTATTCTCTGTTTCTGACCGCCCGAAAGTTTTACTCCCCGCTCCCCCGTATATGTATCATAGCCGTGGGGTAGTTTTTCTATAAACTCGTCGGCACCTGCAAGGCGGGCGGCTTCCCTTATTTCTTCGTCGGTAGCACCGGGTCTGCCGTATTCAATATTTTCTCTGACCGTTCCCGAGAACAGATAAACATCCTGCTGAACAACACCTATGCTCTCTCTCAGACTCTTTAAAGTTACATCGTGAATATCAATTCCGTCAATTTTAATACTGCCGGAAGTAATCTCATAAAATCGGGGTATAAGATTGCAAATGGTGGTTTTTCCTCCCCCCGAGGGACCCACAAGAGCATAACTTTCTCCGCTTTTTATGTGAAGATTTATGTTATTGAGGACTTCCTCGGAATTTTCCGAATATTTAAAGGTTACATTATCAAAATCCACCGCCCCTGCGGTAACTTTCAATTCCTTTGCTCCCTCTTTGTCATATATGGAGGGTTCCGTGTCCATAATCTCCGCGAAACGCTCAATACCCGTCATACCTCTTTGGAACTGCTCGGCAAATTCTACAATTCGTTTAATGGCTGTCAGTAAAACGGAAATATACATAAGATATGCAACATAATCAGCCGCGTTGATTTTTCCGTTTATAAGGAAGAATGCACCTGTCACAACAACAATGATATACATAATTCCCTCAAAAATTCTGTTAACCGCATGGAAAGAGCCCATGTATTTGTACATCCTTGATTTAACATCCAGGTATTTGACATTGTTCACAGCAAACTTTTTCTCTTCAATTTTTTCGTTGGCAAAGGACTTTACAACCCTTATACCCAAAAGGCTGTCCTCGGTCTGTGAATTAAGTTCACCGTTAATTACACGGGATTCCCTCATACACTCACGCATTCTGTGATTGAAAAATATAAGACTTGCTATCATTACGGGAAGAACAGCAAACATAATGAGAGTAAGGGGAATATTGAATGTGCAAAGAATTACAAATGCCGCTATTATTTTAACCCCCGCAATAAAGAATTCCTCGGGGCAATGGTGGGCGAACTCCGTTACATCAAACAAATCGCTTGTAATTCGCGACATCAATGTACCGATTTTTGTATCGTCATAAAAAGAATAGGGCAATTTCTGAAGTTGGGCGAAGAAATCCTTTCTCATAAGGGTTTCTATTTTTGTTCCCATAATATGACCTATGGATGCCATATAATACTCCGCAACCGCGTCAACAACTCTAAATAAAACATATGTTCCGCCCACGGATAAAATAAGTTTTGGTGTCAGCAGGGAAATATCCGTAACCGCCGCATTTGTTATGTAGCGCACAATAACAGGTAGAATGATTTCACATATAGTTGTAAGCGCGGCGCAGAACAAATCAAAAACAAGGGTTTTCCAATGTTTTTTATAATAGGGAAGAAAACGTTTTATAAGTTTTCCTTTACGCGTTTTCAGTTCTTTTTCTTTCATAGGAGCCTCCGAATGTATTATCTGTTTTAATTCTACCACAAAATCTCTAAAAAATAAACAAAAAATTCCCATAAAAAATAGCGGGGCTGTAAAAAACAAGTTTTTACAGTCCCGAGTTACTTATACGTTTTTTAAGACATTTGCAACGGAATTAACGAAAATTTCAAGACCTTTTTTGAGGGTTTCGTCATCCGCAAGAAGACAGGGCATAAGTTTGACAACATCGTTGTTCCTGCCTGCTCTTTCAACAATCAGTCCGTTGTCGAAACACTCTTTTACGATTGCTCTTGAAACAGTGTCGGGTTTGACTTTGTTACAGTCAACGCCCCACATAAAACCGATTCCGCGAATATCAAAGTTTTCGTTCATTGCTTTGACTTTGCCGAGATATTCTTTAATTATTTCTCCCTTTCGCTGAACTTCTTTTTCAACATTCTCTTTAAGCATTACTTCAAGACCCGCTTTTGCCGCAACTATGGAAAGCTGACTTCCGCGGAAAGTTCCGTTATGCTCACCGGGTTTCCAAAGGTCAAGTTCGGGTTTAAAAAGAACAAGGGCAAAGGGCATACCGTAGCCGCCGATTGATTTTGAAAGGGTTACGATATCGGGAACTATGCCCGCACGTTCAAAGGAGAAATATGTTCCCGTTCTTGCGGAGCCCACCTGAATATCGTCGCAAACAAGAAGAATATCGTTTTTGGTGCAGAATTCACGCAATCCTTTCAGGAATTCCACGCTGAAAACGTGAATACCGCCGTCCGCCTGTACCGGCTCAATGAACACCGCCGCAGGTTTTGAAATTCCCGAATGGTCGTCGTCAAGAAGGGTCTGCATATATTCAATAACATCAAGTTCGGGGAACATGTATGGGGTAGGAATATGAGTTACATCCGTAAGTACAACACCCGCGCCCTCTCGTGAATCCCTGTCGGTTGTCATTGAAAGGGAACCGAGAGTCATTCCGTGGAAAGCACCCATAAAGGCGAAAATGTTATTTCTCTTTTTCACCTTTCTTGCAAGTTTCAGAGCCGCCTCAACAGCATTTGTGCCCGTAGGACCGGGGAACTGAATTTTATAATCAAAACCCCGGGGCTCAAGAACATTCTTTTCAAAATACTCTATAAAATCTCTTTTTGCGGTGGTGAACATATCAAGGGAATGGATTATTCCGTCATTCTCAAGATACTCAATAACCCTCGCTTTGATATAGTCATTATTGTGACCGTAATTCAAAGCACCTGCGCCGCAGAAAAAGTCAATATACTCTTTTCCGTCCTCGGCAGTAATAATTGAGCCCTTTGCCTTTGTAAAAACCGCAGGGAAATTACGGCAATAGGAACGGACCTCTGATTCGTATTTGTCAAAAACCGATGTATTCATAAGCATTTTCCTTTCAAATGCACTAATTTGTCATTATTTAGTTTATTATACCACTTTCTTTTTAACATTCCAATATATATTTGAAAATTTAACTAAGATATTTTTAAATAATATATTGCACTTTACTTTTGTTTTTGGTAAGATTTACAATGTAGTATTTTTTCCTGTTTTAAATAAGTATATCAAAGGAGTAAACCGATGACGGAACCCATTAAACTTTACCCCCAACTGACAAGGGTCTCAAGCCACTTCAAAAAATACGATATTGAAGTGCCCAAGGAACTTTTGGAAGTTCGTCCTCAAAAGCCGGACTTAACCGACTTCCCCTATCCTCTTCCGCAGAAGAAAAAGGATTACACCTGTTTCTGTGAGGGCAGAAACGGCGTAATGTGGTACGGTTCAAACGGCGGTGTTACACGCTATGACCCCAATGCAAAAAGCATTTATGACATTGTAATGTATTTCAGCGCAAAACGTGACCTTTTGGACAACAATGTACTTGCTCTTGTCAATGACAACGAAGACGGTGTATGGGCACTTACGGAAAAAGGTGTTACCCACATTGAAATGATAAAAATGTCCATGGAAGAAAAAGCGTATAAACTTACCGAGGAAACTGTGAAATACGTTCAACGCCACGGAATGGTCAGCCAGAAAAAACTTTCGGAACCGGGCAATGTGAAATCCATACTTCCTTTCGGTCATTCCGATAATGACGGCAGTTTTTCCGCTTGTTATGCCATGGGTGAAATATTCCGCTATGCAACTCTCAAAAAAGAAAAGGGCGACTATGCCCACGAAACTCTTGAAGCACGTGAAAACGCAATGAGAGCAAGTGAGGCAACACTTCTTCTTATGTATATCGCGGGGCGGGGCAACGGGTTTGTTGCAAGGACATATCTTACAAAGGACGAACCCATACCCGATGACGGAGTTTTCTTCAAAAAGAACGGCGAAAGGGCAGTTTGCCAGAACACCGCCGGCGCGAGAAGTAAAAACTTTGTAGGACTTGAAGTAAAAGCGGATGCTCCCGTTCCCGAAAGACTTAAAAAGTTTTACACTTCCGAGGGTTATGAAGATACCGATATTATCTACAAGGGTGATACAAGCAGCGACGAAATCACCCACCACTATATGCATCTCCTTGTTGCCCACGAATTTCTGGGTTGTGAGGACCCCGAATATGACGAACTTCTCAAAACCGCCGCTAAGAACACAATGAATCACATTATTGACAACGGTTTTTGCATTTCCGAAGCGGACGGAAATCCTACAACCTGGGCAAAATGGAATGAAGATTATTTCAATTCCGAAATGGGTTGGGCGGATGCCTGTCTTAACTCCGCGGAACTGCTTATGTTTCTTCGTGTTACAATGCACATTACCGGGGAAAAAGGCAAATTCCTTGAAACCTACAATACGCTTTGTGAAAAGGGCTACGCAGAATTAACCGCAGGTCATTTCGACCGTTTCCACAAAGTTTGTCTTCAGGCTCATATTGATGACCGCGAAGATATTATGTACGGCGACCACAATCTTGCGGTTCTCTCCCTCTGGGGACTTATAACCCTTGATGACGACGAGGAAAGAAAAAAATACTTCCTTGAGGGCTTCAGAAGTTGGAGATATTCTCTTGCTCCCGAATACACCCCCTGCTATGACTTCCCCTATTTCCTCAGCGACCCACAGGCAAAACCCGATGCAGAAAGAATACGAACATGGTTTTACCGTTTCAACGCTTCCCGTCTTGCAAGCAATGTCTCCCTCACTTCAAGACGTGATTATCCCGTGCGTACATACAGGGGCGGTTACAAAGAAGTTTCCGCACTCCCCGCAAATGACGAAAGATTTATCGCAAAACTGGACAGAAACCCCCTTGAATATAAAAATGAGGACAGCGGCGGAAATACTTGCGTTGAAAGTTGTTATGTTTTCACGTTCGCCTATTGGTTCGGACGATATTTCGGATTTATCGAGGAGGGAGAAGAATAATGAATAAAACAATAAAACTCATTGGCAATGCCCATCTTGACCCAATTTGGCTCTGGCGTTGGCAGGAGGGTTGCGGTGAAGTTCTCCAGACTTTCCGCAGCGCCCTTGACAGATTATATGAGTATGATGATTTCATTTTCACCTGCTCCTCTGCCGCTTACTATCAATGGGTTGAAGAAATTGACCCGAAAATGTTTGAAGAAATCAGGGCAATGGTAAAAAAGGGCAGATGGGTTCCCGTCAACGGATGGTGGGTTCAACCCGACTGCAATATGCCCTCAGGCGAAAGTTTTGCCCGTCAGGCTCTTTACAGTCAACTTTACTATTACGAAAAATTCGGAATCACCTGTAAAACCGGCTACAATGTTGACTCATTCGGCCACAATGCAATGATTCCCCAACTCATCAGCAAAGGCGGTATGCATTCCTATGTTTTCCACCGCCCCGGAATGCACGAAAACCCCAACATTCCCGAAAATGCTTTCTGGTGGGACAGTGCCGACGGCTCGCGGATTCTGGCATACCGAATTCCCGACGGATACGGTGCAGAGGGCAAGGAGACCATCGACAAAAGAATTGAAGAAGCAAACAAGCGTGCGGAAGAAACAGGTCACGGAATGATGCTTTTCTACGGGGTGGGTAACCACGGTGGCGGCCCCACAAAAGGTGCTATAGAATACCTGAAAGCAAATCTCAAAAAAGAGGGCTACAATGAATTAGAATTTTCTTCCCCCGACGCATATTTTGAAGACATGCTCAATCAATTCCTTGAAATCCCTGTCTGGCAGGACGAACTTCAGCATCATGCCAGCGGTTGTTACAGTGCAACTTCACTTGTAAAAGCCCTTAACCGCAGGGCAGAAAATAATCTTGCGGCGGCAGAAAAGTGGGATACAATATCCTCCCTTGTCACCGATGCAAAGCCCAAGACGAAAGAATTTGAATCCGCCTGGAAAAAGGTGTGTTTCAATCAGTTCCACGACATTCTTTGCGGTTGCTCCATTATGGAGGCATACGAAGATGTTAAGGAATCCGAAAGTTATGCTTTGAATATTGCTTCGGAGGCTTATAACAACGCAGTTCTCCGAATTTCCCGTAAAATTGATACCTGGATTGAGGGAGTAAGCGATGCGGTATTTGAAACCCGTCACTACACCGGTGCGGACAACGGTTTCCCCCGTCCCGTAGTGGTTTTCAACCCCCATTCCTATGAAATCAATATGCCCGTAAGAACGTACCATCCCTCAAAATCCGTTACGGACTCCGAGGGTAACTCCGTAATTTTCCAGAATGTACGTTCCTCCCGTTCAAATGATGACCATCTTGACACATTGTTTATGGCAAAAGTGCCGCCTTTCGGCTATTCTACCTATTGGCTGGAAATAGACCGAACCCGGGCTGACAAGGAACTCACCGGTGAACAGGATTTCTTTATGGAAAACGAATACCTCTCCGTTGAACTTGACAGTCAGACAGGCTACATCAAAAGCCTTGTAAACAAAGAAACCGACACGGAATACGCAGGTGACAATTACCTTGCAATACCCACGGTTATAAACGATGATAAAACGGACACCTGGGCTCATAATGTTTTCAAATTTCATGAGGTTAAGGGTCTTATGGAACTTGTGAGTATTGAACGGGTTGAAAAAGGTGCTTTGCGTTCCGTAATCCGCACTATGCACAAATTCAACGAGTCATATCTCACCCAGGAATTCATTCTTTCCAAAGGTCAGAAAACCCTAAAAGTTGACTGCAAAGCAATGTGGCAGGAAAACTTCACCCTCCTTAAATTTGCTTTCCCCGTGGGCGGAAAGAAGGAAATTTCCACCTACGAAATCCCCAACGGTTTCATTAAACGCCCCTGTGACGGCGATGAAGAACCCGCACTTAACTGGGCGGATCTTACAGTATCAAAGGGCGGAAAGCGTTTCGGTTTATCCCTTATGAGCGACTCAAAATACAGTTACGACTGTCCCGGTGCGGAATTGAGGTTAACCGCTTTAAGAAATGTGATTTTTGCCGACCACTATTCCTACAGACCGGACGCCAACTTCAATTTTACCGATGAGGGCTTAAACCGTTTCTCCTACGGTATTTATCTCCACGACGGCGAAGCGGAAAACAGCGATATCGTTAAGGAAGCCCACCTTTTCAACAACAATGTTGTTACGGTTCCCGAAAGTTATCACAAGGGCGAGTTACAGCAGAAGGATTCATTCCTTTACACCAATGCTGACAATGTCCTCATTACCGCCCTCAAACGCTGTGAGGACGGAAGCGGCGACCTTATTATAAGACTTTATGAAACAAAAGGTGTTGAATCCACCCGTTGTTACATAATGTCAAAACTTTTTGATAACGGTTTCTGGTTCGATATCGGTAAGCACGAAATTAAAACATTCCGCGTTGACCGTGAGTTAAATGTTAAAGAAACGAACTTCCTTGAAGGTATCGTTTAATTATAAACAAAAACGAAAGAAGGAAAAATATGGATACACTAATGGATTTCGGCTCAAAAATTATCAGTCTTTTTGAAGCCGTAATGGGAATGGATTTTACTTCTGAGATCATCCCCATGCTTGTAATGTGGGCAATCGGCGGATTACTTATTTATTTGGCCATTGCAAAGGACATGGAACCGACCCTCCTTTTACCCATGGGTTTCGGTACAATTCTCGTTAACTTGCCCCTGGCTCTTACAGAGGGTGTTATCTCCGAACACGGGGCTATTGAAGTTCTCTACAATGCCGGTGTTGCCAATGAATTATTCCCGTTGTTACTGTTCATCGGTATCGGCGCAATGATTGACTTCGGTCCGTTGCTCTCCAACCCGAAACTTATGATTTTCGGTGCGGCGGCTCAGTTCGGTATTTTCTTCACGCTCTGCGTTGCCTCCCTTTTCTTCCCCATAAACGAGGCGGCTTCCATTGCAATTATCGGTGCGGCTGACGGTCCCACATCAATTTTCGTTGCATCGGAGTTGGGCTCAAAATACATCGGTGCAATTATTGTTGCGGCATATTCCTACATGGCACTTGTGCCCATTGTTCAGCCCCCTGTTATCAAACTCCTTACAACCAAAAAGGAACGTCGTATCCGTATGAAATACGAGGGCAAATCAGTTTCAAAAACAACAAGAATTCTTTTCCCCATTGTTGTTTCAATCATTGCGGGTGTTGTTTCACCCCAGTCCGCAGTTCTTGTCGGTTTCCTTATGTTCGGTAACCTTGTAAGAGAATGCGGAGTTCTCGATTCCCTCTCCGAAACCGCACAAAAAGTTCTTGCAAACCTTATTACGATTCTTTTGGGTATCACCGTTGCAAGAAATATGAATGCAGATGCTTTCTTAACCTGGGAAACCGCTCTTATTCTCGGTCTTGGACTTGTAGCATTTATTTTCGACACCGCAGGCGGAGTTCTCTTTGCAAAATTCCTGAACCTTTTCCTTCCCGAAGGCAAAAAGTTCAACCCCATGATCGGTGCGGCAGGTATTTCCGCGTTCCCCATGTCCTCCCGTGTTGTTCATAAAATGGGTCTTGAAGAGGACAATCAGAACTTCCTTCTTATGCACGCAACCGGTGTAAATGTTTCCGGCCAAATCGCCTCAGTTATCGCCGGCGGTATGATTCTCAACTTCTTCGGTAAATAATAGGGGGTATTCATAATGTATAATATACTTTCACAGATGATTTCAATGTCCGTTACGGAAGGCCTTGCCTTTACAACAAAAAATATCGGCGAAGCTCTTCTCTGCTCCGGTGCAGGTATGATAGGTATATTTCTTGTTGTAGGAATTATCGTTTTAAGCGTTTCAATTTTAAACAAAGCCACATCCGATTCAAACAAGAAGTAACCTTATTGACGGGTTTGCGAAAAAACTGCATTTTATTTGATGATTTTGTATGTTTAACACATAAATAAGCGACATTTTTCATAAAAGTTGTTACTTGAATTCTTTTTTCCAAAGTATTACAATTATATTATATATTACTGTGGATTGTTGTACATTCTGCAAATTTTATGCGTTTCGTAACTTTTTACAGGAACGGAGTAAAAATCCAAAAGAATTACAAATAACACAAAGAAAGGTGATATTGATGAAAATGACAAAGAAGGTTATCTCTGTTATCTGTGTTGTTGCTTTACTTGCAAGTGCCCTTTCAACAGTGGGACTTGCCGCAAGAACCGACAGAGATTACACAATTGTAAACCCCTATGCAGATGTTGATTGGTCATGGGATCAGTACAAAACCGACCTTCACACTCACACAACCGCATCGGACGGCAGATCCACTCTCAAGGAAATGCTTGAAATCAACTACAAATACGGCTTTGACGTATATGCTGTTTCCGACCACGGTCTTTCGAGCTATTCTTGGACAGAACAGCAGGTAATCCCCGCTCTCAAAATCTTTGTTGATATGAGACATCCGGGAACTGAACTTGTTCAACTTGATCCCAACGGCGGTCTTACCTTTGACGGCGACCGTTACGATGTTGTTACCGAAAACGGCGGCGACTATTACTACCAGACATACGAGAACGGTACAACAGGCCAAAAGATGCTCCGCGTACCTTTTGCTATTGAGAACAATCCCTCTTCTCTTAACAATGCTCACGTTAACTCTTGGTTCGTAGATTACGGCAACGGCCTTCTCGGTGGTACAAGTGATTACGAAACACCCATCAAGGCAGTTGACGAGCTTGGCGGTCTTTCAGTTATCAATCACCCCGGTGAATACACGGACGCACGTCACGAGGATTGCACCGCGGACGCATACGATTACACCGACGCTACATACAAATATTACATTGATAAATTCACAAGCCTTCTTGAAAAATACCCCTCCTGTATGGGTATTGATATGAACAGTAAGGGTGACTCCAGAACTCGTTATGACAGAAAACTCTGGGATATTCTCCTTATGAACCTTGCTCCCAAGGGAAGAAATGTTCTCGGTACTGCAACAAGTGATGCCCACAGCGTTGACGCCGCATACACCGGTTACACAATGATGCTTATGCCCGAAAACACTGTTGACAACCTTAAAACAGCCATGAGCACAGGTGCTTTCTTTGCCGCAAGTAAAAAACTCGGCAACAATGAAGAACTTAAAGAAATTGCAAACTATCTTCTTGAAAACGGCAACAGCGAAGCAGTTGCAATCGCAGAAGATATTCTCGCAAGACAGGTTGACGATTACAACGCAAAATACGAAGCCCCCCTTGATGTTGAGGCTCCCTATATCAATTCCGTAACCGTTAACGATGATGCAGATACAATCACACTTGATACTGATGATGCTCTTTGCATCCGTTGGATCGCAAACGGAAATACCATTGCATACGGCAATTCCATTGATCTTGATGATTATGCTGCAAATATCGGCAGTTATGTAAGAGCGGAAATTTTCGGTGTGGGCGGTATCGTTTATACCCAGGCATTCCTTCTTGAATATGATGATGCTCCCGTAAACACAACGGAGCAGGATTCGGACTTCAGAGATTTCTGGAAGATTTTGAGTATCATTCCCGATACTGTTGTAAGATTCCTCGGCTCTCTTGAACTTTTCCAGATAATCTGGGATGCTATCAACGGCTAATTCGATATTAAATCATTAACGGAGTTGTAAAAGACGGAAGTTTTTTACAACTCCCGATTTTTTTGTTTACTAATCATTGCAAACACATGCAGAAATCTGCTACAATATATTTGAAATAAGTTTTCTTTAGGGAGTGTTTTTATGAGTAACGAAACGAAAAGAACCTACATACCCTTTAACCAATGGAAAGAAAAATCAAAACAAACGGAATACACGCAAAAGTCCCCCTTGCTTGATTCGGACGGAACTTTGCTTGCAAAGGGTTGGGCAAGGCACAACGTCTTTGACTACGAAAGATCTTTGTCCAAACCCAACAAAAGAAAAAAAGAATGGGATTTTTATCAACTCGGCAACAAGGATTATTCCGTGCAAATCAGTTTTGCAAACATTTCAATCGGCGGTTATGCCGCCGCAAAACTCATCGATATAAAAAACGGAAAGGTCATTGCCGATGCAACGGCGCTTTTCCTTGGCGGGGACAATAAATACATACTTCCCGCAAAAGGTGATGCACCCAACAGATTTAAAGCAAAAGTGGGAAAAGCAGAACTTGATTTTGATACAAAGGAAAACTCACGAACCCTTTATTTCAAAATGCCCGTAAAAGGAAAAATTGTTGAGTGTAATTTCCAAATGGATATTATGCCCGGACTTGAAAATATAACAACAGTCCTGCCTTTTGAAAATGCACCCACAAAATATTTTATGACAACAAAGCAAAACTGTATGCCCTGTGAGGGAACCTTTAAATACGGTGATGATGTTTACGAATTCAGCAAGGAAAACACTTTCTGCGTTCTGGATTGGGGGCGTGTCAACACACCCTACCAAATGGTTTGGTATTGGGGCAACGGTTCAACATATCTTACGGATGAAAAGGGCGACAAGCACATTTTCGGCTTTGAAATCACATGGGCAATAGGTGACGAAAGCAATGCCACGGAAACTTGCATTTTCTATGACGGCAAAGCACACAAATTCGGCGCGGTGGATGTGGAAACCTTCCCCAAACCCGACAAGTATATGCAACCCTGGAAATTCGTTTCCGAGGACGGCAGATTCAATCTTACAATGAAACCTTTCTTTGACCAACACTCCGATATGAACTTCGGTGTTGCAAGAATGCATTCCCACCAGGTTCACGGACTTTGGAGCGGCGACGTCACATTGGACGACGGAACGAAGTTGAAAATAAAAGATATGTATGCTTTCTGCGAATATGTGGAAAACAAATGGTGATGGGGTTGTTAAAAATGTGTTGAGCGCATAAAACCCAATATATAAACATCTTAAACCCAAAAACAGAGGTCTGTAAAACGAAAGTTTACAGACCTCTGAAATATTTATGGCATTATATATAATGGGAAGTTATTCCCCTTTAGCCGCTTTGCGCTCGGCTTTCTTTTTTCTTGTTTTGTATGTGTTAAGCTCCTGAACACATTCGTCGGGCAGATCGCAATCGCCAACTGAAACTACATTTTTATTATATAAGCCCTTGAAGTTTGAGCCACCGGTTGTAAGGAGTTTATTTTTCTTTGCATATTTTACAAACTCTGCTTTTTCCTCATCGGAGAGTTCGGGACTGTAAACCTCAATACCATCAAGACCTGCGGCAACAAGCTCGTCCAACAACTTATCATTTTTGCAACGCTGGGGATTTGCAAGAACCGCAACACCACCCGCATCGTGGATAGCCTTCAAAACATCGAAAACATCTTCATATTGGGGAACATTATTTATATTGCCCTCAACATCCGATGAGAAAAGGGTTTTATAAAGATCACCGTAAATTCTGTCCGTATAGCCGTTCTCCATAAGCGCCTGCATAATGTGGATTTTAAAAATATTTGTAGAACCGGAGGCGCATTTTACAATAAACTCCGGTGTAACAGGGTAACGCTGTGCCGCTTTAAGCATCATAATATGGGTTGATTTTTTTCTTATAAGTGAACTGCGGCGGCAAAGCCCCTCAAGTCTGTCAGGGAAATCGGGCTTATAACAAAGCATATGTATCTCCTGACCCGTAGCCTTGTCCGTTCCCGAAAGTTCAACACCGGGAATAACAGTAACTCCGTGCCTTTCTCCGATAACCTTACCTCTTACCGTACCCGCAAGACAGTCGTGGTCGGTAATTGCGATTGTTGTAATACCGCGTTTTTTTGCAAGTAAAATTAAATCTTCAATACCGAGAGAGCCGTTAGACAATCGAGTATGGCAATGTAAATCCGCTGACAAAAAAATCCATCCTTTCACGCTTTTGCCAATGCAAAAGTTTATTTCCACATTTACTTATTTCATATTAATATATCATTTTTACAGAACTTTTATTGTTATACCTACAAAATAGCCTATATACCCCGAATATACCAATAACATTATGATACACTAAAATCAAGAAAATTGCAAGTGAATTTTCATGCTCTTTTTTAATAAAAAAGAAATATTTTCCTTTATATTTCAAACAAAAATTGATTTTTTCATGTACGTATGCTATTATTTTATAGAATAACAAATTGGAGAAAGAAATGTCTGAGACTGTTTTTGTAGCCATAAGCGGCGGTGTTGATTCAGCGGCGGCGGCAATACTTTTGAAAGAGCGCGGATTCAATGTCCGCGGCGTTACTCTGCGCCTTAAACCCCGAAACCTTGCCGACAAGGATATTGAGGACGCAAAGACTGTGGCGGATGCCGTTAACATTCCCCTTGATGTTCTTGATATGCGGGAGGATTTCAAAAAGATAACCGACTATTTTTGCACGGAATATCTTGAGGGTCGTACACCCAACCCCTGTGTGTTATGTAACCCCAACATAAAATTCGGAAAACTCCTGGAATATACTCTGTCCCATGGCGGTAACCTTTTAGCCACGGGGCACTATGCAAACCGGGTTAAAGATGAAAAGGGAATCTACCGCATAAAAATGAATCCCTCGGGCAAGGATCAAAGTTATTTCCTGTGCGGTCTTAATCAGCACATCCTTGCCCACACCGTTTTTCCCATTGCGGATTTAACAAAACCCGAAATACGCAGTATTGCGGCGGAACACAATATTCCCGTTGCACAGAAAAAGGACAGTCAGGAGGTTTGCTTTATTCCCGACAACGACTACATTTCATTTATAGAACGGGAATTCAATCCAAAAGCCAATCCCGGAGATTTCCTTTCATCAAAGGGCGAAAAGTTGGGAACCCACCAAGGAATATACAAATATACAATCGGACAGCGCAAGGGCTTGGGCGCATTCGGAAAACCCATGTATGTCCTTTCCATTGATGCAGAAAACAACGCGGTTGTAATCGGTGACAATGAGGAACTTTTCAAAAGTGAAATTCTCATAAATAATATAAATTTTCTGTCGGGGGAAACACCCTCGGGCAAAATGGAGTGCAAAGTAAAAATCCGTTGCGCCGCAAGGCCCGCCAGAGCCATTGCCGAATTCAATAACGGTATTGGTAAAATTATTTTTGAAACTCCTCAAAGAGCCGCCGCACCGGGACAGACTGCGGCAATTTATATAGACGATATTTTGATAGGCGGAGGTACAATATGCAATCCCTGAAAATGCTTTACAAAATCGGCAAAGGTCCCTCAAGTTCCCATACAATGGGTCCCCAATTTGCCGCGGAATATATAAACGAAACCTATCCCAATGCCGCCTTTGTTACGGTCATTCTTTACGGCTCGTTGGCACTCACCGGTGACGGGCACGGCACGGACAGAGTTTTAAAGAACACACTCATCGCTCCCAATGAGATAATACTCAATACGGAAGAAAAAAACCTGCCCCACCCCAACACCATGGACTTTATTGTCCGTGATGAAGATAAAAACGAAGTTGCCAAAGTCAGAGCAATGAGTATCGGAGGCGGGGAAATCCGCATTGAAGGTGTTCCGGCAATTACCGCTCCGGAAGTTTACCCCCAAAAGAATTTTGAAGAAATTAAAGAATACTGCCTTATGCACCACTTACGTTTAAGTGATTACGTTACAAATTACGAGGGAGAGGAAATTTTAATTTTCCTTAAATCCGTTTGGGAGCAAATGAAAGCTACCATCCGCGAAGGTCTTTCCATGGAGGGCTTTCTTCCCGGGGGACTTAAGGTTGAAAGAAAAGCAAAATACCTTTATTCCCAACGACACATGGACGAAACCCCCGAAACCCGCGAAAACAGACTTGTGTGCGCCTATGCCTATGCCGCAAGCGAGCAGAACGCGGGTGGCGGAACAATTACCACCGCCCCAACCTGCGGCGCGTCGGGTGTACTCCCCGCTGTTCTTTACTATATGCAGGGAAAAAAGGGATTTACGGACTTTGAAATTGCAAAAGCACTTGCAGCGGCGGGAATTGTGGGAAATGTTGTTAAGCAAAATGCCTCCATAAGCGGCGCGGAAGCGGGCTGTCAAGCGGAAATCGGAACCGCCTGTTCCATGGCATCGGCGGCACTTGCGGAACTTCATTTTATGGACCTTGACCAGATTGAATATGCGGCAGAAAACGCTATGGAGCATTATTTAGGTCTTACCTGCGACCCTGTTTGCGGTCTTGTTCAGATACCCTGTATTGAAAGGAATGCCGTTGCGGCAATGAGGGCGATAAACGCACTTTCCCTTGCTAACTTCCTTACTTCCACAAGAAAAGTTAAGTTTGATACGGTTGTTGAAACAATGTACCAGACAGGAAAGGATCTGAAACTTTCCTACCGCGAAACAAGCGAGGGCGGTCTTGCCGCAAATTATGAGGCTTTGGATTGATATTCACATATTTTATGTTATTATCGAAATATATTTAACGAGGAGTTGAAAACGTGGCAAGTGAAAACATTGTTAAAACAGAAACTGTAAAAGCCGAGCATCCCAATAAAATAGGTATCCGCGAGGGTATAGCCTATATGCTTGGGGAGGGTGGAAATCTCTTCCTCCTTACATACGTTTCTTCTTATCTTAAAGTGTTCTACACCGATGTTCTTAAAATTCCCACAGCAAAGGTTGCAAACCTTTTCCTTTTCACCCGTCTTTGGGATGCCGTAAACGATCCCATGTGGGGAGCAATCGTTGCAAAGAAAGCACCCTCCAAAGACGGAAAATACCGCCCGTATCTTAAATGGTTGGCAATACCCTTGGCTCTTACACAAATTCTGTGTTTTATTGACATAACGTCTTATACACGGAACCCTCTTTTGCTTCTTGTTTTTGCCTACATTACATATATCGGATTCGGTATGCTTTATACGGGTATGAATGTGCCTTTCGGCTCATTGGCATCGGTTATTACAGATGACCCGGACGGAAGAACTCTCCTCTCCACTTTCCGCACAATAGGCGGCGGTGTGGGTGGCGCGGCTCCCTTGCTTTTAGCCCCTTTCCTTATTTATACAACGGTTACTGCCGAAGACGGTTCCACATACAACGTGGCTGACGGTCCCGGTATGTTTAAATTTGCTCTCGTAATGGGTATTCTTTCAATTATCTTTTATTATGCCTGTCACGGAATGACGAAGGAACGGGTTCCCTCGGAAGCAAAGCCAAAGGTTGATATGAAGAAAATATACGGCGGAATGGTAAAGAGTAAGCCTTTTATCGTTCTCGCTCTTACAGGTATTCTCATAAGCGGACAACTTCAGTTTGCCTCCCTTAACCAATACCTGTACAAAAACTATTTCTGCAACACATCCCTCTCGGTTGTGGGCACAATCGCACAGTACGCACCCCTTGCCATAATGATTCCTTTTGCGGGGAAAATTGTGAAAAAATACGGCAAAAAGGAAGTTTGCGGTATTACCGCTTTAATTTCCGCAGTTGCGGCTGTGGCAACATTCCTTATTAAGCCCGCCCCCGACCAAGCGTGGCTCTTCCTTGTAATGCAGTTTGCAATCGGCTTCGGCTATTCCTTTGTTTCTATCACAAACTGGGCAGTAGTTGCCGATGTTATCGACTATCAACTTTACAAGACGGGTATCAAAAACGAAAGTGCCGTTTATGCGGTTTACTCTTTCTGCAGAAAGTTGGGTCAGACTGCCGCAGATTACGGCGGACTTATGCTTCTGGGCAAAATCGGTTATGAAGCCGATACAATGGCAAATGCGGGTTTTGTTCCCGGAATAAGCGAGGGTATTTTGACCGTCTGTACCTTAATACCCGCAATAACATACACCCTTATTTTTGTCTTTTACCGGTTCTTCTACCCCCTCACAAAAGAAAAACTTGAACCCGTATATGAATATGTAAGACAGAACAATGAAAATATGGGGGCCTGATTTATAAAAAATACCTCTGCAAACAAATTCAGTTTACAGAGGTATTTTTAAAGTTCTAAATTGTCTTTATCCATTAACCAAATCAGATTTCTTGTCCCCTCGGTTGCATCCTTTTGGGGCTTTTCCTGTTGTTTTTTTGCATTCTCACCGTTTACAATTTTCACACCATTGATTTTTACAATTCGGCGGTGCATTTTGTCAGGTGTTTTTTCCATTTTTAATCCCCCCTCTATATATGGTTCACCCTTTATATTATTTGAATTTGTTTACTTATTATACTTGTTTTAGCAAAATAACTATGATATACTGTACTTTGTATTTGTACGATATTTTTTTATAAATTTCGGAAGTGAAATATGAAAATCAAAAGATTTCTATCTATTTTTTTAATTATTTGCTGTTTAATCTCGGCTGTCACTCTTTCGGGTTGCTCCGTTGCAGATAAAGGAACGGCAATGGAAATTAACGGTGTTGAAATAAGCGACGATGTTTTCTCCTATTTTCTTGACAAAGCCGTTGTGGATTTGGGAGTTGATGCTCCGTATAATTCACTGAAAGAAAAGGCGTCCGCTTATGCCGAAACATATTTCAAAACCAACTCCTTAGCTCATTCTCAGGGTGTTACTCTTTCAACTGCGGAAAAAGCCGCAGTATCAGAAAAAGTTAATGCATATTGGGGAATTTACGGCGAATATTACACAAAAATCGGTGTAACAAAAGAAACGCTTACAAAAATATTTACTGCCGACAGTTTTCGGGAAGCCCTTCTTGTCCACTATTACGGCGACGGCGGAGAGGAAGAAATACCCACTCCCCGACTTTATGCTCAATTTAAAACCAATTATATTGTTTTCCAAGCCATAACCGGCTACTTCACCCAAACGGACATTAACGGTCAAACGGTAAAGATTGATGAAACGGAAAGTGAAGCTCTTATCTTAAAATTCCAAAATATGGCGGCAATGGTAAATGCCGGGGAACAGACTATGGAGGAAGCGGCGGATTTCCTTGCAGAGTCCGGATACCAAAGTTCCGTACAAACCGTTGTCCTTTGCAAGGATGACAACAGTTACCCCGCGGGATTTTTTGAAAAGGTCCAAAGTACCGAAGCCCGCCTTGCAACAGTTATCGGCACAAGCGATTACATTTTCCTTGTTTTACGCGGTGACGCGGACACGGGAAGCACATATTTCAATGACAAAAAAACGGAAATGATGGAAATAATCGTAGGTGACGAAATAGACACCAAAATCGAAAACTCATTGACCGTTGAAACTAAAATCAACAATTCTCTTGCAAAGGGTTATTTTGCTCTTATAGATGAAGAAAAGGGAGATAAAAAATGAATCCCGTTATAGAAAACATAATGTCACGACAGACAATAAGAGAATATACCGACCGTCAGGTTCCCGAGGAACTTTTAAAGGTTATTCTTGACGCGGCAATCCGTGCTCCCAGCGGAAGAAATTCGCAGCCCTGTCATTTGCGTGTTTTAACAAACCGGGAAAAACTTGAAGAAATGAACAGGGATTTTAAAAATATCGTGGGCTGGGACACCCCCGCTTACACAGGTTGGGACAAGCGTCCCGTATATCACAACGCCCCCGTTTTCATTTTCATTGTTGCCCCATCGAAAGACGGAATGTCCGGGGGTCTTATGGCGGAAAATATTGCCCTTGCGGCACATTCCTTGGGACTCGGTTCATGTATGGTTGGCTCTTTGGGTGCCCTTTTTGACAATGAGCAGGGTGCTGAAAAATGGAAGAAAATCCTTGAAATCCCACAGAATTGGCATTTTATTTTAGGTATGACCCCGGGTTATCCAAATGAAAAACCCCCTTTCAAAGACAGGGAAGACGGTCACATTAAATTTATTAAGTAAAGTGAAATTTTATGAAATATTTTGCAGGAAATTATGATGTTGCGGTTATCGGTGCAGGTCACGCGGGTATTGAAGCCGCCCTTGCTTCCGCAAGGCTCGGTGCAAACACGGTTATTTTCACCGTAAACCTTGACTGGATCGGTAATATGGCTTGCAATCCATCCATCGGCGGCACATCAAAGGGACACCTTGTCCGTGAGATTGATGCCCTTGGCGGTGAAATGGGAAAAGCCGCGGACAAAAACTTAATACAGAGCCGTGTGCTGAATTTGGGAAAAGGCCCCGCAGTCCACTCCTTGAGAGCCCAGATTGACCGCCGTGATTACACGGCATATATGAAGCATTGCCTTGAAAATCAGAAAAATCTTGATTTAAAGCAGGGTGAAATTGTTTCCCTTTCCAAAAATGAAGAGGGGCTTTGGGTTTTCTCAACGAAGTTGGAAGCGGAATATACCGCAAAATGCGTAGTTATTGCAACAGGCACATTCCTTAAAGGCAAGGTTTTCGTGGGTGATGTTTCCTACGAAAGCGGCCCCGACGGAATGTTCCCCTCCAATGAACTTTCGGACTCCCTTTTTAAATTGAATGTACCTTTAAGACGTTTCAAAACGGGAACTCCCCCGAGAGTTAACAGAAACAGCGTGAATTTTGAGGGTCTTGAGGAGCAAATCGGTGACGAAGAAATAACCCCATTTTCCTTTGAAACACCCGAGGGTGCTTTGGAAAACAAGGCCATTTGCCATATAACCTATACAAATCCCGAAACCAAACAGGTTATTCTGGACAATCTCCACCGCTCCCCCCTCTATTCCAATAAAATTGAGGGTGTGGGCCCTCGGTACTGCCCAAGTATTGAAGATAAAATAGTCCGCTTTGCCGAAAAGGAACGGCACCAGGTGTTCATTGAACCCTGCGGACTCGGTACGGAGGAACTTTATCTTCAGGGACTTTCCTCCTCACTTCCCGAGGATGTTCAGTTGAAAATCCTCAAAAGCATAAAGGGTCTTGAAAATGTCAAGGTTATGCGTACTGCCTATGCCATTGAATATGACTGCGTTGACCCCCTTGCACTAAAATCCACTTTAGAGTTCACGGAACTTCCCGGACTTTTCGGTGCGGGTCAGTTCAACGGTTCATCGGGTTATGAAGAAGCGGCGGCACAGGGACTTGTTGCAGGTATCAATGCCGCACTCAAAGTTCAGGGGAAAGAACCTTTCGTCCTTGACAGAAGCACTTCCTATATCGGTACGCTTATTGACGACCTTGTTACAAAGGGTTGTCGCGACCCCTACCGAATGATGACTTCCCGAAGTGAATACCGACTTATTCTCCGAGAGGACAATGCGGATTTACGTCTTACTGAAATGGGCTATAACCTCGGGCTTATAAGTCAGGAGAGGTTTAATAAACTACAAGAAAAAATTAAACTTATTGAGGAAGAAACCGAAAGGGTTACAAACACCACCATTCCGCCCTCAAAGGAATTAAGCGAAGTTCTGGAAAATGCGGGAACTGCCCCCACCGTTACGGGTTGCAGACTGTCCGAACTTATAAAAAGACCCCAACTTTCCTATAAACTTCTTACACCTTTTGACAAAAAACGTCCCGATTTACCCCGAGAGGTCTTTGAACAGGTTGAAATCAATCTGAAATATGCAGGTTATATAAAACGTCAACTTGCCCAGGTAGAAGAGCAAAAAAGGCTTGAGGTTAAAAAAATTCCCGAAAACATTGACTATGACGATGTTTCAAATCTTCGTCTTGAAGCAAGGGAAAAACTGAAAAAAATACAGCCCGAAACCATCGGTCAGGCATCCCGTATAAGCGGTGTATCCCCCGCCGATATCGCTGTGCTGTTAATATATTTAAAGAAATAAGGAGAATATCTATGATACCCAGAAACGAACATCCGAATCCGAATTTTTACAGAGAAAACTACATAAACCTTAACGGCGAGTGGGATTTTGAGTTTGACTTCGGCAATTCCGGTCTTGACAGAGAACTTTACAAGACCGATGTTAATTTCAGCAAGAAAATAACAGTACCTTTCTGCCCCGAAAGTGAACTTTCCGGCATCGGCTACAAGGATTTTATCAGCGCGGTTTGGTACAAAAGGAAAGTAAATATTACAAAGGAACAGTTAAGCGGAAAGGCTTTTATTATCTTCGGTGCCGTTGATTTCCATTCAAGAGTTTATGTAAACGGCGAATTCGCGGGAGAGCATTTCGGCGGCTATACAACATTCAAAATTGACGCAACAAAATTCTTGACCGAGGGCGAAAACATTATCTGCCTCTATGCAGAGGACGATACAAGAGATTCCGTTCAGGCAAGGGGTAAACAGAGCGAACTTTTCTATTCACACAATTGTGACTACACTCGCACAACGGGTATCTGGCAGACTGTTTATATGGAATTTTGCCCGAATAACTACATAAAGAATTTCAAAATATTCCCCAACATTGAAAACGCAACTTTCACAATCACCGCAGAAATAGCGGGTAAAGGCGAATTCACCGCAGAAGCATTCTGGGGAGAAAATGCAGTGGGTAAGGTATCATCAAAAACCTCCGGCGATACCGTTACAGTAACCATCCCCCTTGCAGAAAAACATCTTTGGGAAGTCGGCAAGGGCGGACTTTACAAAATAAACCTTTATTTCGGTGACGATAAGGTTGAAACATACGGCGGTCTGCGTGAGGTAAGATTGGCCGACGGTTGCATCAAAATCAACGGTAAAAATGTTTTCCAAAGACTTATTCTTGACCAGGGCTTCTACCCCGACGGAATTTACACCGCACCCACAAAAGAGGCTCTCAAAAATGATATTCTTCTCTCCATGGAAGCAGGCTTCAACGGTGCAAGACTTCACCAAAAGGTTTTTGAACCCCTTTTCCTCCACTATTGCGACGAATTGGGCTACATTGTATGGGGCGAACACGGCAACTGGGGACTTGACTGGTCAAAATTCGAGTCAATCCGCTACTTCCTCCTTGAGTTTGAGGAAGAAATCGAAAGGGATTTCAACCATCCCGCAATTATCGGTTGGTGCCCATACAACGAAACCTGGGATATTGACGGCAGACAGCAGGATGACGATACACTCCGCGTTGTATATAGAACGGTAAAGGCACTTGACAAAACCCGTCCCTGTATTGACACAAGCGGTAACTTCCACGTTGAAACAGATATTTTTGACGTTCACGATTACGAGCAGGACCCCAAGATTTTCAAAGAGAATTACGACAAACTTGTTACAGAAAATATCCTTGTTGATAAGCACAGCCACCGCCAGACATGGAAAGGTGAACCCGTATTTATGAGTGAATACGGCGGAATCCGTGTTGAACTTGCTGAGTTTGATGATAACGACAGAAAAAAAGCCTGGGGCTACGGCAATGCCGCCACATCCTTGGAAGAATTCTATGCCCGTTACGAAGGTCTTACCTCCGCACTTCTGGACAATCCGAAAATGCTCGGCTTCTGCTATACTCAACTTACGGATGTTGAGCAGGAATTAAACGGTATTTACCACTATGACAGAAGCAAGAAATTCGATAGCAAAGTCCTTTACAAAATCAACACAAAGAAAGCGGCTATTGAGGAATAAATAATATAAAACAGCCCTTGAATTCGCGGAATTCAAGGGCTGTTTTTATATATCACTTATTATTTTCCTGCTTTTTTGGAATATTTTAATTTATAAATTATTCTCATAAGGTTGGAATCAAGTGCGCTCAAGGGTTTAACATCCCCGTAGAGTTCTGCGCCCACAGCAGTTTTACAGGCTTTTTCCATAACCAATTCAACCGCTTGTGCATCATACTGATTACCCGCAACGCAAACCGCACCGTTGTCTTTAACAAGGACTGCGTTTTTGTTGCCCAATGCCCTTGCAACCTTTTTACTTGTTTTAAGGGTATTTGCAGGATTGAATGTTGCACATTTAATTACGGGACCGCAAAGTTGTGCAAAGTCATCAAGCAAGGGTTTCATTGTTTTGCCCTTTCTTGACATTGAAACAACAAAATCATTCTTTGTATGACGAATGAATTTTACATCGGCTCTCTTTTTATAAATCGCCCAATGCATGTCTGCACTGTCGGGGATTTCTCCGCCGCCTACCCATGCGCCGCTTTTTGTATCAATAATTGCGGACTCTTTGCCCTCCTCGCCAACGAAGAAGAAATCGCCCTTTCGTTCGCTGTCGCAGGGAGTGAATTCCTTTGCGGGTTTGTATTTGTCCGCGGATTTGAACACATCGGTAATATAATCCACAACACCGCCGAAAGTGTCAACTGTTTTACCGGAAACCTCCGCACAACGTGCTGCAATGAAGTTTTCGCAAACTCTTTCAAGCGCATTTGCAACCGCAAAAGCATCCTCATAACTTTCACCGAGACAAACCGCACCGTGATGCTTCATAATTGCGGCTTTTGAGGATGAACGGGTCAATGCACCGATAACTCCCTGACGGAGTTTGGGCTGACCGGGAAGACCGTAGGATGCACAGGGTACATCCGTACCGATAATTTCCGCATCCTTACCCGCAATATTATTGATATCAAGACCCAGAGTGCTTACAACGGAAGCGTTTTTCTGGTGGGTATGAATAACAAAATTTATGTCGGGACGAAGTTCATAGCAGGATGCGTGAATACCCTTTTCGGAGGAGGGTTTAACATCGCCCTCGTAGGAAAGGTCGGCAATATTTACAAGAACAATATCGTCGGGAGTAAGCACATCATAAGCCATACCGCTGGGAGTGATAACAAACTGCTTGTCATTTATACGGCAACTGATATTACCCCAGGTTCTTACAATAAGACCCGCTTCCAGAAGTTCGTGACCGGCTCTTATAACTAATTCTTTTGCTTCTAAAATGTCCATAATTATCTCCTTTCATGGAGTCGGTTCAGAAAAGCCACGGGTTTTCCGTGGCTTTTCATTTTTTAGTATTTCAAATTATTCTTTGACTGCTACATTAGCAAATACTCTGTCGAATCTTGCAATCGCTTCGTCAATAAGTTCGGGAGTATATTGAGCATTGGTGTAAAGACGGCTGCCTGCAAGAGTAACAAGACCCTCTGCCATATAAGCCGCACCCATGTGCTGCATCTCTTTCTTTCTCTCGCTTGTTGCGGAAAGAACACCGGGAATCTCCCAGGGTTTACCCCAGTTGATTGAGTAGTGCATTGTACCAACAGTATCAATGTGGCAAACTGAACCCTGGTTGAATGCAACGAAGGGAAGATTATATTTCTTAATGAGTTCCTGGAGACCCTTTGTAAGTCTGTCACCCATTTCGCCGGCTTTCTGGCAAGCATTCTGTTTGTCGATTTCTTCAAGTGTGTAGTAACCTGCAACACAGGAGATGGGAGTTGCCGCCATTGTACCGCCCATAAATGCTTTCTTAACCTTTTCGCCGCTTGCATCAAGACCTGCGCCCAGATATTTCATATACTCTCTCTTACCGCCGATACCGCCTGCACCGGGATAGCCGCCTGCAATAACTTTACCGAAGATAGTAAGGTCGGGAGAAACACCGAAGTAACCCTGAGCACCTGCCATACCGATACGGAAGCCTGTAACAACCTCATCGAAAATAAGGAGTGCGCCGTATTTACGGCAGAGTCTTTCAACACCCTTGTTGAAATCCTTGTCAAGAGGTCTTGTACCACTTTCGGGACCGATGGGCTCCATAAATACAGCCGCTGTGCCGCCGCGGAACTGGTTAAGACGGAGAACTCTTTCAAGTGAATCAAGATCATTGGGGAAGAATTCCTGTGTATGTTTGAAAAGATAAAGGGGAACGCCGTGTGCCTGAGTAAATTTTGAACCGGGAACACGGATACTGTAACCGAGTTGGTCGGACCAACCGTGGTATGCGCCGCCCATTTTAACAATGTTTTTGTTCTTTGTGGCAAGTCTTGCAACACGAACTGCCGCCATACAAGCCTCTGTACCTGAACCGAGCATACGGAACATATCGCAGGTTTCAACGCTGTCGCAAATTTTCTTTGCAAGTTTGTATTCGAACTCGTGGAAAAGACCTGTTGAGGGGCCACAGGTGTTAAGAAGGTCAATAACCTGATCTCTTACAACCTTGGGATTAGAGCCGAGAACCGTGGGGCCGCCTGCCTGGAGAAAGTCGAAATATTCATTTCCGTCAATGTCGTAAAGTTTCATGCCGTCCGCCTTTGTGAAAACAAGGGGGAAGGGATAGTTGAAAGCAAGGTTATGCTGAACGCCGCCGGGGATAACCTGCTTTGCTTCTTCAATCATTTCTTTACTCTTAACACATTTTTTACCGTAGTACTCTTCCTCATACTGTTTAAGTACATCGGGTTTTATTGTGTAAATGGGTTTTTTGATGAGTTCATCAAGCTGTTTTGTAACAGCCGCTGCATCATGATACTCTGAAATCGCAAATCTTGTGTCCATATAGACACCTCCTAAATAAAATTTGGCAACAAAGTGAATTTGTATTCACTTTTATTATACCTTATTAAATTAAATTGTCAAGGAGGCATCGCATTTAAACTACACAAAATAATCTACATTTTTTTATGTAGTTTTTATAACTCCCCACCCAATCATCCCGTATTTTCAAACTTTGGAATTTTAAAAAGCATTTTGAGTAATTTTAACACATATTTAACTTTAAATATTTCTGTTGTTTGTTGACTTTGCACCATTCATCTGTTAAAATATAATGGATTAAAAATTTTTATAAAGGAGGTATTCGTTTTGCAGAATTTAATGGATGCAAAAACTCTTGCATACATAAATATGTATGCCATTCTCGGCACTTTGGAGAATCTTTGTGAGATTGTCCCTGAGGCTTCCGAATTATTGCAGGGCAAGAAGCCTGTTTCCATAGGTCTCGAGGTAAAAGACGGTCCCTCTGCAACACTCTATTTTAAAAACGGCAAATGCCGTATGGAGCAGGGTTGCGGTTCCTGTGATGTAAAACTCCCCTTTTCAAGCTGTGAAAAGTTCAACGGTCTTATTGACGGTACCACCACACCCATTCCCTCAAAGGGATTCACCCATATAAAATTCCTGCTTAAAGAATTTGTTGCTCTTACGGATTTACTTACAAAATATCTCAGAGCAAGTGAGGATGACCTTAAAGACCCTGTTTTCTTCGCAAAAAGCACGGAACTTATGCTTTACACCATCGGTGTTGCCATTGCACAAATCGGCAATAACGACGAAGTCGGCAAATTCAGCACACAGTTCATTGCCGACGGCAGTGTTATGATTGGTATAACCGACGGCCCCGCCATTGAACTCGTTTGCAAGGATCACCGCCTTATTACCAAGAAAAAAACCCCCGCCCAATACCGTGCCGCCATGATTTTTGAATCAATCGAAACAGCCCGCGCCCTTTTTGACGGCAATGTAAATGCCCTCGCTTGTATCGGCACAGGTAAAATCGAAATGCACGGACTTGTAAGTATGCTCGACAACGTAAACCGCATACTTGACAGAGTTGCGTTATATATTGCATAAGGAGGTAGTAAAATGAGCAATAAATTCCCTTTATATAAAACCGCAAAATCGGACGAATGGTACGCTCGTGCTACCGAAGTAATTCCCGCAGGTGTATATGGACATCTGGGTCCCGCCGAGGGACAGTTCATCCCCGTTAACAGATGGCCCCGCTTTTCCGAAAAAGCAAAAGGCTCGTATTTCTGGGATGTTGACGGAAATAAGTATATTGACTTTATGTGCGCCTACGGCCCCAATGTTCTCGGCTATGCCGATGAGGATGTTGACGCGGCGGCAATTGAACAAATCAAAAAAGGCAACTGCGTTACATCCCCCGATAAGATTATGGTAGAGTGTGCGGAACTGCTCGTTGATACAGTAAACTGCGCGGACTGGGCATTCTTTGCAAAGAACGGTAACGACGCAACCCAGGGCGCAATTCTCACCGCCCGTGCCCACACCCACAGAAAGAAACTTATTTTCTTCAACGGCTTCTACCACGGTGTTTCCCCCATGGTGCAGAAAATCGACTACCCCGGCGTTACACCCGAGGATGTTGCAAACAACCTCTACACCCCCTGGGATGATATTGACAATTTCAGAAGACTTCTTGCGGAAAATGAGGGTGAAATCGCCGCTGTTATTGCCCAGCCCTACAACCACGGCAACTTCAGCGACAACTCCTTCCCCATTGATGGTTTCTGGAAAGATGTTCGCGAGGAATGTACCAAAAACGGAATAGTTCTTATTGTTGACGATGTTCGTTGCGGTTTCCGTCTTGACCTTGCGGGAAGCGACCATTTCTTCGGCTTTGAAGCAGATATTATATGTTTCTGCAAGGCTCTTGCAAACGGCTACAACATGTCCGCATTCTGCGGTAAAGAATTCCTTAAAAATGCCGCGTCAAGCCTTTCCTACACAGGTTCATATTGGATGAGCGCGGTACCCTTTGCGGCTTGTATCGCCACCCTAAACAAACTAAAACAGATTGATGCCCCCAAACTCTTTGACTCCCTTGGCAGAGAAGTCACATCGGGATTTCAAAAAGCAGGTGCGGAGCACGGCTTCAATCTTGTCGTTTCCGGCGCCCCCGCTCTTTTCTATTTAAGAATCGCCAACGACGACTCACTTCTTCTTCATCAGGAATGGGTAGCGGAATGTGTTAACAGAGGTCTTTTCATCACCTCCCACCACAACCACTTTATAAACGCATCCCTCACCCACGAGGATATTAACAGATCCGTTGAAATTGCAGAGGATGCATTCAAGGCTGTTAAAAAGAATCACCCCGAAATTTAACTGAAAAACAAAACCGAGTTTTCGGAATATTTTACTAGGAGGAATAACAATGGCTCTTTCAAAACAGGAGTGGCTTGCTCTTGAAAAGAAAGCAAACGAACTCCGTAACCTCTGCCTTGACACAACTTACTGGGCAGGCTCAGGTCACATCGGTGGCGGTATGAGTGTTATGGACATTATGACCGTGTGCTATCACAAGTATATGCACATTAAGGTTGGAGATCCCAAATGGGAGGATCGTGACAGATTCATTCTCAGTAAAGGTCACGCGGGTATTGCCTATGCACCCGTTCTTTGCGACCTGGGTTTCAACGACAAGGAAATGCTTAAAACCTTTAATCTTTCAGGTTCAAAAATGGGTATGCACCTTGACTCCAACAAGGTTGTAGGTGTTGACGCTTCAACAGGCTCCCTGGGTCACGGTCTTTCCATCGGTGTTGGTACTGCTCTTGCGGCAAGACTCCTTAAAAAAGATTACAAAACCTTTGTTGTTCTCGGTGACGGCGAACTTGACGAGGGCTCCAACTGGGAAGCCGCTATGAGTGCCGCTCATTACAAACTTACAAACCTCATTACCCTTGTTGACCGCAATCACAATATGATTGACGGTAACACAGAGGATGTTATGGCTCTTGAACCCCTTGCTGACAAATGGGAAGCATTCGGTTTTATCGTTAAGAAAATTGACGGTAACAACATTAAAGAACTTTGCGAAGCAATTGACTTTGCCTATGAAAACGAAACCGACAAACCCGTTCTCATTCTTTGCGACACGGTTAAGGGTTGCGGTATCGACTTTATTGAAGGCGATTACAAATGGCATTACGGTGCATTCGATGACGAAAAATACGAAAAAGGCAAAAAGGCTCTTGAAAAAACCTATGCCGCAAGAATTGAACGCGTAGAAAAGGAGGCTGAATAATATGGCAGGCGGATTAAGTTACACAGCAGAACAGTCAACATCTCTCTCCACAGCCGAAATTTACGGTCAGGCTCTCGTTGAATTGGCAGAAGCACATCCCGAAGTTGTTGCCCTTACGGCAGACCTTGCAAAATCCACAAAAATCGGTGATTTCCAGAAAAAATTCCCCGATCGTTTCTTTAATGTAGGTATTGCAGAACAGAATATGTTCGGTATTGCCGCAGGTATGGCAAAGGCGGGACTTGTTCCCTTCCTTTCAACATTTTCACAATTTGCGTCATTCCGTTCCGCAGACCAACTTCACACGGACCTCTGCTACCAGAATGTTAACGCAAAAGTTATTGCAACACACTCCGGTACATCTTTCGGTCAGGCGGGTTCAACCCACCACGCAATCTGCGACCTTGCTCTGACACGTTCAATACCCAACCTTACTGTTATCTGCCCCGCCGACGGTTACGAAACCTACAATGCGGTTATGGCGGCATATAACACCCCCGGTCCTTTCTATATCAGAATCAACCGCGGATTTGACCGTGTTCTTTATAAAGATGCGAACTACGGCTTTGAATTGGGAAAAGCCGTTGAAGTTCACGAGGGTTCCGACATTACTATTATCGCTTGCGGTTCCTGTGTATTCCAGGCATTCCAGGCGGCAGAATTCCTTGATAAAGCGGACGGACTTAAGGTAAGAGTTCTTGATATGCACACAATTAAGCCCCTCGACAAGGAAGCAATTCTCAAAGCGGTTATGGATACCCGCCGTATTATTACGGTTGAAGATCACACGGTTATCGGCGGTCTCGGCAGTGCGGTTGCAGAAGTTGTTGTTGAGTCCGGTAAGGGTTGTGCTTTCAAAAAGTTGGGTGTTCAGGACACATTTGCACCCATCGGTCTTCACGAGGACATTATGAGTTATCTCGGCATAGACTCCAACGGTATTATTGAAGCCGTTCGCGAGGTTATGAAAGCCGACTTTGAAGAAGACAACGATTGGGACGACGAATTTTAAGGAGGGATTTTCTTGTCAAACACACAGGAAGCTTTATATACCAATAAAATATTCCTCTGCGGTGCGTTGCCCCTTTTGAAAACCATTGTTGCAGACGTTCCCTCTCTCAAAAAGAAATTTGAGAAAGTTCACTGTATCTATCAGGTTAGTTGTCTTGACCCGGATGCACCCGAGGGCAAATGGGCAACACATTTTATGGTAAACGGGGACGAATGGCTCGTTCACGCAAACAAGGTTGCATACAGAGTAAAAAAACAGAAATTTGTTGAACTCCAATTCAAGAGTGTTGAGGCAATGAACGCATTCTTCAAGGGCAAAATCGGTCCCGCAACACTCCCCAAAATGATTGGTTTGAACAATGCATACGAATTCGGCGTATTTATGATGGCACTTCTTAAAATGTCAAGCCTTTTGACTGCCACCGCACCGCCGGAAAAGGAAGAAGACAAGAGACTTACGGTCAAATGCTATTTCTATCTTCTTTCTTCGGGTATCAGCACCCTTAATAAAATGGGACATCCGGAAATCCACGACTGGACTTCAAAAAGTCCCGACCGTGTTTATGCCTGGAAAGTTGACGGTGAGGACTCCGTTTCCGCTTTCATCAGAATTAAAGCGGGTAAGAGTAAAGCCGGCAGGGGCGAATACAAACGCGCTCTCCCCTTCTTTACAATGCGTTTCAATAACCTTGACAGCGCTCTGGGTATTCTTATGTCAACGGACGATATGCTTGAATCCGTTCAAAAAGGAAAACTTATTATGGACGGCGCTCCCGAATTCGGCGCACAAATCGGTGCATATATGATGGAAATCGGTGAAATGGCAAAATAAAGGTCAAAATTTGCCGAAAACACCCGATTTTCTCAGATTTCACAGTTTTTTAACAAAATAAACACTTGACACCCGACCTTTGACATAGTATAATTCTAAATGTATATTGATAATTATACCTTTGTTGGTAACAGCGGAGGGAGGGAACTATAAATGAGTCAGGTTAAAGTTAAAGAAAACGAATCTTTGGACAGCGCACTTCGCAGATTTAAAAGACAGACTTCAAGAGACGGTGTTATTCAGGAAGTTCGTAAAAGAGAACACTATGAAAAACCCTCTGTAAAGAGAAAAAAGAAATCCGAAGCCGCTCGTAAGAGAAAGTATTAAGAAAAAGAGAGATGAATCCTTATTTTTAGGGTTTCATCTCTTTTCTTTTTCATTTTTTTATGTTATTATTTAAAATGTTAAAGTATGTAGTCAATTGGGGGCGATTTTTTGAGAGAAAAAGATACCACAATTAAATATATGTTCCACAAGGTTAACGATATCACTCCCGAAGTGGTAAGGGAATTGGGGCTTGATGCCATACTTTTTGATCTGGACAACACAACCGTCAAGGACGCAACTCTCACCACAATACCCGGGGCAATTTCCTGGATTAAAGCACTCAAAGAGGCGGGAATAAAAGTTGCCATTGTCACAAATACTCCCCGTATAAGAGCCTTTTGGTTTTCAAGAACTTTCGATGTTCGGTTCCATGCTTTCGCAAAAAAGCCCCTCCCCTTAGGACTGCTTAGAATGTCAAGGAAACTTGATGTTCCCATTGAAAAAATCGGTATGGTTGGGGATCAGGTGTTTACGGATGTTGCCGCAGCCAACCGTTGCGGAGCAATGCCCCTGTTAGTTGACCCCGTTGAAAACAAATGGTTTTGGAAAAATCATTACAAAAAAAAACGCATTAAAGAGCAACCTATCAGGGATGCCTTTTTAGAGGAGCACGGCTATTATGGAGAAGATAAAAAGTCTTCAAAAAATTCTTAAAAATTCCGACGAAGCAATTCTCATTTCATCCCCCGAAAACAGAAGATATTTCACGGGCTTTCCCTCAAGTGACGGCTTTTTAATTGTTACGGGTGATGATGCGGTGCTTTTTACCGACAGCCGATACATTGAAGCGGCGCAGAAAACCGCCCTCTGCCGTGCAAGTCTTGTAACAAAGGCTTCAAAGGAAATAAAATTCTACTTTGAAAACAAAGGAATTACTAAAATTCTTACGGAAAGGGAAAGACTGACCGTTGAAACGGCGGACTTTTTGAAAAAAGCCTTCCGCCCCTGCCGAGTAGTCCCCTCAAAGATTCTGGAGAAAAAAATCAACGAGTTGAGAACGGTAAAATCCCCGGAGGAAATTGACTGCATAAAGAAAGCCCAGGCAATAGCCGAGGAGGCTTTTTCCCACATTCTCACCTTTATTAAGCCCGGTGTAACAGAAAAGAGCATTGCCTTGGAATTGGATTTCTATATGCTCTCCCACGGTGCCGAGGCACTCTCCTTTGAAACCATTGCAGTAACGGGCAAAAAGACCTCAATGCCCCACGGAGTTCCCGACAACACCGTTGTTAAACAGGGGGATTTTGTTACAATGGATTTCGGCGCGGTGTATAAGGGCTATCACAGCGATATGACCCGCACCGTTGCGGTTGGCAGCGTTTCCCCCGAGCAGAAGAAAATCTATGAAATTGTTCTTGCCGCCCAAAAATCCGCCTTGGAGATTTTAAAAAAGGGTGTGCCTTGCAAGACTGCGGATGCCGCCGCAAGAAACATTATAAAAGAAAAGGGTTACGGGGAATATTTCGGCCACGGAACAGGGCACGGTGTGGGTATTGAAATCCACGAGACGCCCAATCTTTCCCCCGCAAGTGAAGCCGTTTTAGAAAGCGGTAACATTGTTACGGTTGAGCCGGGCATATACATCCCCGACAAATTCGGTGTAAGAATCGAAGATATGGCTCTCATTACCGACGAGGGCTACCAAAATCTCACTTGTGCCCCCAAGGAGTTGATTGTTCTTTGAAATACGAAACCTTTGAACAATTAAAAAGCGATTGTTCAAAATGCAAGGCCTGTCCTTTGGGCTCAACCCGTACAAACCTTGTTTTCGGTGTGGGTAACGAAAACGCGGACATACTTTTCGTGGGCGAAGGTCCCGGAGAAAACGAGGATTTACAGGGTGAACCCTTTGTGGGAAAAGCGGGTCAACTTCTGGATAAATATTTAAAGGTAATTGACCTTGACAGAAAAAAGAATGTTTATATTGCAAATATAGTGAAATGCAGACCGCCCCAAAATCGGGACCCCAAACCCGAGGAACAGGAAATATGCATCGAATGGTTGAGGCACCAGACCCGACTTATAAAACCGAAAATCATTGTGTGCCTGGGCAGAATTGCGGCACAGAAATTGATTTCCGAGGACTTCCGTGTCACAAAACAGCACGGGGAATTTATTCAAAAAGGAAACATACTTTTTATGGGTACTTATCACCCTGCGGCACTTTTGCGAAATCCCCAAAACAAGCCGGACGCACTCTCGGATTTCCAAAAATTACGGGACAAAATCAAAGAATTAAACATTGAAATATAAAAGGAGTTAATACAATGGACAATAAGCAATTTATTCTCGACGGCAAAGCCGTTCTCGGTATTGAGTTCGGCTCAACACGTATCAAGGGCGTTCTTGTTAACGATTGCGGAGATGTTCTTGCAGTTGGCGCTTTCGACTGGGAAAACAGCCTTGTTAACGGAATCTGGACCTATGCAGAGGAAGAATTTTTCCAAGGACTCAAGGGCTGCTACGCTTCCTTGAAAAAGGATGTTAAAGAACGTTACGGCATCACCCTTACAAACCTTAAATCAATAGGTATCAGCGGTATGATGCACGGCTATCTCCCCTTTAATCAAAAGGGCGAGTTAATCTGTCCTTTCCGTACCTGGAGGAACACTCTTGCAGGTGAAGCCGCAGGAAAACTGACGGAAGTATTTGAGTTCAACATCCCCGACCGTTGGAGCATTGCCCATTTGTATCAGGCAATTTTAAACGGTGAGGAACACGTAAAAGATATTGCATATTTCACGACCCTTGCAGGTTACATACACACCCTACTCACCGGAGAAAAAGTTCTCGGTATCGGCGAGGCATCGGGAATGTTCCCGATGAAAGACAACAACTATAACGAATCCCTCCTTGACAAGTTCGACGAACTTGTGGCGGACAAAAAATTCTCCTGGAAAATCCGGGACATTCTCCCCAAGGTGCTTGTTGCAGGGGAAAATGCAGGAACTCTCACAGAAGCAGGCGCAAAACTCCTTGACGAAGAGGGCGATCTTAAAGCGGGCATTCCCATGTGTCCCCCCGAGGGTGACGCAGGTACGGGAATGGTTGCCACAAACAGCGTAAGAGTAAGAACGGGCAATGTTTCCGCAGGTACATCCGTTTTCGCTATGATTGTTCTTGAAAAACTCCTTTCAAAACTTTACCGTGAAATTGATATGGTAACAACCCCCGACGGTGCGCCCGTTGCCATGGTACATTGCAACAACTGTACTTCCGATATAAACGCATGGACATATCTTTTCAAGGAAGTTCTTGACCTTATGGGTGCGGATTGTTCAATGGGCGACTTGTTCACCGCCCTTTTCAAAAAATCCGCTGAAGCAGACAAAGATTGCGGCAATCTCCTTTCCTACAACTATTTTTCCGGTGAATTCCTCACGGGATTTGAAACGGGCAAACCCCTTTTCGTAAGAGAGCCGGACAGCAAATTCTCCCTTGCAAACTTTATGAGAGTTCAACTTTTCACCGCATTCGGCGGAATTAAAATCGGTATGGAAATTCTCGACAAAGAAAATGTTGCAATAGATAAAATCCTCGGTCACGGCGGATTCTTCAAAACTCCCCTTATCGGTCAAAGCGTTTTAGCCGCCGTAATGAACGCACCTGTTTCCGTTATGGAAACCGCGGGCGAGGGCGGTGCCTGGGGTATTGCGGTACTTGCCGCATTTGCAGTGAACAAAGAAAAGGGCGAAACCCTCCCCGACTACCTTGACAACAAAATTTTTGCAACTCAAAAAACCACCACACTCCAACCCGATAAAGACATTTCCGACTCCTTCAATATGTTTATGGAAAGTTATAAAAAAGGTCTTTCCGTTGAAAGAGCTGCAGTTGAAATGTGAGTGCTTTTACATATTCGTTGTTAAAAATAAAGGGGTTGTAAAATACAACCCGAATAAAATAATTTTATTCACCTACAAAACACCTGTTACTTCAAAAGTAGCAGGTGATTTTTCTGTCCTAAAACAAAACTGCCCTCGCAAATATGAGGGCAGTCGATATGCAATTATCTTGTCAAAGCGTTATCCAAAATCTTTTCAGGTTTAGGTTTCTATCCGGCTCGCATACGGTGGATTCGTAAACGCCGCCGTTATTAAGTATTGTTTTTTCGCTCCCTATATTGCCGTCAATGCAAGTTATGAGAATTTTATCAAGTCCGAGTTCCTTGCAATAAGGAAGAACGGCTTTGAGCATTGATGTTGCATAGCCTTTTTGTCTTTCATCAGGCTTTACGGAATACCCGTAATACTAATTTAAGTAATACGGGCATGTAGAATTATTCGCTTTCTTCGCTGTGTATGTGCGCTTCTATGCTTTCCTGAAGAGCAGAATCAATATCTTCTAAGACTGTGTCTCCATCTAATTGTAATTCACATTCTACTTCTGCGTTAGCATCAGGAATATCCATTTTAATTTCTGCCTCATAATATTTTTCACCGTCAGCACTTGTCTTTCCGGTAACATTTATGTCTGCTTCAGTTTCTTTTCCGTTTATTAAAATTGTTATTTTATTTGATACGGTTTCAAAGACTTCGGAAACAGTTTCAGAAACAGCGCCATCTGTGGCAGCATTTGCTACTAAACCTATGGAACAAAGAATTGAAATTACTGCAATTAAAGCAACAAACGCTTTACTAATATCTGTGAAATGTTTTTTGTTAGTCATACTCATAATCCTTTCAATTGTTTCATCGGAAGGATGAATGTTTGAAAAGGTATCTGTATATTGTTTTTTACTCATCTATCCACTCATCTCCCAACTGTTCTTTTAAGTTTACTCTTGCACGACTTAACCTGGTTTTAACTGCCGACTCTTTAATTTTAAGCATTTCTGCAATGTCTTTTATTGATAAGTTTTCGTAGTAAAACAAATGAATTACCGTGCGTTCTTTTTTTGACAACCCCATAACAGCGTTATACAAATCTATTTGAGTTGTACTGTCAAAGTTGGCACCTGAAACAAAATCACAATCGTCAATGTTTTTGTGATATCTGAATGGTAATTTTATGTAATTTTTACTTTCATTAACACAAACCGTCGTCAACCATTTATCTAAATGCACATTATCAGAAAAACTCTTAGGATGCTTTAAAAGTTTAATAAAAACATTTTGAAGAATATCTTCGGCATCGTAAGTGCTTTTCGTGAAAGATAGAGCTATAAGAAAAAGACGTTGATTGTTACGATTTACCGCTTGCATAAAATCATCATCTGTCATTGTTTCACCGCCTAGTTGAAAGGTCCTTTCACTATAATAACAATTGAAGTTATAGAAAGGTTACAAAAAATATTTTCATATTTAAGTTTACTGTAAAAAATCACTTTGTCAATAATCGCCGAAACAAAACAAATCAACCGAAAGGACGTGATACCCGCAATTTATCACCTTGAAGCCAAAGTCATAACCCGTGGTGTAGGTCGCTCAGCCGAATCCGTAAGTGCATATATGAGCTGCAGTGAAATCACTAACGAATATGACGGCGTAAAACACGATTACACCAGGAAAGGCAGTCTTGTATATGAGAAAATCTTTCTTCCGTCACACGCTCCGCCTGAACGGTACAACAGAAGTAAACTATAAAACGCAGAATTCATGGCGGATAAAAGGTCTAAAGCGGATATTTATAATAACTTTAAGCCTTGAAAATCAAGGCTTCATAGATGAGAAATATCGAAAGCAATATACTTCTGCAATATTGAACTTTAAAACACCCACATTATTTTCGGTAATTAAACGAGGACAAGGGGTGCTTGCGTTGTATAGAATATACTTTCGTCCGAAGATTAGCCAATCGTATATTTGCCGTTTAACGAGGGTAAAATACAAAAACAATCAATTTTCACCCTCTTATCTTGACGTTAACTCGGATGATGAAATCTCTGATTAAACAGCATTTACAAGGTGTAGAACATAAAGTGCCCACACCTTTTTTGCATAATCGTTGTAAAAAATAAACTCCTCCGTTTCAAAAACGAAGAAGTTTATTTTTTGTCGGTTCTTTCTAAAAGGTAGTCAACGGAAACATCAAAATAGTCCGCCAAGGAAATAAGGGTTTTGTAATCCGCTTCTCTTTCCCCTGTTTCGTACCTGCTTACCGTGTTTTGATTCAATCCCAAATCCATTGCAAGTTTTAACTGGGTTATGCCCCGTTCTTTTCGCAATTCCTTTAACCTCATAAAATCACCTTGACATTATTATACCTAATTGGTATAATTAAATAATCCCGTTTTGGTATATGGGGGGGTGATACGGTGTTTAAGAAAATGTATTTCAGATTGTTTAATATTATTACCGATGCTTTGGAAGAGAACGATATTGAAAAAATGCGTGAAATCCTGAAAAACGGACAAATTGAAACAGAGGAAATGTATATAAACAGTGACGAGGAGTAACTTCCTGTGCTTTGTTCACCGCTTCCTCTTTCCTCTTTTCCTCTTTGCCGAGATTACCCCTTTGCCGATAAAAAAATCCTTTACAAATCAAAAAACTTGTGATATAATGGCAGAGCCTTATAACTCGGAGTACGGAGTAAGCCCATTTTTCAGGCACTCACCTACCGTATTGGCTGGGTTATTCGGTAATATTTAAAGAGGTGAAAAATATGACACAGGCAGAAAAACAGGCAATCATTAAAGAGTATGCTACTCACGAGGGCGACACAGGTTCTCCCGAAGTTCAGATCGCTGTTCTCACAAAGAGAATTAACGACCTTAACGCACATCTTAAAAACAATATGAAGGACCACCACTCCCGTCGCGGTCTTCTCAAAATGGTAGGTCACAGAAGAAACCTTCTTGCTTATCTTCAAAAGACGGACATTGAACGTTACCGTTCAATTATCGCTCGTCTCGGTCTTCGTAAATAATTGCTCTACTCGGGACAAACGGTTTTCCGTTTGTCCCGTTAGCCGTTTTTTTAATGGCTTTTATTTTCACAAATTTTGTGTTAAAATAAGTGTATAATCCGCGGATTTAGGTTTTAGCGATAAAGAAAAGTACAAGTCTTTTGTGTTTTTCTTTGTTGCTAATCCATTGAAGCGGAAATAAATAAAAAGAGGTAAAAAATTATGTTCTTCAAAGATTTCAAAGTTTTTGAAACCGAAGTTGCCGGCAGAAAATTGGCTATTGAAACCGGCAAAATGGCAGGTCTTGCAAACGGCGCCTGTCTTGTTCGCTACGGCGAAACGGAAGTTCTCTGTACCGCAACAATGGCTGACAAGCCCCGTGAAGGTGTGGATTTCTTCCCCCTTTCCGTTGACTTCGAGGAAAAACTCTATGCAGTGGGCAGAATCCCCGGTTCTTTCCAGCGCCGTGAGGGTAAGGCATCCGAAAAAGCGGTTCTTACATCCCGTGTTATCGACCGCCCCATTCGTCCCCTTTTCCCCAAGGATATGAGAAATGATGTTTCGGTTGTTGCAACCGTTATGTCCGTTGACCCCGACTGCTCCCCCGAAATTGCAGCCCTCTGGGGTGTTTCCACCGCTATCGCTATTTCCGATATTCCCTGGGACGGTCCCGTTTCCAGCGTTTCTCTCGGCCTTGTTGACGGTGAGTATGTTATCAACCCCACTCTCGAACAGAGAGCAAAAACAGAAATGACCGTTACAGTTGCTTCCACGGACAGCCTTGTTGCCATGATTGAAGCGGGTGCTAACGAAATTTCCAATGACGTTATGTTCGACGGTATTATGTTCGCTCACGAGGAGAACAAGAAAATCGTTGAATTTATCAAATCAATCGTTGCCGAAATCGGCAGAGAAAAAATCCCCTTTGAGTCCAACGATCCCAGCGAAGAACTTTACGAAGCAATCAAGGCTTTTGCCATTGATGATGTTAAGGCGGCTCTTGATACTGACGACAAGAGAATCCGTGATGAAAGACTCCGTCCCGTTTATGACGCAGTTCACGCTGAATTTGACGAGAAATTCCCCGAGGAAGCGGACAAAATCGAGGATTGCCTTTATAAACTCCAGAAATTCGTAGTTCGCCGTTGGCTCCTTGACGAAGGCAAACGTGTTGACGGACGCGGTATCAACGAAATCCGTCCCCTTAACGCACAGATCGACCTTCTTTCAAGAGTGCACGGTTCGGGTATGTTCACCCGCGGACAGACCCAGGTTCTTTCAATCGCAACTCTCGGTACTGCCCGTGATGCACAGATGCTTGACGGTATTGACGAGGATGTTGAAAAGAGATACATCCATCACTATAACTTCCCCTCATACTCCGTTGGTGAAACAAAGCCCTCAAGAGGCCCCGGCAGACGCGAAATCGGTCACGGCGCTCTCGCTGAAAGAGCACTTCTTCCCGTTATTCCCTCAATGGAGGAATTCCCCTACACAATCCGTGTTGTTTCCGAAGTTCTTTCTTCCAACGGCTCAACATCCCAGGGTTCTGTTTGCGGTTCAACTCTCGCTCTTATGGCGGCGGGTGTTCCCATTAAAGCCCCCGTTGCAGGTATCTCCTGCGGTCTTATTTCCGAGGGCGACCGTTTCATGACAATGGTTGATATTCAGGGTCTTGAGGACTTCTTCGGCGATATGGACTTCAAGGTAGCAGGTACAAAGAAAGGTATCACCGCTATTCAGATGGACCTTAAAGTTCACGGTCTTACTCCCGAAATCATTAAGGAAGCATTCCAGAAAACCTATGATGCACGTATGTACATCCTTGATGAAATTATGCTTCCCGTAATTGCAGAACCCAGAAAAGAACTTTCCAAATATGCACCCAAGCTCCTCACAACAAAAATTGATGTTGAGAAAATCGGTGACGTTATCGGTAAGCAGGGCAAGGTTATCCAGAAAATCTGCGCTGAATGTAACTGTAAGGTTGATGTTGAGGAAGACGGTACAATCTATGTTACAGCAGTTGATATCGACGATGCCAACCGCGCTCTCGATATTATCAACACAATCGCAAACGACCCCGAAATCGGTGCAATTTACAAAGGCGTTGTTACAAGACTTATGTCCTTCGGTGCTTTCGTTGAAATTGCTCCCGGTAAAGAAGGTCTTGTTCACATCTCCAAACTTGACGTTAAGAGAACCGAAAAAGTTGAAGATTGCGTAAATGTGGGCGATGAAATAATCGTTAAGGTTACGGAAATTGACGACCAGGGCAGAATCAATCTTTCAAGACGTGACGCTCTTATTGAAGTTGAAGGTCTTGTTCCCGAAAATGACGATGAGCCCGAAAGAGAAAGACGTCCCAGACGTAACAACAACTTCCACAAACGCGACAGAAGAGACTGATAGAATTAAACGGGGCTGTAAAAAACGAAAGTTTTTACAGCCCTGTGTTTTTACAAAGGTTGAGTAGTATGAAATTATCATCATTATATACAAGCGACAGAACAGTCCTGTCCTTTGAGGTTTTCCCCCCTAAAAAGACAAGTTCCGTTGAAACAGTTTACAATACCATTGCAGAACTCCAATCCCTGCGCCCCGACTACATAAGCGTTACATACGGTGCGGGCGGTTCCTCCGCAAACAATTACACCTGTGACATCGCTTCCCTTATAAAAAACAAATACGGCATTGAAGCAATGGCGCACCTGACCTGTGTCAATTCCGCAAAAGAAGATATTGACAGAGTTTTAGCGGAACTTAAAGAAAACAATATTGAGAACATTCTCGCTTTGCGGGGTGATAAAAACCCTGATTTTGAGCCTAAAAAGGATTTTATTTACGCAAGCGACCTTGTAACATATATTAAAAACCACGGGGATTTCGGCATTTCCGTAGCGGGATATCCGGAAACGCATTTTGAAGCGCCCAACTCGAATACTGATATTCAAAACCTCAAACACAAAATCGACTGCGGTGCACAAGGTGTTGTTACACAACTTTTCTTCAATAACGAATACTTTTACAATTTCCGAAATAAATGTGATAACGCGGGTATTTACGTGCCCATTTCCGCAGGAATAATGCCCGTTACCAACAAAAAGCAGATTGAACGTATGGTTTCCATGTGCGGTGCAAGTTTACCGTCCAAATTCGTTAAAATGATTCAAAAATACGAAAACCGCCCCGAAGCACTTGTAGATGCGGGTATCGCTTTCGCCGTTGACCAAATTGTTGACCTTGTTTCCAACGCAGTTGACGGAATTCACATTTACACAATGAACAACCCCTATATCGCAAGAAAAATCACGGAGAGCATTAAGGGATTGTTATAAAAGATTTCTAAAAATCAAAAATCCAACTGAACGGCTGATTCAGTTGGATTTCTTTTTTATATATTTTATTAAAATTACTATGGATGCTATGAGAATTGCGAAAATTACAACGGTCATCATAAGTCTTACGGGAATCAGATCATATATTTTATCGCCTAAAAGAGTTATAAGAATTATTCTCGGCATAACTCCGAAAAAGGAAATCAGTATATATCTTAAATACCCCATATTGCTTGCCCCGAAAAACAGACTTACAAAGTCTATGGGGAAAACGGGCAATAGCCTTGCAACATAGAGGTACGGCGTTTTTTTATCTCTCAAAGTAATTATTTTTTCACCTTTTTTGGATTGATGCAGTTTGTTTTCAACCTTTTCCCCACCCAAAAACTTGCCGATAAAATAGGTTATGTTTAATTCTGCAAAAAGTCCCACGGCGTTCACTATGAGTCCCGGCACAAAATCAAATGCCATACCCACCGCCATATACAGAACCGATGCGGGAATCACGAAAACAACCGCTTTGAGAGAATAAACTCCCACAACCGCCAACCCCGCTTCAAAAAGAGAGTTGGTCTTGTCAACAAGGGCGCGGACATCTAAATTAACAAGGTCATTGTACTTGAAAACGATTACAAAAAGAATTCCGAGAACGAGAGCAACTCTTAATGCAATGCCCACAATCCGCTTCGTTTTATTATTCATTGCTCTCCGCCTTTTAACAGTAAATTATAAATTGATATGTATCAATTCCCCGCCCGTTTCCATTGATTTGTCCGCAAGGAAAATAACCTTGTGACCCATAACGGAATCAAAAATCGAGGTGCAGGAAATTGACCGGCTCTCTCCTCTTTGGAAATTGATGAAATCCTCCGTCAATCTTTCATCCCCACCGCTATGTCCTTCTCCGGAAATATGGCTCATATCAATAAACTCTTTATCAAAATAATCCTCTTTTTTAGGATTCTGCTTTCTCACTTCAATAAATGCGTGTTCAAATTCCCCGTAAATTTCACCCTTTGTTCCTATAACACGGATCGTCCTCAAAGGCTCGGGGGAACCGCCCACCATATTGTGAGTGCCCGTTGCACCGCTTTTGAAGTTTACAAGTACGCTCTGGTGGTCAACAACATCATTATCACACTTATATATGCATCTTCCGTAGTCGCTGTTCATTAGAAGTTCTTTTCTCTGCTCGTCCGTGGGATTTGCAACATTTTCAAGGTCCCGCCATACGTAAACCGTCCACATATCAGGATGCTCAAGGTAAAGATTCTTAGCACTATATCGGCAGGAATCCACCAACGGACAATCCACAAGGCAACGATTCCCCGAATTTTCGGGAGCATTTTCGGGCTTGAACTGTGTCTTTGCACCCACGGAAGAAACGCTGACAGGCTTGTCCTCCCCCATAAGCCACATCATTATATCAAGATCGTGACAGCATTTGGCAAGAAGCATTGAGGTGTGGCATTTTTTACTGTTGCCCCATTTCCCGCGGACAAAGGATGTTGAAAGATGATGATAGCTGACATTTTCCAGGGTCTGAATATTTATTATGTCTCCGATTTCGCCGTCTAAAATTCTCTTTTTTATTTCCGAATAAAAGGGTGTGTAACGAAGCACGTGGCAAATCATAACCTTGTTACCCTTACGCTTTACAACTTCAATTAACCGCTCCATTTCCTCGTCATTTACCGCAAAGGGTTTTTCAAGGAGCATATCGTACCCTTTTTCCAACAGGGGAATTGAGGTTTCCACGTGTTGCTCATCCATTGTGCCGTTTATGATAGCGTCTGCAAATTTCGGCACCTTTGCAAGTTCCTCTGCCGAAGAAAAACAATATTCCTGTGAAAAACCGAACTTTTCACTCACCATCTTACAACGGTATGGGTCCGGGTCTGCAACCCCAACGATTTTAAACTTTTCGGGGTGCCTTAAAGAGAAATCAGCATAAGCCATTGACCTATGCCCCGCACCTACGATTATTGCCGTTACCGGTTTTTTTGCCATAGAAAATCACCTTATATATTCCGTAATCCGACTTACAGAGAATATGTCAATTAAGTTTTTTGCGTTTTTTCACTTGTTCCCTTGTTCCGTCGGGACGCTGAATAACCGTATTGTCAAGAGTGTTTTCAAGGGATTTTTTGAACGCGGCAACATATTCGGCACGGAGATTTTTTTGTTCAAGTTTTTCTTCTTCCGTCAGTTCCTGTTCCCTTGCTTTTCTTGCGAGATAATTTATTCTGTCGATTTTTTCTTGAGTAATCATATTTTAACCTTTAATCCTTATATTTTCTTTAGTTCCTAAAGTAGTATATCACATATTTTATTTTTTGCAATGAATTTGTAAAAATGCTTTTATTGTTTCGTTTTTAAAGTATTCGGACAAGAAAAAAGCCCCTCTCGCGAAAGGCTTTTTTTATATTTATGGGCATATTGTGTTCTTATAGGGATGCTCCCTTGTTCTTTTTATAAACAAATCAAATTCCTCTTGATTTATTGAGTCGGGGTAGGAAAGAAGTTTTAATGGTAATCCCTCGCCGCCGTGATATGAGGGTTGCTCGTAATCATAATCATTGATTTTGAAGCCCAACCTGTCATAAAAACGGATTCTTTTGATTTGTTGCTCGGTTACGGGGATTTCCGCTTCTAAAATTATTTTCTTTTTGTATTTTTCTTTTACGAGTTCTATTGCCTTTGAGCCGTAGCCCCCGGAACGCTTGTCCGAATCCACGGCTATATGCTCAATAAAAACAAATTCATCAAAATTCCAAAGAGAGATAAATCCTACCTTGACTTCCTTGTCAACAATCTCAAAGAAATTGAAGTATTTATTCTCAAGACACTTTTTTTCGTCACAAATGTCCCGCCGCTCCTCGTAGGGAAAAGCGGCGGTCATTTTTTCATAAACCGACTCAAAACTGTCCTGTGTAACGGGTATAAATCCAATCATATTACTTTATCTGTGTGCCTGCGGGAACGCAATCGGGAACAAAGACAACCTGGCAACCGCATGCGCCGTTTGTTGCCGCAAGGAGCATACCGTTACTCTGAACACCGGAGAAACGGGCGGGTTCAAGGTTTGCAATAACAATAATCTTTTTGCCCACAAGTTGTTCGCAGGTATATTCGCTCTTAATTGACGAAGCGATAACTCTGTTTTCACCGCTGCCGTCATCAAGAGTGAGTTTCAAGCAACTGTGGGATTTTCTGATTTCCTGTGCCTTGAGAATTTCACATACTCTGAGGTCAAGTTTTTCAAAATCTTCAATGGTAACCGTGTTATCTTTAAGAGGAACAAAGGCATCCGCTTCGCCGTAGATGTGCTTATCTTCGTTTTCAACAACTTCCTCTGCCTTTGCAGATTCTTCCGCCTTCGCTTCTTCCTCCGTCTTGGGATATGAGAAGTCAAGAAGACCAACATATCTCTTGGGGTCAATAGCAAACAGGAAGAGGTAGAGACGGGGACCTTTTTCCTTATCTATAAGGAGTTTATACACATTCTTAAAGAAGGCGCCCTGAATTGTTTTGAGTTCCTTTTCGTCAAGTTCGCCCCCGTTGATTTCTTTCGGGATTGCGTAGAGTTTTTTATTGAGCTCGTCCAGATCGTAACCGCCTGCGGAAATGTACTCGAAAAGAGCCTTAATTTCTGCCTTTTGGGTTTCGTTGAGAGTTTCATAAACTTCCCAGTTACGACCGTCGCGTAAACGGTTAACCTGGTCGGGAGCGCAGTTCTCAAGCCAATATTTTGCCCTGTCAAGTCTTGCGCCGAACTGCTCGCTCTTGTATGGTGTTCCGATTTTCTCAAAAACGGTTTCAAGCATGGGAACGTTAAAATCCACAACGCTTCCGAGTTGAACAAGAAGTCCCATGGGAACTGTATCAAGAACTCTGTCCCCAACGGTTGTGTTGTACATAATATCTTTTTGAGCATCGTTTGCAGTGCCGTCTTTAACGGCATTGTACATTTTATCGAACTCAAAATACTGTCTTAAAATACCGTCATCAAAACAGAAATCAAAGGCTTTGAGGGGCTCTGTTTTTGAATAAAGCCACAAAATAACTTCCGGCTCGTAAATTTTAAGAAGTGTTTCGGGGGTAAGGTTAAGTCCCGAAGAACCGGACATTTTACCCGTTGTTCCCTTGATACCGATGAACTCGTAACCTTGGAAAAGCGGGGGCTCATAGCCAAATATCTGCTTTGCAATATCTTTACTTGTGTCATAACTTCCGTGGGGACTTGCGTGGTCCTTTCCGCCGGGTTCAAAGTCAACACCCTCATACATCCAACGCATGGGCCAGTCAATCTTCCATGCAAGTTTGCAGTTGAAGTCCTTTGTAAAATCAAAGGAACCCTTGTGACCACATTCGCAGGTGTATTCAGCCTTTGTGCAATCGTCGCTGAGGGAAACAATCTTTGTTGTGTCCTTGCCGCACTCGGAACAGTAGATGCTGACGGGGTAATATGCCTCCCGTTCACCTTCCTGCACGGGCTGGGTACGGTGGGAAGCGAGAATATCGAAAATTTCTCCGCGTTTTTTGAGGGAGTGGAGAATATGCTCCGTATATTTGCCGTTTCTGTACATTTCTGCCTGATGGCGATAGTCCATATTGATGCCGAACTTTACGATTGAACGCTCAAACTCGTGTTCAAAATACTCGGCATAGGTTTTTTCCTCTGTATCAAAGGGGTTTTTAACGTCAACATAGGGGCAACCGATATATTTTTCCATATCGCTGTCAATAGCCGCAACGTTAACGGGAACCTTTCTCATACGGTCGAACTCGTCCCAGGAGAAAAGAAGTTTTGCTTTTTTGCCTTTTTTAATAAGGGCACGTACAACAAAATAACTTGTTGCAATATCACGGAAGTTACCGATATGAATTGAACCGGAGGGGCTGATGCCTGCGGCACAAACATATTCTTCCTTATCGGGATTACGTTTGATAATACGGTCTGCGATTATTTCGGACCAATGCATTTTCATCACACTCGTTTCCTAAAATAATATATAAATACATAATACAACAGTTTATCATTTTACATTATTTTGGGATTTATGTCAAGCACGGGAGAACCCATTATTGCCCTTTCCCTCTCCGACTTTTTAAAAAAGTTACAATTATCTTAAAAATTACGGGAAAAGGCAAAAAAGTGTTGATAACTCTGTCATTTTTTGGTATATTTAGAGTGTATATGTGCGAACAAATTTTTCGGAGGTCGGCAGATGTTAAAGCTCTTGCGTTATTTAAAACCGCATAGGCATTTTGCGTTGTTAACATTGCTTCTTGCGGCAATCAACAATGTGCTCACCCTTGCTTTTCCGTTGTTGCTTTCACAAATTGTCAACAACGGCATAAACAAGGGCGATTTGCAGTCCATAAAATCCGACGGCATATTTATGATGGTCTGCTGTGTTATTGCAATGTTTATCGCCATTGCAAACAGTTATTGTTCAAGCAGTGTTTCCACCTCTTTTGCCGGGGAACTTCGTGCCGACATTTTCAAAAAAGTCGAATCTTTCTCCCAAAGTGATATTGACAAAATAGGTATCCCATCCCTTATTACAAGAACAATCAACGATATACGTCAGGTGCAGGATTTCATTTTGATGAGCCTTCGCACCATAATCTCCGTACCCATAATGCTTATAGGCGGAACAATTATGGCAGTAATTATGGATCCGGGGCTTTCCCTTGTTATTCTTGTGGTTCTTCCCGTAATTGCAGTAATTGCAATTCTTGTTGCCAAGAAAATTCTCCCCTTTTTCGATAAAATACAAAAAAAGGTTGATAAACTCAATTTAATCATCCGTGAAAAAATCAGCGGTATAAGAGTTATTCGCGCCTTTAACCGCACGGAGCATGAGGACAAGCGTTTCAAAGAAGCAAATGACGATTTAACAAATATGACCATGAAAGTCCACAGGATTTTTGCCTCGCTCATTCCCGTTGCAACCCTTCTTGCGTTTCTTCTCATTATTCTCCTTGTGGCAATCGGTTATGTGCAAATCAACCGCCTTACGGACATGGTGGAAATTCAGAATACCATCGGTGACTTGCAGGCTTTCATTATTTACCTTGTTTTCGTGGTCATCGCTCTTTCCAATGCGGCGGCAATGTTCATTATGCTTCCGAGAGCAAATGTTTCCGCTAAAAGAATTAACGAGGTTTTGGAACTTCAACCCGAAATGACGGTGGAAAAATCCCATGTTGCCGAAAACTCAACGGGCATTGTTGAATTTAAAAACGTAAGTTTTTCCTATAAAAACACCGCGGGAGAAACTACCGAGGTATTAAAAAATGTAAGTTTTACCGCAAACAAGGGCGAGGTTACCGCCATCATAGGTTCAACAGGTTCGGGAAAATCAACAATTCTCAATCTTATTTCCCGTTTTTACGATGTTTCGTCCGGTGCCGTATATGTGGATGGCTGTGATGTCCGCAAAACCGAGTTTGCAACCCTTTACAAAAAGTTGGGATATATTCCTCAACAGGCATTCCTTTTCAGCGGAACAATTGCCGATAATTTACGCTACGGCAAGGAGGATGCCACGGACGAAGAACTGTGGCAGGCTCTTGAAATCGCTCAAGCAAAGGATTTTGTGGCAAAAATGCCCGAGGGACTTGACAGTATGGTTTCCCAGAACGGTACAAATCTTTCAGGCGGTCAGAAGCAACGGCTTTGCATTGCCCGTGCCATTGTTTCAAAGGCGGATTTTTATATATTTGACGACAGTTTTTCCGCTCTTGACTTTGCAACGGATGCAAGACTTAGAAAAGCATTGAAAGACAATCTTCGGGGTGCATCAATACTGATTGTTGCCCAAAGAGTCGGCACCATTATAGATGCGGACAAAATTATTGTTCTTGATAACGGCAGTATTGCAGGCATAGGAACTCACAAAGAACTTTCGGAGAGTTGTGAAGAATACAAATGCATCGTTGCCTCCCAATTAAGCAGCCAGGAGGTGACCCTATGAAGACAAAATCACCGATTCTTGACCAAAAGCGTGAAGCCGTCCTTGAAAACCGCAGAAAAACACGGCAAATGAGGTATTCCTCCTACCGTACAAATGATAATGGGCAATCGAAGCCCAAGAGTTTTGTTTCAACGGTTAAGCGGCTGTCCTCCTATGTTTTAGAACACAGAACAGGTACTGTTATTGTCCTTATCACCTGTATTTTAAGTACAATCTGCAATGTTATAGGTCCCACATATATAGGTAATGCCCTGGATGTTTTAAATGAACAGGTTGCTCTCAAACTTCAGGGACAGGAAATTTCCGTGGATGATCTTGTGCCCTGCCTAATGATTCTTTTGGGTATTTACGGCGGTATGGCAATATTCTCCTATATTCAGCAATACACGATGGCGGGAGTTACCGCAAAAACCGTGCGAAGATTAAGGGAAGATGTTAACAACAAACTTTCCCATCTTCCCCTGAAGTTTTTTGATTCCAACGCAAAAGGCGATATTCTTTCAAGAATCATCAACGATATTGACAACATCAACAACACCCTGCAGAATAACACCGTTTCCGTAATCACTTCAATTATAACGATTATCGGCGTATTCTGTATGATGCTTGTAACCAACAAATTTTTAACCCTTGTTATTGTTGCAATTGTTCCTCCTGCGGCGGCAATTGCTTTGAGCATTATGAAAGTTTCCAAAAAACTGTTCAAACAGCAATGGGACAGAACAGGTGAACTGAACGGCCACATTGAGGAAATGTACACGGGTCATAAAATTGTCCGCCTTTTCGGTCAGGAGCAGTTGGCGGTTGACGAATTCAACGATATTAACAATGAACTTACGGATGTGAGCCGCCGCGCGCAGTTTATTTCGGGTACAATTTCTCCCTTTATTAACCTTATAGACAATATCGGCTATATTTCCATTGCCATAATCGGCGGTTACCTTATTGTTAACAACGGTGTCTTGACTGTGGGCGGTACTGTAATATATAATATGGGGCAGAGTTTTACCATTGGCGGTATTTTAACCTTTATTACCTATTCCAAACTTTTCACTTCACCCATGTCACAGTTAGCCCAAATCGTTAACAATCTTCAATCCAGTCTTGCTTCATCGGAAAGAGTTTTCGCTCTCCTTGACGAACCCGAAGAGGTTGGAGACAAAAACAGCGAAAAATCGGTTTTTGAAAAGGAACTGAAATTTGAAAATGTCAGCTTTTCATATTCGGCGGATAAGCCCCTTATGAAAAACCTTAACATAACAGTTAAAAAAGGCGGACTTGTGGCTCTTGTGGGACCCACGGGTGCCGGAAAAACAACTTTTGTGAATCTGCTTATGCGTTTTTATGATGTAAACGCCGGAAAAATCACCGTTGACGGAACCGATATAAGAGATATTCCCCGTGATGAGTTACGGTCATTGTACGGAATGGTGCTTCAAGACACCTGGCTCTTTAACGGAACAATTATGGATAACATCCGCTACGGATGCCTTGGGGCCACGGACGAAGAAGTTATCAATGCCGCAAAAGCCGCAAGAGCGGAGGAATTCATTTCTCAACTACCCGACGGCTATAACACGGTACTTGAAGAAAACGGCGCAAATCTTTCCCGAGGACAATGTCAACTTCTTACAATTGCAAGGGCTCTTTTGAAAAATCCTCAAATACTCATTCTTGACGAAGCCACAAGTTCGGTTGACACCCGAACGGAGTTATTGGTTCAGGAGGCAATGAGCGAGATTATGAAGGGCAGAACAAATTTTGTTATTGCCCACAGGCTTTCCACCATTAGAAAAGCCGACGAAATCCTCTTTATTGACGGGGGTGCCGTAAAAGAACACGGCACACATGAGGAACTTCTCAAGGCAGACGGACTCTATGCGGATATGTATTACAGCCAATTCGGAGGCAGAGTTTCCGAAAGAAAATTAGATACGGAATAATTCTGAAAGGACGGATTTATATATGAAAAACACAGAAAAATCCATGGAAAAACTTGTTGCTCTTTGCAAGGGCAGGGGCTTTGTATATGCGGGTAGCGAAATTTACGGAGGCCTTGCAAATACATGGGACTACGGCCCCCTTGGAGTTGAATTGAAGACCAACATCAAAAATGCCTGGCGCAAGAAATTCATTCAGGAAAACCCCTACAATGTAGGTCTTGACAGCGCAATCCTTATGAACCCTCAGACCTGGGTTGCATCGGGGCACTTGGGTGGTTTCTCCGATCCACTTATGGACTGCCGCGAATGTAAAACCCGCCACAGAGCGGACAATCTTATTGAAGATTTTGACGGTACAAATGTTGCAGGTTGGACAAACGAACAGATGATGGATTACATTAAGGAGAAGGAGATTGCCTGTCCCCAATGCGGTAAACACAACTTTACCGACATCCGTCAGTTCAACCTTATGTTTAAAACATTCCAGGGTGTTACGGAAGACAGCAAAAACGAATTGTATCTTCGCCCCGAAACCGCACAGGGTATTTTCGTTAACTTTGCAAACATTCAGAGAACAACAAGAAAGAAAGTTCCTTTCGGTGTTGCACAGATCGGTAAATCTTTCCGTAACGAAATCACTCCCGGTAACTTTATTTTCCGTGTTCGTGAATTTGAGCAGATGGAACTTGAATTTTTCTGCAAGCCCGGTACCGACCTTGAATGGTTCGAGTATTGGCGCGGATTCTGCCGTGACTGGCTCTACGCCCTTGGCATTAAAGAGGAAAATCTTCGTCTTCGTGACCACGACCCCGAGGAACTTTGCTTCTACTCAAAGGCAACAACGGACTTTGAATACCTTTTCCCATTCGGTTGGGGTGAACTTTGGGGTGTTGCGGACAGAACGGACTACGACCTTACCCAACATATCAACACCTCCGGCAAGAGCCTTGACTACTTTGATCCGGAAACAAATGAGAGATACATTCCCTATGTTATTGAACCCTCTTTGGGTGTTGAAAGGCTCTTCCTTTCAATTCTCACGGAAGCATACGATGAAGAAGTTGTTGACGCGGAAAAGAACGATACAAGAGTTGTTCTCCGTCTTCATCCCACTCTTGCACCTTTCAAATGTGCAATTCTTCCCCTCTCAAAGAAACTCAACGAACAGGCAACGGAAGTTTTCACAAAACTTTCAAAGAAATTCAATGTTGACTTTGATGATGCGGGTTCAATCGGTAAAAGATATCGCCGCCAGGACGAAATCGGCACACCTTTCTGTATTACCTACGACTTTGACAGTATTGAGGACGGCTGTGTAACGGTTCGTGACAGGGATACAATGGAACAGGTTCGTATTTCCGTTGATGAACTTGAATCCTATATTGAAGAAAAAATCGCTTTCTGATTTATACTTATTAAAAGACAAAGCACACGAAATTCAACCGAGTTTCGTGTGCTTTTATTTTATATTATCGGATTTTAGAACTTCAGGGTTGCGTTGTAGTCAGAAATTCCGTAATTTCCTGCGGTGTTTTTGAGCATATCGTAGAAATCCAATGTTTCTCCCTGTGCCCCGTGAAGTTTTTTGTTGAGAATTTTAAGTACGGGGTTCAGTCTTTTAAGGACTTTCAGGAAAGTTTCACCGAAAGGTGAGTCCTCCGTATATGGTTGATCCCCGCAGAACATATTGCGTACAAGACTTACAAGATAATCGAAAAATCTGTCATTTTTAATATCGGGATGGGCTTTTACAAGGAACAGTCTTGCAACTTTTCCCACCGACCAGGTATAAAGAATTTTTCCCACAAGTTTCATGGGTTTATACAGAGCGGTTTTACCGTCTGCCCCGAATTTATGTAAGACTTTTTCGGGATTATCTTTCATTCCGCCAATCAACGTAACTAACATTCTGTCAAACTGGGCTTGCAGATACTCCTCACCGCTTTTTCCCTTTTTATCCCATTGAAATTCGGGAACAGGTATGCTTTCTATGGTGACTGTATTTTCATCCTCAATTGTTACAAGGCGCATAAAGGCGGGGCAGCCGATAAGGGAACCGGTGCAAACATCGTAGAATTTATTGCCCTTTTCCGTTTCAACCACATTCACGCTTTGATTGTGCATGTGTCCCGTAAAAATAAGGTGAACACCGTTGTCCGCAAGGGTTTCTATGAGTTTTTTGCTTTCTTTCTGTCTTGCGTCGGGAATAAGAGTTAAAACGGGTTGTCCGGGAAGAACGGGGTAATGCTCCATGGCAATCATCATTTTGCCGTCGGCTTTCGCTTTTTTAGCCTGTTCTTCAATCCACTTCAAAAACTCGTCATCATACGCTTTGTTCTTGCCCTCGGCGGTGTCGTTACAAAGGACTAAAAGTCTTACATCCTCTGAAAGTTGTGCAACATAGGAGAGATGCTCTCTGTTAAAAGCGATTGCATCATTGTAACCGAATTCGCCGTAATAATCCAAAAGGTCATCGAACTTAATTCCCTCGGCGGCTTCTCTTTCCCCTCCTCTGTACTGAAAGGGATTCTTTTCTATATCGTGTCCCGCGGTAACAACAAAAATCCTCTTACCGCTGTCTTTCAAGGCTTTAAGTTCCTTTGAATAGTCAATATGGCTCTCCTTTTCACCGTTAAAGGAAAGGTCCCCTGCTATGAGGATTGTGTCCGTTTCGGTACTGTTTTTCAGGTACTCGTTTGCCGCCCTGTTTATTGCGGCGGTTTCTGCGTAGCATTTCTGCTCATAATCCATAAATGCCTCGTAGCCCTCGCCGTAGGCACCTAATTTTTCGCTGAAATAGTGTGGGTCCGTTATAACAAAAAACTTGAATTTTTCCATTACTTCACCTCAAAAATCGTCAGTCTGTGCAGGGCTCTCGTCGATGCCATATATAGATATTTTTTATTTTCCTCCCCTGCGAATGCCCTGTTTTTATCATATACTACTACGTTGTCAAATTCAAGACCCTTTGTAAGTGCAAGGGGCATAACAATGGGACTGTGGGAAAGTTCGCAGGATTTGTTATCACAGATTCTCAAACCGTCAATATGAGTTTTTAACTCATTATAAACATTTATTGCATCTTTAAGATTTCGGGTTATTATACAGGTTGCAGGGCTTTTTTGCGCCAATTCCGCCACCGCCCGAACAAATTCCTCGGTATTGCCCGAAAGTTCATTAACTTCCTCTCCCGACCGTTCAAAGATTTCATATCTCTTTTCTTCGGGAAGAAGTTTTAAGGCATAGCCGTTAATTTCCTTTGTTGAACGGTAACTTTTGTTAAGGTTAAGAATTTTTGCATTATAAATTTCCGCTAATTCCTCATTGACAGTTGTGTTGAGTTGGGGAATAATCGCTTGATTTGTGTCTGCAAGGAGGGTGTATTTTGCTCTCGGGAACATTTTTAGTATAATTCTGTGCTGAATATAGGACAAATCCTGTGCTTCATCTATAAGTATGTGCTTTACTCCCGAAAGAACCGCGGACGTACCCAAAACACCTTTAACATAAACCACTCCGAGAGCGTCTTCAAATTCAAGACAGCCTTTTTCAAGGGTTGCCTTTGTGTCAAGAAGTTCGGGGCAGTGAATTTGTGCAGAATACTGCTCCAAAAGTTTGAAATAAACTGCAATGGGGTCAACAAGGGTTGCCGCCTTTATCATTTCCGAGGCAGTCTGTTTCACTTCACGACGTTTCACTTTGAAAAGTTTTGCGGTATCCTCGTCAACCTCGGAATCCCCGTCTATGTGAAGATAGATACTTTCCCTGTTATTGATAAAGTATTCGTCAATAACACCTTGAATATATGCCGCAAGACGTTCCCCTCTTGATTTTTGAGTGTTCTCCGTGTCGCTCAGAAATCTGTCCAGCAAAGCCTCTTTTGAAATAATAACATCATCAAAAAGGGTTATATCGGAAAATTCCGGCTCGCAAACATCCGCCATTTTTTCGAGATACTCCGCAAAGTCCTTGCCCAATTTTATTTCGGCACTTTTACTGCGGCGGCTGTCCCCGTTTATGATACTCTCCGAAAGGGAATAATAATCCCCCGTTGTAACGGTGGGAATTTCCGCCGCAAATATATTATAAAAAGAGGCATAATTTATGGGCATTTCACCGAGTTCCGGAATAATATCCGCAACATAACTTGAAAAAATATCATTGTTTGAGAACATTATAATTTCCGCGGAATTAAGTTCCGTTCGGTTTTGATACAGAAGATAGGCAAGTCTGTGGAATCCCACGGAGGTTTTTCCGCTTCCCGCAGGGCCCACAACAAGCAGATTTTCGTTATCCGTATATCTGATAACCTTATTCTGCTCCCTTTGAATACTGTTTACAATAACTTTTAAATGCTCTCCCGAGGAGGAAGAAAGCACCTCTCTCAAAATATCATCATCAATTTTCAAATCGCTGTCAACATAGTATTTGAGTTTCCCGTTTTCAAATTTAAACTGCCTTTTTAAAAGCAAATCCCCGCTGATTCGCCCTTTGGGTGCCTCAAAAAAGGCTTTTTCTTCAAAATCCTCGTAAAAAAGGGACGCTATGGGGGCTCGCCAGTCACACACAAGCATTTCAAAGGTATCGTGCTTTTGGAGAGTTTTTAATCCGATATACAGTTTTCTTTCCCGCGGGGCATTATCCCCTTTAAAATCCACCCTTGCAAAATAGGGGGCATTACGGAGTTTTTTATAAAAATAAATGTCCCTTGATGCTTCTTCGGAATACTGAAATTGTTTTTCCATTTCGTGATGGATCTCCGTAAGTTCCATTCCCGAATACATACCGCCGTTGGGATTGTCCATGTTAAAATCCTCACCCATGGTCTTAACATTGGCCTTGTATTCCTCAATAAGTTCACCTAATCTGATGATTTCGTCGTCTAAAAACTGCTGTACCTTTTCTGCGTTTTCTTCTTCGATTTTCATATCTTTACCCAGCAAAACAATACCTCCGAAAGCAAAAAATATGTGTCTGCAAGAGTAAATGATACTATAAAAACACACTGCTTTCAAGTATTGTAATAAATCTTTTTTTATGCTATAATTGTTATATAGAAAAACAGATGATATTGTTTTACAAATCGAAACGGCGCTTCAAAAAGAAGTGCCGTCTGTTTTTATAATGTATTGTTTTTAACTTTTTCCATAAAATCGGAGCAAGCGGGAACAACAAATTTAATTCCCTTTTCCACAATTTCAAATGTACATTCCGTTACATAATCCGTTTCGCCGTCAACATTCATTGCCGCGGGTTTTTCGCTGACAATATGGATTTTCTTGCCTCTTTTGAAAATTGTTCTGTCCCAATCAAGATGCTGACCCTTTTTATAGGGGTTAATAAGGGTGAGAAGTTTAATTCTCAAACAATCTTTCTTAACAATAATAAAGTCCAGAAGTCCGTCATAAGTAAGGGCTTTGGGAGCCGCCATATATCCGCCGCCGTACCAACGGGAGTTACCCGCAACGCAGAAAAGGACGTCGCTTGTAAAGGGCTCTTCATCGTCAATTGTAATTGTAAATCTGCTTTTCATTCTGCCGATAAAGCAATAGAGAAGTGCCGCCGTATATGCCGCCTCGCCGGAAATGAAGGGAAGTTTTTTGAAATCCGCCTGTTTTGCACAGACCTCTGCGTCAACACCCATGGAACATTGGTTAATGGCATATTGATCCCCGCATTTAATAAGGTCAAATTCCATAACCGTACCGTTTACGTGGTCGGCTACATCTCTCAAATCCTTTTTATCTCCGAAGATGCGTATAAAGTCGTTACCGCTTCCCAAGGGGAAAGCCGCAACCTCCGCATTTTTGTGACAGGCACAGGCATTAACAACTTCATAGAGCGTTCCGTCGCCGCCGCATGCATAAACACGGATGGGATCGCCCTTTTCAACCTCTTTTTTTGTGTATTCATAGCCGTCACGGGGGGCATTTGTAACGTGGATTTCATAGTCTTCTATACCCATTTCGGTCATTGTCTTAACAATACCGTCGGAACATCTTTCATAAGAAATACCTTTGCCGCAAGTGGGGTTAATTATAAATAAATGTTTCATACCGTTCTCCTTATGGGGAATTTATTTAAAATACATGTGCAATCTGCACTTGATCATACCGTTGTAGAGTTTGCGGCTTTTGTCCGCCTTTCTGCCGAAACACTCCTCAAACTCCTCATCGGGAGTTATTATATAATAACTCCATCCGTGGGCTTTGTCAAACACCCTGCCCATTTCCTTGTAAATGCGCTGTGCTTCCTGCAAGTCAAGAAGCCTCTCGCCGTAGGGGGGATTGCAGATAACAGTACCCCGTTCGCTGAGTTTTTTGAAGTCTTTAATGTCCCGTTTTTCAAAATTGAGTTTTTTGCCTATGGGAAGTCTTGACGCATTTTCCATGGCAATTTTTATTGCCTCCGGGTCAATATCGGAGCCGTAACCCACAAAGTCCGTATCAACCTTTTCAAGACTTATTGCCCTCTCTTTTTCTTCTTTCCATATATTTTTGGGAAGAACATCAAATCTTTCCGCCGCAAAATGACGGTTAAGACCCGGGGCAATATTGTGGGCATACAGGGCGCCCTCAATAAGAAGGGTTCCGCTGCCGCACATTGGGTCATAAAGGGTGTGATAATGGCGGAGTTTCGCAAGGGCGCAGATTGAAGCCGCAAGGGTTTCCTTAATGGGCGCACCGTTCTGGGAAAGCCTGTAACCCCGCTTATGAAGTCCTGCTCCGGTTGTATCAATAAGAAGCGTAGCCTTATCGTTCATAATGGAAAACTGAATTTGGTGAACGGGACCGCTTTCATTGAACCATGAAATTCCGTATTTGGATTTAAGTCTTTCAACAACCGCTTTTTTAATAATTGCCTGGCAATCGCTTACGCTGAAAAGGGTTGATTTAAGGGAGTAACCTTTAACGGGGAAAGCGTCATCTTTTCCGATCCACTCCTCCCAGGGCAGTGCCTTTACGCCTTGGAAAAGTTCTTCAAAGGTCTTTGCGGTAAATGAGCCCATATTTATTTGAACCCGCTCTGCAAAATGGGAGCAAATATTTACTCTCGCAAGCATATTTTCATCGCCGGAAAAAAGCACTCTGCCGTTTTCGGCGCACACATTCTCCGCACCCAAAAACCGCAATTCATCGGCGATTATACCCTCAACACCTAAAAGGCAGGGTATTACAAAATCAATGTTCATCAGTTTTTCCTTCCGCGGTTTTACTTTCCGGCATTGTAAACCAGAAAGTTACACCGTTCTCTTTATTTTCAAAGCCGCATTCGCAACCATGATTTTCCGTAATTGATTTAACAATGGCAAGCCCCAGACCGAATCTTCCCTCGGCTCTTGAATGTGCTTTGTCGGCACGGTAGAAGGATGTAAAAATTCCGTCCTTGTCCTTATCTTCAACACGGCTGCCGGTGTTGAACACATTTACTTTGATATAGCCGGTCTCTTTTTGGGCTGTAATATCAATAATTTTTTCCCCCGCCGCGTGACTGCAGGCATTGAGAACAATATTTGAAAGCACCGTGGTCATCTGTGTTTTGTCCGCAAATGCCGTAAGGTCGCTTTCTGCGTAATATTTTGAAGTAACACCTTTTTCTTCAAATATGGGGCTTACGGATTTTAACAGTTCCTCTATAAACTCCCCTACCTTAAATTCCGACATATCGGGCTGTTTTACCCCCGAGGAATACAGGGACTGCTCCAACATATTGAGAACAAGCACATTCATTCTGTCCGCTTCCCTCATAATGATATCGCAGTATTCAGTCGCGTTTTCATCGGTGTCATCTATATTCATTTTCAGTCCCTCAGCATAACCTCTTATTATAGCAATGGGGGTTTTCAGTTCGTGGGATGCAGAGGAAATAAAGTCGGCACGCATTTGTTCAATACGGCGTTCCTTTTCAATGTCTTCCATAAGTTGTGCATTCTTTTCCTGAAGTTCCGAGAGAGCCTTGCTCAAGGAATCGGAAACAATGTTTATGTTTTCTGCAAGGGTTCCGATTTCGTCCCCCCTGTTAATACGGCATTTTGCGGAAAAATCAAGATTTGCAATCTTGTTTGCCACTTCGCTCATTTGAATAAGGGGTTTTGTGAAATGCTTTGAATAAAGGGAGATTAAACCGAGGGCTAACACAAGAGCAAGAACTGTAATGGTTGTCGTAACCCTTGTTGCAAGGTTTGCATTTTCTTTTATAGGGTCTTTTTGAGCAGTAATTTCAATATGATAGCCGTTTTCAAAATCCTTACCGAAAACAATGTATTGTGTAGTACTGCCGTCCTCGGCAACAACATTGAAATAACTACCGTCCTCATTCTGTGTTCGGCTGATTATATTAAGTTTGTTTGCAGAAATGAAATTCTCCGTACCCTCGTAAAGATAATTGTCCTCTCTGTCATAAAGGTCGATACTTACACCCTGTTTAATTTCATATTCTGAAAGAAGATAATAATAATTGTCCCCTGCTTCTTCCGCATTTTGCGCCATTGTACTCAGGGACCGCTCCACATTCCAAATATAAACACTCTCCAGCAACTGAGAGTTCGCAACGGAGATACCCACAAGACAAACCGCAATTATTGCTCCGATTTCCAAAAAAACCTTGGCACGAATGCCCAAACCCTTGCGTTTCATGTGCATACCTCCTTTTAAAATTAGTTTTTATTGTCTATTTTGTACCCCGTTCCGTAAACGGTTAATATGTTTTTAAGACCCCATTCCCCTAATTTTGTTCGCAGTCGCGCAACATGGGAATCCACGGTTCTTGTGTCACCCGCGTAATCCATTCCCCAAAGGTCATCTAAAAGGGAGTCCCTTGTGAACACTCTCCCCGGGGTACTACAAAGTTTTGTAAGAATTTTGAACTCTTTCAAAGTCAGTTCAATTTTTTTACCGTCCAGTATTACTTCGTAGGAGGAGGGTTTTATAATCAAACTGTCAATAACAATTTCATCGGAATCCTTGTTTTTCCTTTTCAAATCCGTACCCCTTTTTAAAAGGGTTTCCACGCGTCTTGAAAGAACCGCCAGAGAAAAAGGTTTTGTAACATAATCATCCGCACCGGACTCAAAGCCCATTATCTGGTCAAAATCCTGGGCGCGGGCAGAAACAAGTATTATGGGTAAATCGCTTTTTTCACGAATCCGTCGGCAGACTTCCCAACCGTCAATTTCCGGCATCATTATGTCAAGCAATGCCAGGGCTATATCCTTGTTGGTTTCAAAAAGCCTTAAAGCAATTTCGCCGTTCTCCGCTTCCAAGACCTCATGACCGGCTTTTTTCAAGCAATCTCCGATTAGCTTCCTGATAAGCTGTTCATCATCTGCAATTAAAATCTTTGCCATTTCCATTACCTCTCTTATTTTTGTGCGCCAACACGATAAGAAAGTTTATTCCTCCGATTTATAAACGGGGCATACCTTCATACAAATTCCGCAGACCGCCCCTCTGCCTATTTTTTGATAGGCTTTTTTCATATATTCACTGCAAACCGACGGACTGAACATTTCCTCCCGTTTGATTCCGTCGTGGTAACTAACCCCGAGTATTGCTCCGCTGGGACACGCTTTTACACATCTGTCACAGTTTATACAGGGGTTATCTTTTAAAATCCCCTCTCCCTGTAATTGGCAGTCGGTAAAGAGTGTACCCAAACGCACCCTCGCCCCGTACTTTTTGTGTAAAAACAAATCATTTTTTCCTATATTCCCGAGGCCCGCTCTGTGTGCCGCCTCTTTGTGAGAATATCTGCCGTTAAAATGTGTCCCGGGCATACTCTGGGACGCGGCAACGGTTATATATTTATAGCCCTTGCTCTGCAAAAACAATCCCGCTTCCAACAGGGTTCTGTCAATAAAGGCATTGACCGTTCTGTAATGGTTGAAATATGTGGCTGTGGGTGCCGCGTCAATTTCGTCAATTATTGCATCGGAAAGCCTGACAACAATACTGACCGCATACTTTAAATCCCCCGTGTCCGAATCGTCAATTTCCGAAAAGCCCACATCGGCTACACCCTTACTTAACAAAAATTCTTTAAGTTCCCGTTCAAGCATTTTGCACCCTCATTTTTTCCATGCACAAAAGCACCTTTTCATTAAGTTCCTGACATTCCTTTAAAATTTTGTCAGTTTCTTCCCTGTGAAGAATGAAATCCACGGCACTTTTTGCTTCGTTACCCATAAGAAATTTTTTCTCCGTTTCACCGTTTAAAAGGGTTTCGTCGCCGTTGTTATTATAAAGCCTTATGCCGTCAAGTTTTGAAATACTGTCAACTGTCACGGTGCCCAAATCCCCCATAATCTGTGAGGGTGAGCGGCTTTGACCCACCTTTGAATATGTAATCGTTACAAGTTTGTCCCCATACTCAAAAGCGGCACTTCCGCAACCGTCGGCACCCGTATGGAGAAAACTCTGTGCGGGTATGATTCTGTCGGGCATACCGAACAAATCAATTACGGGATAAACACAGTATATTCCCAAATCGTTAAGAGCCCCCGTCTTCATCTCGGGATTGAATATATTGGGAAGTTCCCCCTTTTTCAAAGCCTTGTATTTTGAAGAAAGTTGGGAGAAGTCAATATTTGCACTTCTTATGACTCCGATTTTACCCACTGCATCTTTCAAAACCTTTCTCAAAGGGGTGTGCATATACATTATCGCTTCAAAATATACAAGCTTTTTACTTTCTGCAAGGGAACAAAGTTCTTTAAATTCCGCGGCGGTAATTGTTATGGGTTTTTCACAGATTACGTGCTTATTGTTTATAAGAAGTTCCCTGCATTGCTCATAGTGGCAAACATTGGGACTTGCAACATATACCAATTCCGTATCGGAAGAAACAAGGTCTTTAAAATCCGTAAACACTCTTTTGGCTCCCGTTTTCCCGGCAAAAGCGGTTCCCTTTTCAAGGGAGCGGGAATACACACCGTCAAGGCACAAATCCTCGCAAAGATTTGCCCCCTCAATAAATGATTCTGTAATCCAGGATGTACCGATAACGGAATATTTAATCATATCAGATAATCTCTCTTAAAATTCTAAAATGTTCATTTGTAAATATATTTTCAAAACATAAATACACACAATAATCATACTATTTATACGGTTAAAATGCAAGAAAAAAATTGACAGCGCCGAAACGCTGTCAATTTTTTCTTACTCAATCCATGCCCAGAAAAGAATCTTATCAAACATTCTGAAGCCCGCGCCGTAGATACGGCTATCGGCAATGTTGATGCTTTCTTCGTTTTCTGCGTCTGCATAATTGGTTTTATATGTCACCGTGTAGCCCAGACCCGTGTATTTTACGGTGCCGTTTTCCAAAACTTCCGAATTTTTTGTGACAATTAACGGCGGCTCAGCCGTTTTTGCTCTGTAAAGCCTTACGCAGTCAACGCCAACAAACACACCGTAAAGAAGTATTACCGAAGAAACTGTTATGGCTAATGCCCGAATTATTTTTTTCATATTACAGTCCTCCTTATCAGTTCAAATCCAAGGATTCAATTTGCTTTTGGCTACTCTTGTCAAAGGAACAGAGCATGCCGCTGTATATTGAATAGCCGAAAACCGTATCATTTATATACGTTGCCCTTGAAAAATCCTCGGGTGCTTTAGTTTCGGCGGAATTTGCAATGTACTCCCCTGCGACCGAAAGGCTTTTTTCGGCTTTGTTGACCTTGAGTGCAACAATGCCCGCGGTAGATTTACTGTAATCATCTTCATCGGTATATGACCACCGATATTCATTCTTGCTGTAAGGAATATACATTATTCCGTTTTGTTCATCCCAACAGAGTGCTTTGTGGTTGTAATATGCCTCGGACTCAATATAAATATTTCTGTTTTCTTCGTCCAACCCGTCAATTGTGTATTTTCCGCATTCCGTGGGCTTGGTGGGGTCGCTGACATCAAAAAGGGAAACCTTCATTCCGCCGTTTGTTCCGCTTTCGGTACCGTCAAGCCCCACACCCATTACAAGACCGTCGCCAACCGGGTGAAGATATGCGGAATAACCCGGAAGTTTGAGTTCACCAAGAATTTTGGGCGCGGTAACATCCGTAAGGTCGATTACGAACAATGGGTCTGTTTGAACAAATGTGACAACATACGCGGTATTACCTGTGAAGCGAACGGATTCGATTCTTTCGCCCTTTGCAATATTTTTCAAAAGCCCCACGGTTTCAAGGTTTTCGTCAAGAACATATACCTGATTAACAAGGCTGTCGCCCCAATTTCCGCTTGTGGTGGCAATTCTCAGATAGCCGTTGTATTCATCCATACTGAACTGATTCAAGGCACTTCCGTCAACCGCCGCATTTTTCAGATATTTAATGTCATAATCCCTTATATCAAATTTATAAATCTGGGTTTTTTGGGTTGATGAAAGGTCAAAAACCTCCGCCATACGCTCATTTTCCCAATCGTAGTCGGTACTTGTGGCATAAAGGGTTTCCGTTGTGCAATATACATTTTCTCCCGCGCCCAAAACCGCTTCGGTTTTAAGGGTGTTTTCGTCATCCGTATCCAATACGGATGCAACAAGGTAACTTGTATCGTAGATTTTGTCCATAATACAGATGTCATTTACGGAAACTCTTGAAAACTCTTTTCCGTCACAACTGTTTTCGGGAATACAGTTTTCCCTTACTTTTTCCTCGTCATCGGTTATATCAACATAGTAGTTGGAAAGAAGTACAAGTTCATCACCGATGAGTCGGGAGGAAATATAATTGCCGTCCTGGAATACTCTCCATTCCTCAACGGGCTTTTTTCTGTCGGAAATATCATATGCCACTGCCATTGTGATGTTTTCATAGCCGCCGCCGTAATAGACGCAATCGTAGGCAACTGCATTGTTGGACTTCTCCGTACGGACCTGACATTCAAGCACCGCAACAAGCCTGTCGTTCTCAACATACATTTCGCAGACCCGCATATAATAAATATCTTCCCTTTGGGGCTTTGCAATTTCTATTTTTGAAATTTCTTTCATTTCACCCTTTTCATTGGGCTCAACAACGGAAATTTTGCAGTTGTATTTTAATTTCGGTAGTTGGGTTGCTTCTTCGGGTTCCGTTTTTTCGGCATCATCCTCCGCTTCTTTAAAGGTTGTTGCCTGTGTGCCGTTTATATAAACATCGTAATCATACTCCGACAATGCATCATAGTATTCATCCCAATTAGCGTTATCGGGATTTACTATATACAGATACTTCCCGTCATTTTTTATAATGTCCGCCTCGCTGACACCTTTGACCTGTTCATTGGTTTCCCCGTGGCTCACATCATCGGCAGATCCGCTTGCGGTATCCTCGGCAATCGCACCCGTATTGCCGTCCACGTCTTTATACTGGCTATAACCTGCCGAAGCGTTTTCCTCGACTGCCGTTACGCTGTCAAATTTGCCGTTGTACATATTTATTGAAAACCTATCGGACAAAGTTCTGTATGAATGGTATTTATTTGAGTATTCCGCAAACATATCCTCAATTTGTGAATAGTCATCCGTTTTTGCGGGATCATTTCCCACAACGCTGTCCTGGACTTTTGGTGATATCCTCTGCCACGGTTTTATAACCGCAACGGAAGTCACGGCAACAATAACTGCCGCCGCAGCAGAAACTGTTTTCAAAAAGATTTTCTTTTTATTGTGTTTTTTCGGTTGCTCTGCCTCTGTTTTAATTTCATTTTGGGGAACATTCTCAATCAACTTAACGATATTTTCGGGAGAAAGACTTTCGGGCAATTCCGTGTTTTCCGCTTTTTTTAACTTCTCGTCCAAGGCTTTTGCTTCTTCCTGTGTAAGAAATTCAAATTCTTTATTATCGTTCATTGCAATTCTCCTTTCACGAAAGTATATTTTTGAGTTTTTCCAAAGCACGTTTCTGACGTGTGCGAACCGCCCCCGGTGTCATACTGTAAATAATGCCCAACTCGTAACTTGTGAAACCTCCTATTACGGACAGTAAAAGAAGTTGTGCATCCGGCGGGGTCAATGATGAGAGCGCATCCTTTAATTCCGCACTGTTAATTAAGTCGCCGTCCCCCTCATAATCCGCAAGGAACTCATATTCCTCCACGGGCACGGTATCGGGCATTTTATTCTTTTTCATTAAAAGAGTTTTACATTTGTTTGCAAGTATTTTGAAAAGCCAGGCTTTAAAAAGGGAATTGTCCTTGAGACTATGTATGCTTTTCCACGCGGAAAGCAGGGATTCCTGAACCGCGTCCTCTGCGTCATCGGGATTTCCCGTCATATACAGGGCAAATCTGTAAATTTCCGTGGAAAATAGGGAATAAAGTTCCCCAAAGGCAGTACAGTCCCCCTGTTTTGAACGTTCAACAAGTTCTATGTTATCGATAACCATTTTTTCACCCCACACTCAATTGTGTTTCGGATCAGCTCTCATATATAAAGACTGCCGTAATCTGCATTTTGTTACAAAAATTTTTAAAAAATTTTCATTGTATGCTCCTATGGTATCAATTTTACGGCAAAATGTAAACAAAAAATAAAATATCATAAATTATTTGCATTAGACGGATGTATATGTTATACTGTTATTTGTATATTTATAAATATTTTCCATTGGGAAAGGTCGATAATAAAATGTCAATTTTTAAAAAACTTTTCGGAGATTACTCCTCAAAAGAAATTAAAAGAATCAACGGTCTTAAAGACAAGGTTCTTTCTTACGAAACCGAATACGGAGAACTTTCCGACAGTCAACTTCAGGCAAAGACCCCCGAGTTTAAAGAGCGTCTTTCAAAGGGCGAAACTCTTGACGATATTCTCCCCGAAGCTTTTGCCGCTTGCCGTGAGGCCGCTTGGCGTGTTCTTGGTATGAAGCACTATCCCGTACAGATTCTCGGCGGTATCATTCTCCACCAGGGCCGTATTGCGGAAATGAAAACCGGTGAAGGTAAAACCCTTGTGGCTACGCTTCCCGCATACCTTAACGCACTTTCCGGTGAAGGTGTTCACATTGTTACGGTAAACGACTACCTTGCAAAACGTGACTCCGAATGGATGGGCAAACTTTACAGATTTATGGGTCTGACTGTGGGCTTGATTATTCACGAGAAAACCAACGAAGAAAGAAAAGAAGCATACAATGCAGATATCACTTTCGGCACAAACAACGAAATGGGCTTCGACTATCTGCGTGACAATATGGTAATGTATGCGGAACAACGGGTACAAAGAGGTCACAGTTTCGCCATTGTGGATGAGGTTGACTCCATCCTTATTGACGAGGCAAGAACCCCCCTTATTATCTCCGGTATCGGCGAAGCGTCAACGGACCTTTACCGTATGGTAAACGACTTTGTAAGACGTCTTAAAATGGTTAAGGTTAAAGAACTTGACTCCAAACTTGATGCGGAGGATGTTGTTGCCCAGGAGGGCGGCGATTATCTCGTTGACGAAAAAGCGAAAACCGCAACACTCACAAAATCGGGTATTGCAAAAGCGGAAGCCGCTTTCAATATAGAAAACCTTATGGATGCGGAAAACCTCACTCTCCAGCATCACATTAACCAGGCACTTAAAGCCCACGGCACAATGACCCGTGACGTTGACTATGTTGTAAAAGACGGTCAGGTGCTTATTGTTGATGAGTTCACGGGACGTATTATGTTGGGAAGACGTTACAGCGAAGGTCTTCACCAGGCTATTGAAGCAAAAGAGGGTGTTAAGGTTGAGCACGAAAGCAAAACCCTTGCAACCATTACATTCCAGAACTACTTCCGTCTTTATAAAAAACTTTCCGGTATGACCGGTACTGCTATGACGGAAAGTGCCGAGTTCCAGGAAATTTACAGCCTTGACGTTGTTGAAATTCCCACAAATAAACCTCTTATCAGAAAGGACAATGATGATGTCCTTTACAAAACAGAGGAAGCAAAATTCAATGCAATCGTTGAAACAATAGTTCAGTGCCACGAAAAAGGTCAGCCCGTTCTCGTTGGTACGGTTAATATCGAAAAGAGTGAAAAACTTTCAAAATTCCTTAAAAAGCAGGGAATCAAGCACGAAGTTCTCAATGCAAAATTCCACGAAAAAGAAGCGGAAATCGTTGCACAGGCAGGTAAATTCGGCGCAGTAACAATCGCAACAAATATGGCGGGTCGTGGTACCGATATTATTTTGGGCGGTAACCCCGAATTTATGGCAAAGGCTCAAATGAAGAAAATGGACTTCGATGACGAGCTTATTGCGGAAGCAACGGGCTTTGCGGAAACCGACAACGAGGACATTCTTAACGCAAGAAAAACATTCCGCGAACTTGAAGCAAAGTTCAAAGAGGAAACCTCAAAAGAGGCGGACAAAGTCCGTGAGGCAGGCGGTCTTTACATTATCGGTACGGAACGTCACGAATCAAGACGAATTGATAACCAGCTCCGCGGACGCGCGGGCCGTCAGGGCGACCCCGGTGAAAGCCGTTTCTACCTCTCCGCAGAGGATGACCTGTTAAGACTTTTCGCAGGTGACCGTTTCTACAATACGCTTGACGCATTCAAGAGCATCGGCGATATGCCCATTGAAGCAAAACTTTTCACATCAACCATTGAAAATGCACAGAAAAAGGTTGAGGGTAACAACTTCGCAATCCGCCGTAATGTTCTTAAATACGATGATGTTATGAACAAACAGCGTGAGGTTATTTACGGACAGCGTAACCAGGTGCTTGACGGCAAAGATATCAGTTCACTCATTCAGAAAATGATTGTTGATACAATTTCCGAATCCGTTGACTTCTACTGCCCCGCCAATGTTTCCAAGGATGAATGGAATCTTTCGGGACTTCTGACAAAGTACAGTTGGCTTGTCAGCGAAAATGATATTCACGGTCTCAAAAAGACCGAAGATATTGCGGAAGTTCTTCTTAACAAGGCGCAGGAACTTTACGATGCAAGAAAAGCCGAGTTGGGCGAAGATACCGTCAAAGAACTTGAAAGAGTGGGACTTCTCCGTAACGTAGATATTCGTTGGATGGATCACATCGACGCCATGGATCAACTCAAACGCAGTATGAACCTTATGGGCTACGGACAGAAAGACCCCGTTATTGTGTTCCGTGACGAAGGTCTTGATATGTTCGAGGAAATGACCAACGGAATCCGCGAAGGTACTGTTGATTTTGTTTTACAGTCACGAATCCGCAAGGAAGCACCCATGGAGAGAAAACAGACTGTAAAAATCACTTCCACCTCCGGCTCCGATGACGGAACGGTAAAAAAAGAGCCTAAAAAGGCGGACAAAAAACCCGGCAGAAACGATCCCTGTCCCTGCGGCAGCGGTAAAAAGTACAAAAAATGCTGCGGTATGAATGAATAAAACAAATGAGGATGTAGAAAAAAGTTATCTACATCCTCATTTGTTCTGATTGTTATATCTTTTTATTATATCTTTCCTTACTTTCGTTTTTCGGGGGTTCTAATAAATCTCACGATTCCCATAACTATAAGTAACCCAATAACCCCTGCAATAGCATAGGTCGAGAGATTGTCAAGTTTACTCGGAGTTTCGTCTTCAACTATGTTTATACTCGCAAAAACCTTGTTGAATTCATCATTGCTTTTTTCCTCGGCTGCTGTATAAGTAAAGGTGTATTTGTAATCCGCGCCGCCGAATTCATACATTGTTTGGTAATAAACCTCGGATTTCCCGTCCCTTGACACCGTTGTTTTTATCTGACACACAAGGGCGGTTTTTCCGCTTTGGTGCTTTACCTTTTCCTGCCTTGTGAACTCCATATCAAAGCCGTCGGCATAACTTTCCATAACCCCTTTTGCCCCTGCGGAAATATCGTTCGTATATTTTTCAATATCTTTTTTGTTCATGTTTTCGGGGCAAAAAACATCTTCTCCGTCATTTTCCTCATAACTGACGGAAAATGTATCGCCCTCCTCATTTTCAAATAAATATTCGCCGTCACTTTCACCGGTTTGCTGAAAATCCTCCGGCAAATCCACGGTAAAAAGGTCGGCTCCGTTAAAAAGGGCCGCATTTGCACTGACCGCAAAGGCCATGAAAATAATCAAACTGAGAATAATACTTGCTGTCTTTTTCATAAGTTTCCTCTTTCAAAAACTGCACCAAAGGATTTCCTTTGATGCAGGGTTTTTATTTAATCGTCGTCATCCTCATCTTCATCGTTTTCTTCAACAACGGGAGTTATTTCGACTTTTATTTTTTCAATTCTCCTGTCCTCGACTTCAAGAACGGTGAACTTAACATTTTCAAAAACAACCTCATTCATTTCGCCGTTTTTGGGGATGCATTGAAGTTCGTCCATAATATAGCCTGCAAGGGTTTCGTAGTCCCCCTCGGGAAGTTCTTTCCCGATAAGTTCGTCGATTTCTTCAATATCTATTGTACCCTCAACGGTAAATGTGTTTTCATCGATTTTTGAGATTTCCTCTTCCTCTTCGTCATATTCGTCCTGAATATTACCCATAACCGCCTCAACGATATCTTCAAGGGTAACAATACCTGCGGTTCCGCCGTATTCGTCAACAACAACCGCCATCTGAATTCTTTGCAGACGCATCTCTTTAAAGAGTTCACCGCATGCCTTTGTTTCGGGAACAAAATAAGGTTCTCTCATTATACTTTTTAAAGTGCCCTTGACCTTAACCTCTTTACCCACATATTTGAGAAGGTCTTTAACATAAACAATACCCACGATATTGTCTATATCTTCGTCATAGAGGGGTACTCTGGATCTGCCGTTTTCAATGGCAAGTTCCATAAATTCTTCAAGGGTTGTATCGTTAACATCCGCGGCTACAACATCGGTACGGTGGGTCATAACGTCCCCCGCGTCCATATCATCAAACTCAAAGATGTTATTTATCATTTCCTTTTGGTCATTTTCAATAACACCCTTTTCACCGCCCACGTCAACCATCATTCTGATTTCTTCCTCGGTTACAACTTCTTCATCCGCATTGGGATCAAAACCTAAAAGACGGACAACTCCGTTTGTGGAAAGAGAAAGGAATTTAACAAATGGTGAAGCGATTTTCGACATTACGTAAAGTGGCTTTGCAACGGCAAATGCCACCTTTTCGGGAATTTGCATTCCGATACTTTTGGGAGCAAGTTCCCCCAAAACAAGAGAAAAATACGACATAATCAATGTGATTAAAACAACTGCAACGGGGGAAACAATGTTTTCGGGGAGTCCGAATTTTCCCGTAACTGCATCCGTCAACATTTCCGCAAAGGAAGTTGCGGCAGAAGCCGATGTTAAAAATCCCGCCAGAGTTATGCCGATCTGGATTGTAGAAAGGAATTTCGTAGGATTCTTTGTAAGTTTTAAAACAAGTTTTGCTTTCTTATTACCCTCATCCGCCATTTTCTCCATCTTTGTATCATTGAGAGAGATTACGGCGATTTCCGCCATTGCAAAATAGGCGTTAACAAGAATCAGTACCAGCAGTAAAAGAATTTTAAGAACTAAACTTCCGCCTGCCTGATTTTGTGAGAGTTCAACTGCTTGGGCCAAAATAAAATTAGGTCCGGGGTCATCCATAGTTGGATTTTCTCCTTTCAAGAATAGAAATATTATGTAGCACTAAATTATAATATACCACATTAGCATATATTATATAATCATTTTCGCTCTTTTGTCAATATTTCAGGCTGATATTTGCAGTGGGGCTGACATCACCAATCTTAATTCCCCCATTTTATGAAAAATAAAGCAAATTATGCACATAATCCTTAAATTTTTCGGGATTTTTGAGTTTTTCCGGTTTACAATTCAGAAAATACGTGTTAATATAATGGGTGGTGTTATAATAATACCTTAATTATTGTGTTTTTAAATGATATTTTTTATAGGAGGAAAAACTATGGCTAGAAAAATGAAAACCATGGACGGTAACAATGCCGCCGCTTATGTGTCCTATGCGTTCACAGAAGTTGCAGGTATTTACCCCATCACACCTTCCAGCCCTATGGCAGACTACGTTGACCAGTGGTCCGCACAGGGCGTGAAGAACATCTTCGGCTCAACCGTTAAGGTTTCCGAGATGCAATCCGAGGCAGGTGCCGCAGGTACCGTTCACGGCTCCCTCGCAGCCGGTGCGCTCACAACAACTTACACAGCTTCTCAGGGTCTTCTTCTTATGATCCCCAACATGTACAAAATTGCAGGTGAACTTCTTCCCTGCGTTTTCCATGTATCAGCTCGTTGTGTTGCTTCACACGCACTTAACATTTTCGGTGACCATTCCGACGTTTACGCTTGCCGTCAGACAGGTTTCGCAATGCTCGCTGAAACAAACCCCCAGGAAGTTATGGATCTCGGTGCTGTTGCTCACCTTGCAACAATCAAGAGCAGAGTTCCCTTTATCAACTTCTTTGACGGTTTCCGTACATCCCACGAAATTCAGAAAATCGCTGTTTGGGATTACGAAGATCTTAAAGAAATGTGCGATATGGACGCAGTTGATGCTTTCAGAAAGAGAGCCCTCAACCCCGAGCGTCCCGTAATGCGCGGTTCTCACGAAAACGGAGATATCTTCTTCCAACACAGAGAAGCATGTAACACATATTACGATGCAGTTCCCGCTGTTGTTGAAGAATACATGGGTAAAGTTAATGCTAAACTCGGCACGAACTATCAGCTCTTTAACTACTACGGCGCACCCGATGCTGAAAACATCATCGTTGCCATGGGTTCAATCTGTGACGTTGCTGAAGAAGTTATTGATTACCTTCTTGCTAAGGGCGAAAAAGTAGGTCTTATTAAAGTTAGACTTTACAGACCCTTTGCTTCCGAAAAATTCTGTGCGGCTATTCCCGCAACTGCAAAGAAAATTGCAGTTCTCGACAGAACAAAAGAGCCCGGATCAATCGGCGAACCCCTCTATCTTGATGTTGTTGCAGCCCTTGATGCTTGCGGCAAAACAGGTCTTGAAGTAACAGGCGGCCGTTACGGTCTCGGTTCAAAAGACACTCCCCCCTCATCAATCTTCGCTGTATATAGCGACCTCAAGAAAGATGAACCCAAGAAACACTTTACTCTCGGTATCAACGACGATGTTACACACCTTTCCCTCCCAGAAGAAGAGGCTCCCAACACGGCTGCCGAAGGCACAATCGAGTGCAAATTCTGGGGTCTCGGCGGCGACGGTACCGTTGGTGCAAACAAGGACTCCATCAAAATCATCGGTGACCACACCGAAAAATATGTACAGGCATACTTCCAGTATGACTCAAAGAAAACAGGCGGTGTAACAATTTCCCACCTTCGTTTCGGCGACAGTGCTATAAAGAGCCCCTACTACATTAACAAGGCAGACTTTGTTGCTTGTCACAACCCCTCCTATGTTGAAAAAGGCTACAAGATGGTTCAGGATGTTAAGCCCGGCGGTGTATTCCTTATTAACTGTCAGTGGGATGAAAAAGAACTTGCCGAAAAACTCAACGCTGAAACAAAACGCTACATTGCTAAAAACAACATTCAGCTTTACACAGTTAACGCTATTGACCTTGCCGCAAAAATCGGTTTGGGCAAGCGTACAAACACTGTTTTACAGTCCGCATTCTTCTCTCTTGCAAAGGTTCTTCCCGCTGAGGAAGCAATCGGCTACATGAAAGAAAAAGCCCAGAAGTTCATGAAGAAGGGTAAAGAAATCGTTGAAATGAACGAAAAGGCTATTGATGCAGGTGCTTCGGCTTATGTTAAAATTGACATCCCCGCTGATTGGGCAACTGCAGAGGACGCTCCCGTTGCAGTAACGGAAAACGGCCCCGCAAAGCTTGTTAAGATGGTTGACAACATTATGAAGCCCGTTGGAAAAATGGACGGTGACAGCCTTCCTGTTTCCGTATTCTCCGACCATGCAGACGGTACATTTGAACAGGGTGCCTCCGCTTACGAAAAACGCGGTGTTGCAGTTATGGTTCCCGAATGGAATCCCACCACTTGCGCAAAATGTAACAAGTGTTCCTATGTATGTCCCCATGCAACAATTCGTCCCTTCGCACTTGATGCAGAGGAAGTTGCTAAGGCTCCCGAAGTTCTCAAAAAGGCTCCCAAGCCCATTGTTAAAACCGACTATATCTACACACTTGCTGTTTCTCCCCTCGATTGTATGGGTTGCGGCGTTTGCGTAGGCGTATGTCCCACAAACTCTCTTAAAATGGTATCCCGTGAAAGCCAGGATATTCAGCAGGCAGCATTTGATTACTGCGTAGCTAACGTAACAGAAAAAGAGGGTGTTGCAGGTCCTGCAAACATCATCTCCAGCCAGTATAAGAAACCTCTCCTTGAGTTCTCCGGTTCTTGCGCAGGTTGTGCTGAAACCGCTTATGCCCGTCTTGTTACACAGCTCTTTGGTGATAGAATGTACATCTCCAACGCAACCGGTTGTTCTTCAATCTGGGGCGGTCCTGCTGCTACATCACCCTATACAACAAATGCAAAGGGTCAGGGTCCCGCTTGGGCTAACTCCCTCTTTGAAGATAACGCAGAACACGGTTTCGGTATGCTCCTCGGTCAGAACGCTCTCAGAAACAGCCTTATTGCTAAGGTTGAGCAGATCGCTGAATCCGACAAGGCTTCCGATGCAGTTAAGGCTGCTGCAAAAGAATATCTTGCAACAGTTAACGACGGCGAAAAGAACGGCGCCGCAACTGACGCTCTTGTTGCCGCTATCGGTGACGGTGCTTGCTGTGACCTTTGCAAATCAATCGTTGAAAACAAGGAATTCCTTTCCAAGAAATCCGTATGGATCTTCGGTGGTGACGGTTGGGCTTATGACATCGGCTTCGGCGGTGTTGACCACGTTCTTGCTTCCGGTGAAGATGTAAACATTATGGTATTCGATACAGAGGTTTACTCCAACACAGGCGGTCAGGCTTCCAAGGCATCCAACATCGGTCAGGTTGCACAGTTCGCTGCCGCAGGTAAGGCAATCGCTAAGAAGAGCCTTGCAGAAATCGCAATGAGCTACGGCTACGTATATGTTGCACAAATCGCAATGGGCGCAGACCAGAACCAGACTCTTAAAGCAATTAAAGAAGCAGAAGCATATCACGGCCCCTCTCTTATTATTGCTTACTCACCCTGCGAAATGCACTCCATTAAGGGTGGTATGGTTAACTGCCAGAACGAAATGAAGAAAGCTGTTGAATGCGGTTACTGGAATATGTTCCGTTACAACCCCGCTCTCAAGGCAGAAGGCAAGAATCCTTTCACAATCGATTCCAAGCCCGCTACCGGCGACTACAAAGCATTCCTTCTTAACGAGGCACGTTATTCCGCACTTACACGTTCATTCCCCGAAAGAGCAGAAACTCTGTTTGCACAGTCCGAACAGACCGCTCTCGAAAGATATGAACATCTTCTCAGACTTCAGGATCTCTACGCTCCCAAGGCTGAATAAGAGTAAAACCGACACCCCGTACTGTGAAAACAGTACGGGGTGTTTTTTTACTTAAAACATTAAGTTTTCAATGTTTTCAAATATTCTTTTTGCTCCTTTGATACGCGGTAACTCTCAAGTGCTTTTTGTATTGTTTTATTGTGGGTCCATTTATCAAGGACTTTCCTTTCCACTATTTTTACGGCTTCATCATATTGCTTTGAAAGTGCCGTTGCGAAATACCAGGCTCTTACCATATTTATGTAGTATTCTTCACTTTTTATATCTGCAACCTTTTTCAGATATTCAGGCTTGAAATCATCCTCAAGGTAATAATTCATAAGGCAGTTAACACCGAATCTGACAGCGTAAACATCCTTGGAAATAAGCCACAAATCAATCTCCTTTAAAAGTTCGTCCTTGTGATTTTTCAAAATTTTAGGCCGCATCATATCGCAGGTTGCCCAGTTATCTACAAAGGGGAGAAACTTGTTCAACTCTTTAATTAAAGTATTGTAATCCTTTATCTGCTCCAATAAAAAGGCATGGAGATTGTTCTCCTCATAGTATTTATGGGGTAATTCGTTCAAAAAATCATCTGCACAATCCCGTTTTTTAAAACCCTTTGCAAATTTTCGCAGTACGGGAGTGCGAACACCTATAACCGCTTCTTCATTCACCGTGGGCATAAGCCTTTGGTGGAATTTTTTATATTCAACATCCTGCAATGCAAATAACTCTCTGTGTAAATCCGTCATATTTTCACCCGTCTTTATTCTCTGTTCTAAAAAATCGAGGCTGTAAAAAACTTTCGCTTTTTACAGCCTCGCACAATATTCTCTTATACTATCGGTGGAGCGGGAGGGTTCATTATATCGCTTTCATTGGGCATAATAAGTGCCGCAACAATGTAGATAACAAGTCCGCTGCCGCCGGCAAGGCAAAAAAGCACCCATGCAAGACGAATCAACGTTGAATCAATATTAAGGTATTCGGCTAATCCGCCGCAAACACCTGCAACCTTCTTATCTCTTTCGCTTTTATATAATTTCTTTCCGTTCATAATACCACTCTTTCTTTCAATGATTTCTTCTTTATAAAAAGTGTATCACTGAAAAAAATCATTGTCAATACAAGGAAATTCTTTTTAATAAATACTTAATAATTACAGATTCAAAAGTTTTACGGCATTGCCCGAAAAAATCTGTTCTTCTTCATTTGGTGTAAGTTCCAATGTCTTAATCATTCTCACATCCCAGGAGGGTGCGTGCCAGGGAGCATCGGAGCCGAAAAGCATTTTTTCCACACCTTTTTTCTCCAATATACGCTGTGCCGTAATTCTCGGCATTGAGCCGTAGCCGAATGCAGTATCAAAATAAACGGGGGTATCGCAAAGATATTTTAAAACATCCTCCCCCATTCCCGCGGAACCCCAATGGGCGCAGACCATGGGTGACTCAATCCACCGAGCCGCTTTGGAGAGTCTCTCGGGAGTGGCATGGTAGGGTGGAGGGTAACCGAAATCAACCCCCGCGTGAAACACTACAATTAAACCCAGTTGGGAAATCTTTTTATAAAGGGGTTTCATTTTTTCGTCATCAACATAAAACTGCTGGTATTCGGGGTGCAGTTTAATGCCCTTGAGCCCCATTTCCTTTATGCGTTCAAGTTCTTCCAAAGCACTTTCCCCGTGGGGATATACCGACCCGAAAGGGATTATATCTTCACTTTCGCAGAATTTTATATAATCGTTAACGGCAGTCTGCTGTTTTTCGTTGGTGGCAATTGCCAAAGTTACGCTTTTGTCCACCCCGTCTTTGTTCATAAGTTCTTTAAGACTTTTCAGGGTGCCGTTTGTTTGGGGAATAAGTCCTCCTGAAACAAAACTCAATTTTTCGATTGTTCTTTCTGCTATTTTTTCGGGAAATACATGTGTGTGAAAATCAATTATCATACTCTGCGGAAAATCCTCCGCCTCACTTTCAAATCTGTTTTACAATATTATACCCTTTTATAATTTTCAAACTTCTCAATCAGGCATCTTCCGGTTTTTGCCATAAATTTTGCACATTCGGGAAGTAAGGAATCGGGCTTGTTGTCAAAGAAGTGATCCCCCTCAAATGTCAAATCGCCCTGATAATCAATTTCAGCGAGGGCTTTCATAACCTTTTCCCAATTAACCACACCGAAAAACGGCAGAGTGTGGGAATCCCTTGTGCCGTCAACATCGTGAACGTGCAAGCATTGAAGTCTTTTATTGCCCAATGACTTTATGAAAACACCCACATCTTCTCTTACCAATGTTGCGTGACCTATATCAAGACAGGCAACAAAGCAGTCATTATTCAATTCATCAAGATATCTGACGAACTCTTGGGGACGCGAACACGTGGAATGATTTATCATTCCCGTATTTTGCCACATATTTTCAAGAGCCACCCTTATTTCGTATTCCTCACAATAGGGAATCAGTTTTTTATAGAAATCCATGTTGTATTCAAAAAGTTTTTCGGGATTTCCCTCAATGTCATACTGCAAATGCTGGCAGGGATGCACAACAATGTTAGTAACTCCCAAATACGATGCTCTTTTAATTGCCTCAACAATTTCTTTAAAGCGTTCTTCGGTTTTCTCGGGATCCGTATAGGAAGAACCGAAGGGGGCATGGGACTGATTGAAAGTCAGGCCCTTGCTTTGAGCATATTTCCTTATTTCTTCAAAATATGCCCTGTCAAAATCACCTTTGTAAATATCTTCATTGAATTGGGAGACGTCAATGCAGTCATAACCTGCATCCGCAAAAATATCTATTGCCTTTTTGAAACCGAACTTTTTTTGGAGCACATCCGTTGTTGTTGATAATCTCATAATACCACCTGATTTTAAAATAATGCTTTTCCTTCCCACTCTTTTGCGGGAGGAACCTGAAGAAGTTTTGCAACAGTTACTGCAACATCCTTAATGGATGCTTCGGGCAACTCTTTGCCCTTAGAAAACTGCTTGCCCCATATACAAATGGGTATTGTCATATCTTCGGGAATGTCATCTCCGTGACATCTGTCATGACCGCCATGGTCCGCAAGGAGAATTATTGTGTATTCCTCCGATATGTTCTTTTTCACTTTTTCAACACAGGAAAGTGCCTTGCTGACACTTTTCATATACTGCTCACTCATCCAGCCGCAGTCGTGACCGCCAACCTCATCCGTTTCACCAAGATACAGGAAAAGGAAATCGGGGCTTTCTTCATTTATGTATTTTATGGCGGCATCGGTAATCTTTAAATCCGTGTCCGCCTGTTTGTGCATGTTTATACAAAGGGAGGTATGGAGATGATCGGGTCTTCCCAAATCCCTTAATTCTTCCCAGGTATAGAAAAAAGCGCATTTTTTCCCGTAATCGTCAAACACATCAAACATACCTTTTACCGGTCGCACCTGGGGAATATATAAATTCGTTGTTATGCCGTGCCGCTGTGGGTCAACACTATGAAACAGGGACATATGGCAAGGGAATGTAACCGGCGGTATAACAGTCCTTGCTTTAAGACAGTATGTGCTTTCATTGAGAAGTGTTTCGGCAAACTCGTTACCGCACCCCATCATACCGTCGGGACGCATTCCGTCAATCAGAATGAGAATTACTTTTTCGGACATAAAAATCCCCCTTAAATTTTATATTTGCTTTTTCTTTCTGTCGTGAATAATCATTCCCGCAAGGTTAAAGACCAGAAGAACTATGTGGGTTATAAGGGCGCCGTAGGACTTGGACAAAACATCATATGCACACCATAGACATATGTTGATTAATGTCCAGAATCTGTACTTTGCACCGCTCGGTTGAGCAATGCTCATAACAAAGCAGAGAGTTGCACCCACGGCAATGAAGACGAGGGGCGAAAAATCCCCCACCGCCAAATTGCACACAACAAATGTGAGAGCATATATTACAATAATCCATTTTGGCAAAGGCTTGTTTTTAGAGGCGAACAGATAATTTATTATTGCCTGAACACCGCCTATGTAACAGGAAACAGCCCCGTTAAAGCCGCTGCCCCCAACAAGATAACTTGTTGCAACAAGAACATTTCCGCAGAAAACAAAGAACAGGGTTTTCTTCATTTTTTCCCCTTTAATCAAGGAAGCGGTAATCATTGAGGCTAAACTCAAAAGACTTAACACATAAGAAAGAATTTCCATAATACCCCCATATTTTATTTCAATATGTAATTCAATCCCATAAGCAAATACAGGGGACCCAAACAATAGACCATAAACATTTCCTTGTGGGGAACCTTTGTTTTAAAACAGTCCGTCAGCAACAGACATTCAAACAAATACCCGACCGCACCGCAAAAATAAGCCACCGCTTTAAGATTGTGGTAATGGGTGTCAATAAAAAATGAAAGAACAAACAGAACCGCCGCAACCGCAACCAAAAAATTCCGTAAAATTAACATTATGTAGTCCATCTTCGAATGATTTTCGTGGGTCAAATCCTCTTTATCGGGATTGTAATATCAACCGTATGCTTAATTTGTTCGCCAATTCGTGACATATGGCTCCTCTTTCCCGTGTATGAGAAACAATTTTTCCTTTTTTATATTTATTATACATATTTTACTATACAAATCTACAACAAAATACCTCCCTTTGTCAAGCCTTGTATTTACTTATTAAGTTCGGTGTTTACTTGCAAAATAATTCGTAGTATAATTAAAGAATGAAAGGAATGATAATGATGAAATATATAGGATTTGCTCTCCTTGCAGTTTTGGCGGTATTTGTGCTTTTGCTCATAATTGCGGCAATAAGAGCCGTAAAAATCAAGGCAAAACCCCGTACTGAAAAGCCGGCTATAAATCCCACCGAGGAGGAAGCCAACGATTACGCGCAAAAACTTGCGGAAATGATTAAAGTTCCCACAATCTCCCTTAGGGGTAACACGGATCTTTCTCAGTTTTACAAACTCCATGAAGTTATGAAAAAGAACTTTCCCCTTGTTTTTTCAAAACTTGAATGTACTGAAATTGAGGGGAATCTCCTTTTCCGTTGGCAAGGAAAGGACCCCAAAAGGAACGGACTTCTTCTTATGGGGCATCAGGATGTTGTAACGGCGGATGAGCCCAACTGGGAAAGAGAGCCTTTTTCGGGTGAAATTGCAGACGGAAATATTCACGGCAGGGGCTCAATGGACTGCAAATCCACAATATTTTCGGAATTCCAGGCCATTGAGGAATTACTCCAAGAGGGCTTTGAACCCCCTTGTGACATTTACCTTGCAACTGCCGTTGACGAGGAGATCTCCGGAGAAGGTGCCGTAAAACTCGTTGATTATTTAAAATCAAAGGATGTTCATCTTGATGTTGCAATGGACGAGGGGGGCGCAATCCTCAAAGACGCTCTCCCCACAATGGCGGGCTGGTGTGCCGCAATCGGTGTCCTTGAAAAAGGCTATATAGACCTTAAAGTTATTGCTAAAGGCAAGGGCGGTCACTCCTCCACCCCAAAGAGCAACACACCCCTTGCAAGACTTTCAAAATTTGTTGCAGATATTGAAAAAGACAAGCCCTTTAAAGCGGAAATATCGGGTCCCGTTTATGCCATGCTTGACCAATCCGCTCCACTTCTCGGCTTCCCTTTGAGAATGGTTCTGGGCAATATGTGGCTTTTCAAGGGCTTGCTGACTAAAGTTCTTCCCATGGTTTCCCCCATGTGCAACGCTTTTGTTAAAACAACTTTCTGTTGTACAATGGCGGAGGGCTCCCACACCCCCAATGTTATTCCCTCGGAAGCCTACATAGTTTGCAATTTAAGAACATCCCCCCACCAGAATGCAGAACAGTCCCTTGCCATTCTCAAAAAATATGCGGACAAATACGATTTGGAATTTGAAATCATCCACGCACGCAGCGCATCTAATTGTGTTGATTACAACGGCGAAGAATTCGGCTATCTCAAAAAATGCCTTAACGAGTGCTACCCCGATGCAGGAGTTATACCATATTTAATGACCGGCGGAACGGACTGCCGTCACTATGAGGAAATTACGGACAACTGCTTGCGTTTCTGCCCCATTAAAATGAGTAATGAACAACTTGCGGCAATGCACGCGGCAAATGAGAGTATCGGTGTTTGGGAAGTGGCCCATTGCGTAAAATTCTACAAATATTATATTAAAAATCACAAATAATAAGAGGTTTTTTATGGTTTCTCTCCTTGTTGTTATTTATGTAGTTTTCATATCTCTCGGGCTTCCCGATTCCATGTTCGGTGTTGCCTGGCCCGTTGTTCACAATGATTTTCAGATACCCGAGAGTTTTGCCTCCGTTTACAGTATTGTAACCGGTCTGTGCTCCGGAGGTGCCAGTTTTTTAGCAGGCGTTCTTTTGCGAAAATTCGGTACTGCCAACGTAACTTTTGTTTCAATTCTTCTGACCTCTGTAGGTCTTTTAGGTATCAGCCTTGCCCCGAATATATGGGTCATGATGCTCTTTACCGTTGTGCTCAGTTACGGTGCGGGTGCAATTGATACGGGACTTAACAATTATGTTTCCCTCCACTACAAAGCCCGTCACATGAGTTGGCTCCATTGTTTTTGGGGATTGGGAGTTACAATCAGCCCCTTAATAATGTCCGTATTTTTAAAGGGCGGAAGCGGCTCTTGGCGATCCGGCTACCAAACCGTAGCACTTATGCAATTATCAATCGCCCTTCTGGTTGGTGTTTTCCTGAAACGTTGGAAAAGAATTGAAAAATCCTCCCTTTGGGAAACCCCTGTGGAAAATGAGGAAAAAGAAAAGTTCAATGTATTCAAAATCAAAGGTGCAATAACAAGTATTCTGTCCCAAGGAGCATATTGCAGTATGGAATTCCTTGTGGGTACTTGGGGTGCAACATATCTTGTTAATATATACGGCGAATCCCCCGCCGATGCAGCAAGATGGGTTTCCCTTTATTACGGGGGCATTATGCTGGGCAGATTTATTTCCGGTTTCCTTTCAATTAAGGCATCGGACAACACTCTCATAAGGGGCGGCATCTTAACAGCTTTTTGCGGAATACTGATGCTCACATTCCCTTTGGGCAGTTTTTCCGTTTACGGATTGCTTCTTATCGGAATAGGTTTCGGTCCCATTTTCCCCAGTATTCTCCACGCTGTACCCGACCGATTCGGAAAAAAATATTCCGCCGACTTAACGGGCTTTCACATGGGCGGAGCCTATGCCCTTGGCTTTTTGGTTCAACTCATATACGGTTACACCGCTACTGCCACAACCTTTAAAATCACACCCTTTGTTCTGTTGTTCTTTATAGCATTGCTTATGTTCGCAAATGAAACAACAATTAAAGCAGTAAAAAAGAGCAAAATACAATAATTTAAACTCATAAAAATAACCGCTCTACCTGTTGGGGTAGGGCGGTTGTTTTTATGAGCGTTATTTTTCGTAATAGACGGTGCTGCTGCTTTCTACGGAATGGGTAAGCCAGGTATTACCGCCGATAACACAGTTATCTCCGATTTTTGTGTTGCCCCCCAAAATAGTGGCATTTGCATATATAATAACATTATTTCCTATATCGGGATGACGTTTGATATCTTTAACAGGTGCTCCGTTTTCATCAAGTTCAAAACTTTTTGCTCCCAGAGTTACACCCTGATAAATCTTAACATGGCTCCCGATTGTTGTTGTTTCACCGATAACAATACCCGTGCCGTGATCAATACAGAAATACTCGCCGATTGTTGCACCCGCATGAATATCAATGCCCGTCTTTTCGTGGGCATATTCCGTCATAACACGGGGAATGAGCGGCACTTTCAGGGCATAAAGTTCGTGAGCAATTCTGTAAATTGAAATAGCATAAAAACCCGGATAGCAAATAAGGACTTCCTCGTGGCATTTTGCCGCAGGGTCACCTTCATAAATTGCTTCAATATCTTTTATAAGCAGTTGCTTTATTTCCGGCAGTCTGCTGATAAAAATACTGCACAATTCTTCCGGAGTCTTGTCCATCTGAGTTCCGTTGAATTCGTAAGCCCCCTTTATCTGTTTGACAAGGCGGTTATAAACATTCAGAAGCAGTTCCGTCTGGGAAAGAACATTTTCACTGCCCTCGCTGTGCTTATAATAGTTGGGGAACAAAAGGGACTGCAAATCCTTTATTACTTTCACAATTTCTTTTCTGTCGGGAATAAGTGTCTTATCCGCATCCTTTTTAAGAAAGCACTTGCCATTTACATCTTCAAGATTTCTAACGGTGCCGGTTATAAGTTCCATTGACTCAAAAAAATTTGCCATATCGTTACCTCTCATTCGTGAAAATCCTTGTAGAAAGATATTTTTGTCCGTATATGTCACTATGATATCACAAAGGCCTTTTCTTTACAAGTCGGCACGGCTTTATTGCTTATAAATTTTTTGAAAAAAGCTTTCACTTGTTTTGCCGTAGGGTCGGTTAAAACGCCCCAAATTTTCCAAACCCCCACCCACCGTCAAAGTATTTACCTCCTCCCGACAGGTCAAAGTAATTTTAAAGCCCTTTTCTTCGGCAATTTCTTCAAGGGTTTCATTTTTTATTCCGTAGGGATAGGCAATTATGTCCGTACTTTCCCCTGTTATATCTTTATAAAGAGCGTTGAATTTTTCAATATCATCATTTATGAGATTTTTATAGTCCGTTTCGCTTTCTCCGTAAATTTTTCCCATACCTCTGCGATTGCTCAAGGAATGGAGGTTGTATGAATGGCAACCAAGGGTTACAAGTTTGTTTTTCGACAAAATTTTTACATCCTCTGCGTTAAGATAGGCATATCTGTCATCCGTATCTCCGTTTTCGGTATATAACTCCACAAGGGAACCAACTAAATTTACATTGGCAGGAAATTTATATTCTTCCAAGAGGGGCAAAACCTTTGTCAGAAAACTTCTTTCCCCGTCATCAAAGGTTATTATTATAGGATTATTCGGTAGTTTTTCACCTTTTTCAACAAAAGCGCGCAAGTCATCAAAAGATACGGGGTTTATATTGTTCTTTTTCATATATTTGAAATCTTCTTCCAAAACCGACAGGGGAATAACGTAATCCCCCCATATTGATTTGTTTTCGCTGATTTGGTGGTACATTATTACAGGCACCGGTATTTCATTTTGAGAAAATGCCGAAACATAGGGTGACGCCATATTCAACACCGCACCCAAAAGCATTATTAAGCACACAAAAAATGCAATTATTGACAACTGCTTAAATGTTAAGATTTTAAACATAATATCAACTCCAAAAAGTTTTTCTTATAAAATATATGAAAATTTTTTCATTTTTTGCAAACAAATGTTTGCTTTTTTGGAGATTATATGCTATTATATAAGAAAAACAGAAAATTTGTTCGAAAAGGTGATTTTATGGAACCTATTAACGAAACACAGAAAAGAATATATGAATTTTTAGTTGAGCGTTCTCAGGATGGTGTACCCCCATCAGTAAGAGAGATCGGCGCCGCCGTAGGACTCAAATCAACTTCCTCCGTTCAGGCAAATCTTGACGCCTTGGAAAAAGCGGGTTATATAATGCGTGACCCCCTGCTTAAAAGATCCATTAGAATTTTAGGTCAGGCGGAAAACGTTACCCACGTCCCCCTCTTGGGAACCGTTACGGCAGGTATGCCCATTCTTGCCGTTGAGCAGATTGAGGGCTACATCCCCTATACGGGACGGGTTTCCCGGGATAAGCCCCTTTTTGCATTAAAAGTTCGGGGCGAAAGTATGCTTTGGGCGGGTATTCTCAACGGCGATATCGTTATTGCGGAAAAAACACCATACGCATCCAACGGTGAAATCGTTGTTGCCATGATCGAGGACGAAGCCACGGTTAAACGTTTCTACAAAGAAAACGGACATTTCCGTCTGCAACCGGAAAACGACGAATTTGAACCTATTATCACAAACGAAGTTGTTATTCTCGGCAAAGTTGTCGCTCTTATGAGATATTATTAAGAAATAAGATAAGAAATAGCATTTACCCCCTGCAAATAAAACTTGCAGAGGGTAAAATTTTTGTTTTTTAGTTGTTTGGGTTTTGAGGCAGAAGTCGGATTTTTCATCCACGCTGTATATGGATACTGCGGGGTGGAAAAACGGCTCTCATGCAAAATACATAACCTTTATTAAAAATTTGGCAGATTTTGATGCGGGAGTCGGAATTTTCATCCACGCTGTATATGGATACTGCGAGGTGGAAAAAACGGCTCTCATGCAAAATACGTAACCTTTATTAAAAATTTGGCAGATTTTGATGCGGGAGTCGGAATTTTTCACCGACGCTGTATATGGATACTGCGAGGTGGAAAAAACGGCTCTCATGCAAAATACGTAACCTTTATTAAAAATTTGGCAGATTTTGATGCGGGAGTCGGAATTTTTCACCGACGCTGTATATGGATACTGCGAGGTGGAAAAAACGGCTCTCATGCAAAATACGTAACCTTTATTAAAAATTTGGCAGATTTTGATGCGGGAGTCGGAATTTTTCACCGACGCTGTATATGGATACTGCGAGGTGGAAAAAACGGCTCCCGCGCAAAATATGACAAATTTTAGTCTTGTTCGGCTTGTTTAATTACATCTTCCGGTACTGCCTCTCCGTGTTTAACGAATGCAATAAGGATGATTGCAAGAGCGAACATAATGGGACTGTAATAGAACAGGGACATATAGGTTCCGGCAAACATTCTTATGAAACCGTAAACAATGGGGGATGCAATCTGTGCGGAGAATGTTGCGGTGTAATAATAGCCTGTGAATGTGCCGACTTTTTCAACACCGCCGATTTCAAGAACAAGGGGAAGTGTATTAACGGTAATGAACATATTTGCAAAGCCGCCGAGAACAAGAACGGGATAAATGAGAATACGAAGAATTCCGGTAATATCGTCAACAGTATCAACCACCGTCGCCAATGCCCCGGCAAAATCAACTTCCTCCCCGTTAACAAGAACTTCTTTTGCAACGGAGATAACGGCATCATAAATACCCTCACCTGCATTTTCAACAAGGTACTTGTCAAATTCTGCATAATGTCCGTTAATATCCGTGCCCTTGTCTTTATACAGGAAATAGCCTTCGATACTGAGAATATCGCTGTCCGCTAATGCTCTGCCCTCAGCCTTTGCCTTGTCGCTTACCATTGCGTTATAGGAATTTATGTTATCGTCAACTGCGATATACGCATTGTTTACGGTAACATAGTTTGAAATTGTAAGATTTTTGCTTCCCAGCATACCAACGAACACACCGAAGAACACGATAAACGCTGTAAGGAAAACTGCAAGACCTGACATAATAGTTTTCTTTCTGCCGAATTTCTTACCCATTTTACCTGCGGGAATGGCACCCAAACCGGAGCAAACCGCAAAAATAAGCATAATAACAGTTGCTTCGGAAGTAATCATGTGAAGAATTTCCTGTGCAAAGAGTGAGAAGAATGTGGTAATGGCATTTGTTGCACAGAAAAGGAAGAAAAGAGTAGCCAACATAAAGATAAGGCTCTTTCTTTCCGCCTTTGAAAGTTTAATTGCTTTAAGTGCGGCTTTCTGTGCCTTGGCTTCCGCCTTTGCGGCTTTCTTTCTTGCTTTTTCATCGGAATACTGATTCATTTCGCCCTTGAGTTTTATACTTGTGTCTTCCTCCTTAACAAAGAAAAGGAGAACAAGCATACCGATTATCATAACAAGGGAACCGATTAAGAAAACATAGGGGAAAGAAAGGGTTTCATCCGCTTTGATTTCCGCACTGCTGTAACCGGCAAAAAGCGAACAGAGTGCGATACCCAAAGTACCTGCAACCATACCCACCGCGGAACCTACGCCGCCCATAAGGTTAATAACCGCATTACCTTCGGAACGAAGTTCGGGAGGTGTAAGGTCGGGCATCAACGCAACAACGGGTGCGCGCCACAGGGACATTGAGAAAACGAACAAAATAATCATAAGCATTGTGAGGGGAAGTCTTGCGGCACCCTCCACATTGAGCGCTACTATGGGAATAAGGGTAAAGAGAACTGCGGAAATGGGAGCGCAGGTCACAATAAAGGGACGGCGTTTACCCAATTTTGAGTGGCAGTTGTCGGAAAGTTTACCGAATGTGGGTTGGAAGATAACACCGAAAATGTTATCGAAAGTCATAATGATACCGATAAACAGGGGAACAAGTGTAAATCCTCCGCCGAGAGCAACGGTGCTCTCGCCCTGTGCCTCTGCAAATTTGCCAATCCAGGGGATTGCGGTTGCCAAAGAATTACTTAAATTTGTGATAAAGTCACTTTCGGAAAGAATTCTGTTAAGTATTTTTGTGATATATGGGTCATAAATTGCCCAAGCGATTGATGTTGCAAGAAATCCGAAACCTGTAAGAATAGTTTTCTTATAGTTAAGTTTCTTCTGTTTTTCTGCCAACGTTTTCTCCTCCTTTATGATTTCTGAGAAATCACTATTATACAAACCGATTTTAACATAAATCTATTAAAATTCCAACACAATAAAAAGCCTTTATTATTTTTTGGAACATTCCATAAATAACAAAGACTTTTTTTGGTTATTGTGGCATTTCTTTTATTGCCTACTGCGATAGCTTTCCGCTTCCCAATTTACGATGAAATCCGTTAAATCTTGGCTCTGGCACCTTGCACCGCCGAAATTTTCCGCAAAAACTGCAATTTTCATTGCATCGTTAAAGAGAGCCGCCGCAGTTTCGCTCCCCTTTTCTGAATAATCCACCGCGTACATTCCGCAGTCCTTAACAAATATAATCTTGGGAAGAAAACCCTTTTCCATCTTGTAGTTATCAACTAAACCTTTAATCTGCTCTTTTTCCTCGGCATACACGGGATAGGGTTTGCAATAGACAATCTGGTCGGGGTTAAAGGGTTGGTAAATCCTATTAAAATTCTCTTTACTTTTTGCATATTCCAAAGAAACGGCGGAGGGTTCATAGGTTATAACGCTGTCCTCACCGAAAATGTCGCAAAGTTCGTTAAATACTTCCTGTGCTTTTTCTCCGTCAAATTCACCCACGGACAAGTCCGCTTCTTTTTCCGTAACGGAGCGGATTTTTGACATTACGGAAAAGAGCATTTCTCCCAAACCGTCGGCGGTATTGTTGGCAAGGAAAATACCGTGATTTGCAAGGAGGAGAAAATCCGCGTCCCTGCCGAATTTTTCCTTATAGGCTTTTAATTCGTCATTGCATTTTTTTGCAAGGGTGTAGCCGGGTTTACAGGGCTCAACCCACAAAACATTGTCACCGAAAAGTTCTTTTGCCGTTTTTTCTCCGTTTAAGGAACAGGTTATGCCGTTTACAAGTGCGGGATGCAAATGCAACACAAAGGTGTGGGGGAAAAGGGAGTGGAGAGTTGTTTCAACGCTGGGCCTTTTATTTTCTTGTCCCGGAAGCTTTGCCCCCATTAAGTCAGCAAGGGAAAGAGCCTCTCTTTCCTTGTCGCTGTCGGGATAGGTTTTTGTGAAAATCTCCGCAATTTTACTGCGGCTCATTTTTACAAATCCCTCGGCGGTAATATCTGCAAGGCGAGTTCCCGAGCCTTTAATATACATAACATCCCCGTCCTTTGCGGAGGTGTTTCCGCCCCCTGCAAGAACAAGTTCTTCATTGCTTCCGTAAAGATTGGAAAATTCAACAAGTTGGTCAATTATCATTGTATGCTCCTCTTTTATATATGGTCCGGGTATCTTTCAACCCAAATCTTGCCGTCCTCAACGTGCATTTTTGCAATTCTTGCATTTCTTCTGTCCCCGTCAAGACCGTCCGCCTCGGTGTTTCTTGCGTGGTAAACAATATAATACTGCCCGTCTTCCTTAATAACGCTGTTATGTCCCGTACCCTCTTCCCACTCGTTACTGCGAAGAAGTGGGGCATAGGTTTTATCATCGGGCATTTTCCGGAATTTTACCTTTGTTAAATCCTGTTCCCCTGTTTTTGCGGCGGCATAGCCCACAAAATAGGTTTCGTCCTCATATCGACCGCCGCTGTACATAAGGTACTGCCAATCTCCCTCACAGAACCAATAGGCACCCTCGATTGTGTGCCAATGCTGACCGGGTTTATATCTGTCGCGGCGAAAGATTTCTTCATCTATTGAAGCCTTGACAACGGGAACGGGCTCCCCCACGGGTGTATATGGATCCGCCATTTTCTGCACCACTATATATGTACCTATTCTCTCACCCTCAAAGGTGTTGGGAGAATAGAAAAGGAAAAGTCCCGCGTCGGTTTTTACAATATGGGAATCAATGGAAAATGGGGTTAAAATGGGCTTTGCTTCCGAAAAAGGTCCCAAAGGGTTTTCGCTTTGGGCAACATGCATTGTCTGATGATGTCCCCCTTGATCGGGTTCAACATCGTAATACTCGAAAGAGAAATACATATAGAATTTTCCTTCATGGAAAATCACCGATGGCGCCCAGAAATGATCCCTGCCCTCAATGGTGAAAATTCTTCCCTCAAACTTCCAATCCCCTAAAAGAGTGTCGCAGGAGTGGGCATAAATACCGTCGTCCCCCGTGGTATAGATATAAAACTTTCCGTTGTGCTTGAGAATGTACGGGTCCGCCTGACCAACATAATTCTCCTTGTCTATTTTCAGAAGTTGCATATTATCTCCTCTTTCCCCTATTGGAGTTACCGTAATTACCTCGGGTGTTTTTATTCTTGTTATTTTTTGTATTCTGTCTTTTAGCTTGTTCCACTCTGTCCTTATAAGAGGGTTTTACAAGGCATTTTTTGTCATAGCCTATAAGGTCTTCCCTATGGCATTTTTTAAGAGCCGTTCTTACTAAATCCGCGTTCTTCGGGTCAGCGCATTGTAACAATGCCCTTTGCATTCTTTTTTCTTCCGCAGTTTTCGGAACATAGACCTCTTTCATTGTAAAAGGGTCAAGACCCGTGTAAAACATAACCGTTGAAGCAGTGCCCGGGGTGGGATAGAAATCCTGCACCTGCTCGGGATTGTAATTCCAACGCTTTATGAATTCCGCAAGTTTAACTGCATCGGAAAGGGTGCTTCCGGGATGGCTGGACATAAGGTAGGGAACAAGATACTGCTCCTTGCCGAAACTTTTTGTCAGTTCAAAATATCTGTCCTTGAATTTTTCGTATATTTTGAAATCGGGCTTACCCATAAGACGCAAAACATTGCCCGAACAATGCTCTGGTGCAACCTTTAACTGACCGCTGACATGGTCTTTGACAAGTTTCTTGAAAAAAGCATTGCCCGAGGGTGTTTTGTCCGCATTGAGATAGTCGTATCTTATGCCCGAACGGATGAACACCTTTTTCACTTTGGGCAGGCTTTCTATTTGTGAAAGCAATTCAATGTATTCGCTATGATCCGCCTTTAAATTTTTGCAGGGTTCGGGGGCAAGGCATTTTCGATCGGGACACACTCCGCTTTTAATTTGTTTTTCACAGGCGGGGTAACGGAAATTTGCCGTGGGACCGCCCACATCATTTATATAGCCTTTAAAATCTTTAAGTTCCGTTAAGAGTTTTGCTTCCTCAACAACGCTTTCAACACTTCTTGAACGGACGCTTCTGCCCTGATGGAATGCAAGGGCGCAGAAATTACAACCGCCGAAGCAACCCCGATTATGCGTCAGAGAAAATTTAACTTCCGTAATTGCGGGAACACCGCCCTGACTTTCGTATATCGGGTGATAATCCCTCATAAACGGCAGGGCATAGACCCTGTCAAGTTCCTCTCTTTCAAGTGGGGGCATGGGGGGATTTTGCACAAGCATTTTATCCCCGTAATATTCCACAAGGGCTTTACCGTAGGCACTGTCCTGATTTTTATACTGAACGGCAAAGGCTTTTGCGTAATACTCCTTGTCGTTTTTCAGTTTTTCAAAATCCCATTGTCCCTCGGTTTCAAAATGGATTTTATCTTCTCGCTTACCCAACCAGACAGTTCCCCGCACATCACGGATTTTTGAAACGGGAACACCTTTGTCAAGAAGTGCCGCTATTTTGCGTATTACATTTTCGCCCATTCCGTAGGTTAAAATATCTGCCCCCGATGAAATGAGTAAACTTTCAATAACTTGGTCCTTCCAATAGTCGAAATGTGCAAATCTGCGAAGTGACGCTTCAAGTCCGCCGATTATAATTGGACTATCGGGATATGCTTCCCTTATAAGACGGCAGTAAACTTGCGTTGCCCTGTCGGGACGAAGCCCAATTTTACCGCCGGGAGAATAGTAATCGTAATTTCTTTTTCTTTTAGCTACGGTATAATGGGCCACCATTGAATCTATATTTCCCGCACTCACAAGAAATCCCAAGCGGGGTTTCCCGAAACGTGTGAAATCTTTGCAATTATGAAATTCGGGCTGGGGAAGAAAAGCCACATTGAAGCCCTGCTCCTCAAGTACCCGGGTAATTATAGCCGCGCCGAAGGAGGGGTGATCAACATAAGCATCTCCGCATACATATACAAAATCAACTTCTGCCCATCCCCGCTCTTTGACATCTTCAGCGGTTATAGGTAAAAAGCCCGTGCCTTTCATATCTTTTACCTTTCGTTTAAAGTCTTTAAAAGTTCGGGAACATCCCGTACGGTTTCAACCTGTAATTGGGGCTTTTCTATTTCGGGGAACGCCCACACTCCCGTGGTTTTAACCCACACGGGTACGCAACCCGCATTTCTTGAACCCTCAATATCGTTCAGGGGGTGATCCCCTATATACATCATTTCGCTTGTATCAATACCCAGTTTTTCCGCCATAAGCTGAAAAATCTTCGGATCGGGTTTTGCAAAGGGGGTTTCTCCGCTGACAATTATTTCTTCAAATTGGTCATCCAAATTCAAGGATGTTATTTTAAAATGCTGTAATTTGGGGTCACCGTTGGTAATAAGGGCGGTTTTTATTCCCATCTCTCTGATTTCTTTCAAAACGGGAATTGCAAAATCATATTCCACGGTGGTTTTTCTAAAATTTTTTAAAAGGGTTTCAACATACACCTCATAGGGCGGAATGGTTTTGAAAATATTTTTCTCAATAAGACAGGCATAGACATCTTTCCATCCCAGGTGAACATAATGTTTGTCCGCATAGATAAGTGCCTCTGCAAAAACATCCGCAGTCACTCCGTTGGAAACGTCGAATTCCTCAACCAAATCGGGAGCAATATTTCTTATTGTTCCGTATCTGTCAAACAATGTATGGTCAAGGTCAAAAACCGCTGCTTTTATCATCCATATCACCCCAAATCAAAAATTACTACATTTTAATTGTATCATACAGTCCTTTTGATTTCAACAAAAAACGGATGCAAAAACAAAAGTTTTTGCATCCAATAAATCCATCATTTGCCTAATTCCAAGGTTCTGTCATATGCCTTTCTGACCGCATCCATTGCACTTGCTCTGAAAGAGCCGTTTTCAAGGGCTTTTACACCCTCAATGGTACTCCCCGCAGGACTGCAAACCGCATCCTTGAGTTTTCCCGGATGCTCCCCTGTTTTAATGAGCATCTGTGCGGAGCCTATAAGGGTTTGCGCCGCATAAAGCAGAGCTTTATCACGGGGGAGTCCACATTCAACTGCTCCGTCCGCAAGGGCTTCGCAGAACATAAATACAAAAGCGGGTCCGCAACCGGAAACACAACTTGCCGCGTCGATTTTGTCCTCGTCGATTTTATCGAGAAGTCCCGCATATTTCATTGTTTCAATAAAGCCGTCTATATCTTCTTTGGAAACAAATTCGTTTGCGGTGTAGAGAATCATTCCCTCCCCAACGCTTGCGGGCATATTGGGCATTATTCTTATAATGGGGCAATCAATTTGCGCCATTGAACCAAGAGAACTCAAAGACACTCCCGCCGCCATTGAAACCAATGTAAAATCCGTTGTTCTTTCCTCAATTACGGGGGCGATTTTTTCAAACAGATTTTTAAGCATCTGGGGCTTAACACCGAGGAAAATATAGTCACAGTTTAAAACGATGTACTCCGCATCTGCAACATTTACATCCGTTTCTTCCGCAAACTCCTTTGATTTTTTTAAATCAATATCAAAAACGAAAATGTTTTCTGCACCAACGGATTTTGCGGCAGCTCTTGCAAGGGCACCGCCCATATTTCCGCAACCGATAAAGCCTACTGTTTTCATAAAATCACCCTTTCAGCGAACTTGTCCGTCGCCCTTTATGATAAACTTGTATGTCGTTAATTCTTTCAAACCCATGGGGCCTCTTGCGTGGAGTTTTTGGGTGGAAATTCCCATTTCACAGCCCAAGCCGAACTCACCGCCGTCGGTAAATCGAGTTGAAGCATTCACATAAACCGCCGCACTGTCAACGGCACGTGTAAATTTCTCCGCGCTATCTTTATTTTCCGTAACAATTGCTTCGCTGTGTCCTGTTGAGTGGAGGGAAATATGATCTATGGCATCTTCCGTGCAATCAACGGTTTTAACTGCGAGAATGTAATCGAGAAATTCCGTATCAAAATCATTTTCGCCTGCCGTTTTTCCCCCAATTATCTTTGAGGCTCTGTCATCAAGGCGAAGTTCTACGGGAATTTTGCCGTCCTTTGCTCTTTCATCCACAAGTCTTTCTTTTAAAAGAGGTAAAAACTTATGGGCAATTTTGCTGTTTACAATAAGCACTTCCGCCGCATTACAAACGGAGGGTCTGCTTGTTTTTGCGTTTTCAACAATATTCAATGCCTTTTCAATATCAGCACTTTCGTCAACATAAATGTGGCAGATACCCGTTCCTGTCTGTATGCAGGGTACTTTTGCGTTTTCCGTACAAGCCTTTATAAGCCCTGCGCCCCCACGGGGAATAAGCAAATCCACATATCCCACCGCGTTCATAAGTTCATTTGCACTCTGTCTTGTGGTATCTTGCACAAGGTTTACGAGAGTTTCGGGAAGCCCCAGGGAAACAAGACCTTTTCTCATGGCATTTACAATGGCATCTGCGGACAGGAATGCTTCTTTTCCACCCCGCAGTACACACACATTGCCGCTTTTAATGGCAAGTGCCGCCGCATCGGAAGTTACATTGGGACGGCTTTCGTAAATTATAGCCACAACACCCATGGGAACTGCGGTTTTTTCAACAACTATTCCGCTGGGTCGTTCAACTCTTGCAAGAACTTCGCCCACGGGGTCGGGAAGTTGGGCAACCTCGCGGATACCTTTCGCCATACCCTCAATACGTTCTTTTGTAAGACAAAGTCTGTCAAGCATAACATCGGAAATTGTGCCCTTTGCTTTTTCCATATCTTTGGCATTTGCTTCTAAAATAGAGTCGCAGTTTTCTTCCAAAGCATCCGCCATTTTTAGAAGGGCTTTATTTTTCGTTTCCGAATCGAGAGAGCCCAGGACTGATTTTGCCGCCTTTGCTTCCTTTAATATTTCTGAAGTTGATTTCATATAATCAATCCTTTTTTGCAATGAATCTTGTTCCTGCTTTTTTTCCGTCCATTATATCGTACAGAATTGCGGGGGATGAGCCGTTGGCAATAACAACATCCGTACCCTTTGCCACGCATTTTTTTGCGGCGGAAAGTTTTGTTGCCATACCGCCCGTACCGAGATTTGTACCGCTTTTTCCGCCCAATCTCTCGATTTCGGGAGTAATTTCCGTAATTTCGGAAAGAAGAATTGCGTTTTCATCTTCCCTGGGGTCAGCAGTATAAAGACCGTCAATATCGGAAAGCATTACAAGTAAATCCGCTTTCATACTAACAGCAACAATGGCACCCAAGGTATCGTTGTCGCCCACGGAAATTTCGTCCGTATTAACCGTGTCATTCTCGTTAATAATGGGGAGAACATTCAGTTCCAGAAGTCTGTTCATTGTGTTTTTTATGTTTTGATGCCTTGTGGCATCTTCCAAATCAAGACCTGTAAGAAGAATCTGGGCAACTGTGTGATTGTATTCGGAAAAAAGTTTATCATAGGCATACATCAATTCACACTGTCCCACGGCAGCAGCCGCCTGTTTTGTGGGCATATCCGAGGGCTTTTCTTTAAGGGAGAGTTTTCCTATTCCCATTCCGATAGCACCCGAGGAAACAAGAATTACCTCGTGTCCTGCGTTTTTCAGGTCGGAAAGTACCTTGCAAAGTTCTTCCACATGTCTGATATTTATGCATCCCGTACTGTGGGCAAGTGTTGATGTTCCTACTTTAACTACTACTCTCATGGTAATTTATACTCCAATTAGTTTTCTTCATCCGAGCCTGTTCTGCTCTTTAATTTTGCCGCCCTCGAAACTGCAAGATCTTCCATCATCTGTTCTCTCACTTTGCCGTCAACATTGAAGAATGAAAGGGAAATCGCCTTGCCGATTCGTCCGAATGCGGGAGCAAGAGTAAAGACTGCCCAAATTGCGTTGAGCATGTGGGGATCCGTTTGAGGAATAACAACACCGTATGAGTTCATTAACGGCTCGTACTTTATGGCGGCAATGATTATACCGCTTAAAATTGTAGAAATATTGTTTGTAATAAGGGTGATATAGCCCATGGCGGCACTCATCATGCCCTCGTTTCTTATACCTGTTTTCCACTCAACATAATCATACAGATCACCCTGAAGCGCGGTTCCGCAGAAACGCTGAATGGAGTTCATTGCACCGGCAAATGTAAGACCGATGATAATTATTATAAGGTTAATAATACTGTTTTCCGTAGGATGATAACCTATGAAATACATTATAAGATAAACTACTCCGCAATAGCCGTATGCAAGTACGGAAAGTTTCTTAACACCAATCTTTTTCGCCATTTTTGTTGCAAAGGGCAGTACAAAATAACTGGGAAGTCCCGTGAACAATCCCGAAATTGCCGCGTTGGAAAGTTTTCCCGTACAGTTGAGCCAGAAATAGTTTGCAACACTCTGTCCCGTTCCTTTACCCATACCGCAGAAATTCTTTGCAAGAAGCGCCCACATGGGACGGCAGGAGGCAACCTGCTTAACGGATTTCCAGATACTTGTGCTTTTCATTTCCTCACGGGATGCAAGGGGCACTCTTTCACGAAGACTGAAGAATCCGAACACACGGAAAATAACAACAAGGGCCATAAAGATAACGGCACCCATTAAGTAAATGTTTTTCGTGGGTATTGTTCTCGGCAAATAGTCAACAAAGAACGGGAACAATGAGGGCAACCACACACCGAAAAGGTCAACGTAGGTATCCGCCGCAATAAGTTTGTTTCTCTCGTTAACATTGGGGGTTAAATTGTAAAGCACCGCCTGATATGCCGGGGTGTAAAATGAGTTAGAGATTGAGCCCACGTATCTTATAATCAAAAACAGTATAAGAAGTGTCGCCTGAGAAAGTCCGTCGGGCAAAATATAGGGCATTAACGCGGAAAAAAGCCAGAAAGGAAGTGTCAAAACAAGATACGGACGCACCCTGCCCCAACGGGTACGAGTTCTGTCAAGTATGGGACCCGAAATGGCATTGTCAAAGGTATCAAGAACAGTACAGATTGACTGCGCCACGCTCAGGGTAATGGGGCTGACATGCTGGAAACTTGTGGTGTAGAAAAACTCGTTGTTTCCGTTAAAGGTTTCCCAGTTTTTGTCACCGATACCCGAGATTATGTATGCCGCCATTTCACGGGGGCCCAGGTATTCCTTTTCCTGCTGTTGTCGCTGTTTTTCTATATCTTCTTCGGTTACTTGGGGTTCGACATAAACATCTTTAGTCTTTTCTGCCAAAAAAAGCACCGCCTTTCGCTGAAATAAAATCTCCGATATTTTTTATGTTATCACAGATTATTTATAAATTCAAGAACTTCCCTTTTAAGTCGGGCAACGGGCAAGCCCACTACATTATAGTAGTCGCCTTTTATACCTTTTATAAGCAATCCCGCTTGTCCTTGAATCCCGTAAGCCCCCGCTTTATCATAGGGCTCAGAAGTGTTTATATATTCTTCAATTTCCGCATTTGTCAGGTTGTAAAACTCAACATCGGTCTTTTCGCTGAATGTTAAAGATTTTCCGTTAAAGGAAATCGTCACACCCGTATAAACCTGATGCACTTTTCCGCTTAAAAGGGACACCATTCTTCTCGCATCTTCTTTATCAACGGGTTTGCCGAGAATAATGTCATCCACCGAAACAACCGTATCAGCGGAAATTATAAGATTGTCACTTCCCGCCGAATTTTCGCAAGCGGAATTTTTTATTTTCGATAGATATTCAACTGCTTCCCTGGCGCCAATACTCTCGGGTAGAGTTTCGTCGCAATCCGCAGTAAGCACCCGAAAATTTTCAAAAATAAGTTTTATCAATTCCTGCCGTCTTGGTGATTGGGATGCAAGAACGACATTTCCGTTAAAATTTATCATAAATCACCAATTTAAAAATTCACAGATATTTTTAAGGGTGTTAAGTCCCCATTTACAAGCAGTTTTTGCTTCTTCACAGCCCTCAAATTCAAGGGTTATGTAACCGTTATACCCCGCGTCCTTTAAAATGCTCAAGGTCTGCATAACGGGAACATTTCCGTGTCCCAACACGGCTCCACGCAAATAATTTCCGCCACGGGTTTTAAAAAAACAGTCACAGGGAGCAAGTTCACTGCCGCTTTTAATGTGGAAATCCTTTGTGTGAACATAGGAAACGAAGGGAGCAAGTCTTGAAACCGCAGTTACGGGGTTTTCGTCGGCACAAAGGAAGTTTCCTATATCAATAAGGGCACCGAAATTCTTGTGGGAAACACCTGTTATTATACGTTCAACCCTGTCGCTGTCCTGACAGAAATAGCCGTGATTTTCTATCATCGTTTTAATGCCCTTTGTGTCGGCATATTCGGTTACCTTTTTATAACCCTCAACAATTCTCGGCAGAGCCTGTTCAAAGCCTTTGTATTTTCTTTCTTCATCTCTGAAACCACCGGTTGCGTCATGCCTCATACCCTGTACGCCCAGTTCACAGGCAATATCAACTTCTCCTTTAAGTCTTTGGATTTCTTTTTCTAAATCCCCGTCGGAGCCGTAAAGGAAATCTGCCCCCACGGAATACTGAACGGGAACTATACCCACTCTTTCGCACTCCGCTTTCAGTTCCCGGGCATAGTCTTTTTTGCTCATACCGTCGGGGGTATGTATTTCCGCAAATTCTATTCCGTCAAAACCGAGTTCTTTTGCAACACCTATGAGTTCTTTTTCCGTTGCCTCCCCTTTATGCACAAGGGAGTTTAAACTGTAACTGCTGACTGCAAACTTCATAACAAATTTCCTTTCCAATATTTTATCATTGTACACAAGCTGTTTGAGTATTATGATATTAGTATATACTGTTTGGGGGGATGGATTTGAAAATTGAATCTAACGGTGAAGAAAAAATCACCGTAACACTTTCACATATTGATATGGCAGACCTTGATATTACATACGATGAAATGGACTATTCCAATATTGAAACCCGTCGGGTTATATGGACAATACTTGACAAAGCGCAAAAAACCTTGGGTAAATCCGTTGATACGGACGGCAAACTTCTTATTGAGGTTGCGCCCTTATCGGACGGTGGGTGCATACTGCATTTTACAAGTTCTGCGTACCCCGACAGCAAAAGCAAGAAACGTTTGATTATGAAAAAGGAAGCAGAGCCCATACTCTTTTGCCCCATTGATGAAAATTCTTTTATTGATTCCCTGAAAATAATATCAAAATTAAAGGATTTCATCAAAAATTTTGAGCCCTATAAATACAAAAACTGTCTTTATATTATAATTCGTCCCAAACTGACCTTTTCGGAAAAAATACTCCATGTTCTATGTGAGTTCGGTAATACGGACGTGTGCACCGAATCGGAAATATCAAAAATCTACGAATATGGTCTTAGTTTATCTTAAAGAGTTTATGGCTCCCAATGTATCTTCCGCGCCGAAAATGAAACTGCCGGAAACAAGTACATCCGCGCCGGCTTCAACACATAATTTTGCGGTTTCGGGAACTATTCCGCCGTCAACCTGAATGAGCAAATCGGGGTTTACCTGATTTGCTTTTTCTCGTATTGACCGTATTTTCGGAAGCATATCTCCCATAAACGACTGTCCGCCGAAGCCCGGCTCCACCGTCATAACAAGCACCATTGCAAGTTTTTTCAGATAGGGAAAAACTGCTTCTGCTGAAGTGTTGGGCTTTATTACCAATGCGGGTTTTACCCCTGCATCAATTATCTTATTTATGGTTTCTTCCACATTGCTTTCGCTTTCAACGTGGAAAGAGATTAAATCCGCACCCGCCTTTGCAAAGCTTTCGATGTAATCGTAAGGTTTGCTGATCATAAGGTGGCAGTCAAGAAACATATCCGTTGCTTTTCTTATGGATTTAACAACGGGTGGTCCTATGGAAATATTGGGCACAAAATGGCCGTCCATAACATCCACATGGAGCATATCCGCTCCCGCGACCTTTACCTTTTCAATTTCGTTTTTTAAATCTGCGTAATCCGCAGAAAGAATGGATGGAGCTACTTTGATTTCGTTTTTAAAATTCATTTTGGAACTCCTTTTTAATTATTTCCGTGGCTTTTTCTCTGTCGGAGGCAATTTGTGCACTTAATTCCTCCAAGGAATTGAATGCCATTTCCCCTCTTAATTTTTCAACAAGGAAAACTTCAATTACTTTTCCGTACAAATCCCCGTCAAAGCCCACGATGTTCGTTTCACTTCGCTTTTCGCTACCGCCCTCTATGGTGGGACGCACACCTATATTTGTTACGGAAATATACTTTCTTCCGTCAATAAGGGTAAATGACGCATACACTCCGTATTGTGCCACAACAAAATTTTCATTAAAAAACTGGTTGATTGTGGGTGAGCCTAAAATTCTGCCCCGAGCATCGCCGTGAACCACCTCAAAATCAAAGGAAAAATATCTCCCCAACATCTTGTTGGCAGTTTTGATATCGCCCTTAGTAATACATTCCCTGATGCGAGTGGAACTGACCGGAGCACCCTCCGCCGTAACCGCATCACAAACCGTAAGTTTAATTTCCCTTTCGGCACAAAGCCGCTTCAACAGGGTCGCATCCCCCTCGGCACCTTTACCGAATCGGTAGTTAAAACCGCAACACAGGGCGGTTGCTTTAAGCCTTTTTACGAGAATCTCATCCACAAAGGCTTCGGGGGAAAGAGATGAAACATCCGAAAAATCAAGAAAAAAAGGTTTATAACCCCATTCGCTCAAAAGTTCATTCCGTTTTGTTTGGGTAATAAGTTCACAGGGAGCGTTCCCCGAAAGAGTTTTTTGAGGATGCTCCGTGAACATCAGCGCGATTTTCTCGTCATATTCAGTTGTATCGCTTAAAAGCACCTTTTTATGTCCCAAATGCAGACCGTCAAAAGTGCCGAGTGCCACAAGCACCTTTTTGTTCTCACACATTATTATAAACTCTTTTCACTAACAAATCTGTTTGAGTCAGTTCACCCAAACCTAAAAATTCGCCGTTTCCGTAAACTCTGTAAATTCCGTTTTCGTTGATATTATGAAGCCTTTCTCTCATAAGGCTTCCTCCGTTGGAAAACCGCTTTGCCTGATTTTCCGTAACCTGAATTTCGGGGTAATCCGAAAGCAGTTTTTCTAAAGGTATAACCGCTTTTTCAATTTCGTTATTTTCCCCGAGTTCTTTTAACTCCTCAAGAGTGAAACATTCGGACAGTTCAATGCCGCAGGCATAAGTACGGCAAAGAGAGGTCATAGTTGCACCGCAACCCAATTTTTCACCGATATCGCTTATAAGGGTGCGTATATATGTTCCTGCGGAACATTCGCAAAAGAGCGAAAATTCACCATTTCCCACTTCCGTTACCGAAAGTTCATATACAGTGCATTTTCGCGGAGTTCTCTCCACCTCAATGCCCTGACGCGCCAACTCATAGAGGCGTACACCGTCTTTTTTTATAGCGGAATACATTGGGGGAAGTTGAACAATCTCCCCCTTGAAATTCGAAACCGCTTTTTCTATTTCCTCAAAGTTTACCTTTTTGTCGGAAGTTTCGGTGACCGTTCCCCAAACATCAAGGGTATCGGTACAAAAGCCCGTCTTAAAGGTGGCTTTATAGGCTTTTTTATGTGTTGGCAGAAGTTCAATAAAACGAGTAGCGCCGCCCACGGCTATGGGTAGCACTCCCGTTGCGTTAGGGTCCAAAGTGCCTGTATGACCGCACTTTTTCTCCCCGATTATTCTTCTGACTTTATTTACTGCGAAAAAAGAGGTGATGTTCTCCCCTTTTTTGAGAGGTATTATTCCCGTCATTGTTCCAAACCGTCCAAAGCAGTTTTTATAACTGCGAGAAGTTTTTCTTTTCCCTCTTCATAAGTACACGAAAAACTTGCACCGGCGGCACCCTTGTGCCCGCCCCCTCCCAAATGGGAGCAGATTTCAGATGCATCTATATCACCCTCGGTACGAAGTGAAATACCGAATGTTCCGTCCTCTTTTTCCTTAATAACCGCACCCACAAGCACACCTTCAATCTGGCGGGGCAGAGCGGTAATGGGGTGACATTCGTGCTCGTTGGAACCGCTCTGTTTATACATTGATTGGGTCAATGTTATAATTGCACATTTACCGTCAAAATGGTATTCGAGGGTTTTTCTTGCAAGCAATTCCAGTTCAAGAAAACTTTTTGTTTTTGTTTCAAACATAAGCTTGTTGATTTTTTTGGAGTCAATTCCCTTTTCCATTAAATCTGCAACGATTCTGAAAGTCCCGGGTGTTGTATTCTGATATCTGAAACATCCCGTATCCGTGGAAATACCCGTATAAAGACATTCTCTTATATAGGTATTTATTTCAACACCAAGCTCATTAGCTAATTCGTAAATAATCTCACAAGCCGCGGCTCTTTCTTCAACAAAGGAGTTTTTCGCGTAATAGGTGTTGGACATATGATGGTCTATGCACAAATCAACCTTGCCGCCGTAAAGGGCTCCCAAATCGCCCATAAGTTTTTCATCGGCAACGTCAACCGTAACAATGTACGGGTCCTTTACATCATCGGCAATATAGGGCTCCGTCATATAGAAAAAGTCCTTGGGTATTACATCACTGCATTTCACAACACGTTTTTTACCCATTTTTTTGAGTATTTCACAAAGAGCAAATGCCGAACCCAGAGTATCTCCGTCGGGATGCTCGTGAGAAATAACCACAAACTCCGAGTGTTCCTTTAAAAGTTCGGCACACTCCTTTAAATCAATTACCATAAAACTTCCTCATTCATCGGTAAATTCCCTTGAAAGTTCCTCAAGTTTTTTAACAATGTTCATACCGTACTCAATGGAGTTATCGGCAACAAACTTTATTTCCGGAGCCTTGCGAAGTCCGAGACGTTTGCCGATCTCACGACGCACAAACCCCGTAGCACCCGTAAGGGCTTTGGTGGCTTCCTTTGCCACCTCAATACCCTCAACGGCGCTGACATATACTTTTACGTAGGACAAATCACTTGCAACATCCGCCCTTGCCACACTTATAAGGCGGTCCGAAATTCTCGGGTCTTTAAGTTCCCTGACAATTGCGGCAATTTCCCGCTTAATGTCCTCCGCTGTGCGATTTTGTTTATAGGTTCCCATTTTTTCTCCTAAACTTTAAATTTAGTCTTTATATTCCTCTACAATGTAGCCCTCTAAAATGTCGCCCTCTTTAATATCGTTGAATTTTTCAAGACCTACACCGCATTCGTAACCGGTTGCAACCTCTTTAACATCATCCTTGAAACGTTTGAGGGACGCAATTTCATCCTCAAACACAACAATACCGTCACGAACTACACGGATTTTGCAGTTTCTGGTGATTTTACCGTCAATAATGTAGCAACCTGCAATTGTACCTGCACTTGAAAGTTTGAATACGCTTCTAACCTCTGCCTTACCCATTTCAACATCACGGAATTTGGGTGCAAGCATACCCTTAATAGCGGCTTCAACCTCTTCAATGCAATCGTAAATAACTCTGTACATTCTCATTTCAACTTTGTCGCGCTCCGCATTTGCCTCTGCAACGGGGTCGGGACGAACGTTAAAGCCAACAATAAGTGCGTTTGATGCATTTGCAAGCATAACGTCGGATTCATTAACGGCACCCACACCGCCGTGAATAACCTTAACGCGTACTTCTTCATTGGAGAGTTTCTCAAGACTCTGACGAACTGCTTCAACGGAGCCCTGAACATCTGCTTTTACAATGATATTAAGGTCTTTGAGGGAGCCTGCGTTAATTGAATCAAAGAGATTGTCAAGAGTAACCTTCTGCATGGAGCGGAATGCTTCCTCTTTCTGTGAATTCTTTCTCTGTTCAACAAGTTCACGTGCAAGTCTTTCATCGCTTACGCAGTCAAATGCGTCACCGCCCACAGGAACTTCCGCAAGACCTGTGATTTCAACAGGAACGGAGGGGCCCGCCTCATTAACTTTTTTACCCTTATCGTCCGTCATAACACGAACTCTGCCCACAGCAGTACCCGCAACGATAATATCGCCGGATTTGAGAGTACCGTTCTGAACAAGGAGGGTTGCTACGGGACCGCGACCCTTATCAAGTCTTGCTTCAATAACAATACCTTTACCTGCACGGTTGGGGTTGGCTTTAAGTTCTTTCATCTCCGCAACAAGAAGAACGGACTCAAGAAGAGTATCAATATTCATCTTTGTTTTTGCGGAAACGGGAACGCAGATAACATCGCCGCCCCACTCTTCAGGAATAAGTTCATACTCCGTTAACTGCTGCATAATTCTGTCGGGAGAAGCATCGGGTTTATCCATTTTGTTAATTGCAACAACGATGGAAACACCTGCGGCTTTTGCGTGGTTAATAGCCTCGACGGTCTGGGGCATAATACCGTCATCGGCGGCAACAACAAGGATTGCAATATCCGTTGCCATAGCACCCCTTGCACGCATAGCGGTGAAAGCCGCGTGGCCGGGAGTGTCAAGGAATGTAATATCCTGTCCGTTGAGATTTACCCTGTATGCACCCAAATGCTGTGTAATACCGCCCGCCTCGGTTTCGGTAACGGAAGTATTTTTAATAGCATCAAGAAGTGATGTTTTACCGTGGTCAACGTGACCCATAACGCAAACAACGGGGCTTCTGGGAAGCAAATCTTCCTCGTTATCTTCGTGGTCGTCGATAATTCTTTCCTCGATTGTAACAACAACCTCTTTTTTAACCTTTGCACCCAACTCCGTTGCAACGATTTCCGCTGTATCAAAGTCGATAACCTGGTTAACGGTTGCCATCATACCCAATGAGAAAAGTTTTTTGATAACCTCTGCGGCAGTTCTCTTGAGCATTGCCGCAAGATCACCAACTGTAATTTCCTCGGGAACGGTAATAACAAGGGTCTTTTTTGCACGCTCCGCTTCGATTCTCTTTAATCTCTCCGCTTCGCTCTCCCTGCGTTTTGAACGCATACCCTGCTGTTTTCTGTACTGCTGGCTCTTTTGTTTTAACTTCTGTTTTGTCTGAACATTGTCGTTAATGGAGTGAGCCGGAGCAATATTTTCGTATCTCTCGTTGTACTTATCAAGCTGAACATTATCCGCTCTTGTGTCGATAGTACGCATTTCGCCCTTTGTTCTTGACTGCATGGGGCCGTCTTTTTTCTTTTCGTTTTTCTTAAAGGGATTGGCTGTACTCTGTCCGCCGGATTTTTTCTCACCTTTATTTTCGGACTTAACCTCATCTTTTTTCTGGGGCTTTTCTGCTTTTTTTGTTTCTTTTTTCGGAGCGTCCTTCTTCTGTGCGCTCTCCTCTTTTTTAGGCTCCGTCTTTTTCTCTTCTTTCTTTTGAGCAGGAGCCTCTTCCTTTTTCTCTGCTTTCTTCATTGCAAAGTACGCGTTGAAATTTTCAACGCTGTTTTCCTGTGTCAAAACATCAAAAATAACATCAAGCTCCTTTGTGTCAAGAGCCGTCTGTGACTTTTTGGGTTCCTCGTAAAACTTGCCGAGAATTTCAATAACTTCTTTATTCTGTAATCCGAAGTCCTTTGCAACTTCGCCAACTTTATATTTTGTTATCATATAATTCCTCCCCGAATTGTTGTTGTAGTTTTTTAGCAAAACCGTTGTCTGTTACGGAAAAAACTCCCGAACCCTTGCCGACTCCCTCGGCAAAATCTGCCATAGAATATGAAGTACGTATAATGGGAATATTTTTGCCGTTATAGGTACACGCGTGTTCCATTTCCCTTTGAAGTCTGTCGGATGCGTCCGAAGAAAGAAAAACAAGCACCGCGTGGGATTTTACAATGGACTCCTTTACTGCATCGTGTCCGCAACAAAGCTTTCCCGCTTTTCGGCACAAGCCGAGAAAACCCATTGTATCTTTTTTATTCAAATTCTGCCCAGTCCTTTCGACAATATTAAGAGTCCTGTTCAAGTTCCTTTTCCATAGCATCGTAAACGCTGTCGGGAATTGCGGTTTCAAGTGCTTTTTCAAGGCGTTTGCCCTTTCTCGCTTTTTGGAAACACGCTTTATCGGGGCATATATATGCACCCCTGCCCGACTTTTTTCCTGTAAGGTCAAGGCTTATTTCACCCTCGGGACTTTTTACTGCACGGATAAGCTCCTTTTTGGGCTTCATTTCGTTACATCCGAGACATTTCCTCATAGGTATCTTTTTTTCAGCCATAGTAACCTCACTTACTCTGCGGAATATAGAATCCGCTTTCGGGCTTAATATCTATTTTCCAACCTGTAAGTCTTGCGGCAAGGCTTACGTTCTGACCCTTGTTACCGATTGCAAGAGAAAGTTGTGTATCGGGAACTGTTACGTGGCAAGCCTTTTCTCTGTCCTCGTCAATTTCAACGGAGAGAACATCTGCCGGAGCAAGAGCCGCCGCAATAAACTTTGCGGGATCCTCGTCATAAATTACGATATCAATTTTTTCTCCGCCCAATGATTCAACGATTGTTCCCACACGTGAGCCCTTGGGGCCTATGCAAGCACCGATTGGGTCAACATTCTCATCTTTGGAAACAACGGCAATTTTTGTTCTTGCCCCCGCTTCACGGGAAACCGCTTTGATTTCAACGATTCCGTCATAGATTTCGGGAACCTCTGTTTCAAAAAGTCTTCTCACAAGACCGGAATGAGTTCTTGAAATCATTGCCTTGGGACCTTTGGGAGTGTCCTTAACACCCTCAATATAAACTTTTACAAGTTGATTTTCGGTGAATGTTTCGTTGGGAAGTTGTCTTGACTTGGGAAGGACAACTACCGCCTTGCCGATTTCAAGGGTAACATTACCTGTTTGGGGATCAATACTCTGTACCTTACCGGTAACGAGTTCTTTCTGTTTTGATTCAAATTCTTTGAGCATTAAACCTCTTTCAGCATCGTGAATGTCGCCCCTGATAACGTTTTTAGCCGTTGTTGCGGCAATTCTGCCGAACTGATTTGTTTCAAGGGGAATTTCAACAAAATCGCCTACAAGAGCCTTCTTGTTATACTTTACTGCTTCCTCTTGAAGAATGTCCGTATATTCGTTTTCAATCTCTTCAACAACCTGTTTTCTGAGATAAACTCTTAACTTATATTCCTCGGGGTTACAGTCAACAAACACAACGTCCTCACCGCCGTACTCTCTTCTTACAGATGTAACGATTGCGGCGCAAACCTTTTCAAGAAGATACTCAGCGGGGATTCCTCTTTCCTGTTCGAGCAACTGTATTGCTTCAAAAAACTCTTTGTTTTCGTTTGCTTTTTTTACAGATTTTCTTGCCATTTTCCTACCATTCCTTTCAATCTATAGAACTTACATTATTAACACATTTAAAATGAGAAATCGTCAAGTTTGACCCAAGCGATTTCTTTCTTTTCGGCTGTCATTGTATTATCTTCATCAATCTCGATGGTAACCGCACCGTCTTCCGAGAAATCAATAAGAATACCTTTAAATTCTCTTTGATTTTCAAAGGGACGAATAAGCCTTACAATAACCTTTTCACCCATGGCATAATCAAAATGAAAATCTCTTGTGAGTTTTCTTTCAATGCCGGGGGATGAAACCTGTAAATTGTATTGGCGGTCGATTAAATCCGCCTCATCCAAGGGAGCGTCCATTGCGTGACTCATATTTACGCAATCTTCAATGCCCACACCGTCTTCCTTGTCGATAAAAATTCTGAGATAATAGTTCGCACCCTTTTTTTCGAATGAAACATCCCAAAGAATAAGACCTAATTCTTCCGCAATGGGTTCTGCGATTTCCCAGACTTGAGAAACTGTGTTCTTTGCCAAATCAGCACCTCTTTTTAAAAATATTCTACAAACTTTTGAAAATTGTTGAAAACTTTTTCGACAATAAATATGAGAGCAGGTTCTCCTGCTCTCACTCAAGTTCATATTCGTACATTAGTAATATAGCATATAATATAAAAAAATGCAAGCATTTTTTTAGAATGCGGAATTCGGAGTTCGGAATGCGGAATGAAGCTGCCAGTTACCAGCTACCAGAAAACTATCGGACAGTAGTAAATTTGCTTGAAATTTACTACTGTCCGAATTTGTTTAATATCAATACTTATCTGTAATAGATTTTGTATTTGAATACGCGCTAGAAGTCTTGCTGTAATATGCTTTTACCTTGTAGGTGTATTTTTTGCCTTTCTTTGCAGATTTATCAACATAAGAAAGATTTGAAACACCTTTTTCGGTTTTAAGCTTTTTGTAACTACCACTACCTGTTTTGCGGTAAATTATATAGCCCTGTGCACCTGTTACCTTAGTCCATTTGAGGCTTATGCCACTCTTTGTACTCTTGGGTGTTTTTAAACTCGGGTCTGCAAGGTAATATTTTGAAAGTGAGCTTGAAGAATCTGACTTACCTGCTTCATTCACTGCTTTTACAACATAATAATACTTTTTGCCTGATTTTGCTTTCTTATCAGTAAAATATGTTTTTCTTGTTGTGCCTACCTTACTGTATGAACCGCCTTTTACCTTGCGGTAAACCTCATAGGAATCCGCACCGCCTACCTTACCCCAAGTGATTTTTACACCGCTTGATGTGTTAGAAATTGTTTTGAGTTTGGGTTTAGAGCATTTCAACTGATTGATTGTTGCTATTTCAAGAACTTCGCCACACTCGGTACATTCTTTATGTTTAGAGCCTGCAGCATTTACAGTTGCGTTTTCGTCAACAATCCAAGAGCTTGACTTGTGTCCTGTTGCAGAAATTGTTTGTGTGTAACTTGCTCCGCAAGAGCATTTATATGTTCTGACACCTGTTCCGGTGCAAGTAGGAGCTTTTGTTACAGTTTCTGTATAACTGTGGGAATGATTTTTCTGCCATACTGCATAAAGGGTTGTATCTGCATCTGTATTGAAACTACCGCCTGCTGAATATGTTGCATTTGTTGCTGTACTACTTGTTGACCAGCCGAGGAATGTGTAACCGGAACGTGTGGGTTCATCGTAACTCAATGTCAAGGCTTCACCATATATTTTTTTTGCTTGAGTTGGTGCACCGCTTCCCCCATTGGCATGATAAGAAATTGAGTAGACTTCTTTTGCCATAAATGGAATAGCACCTGTGGAATTAGAAAAAGTTTTAATTTCAATGTAATATGTTTCATCGGTGTTTAGTGTACAAAGAACATAAAAATTAAAATCAGTTCCGCTATCGTCGTCATGAGCAATACTTAATTCATCACTGCAATAAATAGTAATCATTGAATCAAGTTCACCGGTGCTTTCAAATACATATTCACCTGTTTTTGAAGGTGTTATTTTGAAAAATACAGAATGATCTTCGCCTTTAATATTAGCAGAATATGAAGTGTTTTTAGTTATATTTGTTGCATCAGACCATACGGCATAGAAAGTTTTATTTCCACAAACTCTATAAGAATCACCAGGTTGAATATCTGTATAAGCGAGGGATTTTGATGTGCTCCAGCCTTCAAAATTATAACCGAATTTATACGGGATTATTGAGGAAATAGCAATTGTTTCATGATAGGTATGGGATTCTGAGTCTGGCGCATTTGAGCCACCATTTGTATCATATCTAATTGTATATATTTTTTGAGACCATACAGCGTAAAGAGTTGTATTTCCATTTCTTGTGAAAGAATCACCAGCAGAATATGTTGCGGATGTTGCAGAACTACTTGTTGACCAACCGAGGAAGGTGTATCCTGGTCGTGTAGGCACTGTAGAACTGAGGGTTAAAGTTTCGTCTTTAACTTTTGTTTGAGATGAAGGTGCACCGGTTCCACCATTTGCATTGTAACTAATTGTATAAGTAGTTGTAGAAGAAGCTATGCTATTTCTTGCTTGAGTAACACCGGCAGTTGAACCATGTGAATTTGTGAATGTACTATATGATTCTGTTTTGAAAGTGATTTTACAATTTCCATCAACAGATCTTGTTCCGTTACATTGTATGTAAGAAATTTTTGATGAATCATATGAATACAATACAACAGAATGATCCCCGTTTGTACGTAAAACATTACCGATTTTTGCATTGATGGACTTTAAACCATTATAAGAAACTGTTGCAGAACCTAAATAATTAACATAAACATCGTCAGTGCTTTTTTGAGAATATAGATACCACTCAACGAAATTCACAAAACCTGCACAAGAATATGCAGATGGTGTAATATAATTCGTTCCATTAGAGCAATAATGACGCGGGACAAGCGAAATGCTATCGGGAACTAAATCGACAGCATTTTTAAACCAATTTGCAGAAATAACATTACCGTTCAAACAATTGGAACAACCATGTCCTCCCACACCAGGTGCAGGATTACAATATGTACCATTTACGGTAAAATATTTTCCCACTAATGCATTTCTAAGATTGTCAAAACGGCTTTTGACTGTGGCATCACTAACATTAGCAGGTGTAGTTGCAGCACTAACCGACACACTTGCGATAGGTATCATTGAAAATACTATTAAAATAATTAAAAGTACGCTTATGAGTTTTTTCATATTTTTGCCTCCATTCTCATTTAATAATAGTATAGTAAACATTTTGTTTACTGTCAAGTATAAAGTAAACATTTTGTTGTATCATACAGTTGAAAGGTGGAGTTATATGAATTACACCAAAAGACTTTATGATTTGAGAATTGATAATGATTACCGACAGGAAGATGTTGCAATTTTTTTGAATATCACTAAGCAAGCTTACGGTATGTATGAAAACGGAAAGCGAAATCTACCCATTGAATATCTTGTTAAATTAAGTGAATTTTACGGAGTTTCAACGGATTTCATTCTCAATTTGACTAATAACCCCCAAAAACCAAAAGATATAGAAAACTAACAACCACGAAAACCAAAAATGGTAATCGTGGTTGTTTTTATATCGTTCTTCCGTTATTTTGTTATAATTGACTCTGCGATTCAACTACGCTCGAGGACTCGCGTAGAGAACCACCCACCGTTCCGCCGAACTTGAATTCTCTAATTTACAATAGGCGTGCTTTGTACTAATTTTAATTGGTTTACGATTCAAATACGGTCAACCGGTTGCAATATAATCGTCTCGCTCGCTATTCTCTTCGCGATATTCCTTATTGCACCTAAGGCTTTTTGTTCGCTGTTTCATCCACCGGATGCGCTCACAAACGCCCATCCCGCCTTCGAAGGTAGGTTCAAATAACAACAACTTTTTTGCAATATATTTACTCCTTGCGAAGCTTAATTATGCATTTCGAATTCCGCATTCCGCATTAAAAAATGCCCTTGCTTTCGCAAGAGCATTTTTCTTAACCCCAAACAGCGTAAAGGGTAACATTTTCGGTTAATTTTATGGTATCACCGTAATCCACATCCACAGTTTTTGCCTTTTTGTCAAAGGACCAGCCCATAAAAGTTTTGTTCTTTTTTTCGGGAGAAATATGGGAAACCCAAACTGTTTCGCCACATTCCGCAACCTTTTCTATGGGAGCATTTTCTCCGCCGTTTGCACTATAAACCAGGGTGCATTTTTTGGGTTCGCTGTACTCTACAATGAATCCCGTACTGCACTTTTCGTCATAAGACTTTGCATTTTTTACCTCTGCTGTGCCGTCATTCAAAAGTGCTTTTGCAGAATCTTCTTTCGAAGCAACAAAATACTCATTTCTTGTTTTGAGAAGTATTGAAAGCATTTTTGCGTTGCTTTCGTCAATCTCCGCAAGTGTGCCGCCCTTTGCTTCGGCAAATGCCTTTGCCTGAGCATAGGTCATGGATGCATCGTAAATTTCGTACTTTGTGCCGTTGAGAACAGCACAATTCACCGCTTCAATCTCGTTTATTACAATTTCGCAGATAAAACCGGTTTTACTTCTCTTTTCGGAGGATTTTGAAACACCGTTATCGGTAATAACAGAACACTGATTCTTTTTTCTGTCAAGATTTTCGCCGATAAAATATCTGCCGAATCCGTTTTCTCCCGCGAGTTTTGAGAGGGTTTTAAGTTCTTTTTCGTTGTCGATATTAACAAGCTTACCGCCCATTTTTTCGGAAAGTTCTTTTGCTTGCTCGTAGTTTACCGCAACATCAAAAACCGCATAAATGCTGTCATCCGCAGTTTTTACGGATGTTGCGTCGGTAAGCGTTGTGGCAGTTTCGCAATTATTCTCATACTGTGGTCTTGCAATATAGTTTATTCTTGTGTGAAGCCGTGAGGAATAGCCTGTGCTTGCAGGATATTGGCAAGCCATAACCTGATCGGTCATATTGCCCTCAACGGTATATATTGTATCTTCATCCGCATCAACAACAAGTCCCACATGGTCAATGCAACCGTAACCGCCTGAGCAAGTGCAACAGAAAACAAGGTCACCTGCTTGGAGCTTTCTTCCGGAGGAGAATGAAAAACATTCCGCACCCGCTGAGGGAAGTGTTGAATAATATGAATTACCGACGCTTGTAAGTTTTGGGAAAACAGAAGTCGGAATTCCTGCAACATAGCCGCACCAAGATGCGAAGATGTTGCACCAATAACCCTGTCTGCCGTACCATCTGCCGTACTCGGTAATATTACCGCTACCGTTAGATGTGCCGGAATAATCGGAATAGTTTGCTTCGTGGTAACCGATTTGGGATTTTGCAACATTCACAATGTCCGTAACCTGATCGCCCGTAAGCTTCACATTCATCAATCTTTTATAATATACGCTGTTTTTGTAAGATGCTGAGGCTGAGTATTCGAGGCTTTTGGCAGCTGCACTTACGCTGAAAACGGAAGTCATTGTGAGAATTGCGGCAATAAAACTTGTTGCAATTCTTTTCAATCTGCTTTTTGTCATAGAATATTTTTTGCCTTTCATATATTTGTTTCAATAATATTTATTTCAAAAACGCAACTAAATATTACAACTTTGTAACATTTTGTAACAACATCGGGCATTATAACACACCGAACCGCCTTTTTCAATGTATAAATTGCACTATAAACTCGCCGCTTTTTTGTAAAAAAGCACAATACTGTACAAAAACCCACTTTTTTCAAGGAAAATCGGTTACATTTTGAAATTTTTGTGAACAGGTTTATACCCTTTTTCCGTTGTAACTTTATGAATGATGTGTTATATTTAATATATAATAATGTAATAGAAAAAAGTAAGGAGGAGGCATTTCAATGGCACAGATTCTTGTTGCGGGTGCCGGTCACGGCGGTCTTGTTGCCGCAATAAAATTGGCACGCGCGGGTCACAGGGTCACGGTTTTTGAAAAATCCCCCAAAGACAATATGGGTCTTCCTCAGAAGGATGTATTTGAAAGGGACACTTTCGCCTATATTGACCTTCCCTCTCCTAAAAATATAACAATATGTAAAAATCAACTGACACTTGTTCCTTTGGAAGATTCAACCGCACCCCTTACCCTGCCCCCGGCTGAAGAAGAGGCGATTATAATGGACCGCAAAGTTCTGATTAGGCATCTTCTTGCGTTGGCGGAAAAAAGCGGAGTAGAACTGCAATACGACTGCACCGTTATAAAACCCATTCTGCTGGGCAGCAGAGTTGCGGGTTTGGAAACCTCTTGCGGTATTTATTACGGAGATTTAATTGTAGATTCCTGTGGTGTGGATTCACCCGTAAGAAACAATCTCCCGAAATTTATGAATGTTAATCGGGAAATAAAGGATTTTGATGTGGTATATACTTATCGGGCATATTTTGAAAGGAATACGAAAGTGCCCATGCCGGACACGGACTATGATATTTTAGTAAAAAATGACGGTACTGTGGGTTTTTCCTGGGTTGTAACCGAAGATGACTGCGCGGATGTTTTGATTTGCCGTTTTTCTCCCCTAACTCAAAATGAAGTTCTTGATGAATTGCAAAAGATATGTTCCGAATACCCCCATATCAGCAAGAATTTTATTCGGGGCGGGCTTTATCTTAAAATTCCCGTTTGCCAACCCCTGGCTGTTTTAGTTGCGGACGGCTATGCCGCCGTAGGTGACAGCGCTTTTATGACTGTTTCCACCAAGGGTTCGGGTATCACTTACAGCATGAAAGCGGGTTCCATGCTTGCGGACGCGGTTTCGGGTGATATTGACGGTCTTTACAATACGGAATCCCTTTGGGAATATCAGTGCCGTTTCTTCAAAGAAATCGGTTTTTCCGCCGGTAGGCATGCTCTTATGAAAAATCTCATGACCTACTTTACCGCACAGGAAGTAAACGACCTTTTAAAAGAAAAGGTTTTCACAACGGAAGATGTTTATCAACTGATGACCAATAAGTTTGATAATCTTTTCGGTGCTCAGGGCAGGACACTCATAAAAGAAAAGATCCGTCAAGTAAGAGAAAACCCCATACTGAAAGAAAAATTCTCGGATTTTGCAGTCTGGGCGGGCAAACTTGCCGTAACGGAAACATATTTCCCCAACAAATACGACCGAAAAGACATTCAAAAATGGGTTAATAAGTACAATGACTTCTTTGACGGTATAAGAAAAGAGATATAGAAACAGGTCTGTAAAAAATGAGAGTTTTTACAGACCTGTTTCTTTTGGAGAGGCGTTGAAAATCGGACAAAATTCGTTACTTGCCCATAAGCGCAAGGGGTTCTACATTTTTTCCTTTATAAATAATTTCGAAATGCAAGTGGCTCAATTCCGATTTTTCACAGGGAATTGTTCCAAGGTAGCCTAAAAGAGAGCCGCTTTCCACCGTATCCCCCTTTTTCACTTCAAGGGTGTCCTTATTAAACCCGCAATATTTTGCAACAACTCCGTTGCCGTGGTCAATTTCAACAACTGTTCCGAAAAGCACATCATCATATATTGATGTTACCGCACCGTAGGAAATTGCCTTTACCTGTTCTCCTTCGGCGGCTTTAAAATCTATACCCGAATGGGTTCTCCAATCCCCCATTGTGGAACTGTACGTGGGCTTGTCGGGAGAATAATCCTTTAATATCTCCGTTCCCAATGGCAAGGAATAGTAATCCTTGTAGGGCATGGCATATTTATCATTCTCCGTTGTTTTAACTTCACTTTTTTTCTCGGTGGTTTTTTCTGTTTCTTCCCTTGTGTCAGGCACGTTTGTCAGATTCTGACGCACCTCAAAGTCCGGCTCCGTTGTAAGAAAACCGCTGTCCTTGCTCGTCTCCTTTTCCGTTGTAATTGTAACGAAATCGCTTTCAATGGGAGCAAGGTTACCCAATGCCTTTTCCGTTGAAATCTTTGTAAAAAGTGCCGCACCCAATGCAAGAAGCAAGGCGAATGCATAGGCATACTTTACTTTTTTCATGGTCTTATTATTACCCGCGGATTTAATGGGTTTGGGCTCCTGTGACGGTGTGTTTTCCGGAATTTCCAACTGTTTTTTCTCGTTATCGTTGTTATTTCTGTCACTCATAATATGTCCTCCTGTTGTTTTTATTATTTATTGACAGAAATACGCGGTTTATACAATTATTAAAAATCTGATTGAGCTATAGCCGAAAATAGTCGAACCCTATATGCCTATTAAATAAATCTTTGGCACATTCGATTGTTTTTCGGCTATAACATTATTTATAAAAATCGCACACCGGTTTAAAGCGATGTGCGATTTGTTTGTTTTTTGAATATTATGTTATTCCTTTAATATTTTTTCCAAATTTGCAAAATCTTCCATAGTGAGTTTTTCGGCTCTTACGCTTCTTTCAAGTCCTGCCCGTTCCAAAGCCTCGGAAACCTCACTTTTGCCCATTCCCAAACCTGCACTTATGGAGTTTTCCGCCGTTTTTCTTCTCTGTGAAAAGGCGGCTTTAACAAGTTTAAAAAAGAATTCTTCGTTTTCCACTTTTACGGGGGGCTCTTCTCTTACCGTTAAACGAATAACCTGACTGTTCACTTTCGGCGGGGGCAAAAATGATTCCTTGGGAACAAAGAACAATTTTTCGCTTTCGGCATAGTAATTCACGGCAACGGTAACCGCACCGCCGTCACGGGAGCCAACATCCGCACAGAGCCTGTCCGCCGCTTCCTTTTGAACCATAACTGTTATGGATTTTACGGGTAATCTGTTTTCCAAAAGCAACATTATTATGGGCGAAGTAATGTAATATGGCAGATTTGCACAAACCGCAATTTCCATACCCTTGCATTTTTCCTCGATAATTTTGGGCAAATCCGCTTTCATAACATCCTCGTTTATGATTTCAACATTGTCAAAATCCGAAAGAGTTTCCGCCAGAACGGGCAAAAGCCTTTTATCAACTTCAAAACTCAAAACCTTTCCCGCTCTTTTGGCAAGTTCCGCCGTCAAAACCCCCACACCGGGTCCGATTTCTATAACGCAAGTGTTCTCATTTAACCCCGCCGCTTCCGCCATGGCAGGACACACTTCGGAGTCAACAAGGAAATTCTGTCCCAAACCTTTATTAAAGGTTACACCGTGTTTGCCCATAACGGATTTTATTACGTTTATATCCGATAAATTTCTCATATAAAAACCTTTTTCTTGACTTAATTATGGGTTTATTATACAATAATTTCACAAAAAAGCAACATAAAAGGGATGATACTTTTGAGTTACATAAAAAATGCCGACTTTATTTCAGCACCCGAATGTTTCGGAGACATTTGCCCCGTATTTAAAGGTGTGTTCTGGATGGACAAGGAAGTGACAAATGCCACTCTTCAAATAACTTCTTTGGGTTTTTACAAGGCTGTTTTTAACGGTGAGATTCTTGGCAAATTTATATTCGCTCCCGGTTGGACCTCATACACAAAACGGCTCCAGTACCAAGAGTACAATGTTACACATTTGATGGAAGAATGTAACACCCTTGATGTTGGTGTGGGTACGGGCAGACTTATTCACTACACGGGCTTTACCCCCGCTTTCATTTGTTGTCTGCACGTTGAATATGCGGACGCAAGTGAACAGGATTTTTACTCCGATGCTTCTTGGAAATGTTCAAAAAGTAATATTGTTTATTCCCACCTTTACAACGGTGAAACCATTGATTTTACCGCAGATACCGATGAAGAATTTGCCGTAAAAGTACGGGATGATATTGATAAAAACATTTTAATTCCCCAAGAGGGTGAAGAAACTCGGGAAATGGCGCGTCTTTCCGCTGTGGAACTTATTCACACCCCCGCCGGAGAAACAGTAATTGACTTCGGACAGAATATTACGGGTTACGTGGAGTGGGTTGTTCCTTCCAAAAAAGGTCACACCTACACCCTTTTACACGCAGAAGTTCTGGACAAAAACGGCAATTTCTACACGGAAAATCTCAGAGGTGCCAAATGCAGAGTTGATGTTGTGTCCGACGGCAAGCCCCACACAATAAAACCGACTTTTACATTCCAAGGTTTCAGATATATTAAACTTGTGGGCTTTGAAGACAGCGAAATTGATCCGGAAAAATTCAATGCCGTTGTGGTGTTTTCCGATATGAAACGCACGGGCTATTTTGCCTGCGGTAACGATTTAATTCAACAACTTTACGAAAATATTGTCTGGGGACAAAGGGGCAACTTCCTGGATGTTCCCACGGACTGCCCTCAGAGAGATGAACGCTTGGGTTGGACGGGGGATGCACAAGTGTTTTGCAGAACCGCATCCATTAACTACCGAACCCACAAATTCTTCAAAAAATGGCTTCACGATTTGGCATGCGACCAGCACAGTTGCGGCGCAGTACCCCATGTTATCCCAATGGTGTGTGAGCCCATGACCGCTTGGTTCGGAGATTTTGATGAAAACCTGGGCGGTGCTACCGGTTGGGCGGATGCCTGTGTAATAGTCCCCTATTGGCTTTACAGAACATACGGGGACACTTCGGTTATTAAAGAACAGTTTGACTCCATGAAAAAATGGGTTCTGTACATGGAAAGTCGCGGCAGTGAGCGGGGTCTGTTTGACCTCAGAAAACAGAATTTCGGGGATTGGTTGGATCTTAACGGCGACGGAGTTGACGCATCAAGTATTACCGACGTTGGTTTAATATCAACGGCATTCTTTGCCTACTCCAACTCCCTTTTTATAAAAATGGGTGAGGTCATCGGGGAAGATATGAGTTATTTTAAAGAACTTTACAACTTAACCGTGTCCCAATACAGAAAGCATTATTTAAACCGGGAGGAATTCCCGTACAACACTCAGACCGCCCTTGTTTTAGCCATTTATTTTGACCTGGCGGAAGATGTTGCCGCTTTGGGTGACAAGCTTTGCCGAGATATTGAAGAAAAAGGCCACATGACAACGGGATTTTTGGGTGCGGCCTATCTTCTCCACGTACTGACAAAGCTCGGCAGAACGGACCTGGCATATAAACTCCTTTTCAAAAAGGACTACCCCTCCTGGCTCTACCCCGTTACCAAAGGTGCCACAACAATTTGGGAGCGATGGAACGGCATAATGCCCAACGGGGATTTCAACACACCGGGTATGAATTCCTTTAACCACTACGCTTACGGCTGTGTGGGTGACTGGCTCTATTCCACCGTTGCGGGTATAGACAGCGACTTCAACGAACCTGCGTACAAACATATCATTTTCCGACCCCTGCCATCAAAGGAATTGGGCTATGCAAAGGCAAGAATTCTCACGGAAAACGGCGAAATTATTTCTTCCTGGGAATACACAGGAAAGGGTGACGAATGTAAATTCAGCTTTACAATCCCCAACGGCTCCCATGCCACTTTGTACCTTGATGACGAGGAATACGAATTTCAAAGCGGAACCTACAATACGGTGTTTGATTATAAAGGTTTTTAAGACAGAGAGGTTGTTTTTATGGAAACAGTAAGTTGCAAAAAAATCGGAATAACCGACGGATTCTGGAAAGAAAAACAGACTATGATAAGCGATGTTACCCTCCAATCCGTATATAACAGATTTAAAGAGACCCACCGCTTCGACGCTCTGGACTGCGCTTGGAAAGAGGGCGAGCCCAATCAGCCCCACGTTTTTTGGGACTCCGACGTGGCAAAATGGATTGAGGGACTTGCTTACACCCTTTATTACCGCAAAAATGCCGAACTTGAAAAAATTGCCGATGAAGCCATTGAAAAAATAATAAAAAACAGGGATGAAAACGGCTATTTCAACAGTCATTTCCTTGTTACCGGCAAAAAATTCACCGAGAGAAATGAGCACGAATTATACTGTGCGGGGCATCTTACCGAAGCCGCCGTTGCTTATTATGAAGCCACGGGCAAAAGGGAATTCCTTGATGCCATGTGCAAATACATGGATTATATTGAAAAGATTTTCCTTAAAGACAAATCCGCGGCGTTTGTTACACCCGGTCACCCCGAAATTGAGTTGGCTCTTGTAAAACTCTACAAGGTTACAGGGGAAAAACGCTATCTTGAACTTTCAAAATTCTTTGTTGACGCCCACGGTAACAACAATGTAGATAAAAACCTCTATAACGGTTGTAATCTCCTGTACAATCAGGATGAAGTGCCCTTGAGAGAAAGAGAAACCGCGGACGGGCATTGTGTAAGAGCGTTGTATCTTTTCTCCGCCATGGCGGACCTTGCATACATATACAATGACAAAGAACTTTTCGACGCGGCAGAGCGCTGTTTTATGAACATTATCGACAAAAGAATGTATATAACCGGTGCAACGGGCAGTACCCACCACGGAGAATCCTTTACCGTTGACTACCACTTGCCCAACAGAACTGCTTATGCGGAAACCTGTGCATCAATTGCCCTGGGGTATTTTGCCAACAGAATGATTAAATTAAATCCCGACGGTAAATATGCCGATACGGTGGAACGGGTTATGTATAACGGCGTTCTTGCAGGCATATCAACGGACGGCAAGGGCTTCTTTTATGAAAACCCCCTTGAAATTGACATGGGCTTTAATGATGTCAACAAGTGTACCGACGGGGGAGACCGCTATCCCATAACCCAACGGAAAGAGGTTTTTGACTGTTCCTGCTGTCCCCCCAATGTTATAAGATTTATTTCTTCAATAGCCGATTTTATGTATTCCTACACCGAGGACACCCTCTTTGTTCACCAATACATAAATTCCGATGCCGAATTTGAGGGCATAACCGTAAAGCAAATTACCAACTACCCTGCAGATGAAGAAATCATAGTAAAAATCCAAAACAACTCGAAAAAATATGCTGCTTTGCGTATTCCCTCTTGGTGCAAGGATTTTGAAATTAACAAAGATTTTCAAATAAAAGCCGGCTACGCATACATTTCCTCGGGGGAAACAGAAGAAATCCGCTTAAAACTTGAAATGCCCGTGACATTTATTTCCGCCAACAAAAAGGTACATGCAAACGCGGGCCGTGTTGCGGTTATGAGAGGACCCATTGTATATTGCCTTGAGGGTGTGGACAACGGCGAGGATTTGAACTCTTTGAGAGTTGATATTAAAGAAAAGGGCATACTCACAAAGGGCGAATTTTCAGTTCCCGACATAATTCTTAAAGCTTACAAAGAGCCTGAAAACAACAGTCTTTATTTTGAAGCAACACAGGATTACGAAGAAACACAAATCAAGCTCATACCCTATTTCGCCTACGCAAACCGGGTTGAAACAGATATGCTTGTATGGATTTTAAAAAAATAACCGCAACTAATGCGTGAGTGTCCAGAGGACACTCACGCAGTTTTATTCGCCATACGGCGAGTGATATTGCTTCGCAGTTATATAATGCTACGCATTGTGATATTGTCCTTCGGACAGTTTTATGCGAATAAAATAACACTGAAATCGAAGATTTCAATATCACTATGCCGAAAAGTGCATAATATCACTCTTTCCGAAGGAAAGAATATCACTTGAAGTTAAAGGCACACTTACTCACCACTTTTAGTGGCAGTGCAAAAAATAAGGGGCTGTAAAAAAACAGCCTTGAAAAAGGAAAGACTACAAACTTACCGAAAAAGGTAGGCTTGTAGTTCTTTTTTTCCGGCTGTTTTTTACAGTCCCTCTGTTTTTTGATATTGAATAGATAATGCTGTAGATATTTCAGTTTTCGGATAGCTTACAATGTCAAATATTATAATTACTGTAGATACAGATAGGTCAACCTTTTTGGCAACGCTTGTGAAAGACCTTTCATCACAAAGTTTATCTATTACGAAAACACAAAGTCGATATGCTCTACTTTTTAATTTTCTTGTCTTATTTTCGTAGGCTCTATTTGGTTACCCCAACATTTATTATAGAGCCTAAAAAACAGGAGACCGGTTATGAATAACTGTCTCCTGAATTGCGCTTAGATAGCAAATTTTACTTTTTATATACAGCCTTAATAATTTTTGCCGCTGTGGCGGCAAGACCGACTGCAGCCGCTCCGATTGCCGCACGGGAAGCAACGGTGAGCACAAAGCTCTGTTTGTCGTTAATTGTGCGTTTGATAGGTCCTAAAGATTTGCACTTTAATCCAAATTCCTTAAAGTGGATAACCTTTGTCTTGATTTTTTTCGATTCATTATACTACCTGAATTATGTAAAAGTCAAATTTTCAGATTGGAAATCATTAAGTTTTCCGTCCTGTTGACTAAATACAAACACTGTGGTAAAATTCATAATTGCTATTTATTATAGGTTTATCTTAGTTACATACATGAAAAGGGGATACATAAAACCATGAATAAATTTGAACCTTGTCTTCGCTTCATTGCGGCAAGCGATATCCATTACCAAGCTGAAGCACCGGAAAGGAAGAATATTTTTGAAAAGGGAATAGCTCTTGCTTATGAATATGCCGAAACTCAGAGTTATAAAGGGATTGACGCTGTTTATGTAAACGGAGATTTTTCAAACAGCGGTGATCTTGAGCAGATGCAGAATTTCAAAGCTTCTCTCGATGCTTCCTTGAAATCGGGAACACAGCATATGCTCACTATGGCGAGCCATGAATATATGAGCGAGGGTGAACAAAAAGCAATAGAAAAATTTAAAGCCGTTTTCGGTTTGGAGCCTGATAATCATAAGGTTATAGCAGGCTTTCATTTTATTTCCGTAACTACTACAAACGGTTGCCATTTCAACGATGCAAAGCGTGAGTGGATTAAGGCTCAGCTTGATATTGCGGCGGCAGACGACCCTTTCAAGCCGATTTTCTTTTTCCAGCATCCGCATATTACGGGCACAGTTTACGGCAGTGTCTTTTGGGGCGTGGACGAAATTACGGATATACTAATGAACTATCCGCAGATTATTGATTTTTCCGGCCATTCTCACGCTCCCGTAAATGACCCTCGCAATATTCATCAGCAGCATTTTACAAGCGTAGGCACAGGCAGTTTTAGGAATTTTGAGCTTGATGAGTTTGATAAGGTTTACGGTACTATTCCGCCTGAAGAAGATGCGGCACAGTTTCTCATTGTTGAAGCCGACATGAGCGGAACTGTCGTAATTAAGCCCTATGATGTCATAACCGAAAGCTTTTTCGGATATACTTGGATTGTAGAAAAGCCCTGGGAGCCCGATGGCTTTGTTTACACCGATGCAAGATTTATCAATCCTGTAAAGCCGTTTTTTGCAGAAAATTCTGTTCTTGATTGCGTTGTAGATGGCAGTGATGTCAATTTGCATTTCACTCAGGCTCAAATTGATATTGACCGAGTTAACGATTATAAAATTACAGTCCGCCGCAAGAGCGATAACGCTGTTGTTAAGCAGATTTGCATTTGGTCCCGATATTATCTCAACGATATGCCGAAAACTCTCGATTATAGAATTGAGGACATGGCAAGGGGAGAATATACCGTCAGCATTGCCGCAAGAGGTTTTTGGAACAACCACTCAATTAATAAGCTTATAGGTGAATTTTCCATTGACTGATTAAGGGTGATAGTTTAATGAGCATTGATATTATTGAATTTTTAAAGGTTGTTTTTTAGGAATTGTTGAGGGAATAACCGAGTGGCTTCCCATAAGCAGTACAGGTCACAAAACATTTGCTCTGTCTATTTCATCAATTTTTGAAACAAATCAGTCATAAGATTGTCGCGTTTTATACTGTAAACATATCTCATGGGGTATCCGTTATAATTTGTTGCATAAAAATTATCGTAAGTTGGAATGGGTGTTGGAATAATTCTTGATTCCATAAACTGCTGCGAATCATTCATTAGCCACGCAACTGCAGTGACATCCCAAATTACACGGGTCCACGCCCTGCCTTTTGCATAACGCTCTGCCTCTTCTATTGCATTTTGGGCAAGATAGTCTGCAAGGGGATTTTTTCCTTTGAGCCAAAATTCAAGCTCCGGCTTAGAAACCGTAAACCGGTCTGCAACACCCATACAAGGAAGCTGAACGAACGGAACACCGCTTTGCATTATAACTCTTGCCGCGGCAACATCCTGATACATATTAAACTCTTTTGTGTGATGATAGTGATGAGCGTGGCCGCCAAGCCATACTACAACAGTATTTTCTGCAACATCAGGATTCAAAAGTATTGCAGAAGCAATATTTGTTATAGCTCCTATTGCTACAACATAAAGAGGCTTTTCCGGAGAATAGTTTTCGGCTCTTTTTGCCAAATCCTGTGCCGCAGGAGAAATAACCGGTGTATTTTCGTTGTCCAGATACCTTTCCGACCCCTTAAAAACATCGCATTTTTCTCCTGAAAGTGAAAGAAGTTTTAAAATTTCATTGTAACTCTTTTCCATACCGTCCTTGGGACTAACAGATTTTTCGTTTAAAAAAGGCGCTGCATATATTGCTTTGGTATTCAGTTTTTCTTTTGACTTAATTAGATATGAGATTGCAAACTGATCGTCAATTTCATTATACGCATCTGTATCTAAAACAACGTCAACTATGCCTCTCGGCACCGATAAATTTTTTATTCTCTGTTCGTTTGTCATATTAACTCCTCGCTTTTCTGTATTCTGACGGTGTTTTACCATACTTTTGCTTAAAGACATTTCTAAAAAAACTTTCGTTTTCATATCCTACCATACTAATGATATCATGAATGGAATTGTTGGTATTCAAAAGCATGTGAGCCGCCATTCTACATCTTTTCGCAATCACTACCTTAGCAAAACTCTCTCCCATTAGTTTATTCACCATTCTTCCTGTATAAACAGTGGAATAGCCCAACACCTCCGACAGTTCCCCAAGATTTGCAGTTTTAATATTCTGCTCGATATATCTATCTATTTGCTCATACAGAGCTTTACTTTTGGCATTGGATTTGCTTTCTTTAAGTCCGTCAAATAAAGCCATCAACTCATCTTTATTAGGAATAGACGGTGCCGCTCCTTTTCTTGAAACCGTAATCGCTGATGCGGCCGAAGCGATTTTTAATATCTGCGAATATGCCTTGCCTTTTGAAAGCTCTGCCACAAAATAACCCAAAAATGTATCCCCGGCAGATGTTGTATCTACAACATTCACTTTATAAGCCGGCTGCCAAAACTCTTGCGTTCCGTCAAATAACACCGAACCTTTTTCGCCTAATGTTAGGATAATCTTTAATGAAGGGTAGCGGTTTTTTAAGTATACCAAGCCTTCCTCCGGCTCTGAACATCCCGAAATTCCAATCAATTCCACTTCATTGATTACTAAATAGGAAAGCATATCAAAGTTGACCTTACAGATTTTTTCGTTGAAAGGCGATGGGTTAAGGATGATGCACATACCTGTTTCATATGCTTTTTTAACAATATAATCCACATAATTTATTTCGTTTTGTAAAATAAGAAGATCGCCTTTGTCAAAGTTTTCCAATACAGTGTCTATATGATCCTTGGTTATCATTTCATTTGATCCGGGATAAAGAAATATGGAATTCTCGCCTTTTGAACTCACTTGAATAACGGCATGACCGTTTTTAGCGTCAACCGTCTTCAGATATGTTATATCCACCCCATTACACTGTAAAATATCAGTTAACATTCCGCCGTCATACCCTACACATCCGGCATGGTATATTTTCGCTCCCGCTTTGGCAACAGCTATGGATTGATTCAGCCCTTTTCCACCCGGAAAAACTTCCAATTTATGTGTGGTTTCTGTTTCCCCAACATTTACAATATGCTCCAGTGAATATACATAATCTATATTACATGATCCAAAATTAAGAATTTTCATTTTTACTCACCGTTTAGATTATAGCATACGGAATTATCAAAGAAAAGGACCTTTTTTATGAGAAAGCAGACCAAATACAACATTCAGGAAGAAACAGCGCCTTATAAATAAAATGAGACAGAGAAAGATTCGTTGCCCCATCTATAGGTCTCCATTTATGGATTATTGTACTGTTTCAGCGGTAATGGGGTAACGGTGTAATGATAAAGTAAAATTATTCATTATAGTAAGCAGCTTAAATACGGGGTATTCATTTAAAAATCCGTTCTTGTCTAATAAATAATGAATTATGAATATTGAAAAATGAATACAAATTAAAAATCCGCCCTCTTACGAGAGCAGGGGTTAGTTTATATTTACAGACGAAAAAGGTACATAGAGAAGCATTATAATTTTGTAACCTTCGCCTGTTACCGGGAATGTGTTTTTATGATTCTGCAAAACATATAGTCAGCCATTTTAAACGCTTCATTTTCAATGTTATCAAACGCATTGATATCTGCCGTCTAATTCCCTTGTAGGCGAAGCATTGCTTCTTTCTCCGTCATTTCCAGATGACTGTACCGCAAGTTTTTCCATTTGGCTTTGCTCCAACATAATTGCCGTGTACGATTCATTAGGCGGATTTGTTGAGGGATATATTGATTACACATAATTTTTCCATTCTCTCCTCTCTGCTATTTTACTATTACTATATGACAGAACGGAAAAATTAGTTTCTTGTTTTTTAGCATTAGAAAATCCGGCATATACCGCTTTTGGGGACAGTTGTGTTAAATTGTTCGTGAGAAGCGTCCTCTTTCTTGGTTAATGTTTTCCGAAAATCTCATTATACCGTGTTTTGAAGTTACTTCTCTTTCTTTTTGGGACAAATTATTTTAAAACATACATTGAAATTGGGTCATTTCCTCTCAAACATATTAACCACTTTATGTCATATATTTACATTGCAGTTCTTTTGTGATATATTGGTGACATAATCAGGTGTATTTATATTCAGGAGGCTATATGTATAATTTTAATGACGGTGATACCGTTCTTTTTCAGGGAGATTCAATTACAGACGGAAACCGTGGCAGAAGTGACGATCCTAATCACATCCACGGCCACGGTTATCAGTATATACTCGCTTCAGAGATATACAGCGATAACCTTGATAAAAATATAGCTGTTATTAACAGAGGCGTCAGCGGTAACAGAATATCGGATTTGTATGACAGATGGGAAGAAGATTGCCTTAAACTAAACCCTACTCTGGTCAGTATTCTTATAGGAATAAACGATGTATTATTCCGCTTCGAAAACAACGGCGGCTCTGACCCGCAGAGATTTGAAGAATTATACAGAAATCTTCTTGACGGTGTACTTGAAAACAATCCCGATACGGTTATTGTGATAATGGAGCCTTTTTACGGTCGGTCAAGAAATACTGATTTTTATTATTTTTGCAAAAGAAACGTCCCTATATATGCGGAGATTACAAAAAGAATTGCCCTGGAATACAACGCGGTATTTGTGCCGCTACAAGATGTATTTGACAGGTTTATAGAAACCCCCGACATTTTTAAAGTAATATGGGACGGAGTTCATCCGACTACCGGCGGACATAGTCTGATTGCGAAAAGGTGGAAAAAATGCGTTGAGAACAAGTTAAATACAGAATAATTATTTGTTAAATTAAGATGTAAAACTTTCGTTCCCCTATTTTTAGTATTCTTTTTCAATTAACCAAACCATAATCACTTTGACCAAGTAGCATTTGGCAGTTGACATTCCGGAATGCCTCTTTTGAGTCCGTATTCCTTTGCTTCCTCGTATTGTTCACCGTAATCACGATTAACCTTGAAAATTTTATCATTGTAGATTATGTAATGGTAATCGTCGCATTTCAAATCGCAATACCATATAGGTATGTCAACCATCGCAGACTGCAATTTAGGTAAGACATCGTCAAGTCGGCTTTCGTCTGTTTCCACTATCCACATTATACCGTCATCGTTAATTTCTTCAATAATTTCAAATTCATTGACGACGGATTTATCTCTTAAACTTTCTTCAATTATGCAACCTGTATATTTCATTTTTTACCTCGCTGATAATTTAAAAATTCAGCAAAGATGTGGTCTAACCCTCCTGTCTTTGCCCCTTAATTTTAATTATCAATAGTATTGTAACACATATAATGAAATATTGCTACGCAATATGAAATAATCTGCGATTATGAAGTATTTTGTCGTAAGACAAAATGTGAAATAAAATAAATCCTTCATACGCCGCAGCGTATTTCATAGCGTCAGCTATTTCATATCCGAAGGATAATTCACAAATCCGCAAGGATTTATTTCATTGAAAAAAGCACTTCCGAAGAAGTGCTTTTTTCATGAGAGTACTACACCTTTTTGAACCGTATATTTCAAACAACCAAATCAGCGTTGTAACATAATGATATATCGCTAATGCGATACGATATACAGCTAACGCCGAATGATATTCTTGCCTTGCAAGTATGATATAATATCCGTTCCTTCATATGCTGTGGCATATATCATCGCACAACGTGCGATATCATATCGAAGATATATCACCCGTTCCGCAAGGAACGGATATCATTGAAAAAGCCTGAATTGTCTATCGGACAATTCAGGCTTTTTCATGGCATTCGTGTCCGAAAAAGAACTGGGTGAAAACCGAGGAATTTCTTTATTCAAAACATCCTTTGTCTTTGTTAAATTTATAAACAGTTTCTCTTTCAATCTTTTTGGCAAAAGGATTAAGAAATCTCTCTAATCCCCACCAAGTACCTCCTATGCGTTCTTCTGTATTATCCGAATAAATAAAGTAATATTCTTCGGTTGCAAGTTTTTTGCCTTTATATATTTCTAAATGTTTAATTTTATTTTCAAATAAATTGGTCAAAAAGTCTTTTGCTCTTTTTATGTAATCATCTTCATCTTCTTCTAATTCAGATGAATAATCTTCAAAATGATAATGATCGGTAAAATAAAACACAATTATTTCATTATCAAAGACCTCAAAACCAACATTGTTTTTATCATCAATCGTTATAAAATCTGATTTATAAGTTCTACCTTTCCAATCTTTATTTTCGGTAGCAATAGTTGTATTCGCCTTTTCGATGTACGATTTTATAGTTTCAAGTAATTCAGTTGTAATTTCAAAATTCATATCGTCACCGCCTATGTGCATTATAGCATAAAAGCGTAAATAAATCAATGCGAAGCATTGTATGTAATCCGCAACTTGTTGCGGGATGTAATCAACACGAAGTGTTGGATGTAATCAATCCGAAGGAAAATACACCTACGGTGATGCCATACACGCTATGCGTGATTACATACGCCTGACGGCGATTACATACCAATCCTTCGGATTGGATAAAAATAAAGCACTTCGTGATGAAGTGCTTTATTTTTTGTGTCTATGTAACAAAAATCAAACTATCAAAGTTAAGCCCAACATATTAAAAACTCATTTTCAATGTATCTGTTGGAATTTATCAGCTTTTGTCTTTCAAAAGCGGTTTGATTTTGTTATATATTTCAGTTGCTGTCTGCTGATTTTTAAGATTTTTGACTAAATATGTATGTATTCCGCTTTTACTTTTTCTCTCTCTGATTGCACAGGACACAATTTCAATATATTTTTCGTCAACTAAACCTTTTAGTTGAGTATTAACAGGGTCTTCTTTCAACTTTTCTTTTGGAATCAGTGTCTTGATTTTTCCGTAAATATCCCCAACATACTGTCTGCCGTCCTGCGGAAGATTTTTAGATAGATAATTGTTAACTTCCAATTTGTTCGAACTGTTTTGTATCGCTTTACAAGCGCATTGAGCGTATTTTGAAAGTTCGGAGCCTAAAAGATCAGCCACTTTCTCAAGAAGAATTTCCGAGGACTGTTGCTTATCGATTACTATGCTTTCTACTCGTGAAATACTGACTTTCTTTCTACTCCAAAATTCAACAACACTGTCATATCCTTTATCTTTTGAAACAATAACGTAGCTTTCGTCCTCGTTTTTTGCTATTTTATATCCGAGAAAAGAAACAAGTTGAAAATCCAGAGAATTTTTTGTTCCTACCGTAACTTTAAAAAATTCAACATTTGCTTTGGTCTCCATAAGTCTCCTGTGAAGTCCGAAAGTCATACTGTCTGCTTTTTCACTATAAAAAATATATACGGAGTTGTTTGAATCAAGTTTTCCGATTCCGTTCAATCCGTCCTTGTTAACATTTTCATAATCCACCAAATAATTTGCCATACCAAATCCTCCCTCAAATGATTTTTTGAAACTTCAATGAAATCCGAAATCCACTAAATCTTTTTTTCGCTAAACTCACTCATATATAAAAGGCAAATAAGATATTCCAATGGAATCATATCATAGTAACTATCAAAATGCAATATCAATCATTTTTCGTTCCCAACGCTCTGTGTTTCTTCCCATTTCGCCCTCCCTGCTTCCGCCACCGGCGGCGGTCGGGCTCTATGCAGTTAACAGCGTCGGCTGTAACCTTGAATTCTCCCGGGTTTGATTTCTATATGAAATGGCAAAACAAAAAGCACACCGCTTGGTGTGCTTTCTGTTTTGGAATTCGTACACCTTTTCGAACCCAAATATTAACCGCCATATAAACCATTGCAATATAATGAAATATTGCTACGCAATATGAAATAATCTGCGATTATGAAATATTTTGTCGTAAGACAAAATGTGAAATAAAATAAATCCTTCATACGCCGCAGCGTATTTCATAGCGTCAGCTATTTCATATCCGAAGGATAATTCACAAATCCGCAAGGATTTATTTCATTGAAAAAAGCACTTCCGAAGAAGTGCTTTTTTCATGTGTCTATGTAACGAAAATCAAACTGCCAAAACACTGTGTTTTTTTATCATAAAACAGGCATTACATATCTATACATTCATTTTGAACTTCTTGAATTGTTTTTTCTAATTGAATTATTGCATACGCATTTCCTATTTTTTTCAATGTTTCTAATGCATCTTGAAGAAAAAGCAACGCTTTATGCACATTGCCTCTGTATCGCTCCAAATCACCCAAACCCCACAATGCAGTTGCCTTAGCTTCAATGTTTACGCCTTCAGCTCGCTCTTGGACAATACAGTATTTTCTCTGTACACTATCCAGCATTTTTTCTTGTTTATTTTTGTCAGAAAATGTAGAAGCATACACATATTGAATTGAAGCTAAATTAATCATTGAATTCAAATAAAAATCCATATCATTTATACGCCAACCAATAACAACACATTTCTTCGCAATTTCGATTGCTTCTTCATAATCGCCTTCATAATACAATGCTGAAGAAAGATAGTATAGCGTTTCTAATAATACTTTAGCCGGAACATCTGATTCCAATGCTTTTTTGCCGAGTTCAACTGCATACTCATAATTACCTAACCTGTATTCGGATTTTATTTTCTGCAAATACAGTTGAGGACTGTCTTCGACGACAATAACCTCATCATACAAACCATACGAAAGAAATATCTCGTTACACAATATATATTTGTCAATTTGTGTTTTATATAATTGAGAGATGTACTCTTCAACGGTAAACTGATGTTTTATCTCTCCTTCACACAAATAGAAAGAAAACTGTTTACTCCATTCAATCAAAAAAGGAACCAATAGACCTTTAAAATATAAAATCGGAACAGCTTTAGATAATTCATAAATTTTTATGTTTGCAATATTATCAGTAAATACTGGAAGCGAATTACTAGAATCAAAATTAAGCCAAATGATTTCTTTTGGATTTGACTCTGCTAATAACGGTACTACATCAAAATCATCGGAGCATGAATACCCCATTACAACTACAGTTTTATTTGATATTAGATTTAATAAATACTCACGCCAATTTGGAAATGCTTGAAAGGCTTTTTCGGTTTTAGCCAATGCTTTTATAGTCACAACTAACTCTTCTGCCTTTTCTTTTTCAAGTGGTTGACTTCCATGTATTTTAATCAAAACACTTGACAACGATTTTTCTCCCTCAGTTAAATCAGTGCCTTTATATACCAAACGGTTAGAAAGGTCAAGATTTTCGAAAAAGCACGCATTTTCAATACAATTATCAAAGTTGGTGGTAACAATTGATGCTCCGTTCTTTAGCATTAAAGATAAAAAATGGTGTATTTTATTAAATGATGCTGAATCAAATAATTTTGTTAATAACAAATCAACATCGCACATTTTTCTTATTTCATCGACTAACGATTCAAATCTGTAGTTTGTTTTACCAAACTGTTCATACACTTTGTCCACTGTTGTGTCAGGAATTCCGCTTTCCTTAAGAATATCACAAATAAATCTATTCACTGTTGGTAAAGATGTAGGTGCATCCAATGATATACCTGCTCCACAAAGGAATAAAACATTATTAGGATTTTCTTCAATTAGTTTTTCCAGTTCTTTGTGCATATTTACACCTCTAGTTTAAATTTACATCACTTATCACAGAACTTCTATCATACAACACAGTAAGATAAGAAGAACTTATACAATAAACACATTAAAAAAACAATATTACGGAACTAAAATAAGAAAAACAGACTTCTTATCGAACACTTTGGTTCAGATTTTGAAGTCTGTTCAGTAACAAAAATCAAACTGTATATACTCTATCGTTTCTTGTCAAATATTGATTTCACGAAAGAATCTATCTTTTTTTCATTGAATCTTTTCTATTTATCTTATTGCTTATTGCTTCAGCACTTGGGCACGAAAAATTTTCATTTGTTCCCATCATTAAACGCGGAATTTCATCATATTTGTTATAAATTTCTCTTAGTGCTTGATTTTCTGCCGATAATGTTTTGTTTTCCTGCATTAACTCTTCTATTTTGTCACGAGCCTCTTGGTATTTTCTATTCAAACGATTGTTCAAAACTTTATTTATAGCTAAAGTTAATCCAACAAGCACAACTCCAAATGTAACAAATATGTATATATTATCCCAAATGAATTCTCCGTCTTTATAGATAAGATCAATTAACTTCTGAAGCCATGACATATTAAATCACCTTTAAATCAATTAATTAAGTCATCTATTTTGGAAATTATTGCTTCTTTACTAAAATCACGGTTTGCCAAATTATAATATAAATCACTTACAACATCAGAAGTAAAATATTTCGCTTTTGATTTGTTGTTTGCACACACTATTGAAATAATTATATATGCCGCAAACGCATCACTTATAGTGCAACCATTAGTAGAGAAAAAACGCTCATCATCTTTAGAGTCCACAAATCGAACTGGTTTATATTTACACACCCAATATGCCCATAGTGCCATCTCTTTTTCATGAGACATTCGCATAATTTTTCTTTTTGTGGAGTGATAATACATATAATAGTCTTTTCTTTGGTCAACCCTAATTGAAATTCTTCCAATAATCGGTAAGCTGGCTTCCAGTTCTCCACTTTGCTTAATTGTGCAAGCGAAGTCTTTTAGTAAATCCATAAACTTATTATAAAAATCAAACACATGAGCACTTGTTAAAGAATTATATATAAAGTCTTTTTCTGCAATTCCTTGTGGTAACAATATTAATCCCCCGCATTTTCCATCAATCCTTGTTCTTTTAGGTAAATTTTGGAGCCTCTTAAAGTTTTAGAAAAAGCATCTTCTTTTCCTTTTCTTTCATTAGGCGTATAAATATTACCCTGTTCTTCGAGCATTTTACTTATGTCTTCCAAACTTACATTTCTTTGTGCTACTGTACATTTTTCATTCAATTTCGACAATTTATTCTCCTCCAAATACAATAACAGATAATTCATTATACACAAAACAGCAATAAAAGTCAACATCTTTTTCACCGTTTTTGATTTTAATTTATTTATCAAAAAACCAGTACTTTTCTGTTGTTACTTTAAAATTATTTTTTCATTTGATTTTGAAATTGGATTTACACACATCACTATGGTTAATGGGTCAACATTATACTCACTAGCAAGCAAATGTGCATCAACCATAATACCAATTATCCAATCATCCCCTTCGCCACTAGGTATTTTGTTGCGTCTAACCTCATCGCATTTTTGAAACTGACGCTTAATACTGTATCTTTCATATTGAGTCAGTTTGTCATATTGATTTAACGCGATGTTATATTCACATAAACTTTTTGCAAATAAATTGCTTATTTCAATCCATTTATGTACTTCTTTCTTTGATTTTATAACCACTTTATTTTTCATATATTTCTCCCCAAAATTTCGTTAATGGACAAAACTTCAACTTACCCTTTTCTGACAAATTCGGCAATAAAGCTTTAACCTTTTTACATTGTTCTTCGGAAAAATAATAGTAAATGCATTCTTGCAGTTCAGACTTATCAATTGCTTCAAAAATGTGAAAATCGTTCCAAGGTGATAACCCCAAAATTTCAAGGTCTCCCGTTATGGAAACTAATTTGTCAAAATGATAATTATCTTCAAACTTAATTTCCGGATTTTCAACTTTTAATTTAACTGCATATCCCATATTTGATGTTATTTTGTTATCACAACTCAACCATAAATCGACATCATGTTTAACTATCGAATTGCAAACATAAGCCTTTGCTAATTTGCTTACAGCATCATTCGCCAAACCATATTGTTGCAATTGAAATTCTTTATATGCTCCACAATGTGTCGTTAATGCATTTGAATACAGATAATAAAACTCATCATCTACTTGTATATTATTAACAGGTGCATCCGGAAGTTGATTTCTGTAGGAATTAATATCATACACAGCTTCAAGCTGTTTAAACCATCCATGTATATGATACACTGGAATATCGACTACAGCATCAATATTGGAATCATAGTTAGTTGTAAAAATTGAATCAAAATTTTTTAAATAATTTATCAGCGATTCAGGATACTTAGTATGCAAATTATCAAGTTCTCCATCGTTATATATTGAATACAGGTATGCGATTCGCATAGCCTCTCTTACATGGTATTGGTCTGGATTACCTGTTTGCGTTTTATGACAAACCAGATCGTGAATTAAATAATAATCCTCAAACCCTATATCCATAATTCTTAATGTAGCAAGTTTATCTTTATATTGCTCTTTAAAAGAATTTAAAGATTTTTCCTCTGCTTTGCAATTAACAAAACGATCATATTCACCTTTATCTACTGTTGTAATTTGTTCGAGCTGTATGATAGATTCTTTTGCTAAACCGTCAACATTAACAACAATATGTGTCGGCATTTCTCTTTTCTTTTTGGATTTGCTTGTAATTGTAGCGACGATAAGTGTAGTGCTATGCTTATTTCCCATATTATTTTGAATAACTACAACAGGTCTCAATCCTGATTGAACCGAACCTATAGTTTCATCAAAATCGACAAAATATATATCGCCTCTTTTTATGTTATGTTTCATTGCTTTTTACCTCCTGTATGTATAGAAAACTTGTAATTGCTTACAAGTTTTCAGAAGGTCTGCAGTATTATTCCTGTCCCCTGCAATAGGGAAATCTTCAGGCGAGTATATGCTTTATACTCTCATTGGAGTCTCACCACCGCCTATTACGTTGCCGGCCACGAACAGAAGTATCATTATCCCTTGTGCTTGTCATCGCCACCATTGGGAGCAACCCAACTTTCGCCATATAAGTATTTCTCGCTCGCTTCTTTTCGGAAGGTCTTGGCGTACCTATGAACACGGCTCGAGGCATCGCCTCAGCACAGGTAAAGTACCTGAAGATTTGGTATTCAATTTTCAAAGTTCATTCGAGGGAAATTTACCCCCTCACCATTACATTGCACGCTTTTTTCAATTTTGACCGAAACTTTTTTTAATTTTTTTGAAAATTTTATTTTTCCTTGACCAAAAAGTAGATTGGTCAACACCTAATTTTTCACATATTTTTCTTTCACTGATATTTTCCTCTAACTATTGAAACCCAAAGGAAAGATATGATCCATTCCATAAATTAAGGAACTAGGTTCAGTTCCAATCGTACCTACATCATATCCTTTTGCTTTCATTCTTCTTAAAAGTTCAAGTTGCAGTGTAAATTTTCCCTGTTGAGATCCCGTTCCGACAATACAAACTGAAGGTATTCCTACATGATACAACATATTTAATCTTTTTGCCGGAAGGTGTTCTGGTGAAATTTTTGGAAAAGCAACCAAATCTTTACAATTATCATCAATTAAATGTTCAATATTGTCAAACGCATAAATTTGTTTTTTATTTTGTATTGCTGTATTTAAAACACTGCTTAAAATATTATCAACACCAATATGAGTCTCAAGTTCACTGCAGTGCCCTAAAATTAAAGTATCAAATTCATCCCAATTAATTTTTGTCCAATCCTGTATAATAAAAGAATTCACATTTTGATCAGTCATTAGATATCTTGTATCCATGCCAATTTTCATTGAAAATCTTGTATCATAGACACCAACAATCTTAAAATCGAGCATATCATCAAATCGAATAATGCTATGCATCTCCTTATTAAAAGGAAATAAGATTGCTCTACCAATCTTAAACATATTTTCTTTGCAAAGGTTTTTTTTAGCAGCTTTAAAATTTTCTATTCTTTTGGCCTTATTTTTTAAATACATTTTAATATCTTGAAGTGAATCCATTCCTTCAATGCATAAATTAGCGATTACTGCCGAAAAATATGCACATGTAAAGCTACTTCCAGATACAATTTTATATTCATTATTCCCTTTCCAAGGTAACCTTTGGTTTATACCAAAGCCTGCTATGTTTAATACATCATCATTATCAAAATATATGTATTCTAAATAATTGGTTATATATTTATCTGTTGCAATACCAATTACTTCTGGAAAAGCAGCAGGATAAGAAATAACACCATTGTTCCCCAAAGCAGCTACAATTACAAAACCTTTATTTGTCAGTTTTTTACAAACCCCTTGAAATAAATCAACATTATCACAATACTCAAGCCCCAAGCTAATATTTAACACCCTTCCACAGATGTTTTCATATATATATTCCAGTACTTGTATTAAGCAGGCTTCATCAAGTTCATTTGTGAGTTCATAAAAATTGATTACAAGTTTTTTTGATTTTGGAGAATATTTATCAATAATGGACGAAACCGCTGTTCCGTGTCCATTGAAATCAATTTCAGATTCATAACATCGAATTTGTTTATCTTCACCAAATTCTAATTTAATAGAATCAAAATTGTTTGTATTTTTAAAAAAAGTATGCGACTTATTAATTCCAGTATCCAATATAATTATGTCATAAAACATATTGAGCATAAACTTTTTTTCTCCTTATCAAAGCTTGTACTATAATATTTCGAAACAACCTAAGGCATCAACAATACTAAGCATATCGTTAATCTTGTTAAGATTATTTTTTTCTTTTAAGCAACCTATTCTTTCGCTATCATTCAATAAATGATATGGACAAAAATTTGTATAGCAAATTGGTCTTAAAACACAATTCATACATTGTTTATCACAGTTTGAAAGATTGTAAAGCCACATTGTCTCTTTGTTATCATCGATAATGATTTCACTATCATCAACATGTCCAATTATACATTTATCATTATGCTGATAATGCGTTGAACACTTGCAAATTAAACCTTTTTCCGTAAAAACATAATTACCTTTTACAGCAGCACCGCAAAGTAATGTTGGCAATAAACGCCCCAAAACCCATACAGAGTCATAAACAGATTTATGCGTTAAGAAATTAAAGCCTTTCAAATTTAATTCGATATCATCACATTCAATTAATGAATTTCTTATATTTTCTGAAAAACTTCCTCCAGCATCATATACTGGAGAAAAATACAGTTTAAATCTATTGTCTTTGTGCAACAACTCATCCATGTATTTAACATAATCTTCCAAACGTTGAATCACATCGCTGTTACAATTTGTTCGTATGCTAACATTAAAGTGACCCTTTACATTCATTATAGATTTTAAATTATTAATAATTACATCAAAAGTTTTTTGTCCTCCTTTTAATGGTCTAAGTGAATCATGTGTACTAGACAACCCATCAATTGTTATTTGATAACTCAACACTCGAAGATTTAACAGTTCCTCAAAAACTGTCTTATTAAGCAAATAACCATTAGTTACTATTGAAGCCGAATATTTTTTCTTGGAACATTCGCAAATTTCAATCAATTTATATGATAACTCTCTTATATATTTCATATTCAGCAACGGTTCTCCACCGAACCAAGACACACTTAATCCAGTATATTTGTGTATTCTTGTTCTTACAAATTTGAGTATTGCTTTTGAACAATTTTCGTCTAAGTCTTTAGCGCACGATTCATACTCTTCTTCAAAACAATATACACATCTAAAATTGCACTTAGTTGTCAGAACAATAACTATATGCAATTCATTATTTTCCGTAACAATTTTATGCTGGAGAGCATTAAATAAATTTTCTTCGTCAATTTCATTTGGAAGAATAACACCCATTTTTACTAATGATACATTATCAGACTCAAAGCATTCTTGTTCAAACAAATATGAATATTTAGTTAAATCTGATGCAAGGATTTTACAAAATGTACCTTTAAGAGTATTATAAATCAACATATCCCCGTCAAAATTGTTACATATGTAGTTATAGCTGGACATCTTATATAAATTTTGTTCCATTTTTATCTCTCCTAACATAATTTCAACAAAATGTTGCTTCACTTTCGTTTTGAGGGCGTAGTTCAATTTCAGGATACTCATCAAAAAATTGTTTTGCCAAAAGACACATTCTTTTTGAGACTTTCAATGCAATGCTCTCTAAATCTTCTCTTTTTGATATTTTAAACGAACTTTGCTTATAAATTGGTCCACTATCAAAATTTTGTGTCATGAGGTGAATTGTAGCACCACCAAATTTTTCCCCATTTTTCAGTTGAGCCTGCAAAGGCGTAGCGCCTCTATATTTCGGCAAAAGTGAAGCGTGAAAATTAAAACACGGAAGTAGATTTAATAGTTCCTCTGGAAGTTTTCTATCCCAACAGCAACACAATAGCAAATCGTATTTTCCTTTTGCCACAATAGCAAGTTCATTATCCTTATTTATATCAAAATCAATATATTTGAAATTATTATGCTTACGAAAACGTGGCAATGAACGATTAACACAATAATCTGGACAATCTTTATAAGATACTAGAGTTATTGCTAAATTTTTATTATTTAATAGAGAATCAATAATTTTTGACGTAAAAATGCAATTTCCTAAAAAAACAATATTCATACAAAATCCACCTTATAAAATTTACATATCAATAATTAAGATTTTTATTATATAAATCTGACTGTGCAAACCATAAATCTGCATATTTTCCATTTTTATCTTCAATAAGTTCAGAGTGGTTTCCTTGCTGAATAAGTTGACCATCATCAAAAACTAATATTGTATCTGATGACTGACAAGATGAAAGTCTATGCGTAACAAAAACTGCTGTTTTTCCCTTAATAATTTTCATAAAGTCATTATATATTTTTTCTTCCGAATAGGGATCAAGGGAAGCTGTAGGTTCATCAAGTATGATAATTGAAGCATTCTTATATAACGACCTTGCTATGGCTATTTTTTGCTCTTCACCACCAGAAAACTCCACGCCTGTTTCATCAAAATCTGTATAAACATATGTATCTGTTTCATTTGGAAGACATAGAACTCTTTTTTTTAATCCAACCCCATCAAGATTTTCTAAAACTTTAGAAACATCCGGATTCGCTTCGCAGGAAACATTTTGTCCAATTGATAAAGAAAGCAATTTAAAATCCTGGAAAACAGTAGCAAGAATTTGTTTATACTCCATATAGTCATATTGGTTTATATCTATACCATTTAATGTTATGTATCCACTTGTAGGTGTATAAAACCTACATAGAAGTTTTATGATTGTTGACTTACCAGAACCATTTGTTCCAACAATAGCAACATTTTCACCTTTTTTGATTTTAAATGATACATTTTTTAGGGCATAATCTTTTTTGTTGGAATATCTAAAACTTACATTATGAAATTCAATGTTTATCAAGTCTGTATTATTAATTTCTTTTCCTTTATTCATATTTTCATTTGGTAAATCTAAATATTCAAACAATAATTTCAAGTATTGATTATTATCAATTAACATATAAATATCATTCACTAAATTCGAAAAAGACATTATAAATTTCATAATCGCATTATAATATTGAATTATTTTTCCTGTTTCAAAACATCCAGTAAAGGTCTTTAAAGCAACATATACATATACTAACCCGCCAATTAAAGCCATGAAAAAAACATATAAGAACTGATGTTTCTCAGATAATTTTAAAGATATTTTTGTAGACTTCCAAATCGGAACCAATAGTTCTTTATAGTATAAATTAGAAAGAAATTTTTCTTGATTAAATATTCGAATTTCTTTTGCAGCTTTATTTTCATCTAAATAACTGTAATTATAATAATTGGACATCTGATTAAATTTTGACATGCTTTTAAACATATCAAAATTTTTTTTTAACATTTTCTTTTGAAAAAAGCTTGTAATAAATATAGCAACTATTATTAAGAATACAATTAGTAAACCACATACAAATAAAATATAATCAATACTTTTCCAACTTAAACTATCACTATTTATATCAACAAACATTCCGATTGACAAGAGAACAGCTACTATTATTGATGAAATATTTGTAGTTATATTTGCAATACCTCTAACTACACCAGACAAACCTCCACCAAAAGTAATTCTATTGGTATCAATTGATGCCCTAAGTTCACTTACACTTGACTTCTCAATCTGTTCATAAGCTAGACAGTATGCTTTTTCAGTAAGCATTTCATCATATTTTGCATTTAAGTGATATTTTAAAATACTTGTTTTTCGAGTTATAAGAGCAGACAATATAGTAAAAACAAATACAGATACAATTGTAATTATTACCAACATAAGCAAATGTTCAGGTCTGCGTTCATTTGCAATTTCAGTAAGAATTTCTGCTGACATGTAAATGGGAATATAGGGAGTCACAGCATTTAATATTGACTGAATTATAATTAACTCCAAATAATAAGGTATCATTTTCCTAATTAGTTTAATACCTCGTTTAATCAGTTTTATATTTATACTATTCTCTTTCATGTTTTATATATATCCTTTTTCGTATGAACTATAGTATTTACTTGAGACCTCATACATAGATCTATATTTACCATTAGAATTTATCAATTCTTGATGGGTTCCGCTTTCCACAATTTTGCCACATTCCAATAATATGATTCTATCGCAAAATTTCGTAGATGAAAGTCTATGGGAAATAAAAATAGATGTTTTATCTTGCACCAATTCATTATATTTTAAATATAAATTTCTTTCAGTAATAGGGTCAAGAGATGCTGTAGGTTCGTCTAAGATCAATATTGGTGCATCTTTATATAAAGCTCTAGCTAAAACCAATTTTTGCATTTCACCACCAGAAAGCTCAATACCGTTTGTGTCAAATTGTTTTACAAGTTTAGTTTCAATACCATTGTCTAAAGAACTTACGATTTCACTCAAATCGCTTTGCTCTAAAACCTGCTGTAGTTTGATATTATCTACTTCTTTTGAAAATGTTATATTTTCTTTTATACTAGCCGGCAAAACAGTAACATCTTGAAAAACAGCTGAAATTAACGCATAATAATCTTTGTTGCGTACTGTTGAAATATCTATGTCATTTACAAAAATTTCGCCCGATTTCGGTTTAAGTAAACCACATATCAGTTTAATTAATGTTGTTTTTCCAGATCCGTTTTCGCCTACAATGGCAATTTTCTCACCTTTTTTTATAGTTAAACTAATATTTTCCAGAATCAAATTATCCTTATCGTAGCCATAACTAACATTTACTAATTTTATTTCTGGTGCATCATTAATCACCATACCAATTTTGTTATCAATGTTTATTTCATCATCCGCTTCTAAAAAATTGCGATAATCACTAACAGCATTATTAGCACTAACTATTGCTGATATACCTGTTACAATTTGAGATAACCAATTACCGAACCCTGATATAGCGGCAAAATAAACTGAAAATGAGCCTATACTAAGAGATTCTTTGTCTAATAACAAGAAAATCAAATAAGCATACGTAGCTCCATCTCGACAAAACATTAACAACGCTTCAAAAATTGTTTGAAACAATCTTTTTCTGTGCACATCTTTTTGCCAATATATACCCTCTCTTATTAGTGTTTTTTTTATATCATTTAAAAGACTTGATAAAGTATATATTCTAATGTCCTTTGCAAAAAAACTTGTAGATGTTCGATAAGTTAAGTAATTTGATTTTCGCTCAATTTTTTCTCGTTCATTTTTTGTTTTATGTATAAATCTTTCAACATACATAGCAAGTATACCATCAATAATATATGATAATATTAAATATAATACTATCATTGGATTTAATGTTGAGATAATTAATACAAATGATGCAAATCCTCCTATATTCGTTATAAGTTCTATAAGACGAAGATAGAAAGAAGTTATTCCAACTTCAATATTTCCTTCAATTGCGGATAAAGCTTTTTTACTTGCAATTTTCCCATAATACGATGAAAATAATTCATAATTAATATTCATTTTTTTCTTTGCTAACTCCCAAAAATTATGTAGCAAGAAAAATTTATTTGCCCCGATACTAATTCCACTAGAGAGTAATGTGTTAAACAAATTAAGTATCATTAGTAAAATAGAAAGAATACTCACATAAAATAGCATATCGTAAACATCTTTAGTAGTAGTAACTGCATCAAGTATTACCTTTGGAATAAATAATATAATCAATGAAGAAAATATATTTACCGGAACTCTTATTATAGGTAAAAAAACATATTTTTTATCAAAATTCCAATGTTTCTTAATAATGTAGAGAAGATTTTGAACAAATGAATACTTTTTTTCCCAAACCCCATTTTTTTTGTGGGAACTCATCAATATCACCTCAATTTATTAAGTGGTTATTTTTATTATAATTTTTATCAATAACAACAAGAAGCTTAGAAAAAAACTCAAAATCTTGTTCAACATACATGTCGAATCTATCAATTATTTTAGGCACAAGGGAATCTTCCATTGTTTCGTTATACTTTAGAACCAAATAAAACAAAATCTCAGAATTTTTTATTAGATCAGATATTTGATTTTCAATACTTTGATCAGACAAAATATATTTGTTAACTAATTTTAAAGCTTTTGACCTTTCAAAAAGCAATCTAAAACTTCTTATATCAATTCTCAGTTTTGTGTTAGTTGATGAAAGCAAATATTCTCGTAATAACACATAAGAATTTATGCCTTTATTGTTTTTATTTGGATTCAAATATTGCTGAATTTTTTTATATATTGTTTTTATGTGCATCCTATTGAATTTGTAGTTATTATTCACCTTTAATGCGTAAAACTTAAAGCTTCGATCGGGATGTGTTTTGTGCGCAATTTCAATTTGTGAAAACAAATATTCATGAGGACAATATTTATTTTCATTATCATATGCAATTGTATAAAATGAGGATTCATCATATCCATATATCAAAATATCATGAAATCGATCCATTTTAGTATACGCATATCTATATGGAATATATCGTTCATTTACGGACAATATTACATAAAAGCCTTTGTTAATATAACTTTTTATTTTGGCCGTTATATCTTTTTTGGGATAATAAAAAGATATCCTACTTTTAAAATACTTCAAGAACCATAAAGGATGATAATCATATGAAATAGTATTGTTAAATTTTTTAGCAAAATATATGGAAATGCAATTATTTAATAACCATTTATCTGAAAACAAATCAGAAGGTTTAAGCATACTTAACATATATGCAGAAGTATGCACCTCTCTAAAATCTGGTTGCTCGTCTATTGGTAATATTTTTTTCATATTTACCTCTCCTTTTAACGTGTGCAAGCTTTAAACATATTGTGACAACATCATACATCTTTCTCACCTTTTATATCAATCTTCAAAGCATATTCGTTGATTTATTATTCCAAAATGTCGAATGAGTGTTACACTGGATTTTGTATCAATAAGAAACATTTTTGTAATTTATTCATACAGTTATAAACTCGATAGTTTACTTTTTGTCAAATTTCTGCTATCATATACATACAAATTGTATGGGAGTGGGGCAATTTTGAAGATATGTATTTGCGATGATGATAAGAATATACACAGCATACTGACATCTTATCTGCAAAACTTTACAACAGAAAATTCAAACTTTGAAATAAAAGATTATTTTTCTGCTGAAGAGTTAATAGATAACTATGCTAATAATCCCTTTGATATAATTTTTTTAGATATCGAAATGGGAAAGATCAACGGATAATCGCTGCAGAAGTAATTCGCGAAGTCTCCCACAATAATTATATTTGTGTCAAATTACACTCACTATGTATTTGAAGCTTTTCGTGTGAAAACTTTACATTTTTTTGTTAAGCCCATTTCATCAACGGAGTTTACAAATGTTTTTACATGTGCAATTTGTAAATATAAAACTATTAACTCTACAATTTTATTAAAATGGCAAAATGAATGTTATATAATAAAAGTAGATACTATTAAATATATAGAAAGATATAAACGACAGATAACGGTTTATACATAAGACGAAACATATGAAGCCATAGAAAAAGTTCCAGACTTATTAACTGATTTATCACCACATGGATTCATTCGCACTCATCAAGGGTTCCTTGTAAATATGGATTACATAAAACGCTTTGATGCTACCGATGTGTTTTTATTTGACGGTACAAAGGTAATGATAAGTGTTCGAAAAAAATCAGCCGATGCATTACAAGTCTTTGACAAATATAAAAAACAAAAATAAGATTACCATAGTGATTTCTAAAAATCTCTTAATATAGAACAGTTTACAGTAATGTTGTTTAATTTCAACAATCGGTTCCTTTTTGTTGTTTTAAAATTCAATTTCGTCTTTTATTTTTCCTTTTAATAATTACAAAAAAATTCAAAGAAAAACATTTTTGCTCTTATATTCTACAGTTTTGAACGCACTTGTTTACTTCACCTTTAAAATATGTTACAATTTGTTCGGGCAAGGGGTGATAATATTGAAAATATGTATCTGCGATGATGACAAATTAATACATGAAGCCTTAAAAACATATTGTTATAAAATTTACGATAACACGCAATTAGAAATTAAAAATATTTTTTCTGCTGAAGAACTAATACATACTTATGAACAACAAATAAGATTCGACATTATTTTTCTGGACATTGAAATGGCAACTATTACAGGAATCGAAGCCGCAGAAAAAATCAAGAAAATTTCACCCGACGTAATAATCATTTTTATTTCAAGTCACCCAAAGTACGTGTTTGATACATTTAAAGTTGAACCCCTACATTTCCTTGTGAAACCTTTTTCTGAACAAGAATTCAACGATGTTTTTAAACGTGCTTTAAACAAATATAGGAGCCTGAACTCTACAATCACATTAAAATGGCAGAATGAGAGATATGTAATAAAAATAAACACAATAAAATACATCGAGGGTTATAAGCGACACATCACCGTTTACGCGCAAAACGAAAAATATGAAGCTCTTGGAAAAATTCCAGATATGCAAAAAATATTATCTTCTTATAATTTTATAAGAACTCATCAAGGCTTTTTAGTGAATATGGACTACATTTGCAGGTTTACCCAAACAGATGTCATACTTTTAGATGGCACAAAGGTTATGATAAGTGTACGAAAAAGAGCTGATGCGTTGCGAATGTTTGATGATTTTCTAAAAAGAAAGAAGTGGTAATTATGGCCAAACATATAATAAACGCACTAGGCATTTTAATCGAATTATATATTCCGAATGTTTTATTTAAAAAGTTAGGTAAAAAAACAGACTCTAAAGTATTATCTTTTGTATTATTTTTTCTTGCTTTCTTTATTCAATTTGTAGGAAACTATATATTTTTATCTAAATCCAATTATGTAATGATATTTACTTTTTTCTCTATTTTTATTTTATCTTTGATATATAAATTAGAAATAAAAGTTCGGCTTTATTCATGTTTGTTTGTGTTTATAACAGGGGCTTTATCTGAATTTGCTATTGCTTATATATCTACGATGATTTTTAATGCCGATACTAAGTTCACTCAATCTAATCAATATTTGTTGCTTTTTTGCACATTATCATCAAAATTTTTACAATATGCTATTTTACGAATAATAAAAATTAACAATAAAACAAACAAATTTCCGTTTGCTATATATTATGATGTTGTTCCTCTACCCTTAGCAACATTACCGGTTTTGCTTTTATTATTTGATTGCTGTTACAGAATTTCAGATCAAGCTATTCAAATAACTGCACTTGTTTCTTCAATACTTTTAATATTTGCAAACATCTTTGTGTTTAATTTGATCGAAAAACATACTGATTATTTAAACACGAAACGCCAACTCAACTTCACAAAAAAGCATATAGACTATCAAGTTAAACATTATAAAGAATTATATAATCATCAATTTGAAATTAGAAAATATCGTCATGATACCAAAAATCGTTTAACAGGATTATTAGCTTTACTTGAAGATAACTGTTATGAAGATGCTATATCCTCATTAAAAAAAGAACTTAATTTAATGAACGAGACATCAGAAAATGTATTTAATAGCAATAATCCCATCTTGGATGCAATTATACTATCGAAGATTAAAACTGCTAATACTTTTAACATTGATATTAAGCCTACTGTAATTATCAACCAACCTATTTATGTCGATGCTATTGATTTAAGCATACTTATTGGCAATGCGTTAGACAATGCAATTGAAGCGGCAAAACTGATTCCCAACACTGTTATAACGATAAAAATTATTTCTCTTGTGGAACAAATAACAATAGAAATAACTAACCCTGTAAAAGAAAATGTAGATACACACAGACTCAAATCAAATAAAGCCAATATATATTTACATGGTTTGGGAATTGAAAGTATGCAATCAATATCATCAAAATATGATGGAGAAATATACTTTTCGTGTAAAGAATGTATTTTTACAACCGATATAATTTTAGCTAATGCTAAACCACAATAACACTTTGGTATTTTTTTAAAACGATATGGTAGAATGTCTTGCATACTATAGCTCTATGATTTATATTAAGTTCAGAAAGCCTTCGGTTTTTCTGAACTTTTTTTATTAGGATAGTTTTTATGTATAAATTTGCTTCAAAGAGAATTGTAAAACAATTAATCCAAGAGAAAAAAATCAATAATGAAGATGTAGATTTGTATGAATACTGTTTTGAGCTGCTTATTTCAACCATAATATCATTATCAGCAATATTAATATTATCTTTAATTTTAGGAGAATTTGTCTCATCTGTAATTTTTTTAGGATCCTTTATATTGGTAAGATTATTTTGCGGTGGATATCATGCAAAAAGCCATCTATCCTGTTTCTTCACAACAATGATAAACTATTTTTTCTTTCTTATTGCATTGATGACACTAAACAAAATCAACAATAATATTATAGATATTTCAAATATTTTTTCTTTAGCATTGCTCATATTGTTAGCGCCGGCGGAAAACGAATATAATCCATTGTCATCAAACGAAAAAAGAAAACACAAACGAAACAGTGCATTTGTTGCAACAATTATTTGTACTATAAGTTTTTTGGTAAACTTTTATTGCCCAAATATATTCAGATTTGTTTGTAGTGCTTCAATCGGTCTTTTATCCGCAACTTTATCAATGATATTGGGGCGAATTGAATATTCGATTAAATTATCCAAAACAAATAAATTATAATTAAGAATAATACAAACAAGGAGGTGACTCATCATGAAGAAAATTTTACTGCGAATTGGAGTGTTTTTTATGCCCCTTGCATTAGCAATCGGCACCGCCTCTGTAAACTCACCTAGCTATGTAATATATCATCAACCTGAAATCCCCAGTTCAATGTTAAAACTCAAAAAGAAATAATCAAGTAGGAGGCTACCTATTAACTTAGTAGCCTCCTACTTGATTTCAAACATTTCGTTTATTGATTTAGAGTAAGCATAAACTATTTCTATTAATTCAAATACTGTTGGCCACATATCACCATTCTCTAAGCCTTGATAGTATTCAATATCAACATTAAGTAATGATGATATTTCTATTACTTCAAATGATTTAACACGGCGTAAATTATAAAGATTCTTTGAGAATTTGTCCAAAAGATGGGCAAGAATATTTTTTACCACTCTATAGTTTACTGAACTACATTTAAATGTACAGAACTTACATATATTGTATTCCAATATATCAATTCTTTCTTTTTCCGAAAGCTTTAATATTTCTTTTATTGATGCATCTTTAAAAATCGTATCCAAATTAAATCTATCGAAAACAAGCAAATCAACTGATATATCATACATTATTGATAGTAAAACTAATATCTCTACGGATAAAGTCAGGGTACCATCTTCATACCGTCGATATTTATAACTACTTATATTTAACAAAGAAGATATTTGCGATTCAGACAAACCTAACCGCATCCGAATTTCTTTTATTTTACTGTGCATATCTACATCACTCCGTTATTTTTATTATATCATCATATTGTGCTATATGTCAAGTTTGATATTGTGCACATTTTATAATCCCAAAAACACCATATACTATAGGTATGAACTAATTGTGCAATAGTTCAAATTTGCTTTTTAGGATGATTTGTTTATGCCAAATAGTATCGGTAGTATTATTCGTACCAAACGAAAAGAATTAAAATTAACACAAGCTCAATTAGCAGAACTGATCGGCTCTGACGAATATTATATAAGTGCAATCGAAACAGGTAAACGCAAACCTGGAAGCAAATTTTTAGTATCTCTCTCAAATTCTCTTTCAATTCCCATTGATTCACTGTTGGGTATAGATTCTAATGTTGTTTTACATGAACAGTTTTCAGATTTGGAAATAAAATTACAAAAGTTAAATCCAAGTGACAGAGAACTTCTTATTGATATGTTTAATCAACTTGCAGATGGCGTACATTGTTCAGCATCAATCGCATCTGCTAAATTCAGCTGCTCCTCGGGACTAAGATAAGAAATCTCAACTGCAGGTCGCATTGCGATTTTTTTATCATCCACAAGGTCAAGCATTTCAGGAATAAGGTTCGTAAGACGAATGAATCTACGGATTTGCTCACGACTTTCTCCTACTTCCTCGGCAAGTACATCTCTTGATTTCTGACCTAAATAAGGGTGCTCCACCGGTGCACCGTTTTCTTTACTCGGTCTTCCACCAATTCTTTTCATTGCTTCAAGACGCATTTTGAAGGAAAAAGCTTTCTCCGAAGGTAGAATTTCATCTCTCTGAAGATTACTGTCAACCATTGAGAGTATAGCTTCATCTTTTGTGAGATTTTGAACCCTCGCAGGTATCTTTTCTATACCCGCAATTTCAAATGCACGTTTTCTTCTGTGTCCCGACACCATTTCGTACATACCGTTATCAAGCGGTCTGACAAGAACAGGCTGAATAAGTCCTCTTGTTCTTACACTTTCAACAAGCTCAACCATATTTTCATCATCCTTTACCTTATATGGGTGTTCAGGGAAATCTTGAATCATTGAAATAGGGATGTCCATAAGTTTTTCCCTTTTCATATCTTCTC